>NZ_BCVP01000033.1 GCF_001591805.1 Neobacillus novalis NBRC 102450 | reverse complement strand
AACAATCTTATAATCGCTCATAAGCGACTTTGTTAATATAACATAAAGCTTTTCTAAATGTCAATAACTTTTTTTCAAACCGTCACTCACGAAAACTTTATTAGAATGTTTCGCAGCGACGGTTATTAATATACCAAGCAAACAATAAAAGGTCAATACCTTTTTTGTTTTTTTACGATAATTTTTTATGGACACAATATCCGCGATGAAAAACCCCATGACCTTTAGTTTCAATATTTACTACATCTATTAGATGTTTTTCAATTAAATACTCAAGCAGCACTGCAAGATCAACAGAGTAAGGGATTAAATCCTTTTCATTCATCATTTCATTAAAGAACCAGTATTCCCTGCCGCTGAGTACTTCCAATAAATGAGATGTTCCAATATTTGTCCTGGAATGAATCATGAACTCACTTGCAAGGAATAACAGTTCAAGTCTTTTCTCTAGTGTCTCTTCACTATTAACCAGTTCTTCATATAATTTATATATTTCCGGTTCGATTTGTTTTACTTGCTGCCAAACTGTAAGCTCTGGGTGAAGACCATTTTCAATTACCGCTAATCTCGCAAGATGGTGCAGGGAATGGACAACATGATTATAAGCATCTAAAACCTGTTTGCTTTCGAATAATGCTTTTCCATCGACATAACGACGTATTAATTTAGCAAATTCTACGCCCATTTTGATTTTTCGTCCGTTAAAAGGAAATTCCCGCAGTTCAGTTTTTAAATTTGCAACGTATTCATTTCGGTCAAAAAGGATTTTGGCATCATTAAGCCATTCAAATATTTTTCGATTTGTGCCTAGTAGAAGCCATTCTTGGAGCTTGGTTTCGGCAACGACATGCATGGCAGCCTTTTTGTTGTTGTACGTATAGTGCTTTATGAATAATGGCTGATCTGCCTCTTTTATAATTATCAAGAGAATAACATCAAATGAATCAGTGATGTGGCTTAATTTTTGTTTTTTTTCAATCAACAACACTCCTAGAGTATTGGATTGGCTCGCCCTTTCTTGATAAATAGGCCGAAGGATGTCTTCCATTCATCATTCCTCCATTTTTTTCGGGTATGGTATATGTTCGACAGTGAAACTAAATATCCTCCTTGAGACCAAGACAAATTTCGACATTCTTGTCGCATAATTTTTTCTCTTTTCGTAAATATGGTATAGTTTTTTTAGGAGGGAGTTTCAACATGGCAAAATATTCGAGTAAAATAAATAAAATTCGTACCTTTGCATTATCACTAATTTTCATCGGCTTCATTGTTATGTATGGTGGTATCTTTTTTCGTACTTCACCACTTATTATGACCATCTTCATGCTCTTTGGTCTTCTTTTTATTATTGCGAGTACTGTTGTTTATTTCTGGATTGGAATGTTATCAACAAAAAGTGTCCACGTAAAGTGTCCAAGCTGCGGAAAGCAAACAAAAATGCTTGGGAAAGTGGATATGTGCATGTATTGCCGGGAACCATTAACACTTGATCCAAAACTCGAAGGTAAAGAATTTGACGAAACCTATAATAAGAAAAATCGGGAAAATAAATAAGGGATGACTTACCTTCATGGCTTCTAGCCGTGAATGGTAAGTCATCCTTTTTTCTCAAAGATTTTGTTAATGTACCTCTTTACTTGCACATTCAGGACAGGAACCGTAAATTTCCATCCGGTGATTTTCCACCTTAAAGCCGGTCACATGTGAAGCAAGATGCTCCACCTCATCTAAGCCTGGATATTGAAAGTCTACAATTTTTCCGCATTTTTCACAAATGACATGATAATGATGCGAGGTTACAAAATCGAAACGTGCAGATGCATCACCGTAAGTTAATTCCTTTACAAGACCAACTTCACGAAATACTCGTAAATTATTGTAAACCGTCGCCACACTCATATTAGGAAATTTCCCTTCAAGGGCTTTATATATTTCATCTGCTGTAGGATGTGACATCGAGTTTATTAAATATTCAAGTATCGCATGACGTTGTGGAGTAATTCGTACCCCTGTATCCTTCAGGGAATCCAACGCTTCTTTTAAATGATTCATCGCCATGCACCTTCTTTCCAAAAAATATTCTTATATTATAATTGTTACAATTAATTTTACTAGGTAATTTGTACTTTTGTCAATATTGTAATCTCACTTACCGAATTGTTTCTATTTTTTTAACTGTGCAAGGTCTTTTCCTTAGCCCCTAAATGATGGTTTACATATCGAGCGGTCACAAACAATAAATCCGAAAGCCGGTTTAAATAGGCTAATACAAGCGGATTCACGTCATCACCCAAAATAACCGCACACCTTTCTGCCCTTCTAGCAATTGTTCGGGCAACATGAAACGCAGCACCTGCAGGGTGTCCTCCTGGCAGAATGAAATTCGTTAAATCGGGAAGTGTCACGTCCCAATCATCGATTTGTTTTTCCATTTCCTCCACATCGGAAGATTTGAGTGACCACTTTACTTCCTTACCTTTTGGGGTAGCTAATTCTGCTCCCACATGAAAAAGATTTGTTTGTATTTTATGATATGCATTTTCAATTATTTCTTTCCCTAGAAAATTTTCATTATTTAAATGACTAAGTGCAAGCCCAATCATGGAATTTGTTTCATCACACGTCCCATAGGCCTCCACGCGCATGTCGTTCTTCGCTACCCTTTGCCCGTAAATTAGTGAGGTTGTTCCTTTATCACCTGTTTTTGTATAAATCTTCATTTAAAAACCCCCCTCGATTCCCTTTTTGGCTCTTCCCCTTCGACAGGCAGGAAGTGATTATTTTCCTCTATAATAACACCTATATGTATATTTAGAATACTCAGAATGAAGATATCTTTTTTAAGCATAAAAAAAAGGGCCGCTATGGACCCAAAATTTATCTGAGGAGGTATGCCCTAATAAAATGATATTCAAATTAAGGTTTGTTGCATTGGACAAATGCCTTTCCTCGAGAAAATAGGCGTAGAAAAATTATAGGTTATCACGTATGTAGGATAATGCTTCCTCCACATGCCCCTTGACTTGAACCTTTCTCCATTCCTTAGCAAGGGTGCCGTCTTGATTAATTATAAATGTTGATCTTTCAATCCCCATATATTCTTTCCCGAAGTTTTTCTTTAACTTCCAAACTCCATAAGCTTCTGCGACTTCGTGGTCCGTATCGGCAAGTAGCAAGAATGGCAGACCGTATTTTTCGATAAATTTTTGATGGCGGTCGACCGGGTCTGGACTAACCCCTAGGATTACCGCATTCAAATCTTTAAATTGCTGAAATTGGTCCCGGAAATCACATGCTTCAGTCGTACAACCAGGAGTCATGTCTTTTGGATAAAAATAAAGCAATACATTTTTGCCACGAAATTTTGCTAAAGTAATTGTCTCACCATTGTTTGCTTCTAACTTAAAATCAGGCGCTTGCTTCCCTATCTCAATTGTCACTTAATATCACTCCAATTGTAAAATATTCCTTATTGATAGCGTAACTAATCTTTCCCGATAATACAACCTTCTCGCAAATCGATATGATTATTTATCTCTATTTAACATGACTCGCGCGACAAATGCAGCGGGCAGCGTATAACCAATTAACGCCTCAATTACAGCAATAATTCTTCCCACACCCTGCGGCAGGACATCACCATTACCCACTGAAAAAAGTGTCATAGCGCTAAAATAAAAACTTGTTTCGAAAATATTACTCTTCGGGTGCTCATTCACTTCTTTAAGTAGTGGCAAACCAATTAAATGAAAAAGCAGATAAATTAATCCAAATCCAAGGATTACGGTTAAATAGACTGTCCCCAAATAAAGAAAATTATCAACAGAGACAAATTTTCCTCTTATCGTGTTAGGAATGAATAAGGTTCTTAAACTCATAAATATACAAAAGATAACAACTGGCAGCAAGAAATAGAACACCGAGGACCACCTCTAAATTCAGATAGGTTACTCTATTTCTATGCTGGCTTGGACAATAAAATATCCAAGTCTTATTAATTCCCCGCTCCGCGATATTTCTTAACACCCTGATTCCATAAGAGCACCGAGGAAACAAAAAAGATAATCCCGATTACCGGAGTGAAGAATGAATACCAATACCATTCTTCTTTTCCAAGGAAAAACGCCGCAGGATAGACGCCAACAAACGCAAACGGCAGAATCCAAGTTAAGACGAAGCGGATGATGTTATTATAAATATTGACCGGATACCTGCCGTAGTTACTAATATTGTACATCATCGGCATGAGCGATGTTCTTGCATCGGCCCAAAAGCTAATGCAGGCAAGCATGATGAACACACCGCCATACACAAGCGCTCCGCCGATTACAAACACAATAAACAAGAACGGATGATACCAGTGCACTTCAATTCCCAGCCTGCTGCCGGCATAAAACATCACTGCAAGCCCGGTAAGTGCCCCGAATAAAGATTCCAGTTCCAGTCGTTCAAGAATAATTTGAAACAAGCTGTGGATTGGTCTTGTTAAAATCCGATCCAGTTCCCCCTTCACAATATAGCGTTCATTAAAATCCCAAATATTAAAAAACGCAGAAAAGACCGCGTAAGGAACTAAGAAAAAGCCATAAATAAAAATAATTTCGTCCCGGTTCCAGCCATGAAGCATATTAGTGTGGCCGAAAACGACTAATATAAAGACCAGATTGATCGCCTGCGAAAGTAAATCCGAGAAAAACTCTACAAACAAATCAGCCCGATACTGTAGTCTTGTTTTTAAATATTGCGATAGATATTGAAAAAACATCGATACATAAAACAACACTTAGCCCCCTTGAATTACCAGCTGTTTCTTCGCCGCATGCCACAACAATTGGATTGGGATGACTAAAATGATTACCCATAATAACTGCTGTCCAAGCGCTTCGATTGCCTGCTGGTGCGAAAAGCCTTTCGTAAAAATCATACTCGGTATATAGCTGATTCCTTGAAAGGGAAGGTATTTCATAATCCCTTGTGCCCAGCCGGGAAAAAAACTAATCGGGAGGAGCAGGCCGGAGAACAAATCAATGACCACACGTTTCGCCCGAATCAGCCCCATATTATTATATAAGAAGAAAGTCGTTATCCCTGTTAATAAATTTAGCTGCGTATTAATTAAAAAACTCAGCAGGATAGAGATGGTAAATAAACCCCATACGCTTAGATCCCAGGTGAATCGGATTGGGAAGATGAAATAAACAATGACAAGACCTGGTGCCGAAAAGAAAAACAAGCGAAAAATTCCTTCGCCTAAACCCTGCATCGTCTTCATCCCAAGATAATTGTAAGGTCTAATGAGCTCAACAGCCACTTTCCCCTCCATGATTTCCATCGCCATTTCACGGTCAAGATTGTTGAAGTAAAACGCCCGGGCCATCCAGGAAATGGCGACATAGGTAGTCATTTGGATGACAGACAGCCCCTGAATTTGCTCCTTCCCGCCATAAATAGCCGTCCATAGAAAATAATAGGCCCCGATATTTATGCTATAAATAAAAATCCCCGTATAATAATTCGTCCGGTAGGCGAGCATCATTAAAAAACGAATTCTAATCATTTCTAAATATTTATCCAACTTCGACCGCACCCTTTTCATAAATATTACGGATGATTTCTTCTGTAGAGGTTTCGTTAATTTTCATGTCTTTAATTTTAAATGCGGCAGCGACCGCGGCAATAACCTGCGAAATAAGTTCATCGCTGTCCTCGATATTTGCTGTGAAGATTAGTTCCTTTTTATCGAATTCCCATTTAACAGGCATACCGCTTGTTACATGTTTAACAGCTGCCAGATCCACCTTTTCAAGGAGCTGGAATTGGAGCTCTTTTCCTTCGCCTAAAGTTTCTTTTAAATTCTTAAGAGGCCCGTCGTATATCACATTCCCTTCATCAAGCATGATGACCCGCTCGCACAATGCTTCAATATCAGTAAGGTCATGGGTTGTCAGCAGAATCGTCGTGTTATATTTCTCATTAATTTCTTTTAAAAATTCACGAATTTTCAACTTCACCAGTACATCTAGGCCAATTGTCGGCTCATCTAAGAATAGTAACGGTGGATTGTGAATTAACGCTGCCGCCAATTCACAGCGCATCCGTTGGCCAAGCGATAATTTACGGACAGGCTTATCGAGAAGCGGCTCGATATCCAAGGTTCGAATGACATGATTCATGTGGTCGTCATATTGTTGATCCGACACTTTATACACTTTCTTCAGCAGTCGGAATGACTCCTGAACAGCGATATCCCACCATAATTGCGAACGCTGGCCGAAAACAACACCGATGGTTTGGACAAATTTTTCCCGCTCTTTGTGTGGATTCATTCCGTTAACGGTAATTTGACCGGAAGTCGGAGTCAGGATTCCTGTCAGCATTTTAATTGTTGTCGATTTCCCTGCCCCATTTTCGCCGATGTAACCGACCATTTCACCTTTTTTGACAGTAAAACTAATATCATTTACGGCGGTAGCAATTTTATAATTTCTTGTGAATAAATCTCGAAATGCCCCATTTAGCCCCGAACGACTGGAATAGGCTTTAAATTCTTTTCTTAATTTTTGTACCTCAATTGCATTATTCATCCTTGTAACCTCCTGAAACTTACCCTAATGAAATAGTTTAGCTAAATAAGAGTGTTAACACAACCGTCCTGAACTTCATTAAAAATTGAAAAAATTAAACGGAAACTAAAATAGTGATAAAATAGGGATGAATTAATTTTAGGAGGGAAAAATATGCAGTTTTCAAACTCTGAACGTCTACATAACGAGGCATTAAAACATATTGTCGGCGGCGTGAACAGCCCTTCACGTTCCTATAAAGCGGTTGGCGGCGGTGCTCCTGTTGTCATGGAACGTGCCCAAGGTGCTTACTTCTGGGATGTCGACGGTAATCAATATATTGACTACCTGGCAGCTTACGGTCCAATTATTACTGGTCATGCCCATCCGCATATTACAGAAGCAATTAAAAAAGCGGCAGAGTCTGGGGTTCTTTATGGCACCCCAACCCCACACGAAGTGAAATTTGCCCAAATGCTGAAAGAAGCGGTTCCTTCGATGGATAAAGTGCGCTTTGTGAATTCAGGAACTGAAGCGGTAATGACAACCATCCGCGTTGCCCGCGCCTATACTGGACGCGACAAAATCATCAAATTTGCCGGCTGTTATCATGGTCACTCCGATCTAGTCCTCGTTGCAGCGGGCTCTGGGCCTTCTACGCTTGGGACACCTGATTCGGCTGGGGTGCCAAAAAGCATTGCTCAAGAAGTGATAACAGTACCTTTCAACGATATCGAACCATTTAAAGAAGCATTAGAAAAGTGGGGACCCCAAATTGCAGCGGTATTAGTAGAGCCAATCGTCGGAAACTTTGGGATCGTTGAGCCAAAACCAGGATTTTTGCAGCAAGTCAATGATCTTACTCATGCAGCTGGCGCACTTGTAATCTATGATGAAGTCATTACGGCTTTCCGGTTCATGTACGGAGGGGCACAGGATTTATTAGGCATCCAGCCTGACTTAACTGTACTTGGAAAAATTATTGGCGGCGGCATGCCAATCGGAGCTTACGGCGGCCGGAAAGAAATCATGGAAACAGTGGCACCGCTTGGACCTGCATACCAAGCTGGAACAATGGCTGGAAATCCAGCCTCTATCCTCTCAGGAATCGCCTGCTTGGAAGTATTAAAGCAAGACGGCATTTATGATTATTTAGACCGGTTAGGGGCAATGCTAGAAGCAGGTATATTAGAGGCCGCTGCGAAACATGATATTCAAATCACTATTAATCGCTTGAAAGGTGCCTTTACCGTTTATTTTACATCTGAAAAAATTGAAAATTATCAACAAGCGGAAAACACTGATGGTGAAATTTTCGCAAAGTTTTTCAAACTGATGCTCCAGCAGGGAATTAATCTTGCTCCCTCCAAATACGAAGCATGGTTTCTGACCATCGCTCACACAGAAGAGGATGTTGAAGCAACTCTTCACGCAGTAAATAATGCATTCACCTTACTAAACGGCGAATAAACATTCATATTTCATACACAAAAGGGAGTGAAAATCACTCTCTTTTATTTTTCATCATCTGTTGAAAACGGTTACATCGGTACCTTCCTGCGTATTCCCACCATGTTTCTAGCCTCAGTTTTATATCCATATTCATGTATAATTATTTGATTTCTGAATATTCATATGATACTATTAACTTATTATTTTTCTGTTTAACCCTTTACCTTGGTGCCCCGTTAAAGGAACAATCTTTTACTACTACAAATAATATTTCCCTATAGGAGGTGAGCGGCTTTAGCGGTTGTACCGATGAAGCTAAACAAGATGACACAAAAATGGAGTCCTTCCCTTTTTCAAGATTTCCACAAACAAGAGCACGATGCTTGCGGAATCGTTGCTTGCCTCGAAAAGAGCAAACGGCCAACGAGAAAAAATATTTTCGATTGCATAGATGCCCTCGTGACCATGAGTCATCGCGCTGGTTTTATTAATGGTGAAGGTGACGGAGTTGGCATTCATATGGACATCCCAACAGAGCTTTGGAAGCAAAAATTACGCAAGCGAAATATCAATCCGCTCCATGCCGACAAAGAGGAATTTGCCGTTGGTCATGTGTTTATCAGTCAAGAAGCAGACTGGGGTTCGATTAAACGGGAATTACTTAAAAAACTAGCAAACTATAAACTAGAGTTAATTTTTGAAACAGATGTGGTAACAGATTCCTCCGCACTCGGTCCAATCGCGATTCAAGAAGATCCCGTCTTTTGGCAATTCGCCTGCCTTTCAGCTCAATCTGGCCAAGAATTAACGAAGGTCCTGTTTGATGCGCTAATCGATTTTGAATTGAATGAGCATGTTCATGTAGCATCATTAAGTCAAAACCATGTCGTTTATAAAGTAATGGGTGCCGGAGACATTCTCCCGCGCTACTATCATGATCTAGCGAACCCGCTTGTTGCATCTACCATGACGCTTGGCCATAATCGATTTTCGACCAATACCTTATCTAGCTTTTTCCGAGTCCAGCCCTTTAGTGTCTTAGGTCATAACGGGGAAATTAATACTATTTCCAAGCTTCGTGATGAAGCGAGAATGATTGGTGTGCCGCTTGTTAAAGACGGCAGTGACTCCCAAGATGTAAGCCGGACGATGGAAACGTTAATTTGCCGTCACGGCTATTCTTTATTCGAAGCGATTGACCTACTCTTCCCGCCAATTATCAATGAAATGAAGGCATATTCTGATAATCTCCAAGATTTATATACTTATTTAAGAGAAGCCTGGGGGCACTTTGCCCAAGGTCCCGCAGGAATTATTTCGAGATTTGGTGATGAATCGGTATTTAGTGTTGATGCACTAGGTCTCCGCCCGTTGTGGATGCTCGAAACTGAAAGCTCGTTTCTCTTTTCTTCAGAACCGGGAATCATATCCTCAAGTGAGTATGTGAACGACCCAAAACCTTTGGCACCTGGAGAAAAGATTGGTTTTAAATGGAACGATGAAAAATTAGAAGTTTACGAGCAAGATCGTTACCAGCTCGAAGTATATTACCGGTTTTCTAAGCGTCTGAATCTTAGTGGCTCAAGATTGCGTCTGGAACCCCCCTCTCTCACTAAAACCGTCACGATGAATTACCCTGATAGGATTCATAATGGCCAATATAAAGCCTTTGGCTGGGAGCGGGATCATATCCAGTTACTCGAACAAATGGCTGAAAATGGCGTGGAGCCGATCCGTTCCCTTGGCTACGACGCACCGCTTGCAGCCCTTAATCCTGAACGAGTTAATCTTGCCGATTATATAAAAGAAAGTGTTGCCGTTGTTACCAATCCTGCAATTGACCGAGACCGGGAAACCGAGCATTTCTCCACTCGTGTGATTATCGGCAAACGTCCGACATTATTTTTAACAGAACAAACAGCAACAGTGATTGAACTGACTTCCCCACTATTATTAGAGGGAAAAGCCGGATTCACTTGTTCGGAGCATTTAGGCCAGCCGAGTTTTGATCAAGTTGTCCAGCATTTTCAGGAGCAAAAGTTAACGGCGTTTATTTCCATGACATTTACTAAAAACGAGGAGATTGAGAAGGCACTTGAAAGGCTAGAGTTTGAAGCAGTTCAAGCTGTAAAGTCTGGAAAGACGCTGCTTATCCTTGATGACGCTAAGGCACATCAAGAAGATTACTATTGGCTTGACCCACATTTAGTAACATCTGCGATTGACCAGGCATTAGTCAGTAAGGGGTTAAGACGCGACTGTTCATTAGTGCTGCGTTCTGCGTCAATACGCTCTCTGCGCGATATCATTACGGCCTTTGGCTTAGGCGCAGATTTGATTAGTCCGTATTACATGTTTTTAACGGTCTATGATGACTCCACTAAGCCTTTAACAAACCTTTATAGCGCTTTAACGAAGGGATTGGAAAAAGTAATCTCTACAATAGGAATCCACGAGCTCCGCGGTTATGGCCGATTATTTTCAAGCATCGGATTACATGAAGACATTGCTAATGTTTTAAACATCGTTAACTATTTTGGTTCAAACGAATTAGCGGCCGATTTCGAGGCAATGAAGCTGGATTCTTTAAATAGAGCAGAAGCTTACCAGAATGAAAAGGAAAGGGTCGGAAAAACCTTTCACCTCTTCCCGCGTATTTGGAAGTCTATCTCTGAGGTAGCTGCAACTGGAGATTACAGTGTTTACCGTGATAAAATCTCGGAACAGGAAGCAGCGAATCCAACTGCCATTCGTCACTTAGTTCAGTTAAAGAAGAGTCATAAGCCATTATCCCCTGACAATGTCGATATTCGTGTCGGCAGCCATGATCTGCCGTTTCTTATTTCTTCAATGTCCTTCGGTTCACAGAATGAGACTGCCTTCAGGGCCTATGCAGAAGGGGCTGACCGCTTAAACATGGTAAGCATGAATGGTGAAGGCGGCGAAATTAAGGATATGCTCGGCAAATATCCAAAGACTAGAGGACAACAAATTGCCTCAGGAAGGTTTGGGGTCAATGCTGAACTGTTAAACTCATCCAATCTTTTGGAAATAAAAATTGGTCAAGGCGCCAAGCCCGGGGAAGGTGGTCACTTACCGGGTTCAAAAGTGACTGTAAAAGTCGCGGAAGCGCGGAATGCAACACTGGGTTCGGATTTAATCTCACCATCAAACAACCATGACATCTACTCTATTGAAGATTTAGCCCAAATGATTCTAGAATTAAAAACAGCTAATGATCAAGCAAAAATTGCAGTCAAGGTGCCAGTCGTTCCAAACATTGGAACCATTGCTGTCGGTATCGCTAAAGCAGGCGCAGACATTATCACCTTGAGCGGCTTTGACGGAGGTACGGGTGCAGCAAGAATTCATGCCCTCCAGCACGTCGGATTGCCAGTCGAAATTGGAGTTAAAGCAGCGCATAATGCCCTCTTAGAAAGCGGTCTTCGCCATAGAATAGAAATTTGGGCTGATGGCGGAATGAAGAGCGCGATGGATGTCATGAAGATTATGCTTCTTGGAGCAAACCGTGTTGGCTTTGGAACATTATCAATGCTCGCGATTGGCTGTACGACCTGCCGCGGCTGCCATTTGGATACATGCCATGTTGGAATTGCCACCCAGATTGAATCAGAAGTACAGGCTAAGGAACATGGGCTAAGACGATTTGTTCCCCGGCAATTAGAATTAGCTGTTCAGGGCATCATGAATCTTTTTACTGCTTTTGGACGTGAATTAAAAGCACTTTCTGCATCATTAGGAATCAGAAATCTCCAAGATGCTGTCGGTCATTCAGAATTATTAGAGCAGGTAAATGGTGAACAGCTGCTTAGCCTTTCCTACTTGCTAAAACCGCTGGAAATTAGCCAATTAGCTAAAATGAGAGCTTCAAAATCAATCGAAGAAGTTCAAATGCAGGTAGCGGCAGGAGCTGAATATCTTGATGAAAGTGTTGAACAGCTTCATTCATCGCGAGAATTCGCCAATGTCACATCTGAACAGCGCGTGCTCGGAAGCCGAGTTTCCTGCCACCGTGTCAGGGGCAGACTGGATGGCTCCTACAAGCAGCTATCTCCTGTTCAGCTAAAGTATAAGGAAGGTTCCATTC
This sequence comes from Neobacillus novalis NBRC 102450, assembly GCF_001591805.1. Classification (GTDB taxonomy): domain Bacteria; phylum Bacillota; class Bacilli; order Bacillales; family Cytobacillaceae; genus Neobacillus; species Neobacillus novalis. The sequence continues at coordinate 51,229 of NZ_BCVP01000033.1, read as the reverse complement.
CCGGTAACGGCTTAGGCGCCTATAATAGTGAAGGCATCGAAATAACCGTAAACGGCGGCGGACAGGACGGTGTTGGGAAAACCTCCTTTGGCGGAAATATCCACGTGCTGAAGTCAAAAGGGAAAAATGGCCAATATTATAATGGCTCTGTTGGGAAGGGCTTTGGATATGGGGCACAAAAAGGACTCCTAGTTGCCCAGGGCAATGCTGATGCCCGAGCTGGAATCCGCCTCTCTGGTGCTGATATAATCATCGGCGGCACTGTAAAAAAACCGCTTCCTGAAAAAGAAGCCGGGAATATCGGTGCAAATGCCAATATAAAAGGATTTGCCTTTGAATATATGACAAATGGCCGCGGCCTGGTGCTAGGAGATCCGGGACCATGGATTTGTGCTGGTATGACGGGCGGCGTCGTCTATATTCGGCATAAGCCGGAAATGGGTCTAACCATCGACGCAATTACACGAAGGATTGCTAAGGGAGCTAAGGTATCGGTTTCAAATTTATCCCATAAAGGAATACAGGATATTAACGAGCTATTAGGTAAATATACTGACCTGCTTGAGCAGAATGGCCAGCTTGATGAAGCAAATCAGCTCCGAGGTCTTTTAACCCAGCCAGAAAATCACTTTGTACAAATTCTTCCTGTTAAGGAACAGGCTGACCCGGCTGTATCAACAGAGTAATGAAACAACGAACGAATTAACGTCCTCTGCATTTGGGGCGTTAATTTTTTTGTCGCAATTTTCCGAAATATTTACAAGTTAAATTCATATAATTTCTCTTGATTATATGTTTTAATCCATGTATAGTACTTAATTGTTTGTTAGTGAGCAAAATAAAAACAAATACGTAATTTTGAAAGGAATTTTTTTAGAATGAAGTTAGGTGCCCGCATCTTAAAAACGGGAATAGCAATTGTTTTAGCCCTATACTTAAGTCAGTTGTTCCATTCGCCTTCACCCGTATTCGCTGCGATTGCAGCAATATTTGCGATTCAACCGACCATTTATCGCTCTTATTTAACTATTATTGAACAAATCCAAGGAAATATCATAGGGGCTTTACTTGCTGTCATCTTGGTTCTCCTGTTAGGAAACCATTTTATCGTTATCGGCTTAGCCGCAATCATCGTGATTATTATTAATCTTAAACTCAAACTAGAGAATACAATTGGACTCTCACTCGTAACATTAATATCAATTATGGAAACACAAAGCGGAAGCTTTATTCAATTTGCCGGGATTCGCTTCTCCACAATCATGATCGGGGTATTTTCAGCATTTATCGTCAATCTCGTCTTTATCCCGCCAAAGTATGAAAATAAGCTTTATTTTAAAATTGTTGCCACAACTGAGGAAATTATTAAGTGGATTCGCTTAAGTACACGCCATGATTATGATCACCAGCTTCTCAAAACAGATATAAAGAAATTAAAAGAAGAAATCCAGACGATGGATCAGTTTTATAAGATGTACAAGGAAGAACGAGGTTATTTTTCTAAAAAGAATCTTGAAAAATCGAGAAAGCTTGTTATTTATCGACAATTGAACTTAACGGCAAAAAAAGCACTTGATACCTTAAAAAGGCTGCATCGGTTTGAAAACGAACTGCTTCACCTTCCGGAAAATTTCAAGCAATCCATCCAGGAACAGGTTGATAGCCTTATTTATCATCATGAACAGGTCTTACTTAGATTCATTGGAAAAATCCCAACGCCGCCTCCCTATCATGAGGAGCATGTTTACTTAAACAAAAAGGAGTTATTCGACTACTTTTTCACTCATCAGAGTGAATCTGCCGACCATAATAATCCGCATCTTTATCATACAATGCAGATTGTCGCCTCGGTTATTGATTATGCTGAACAAGTCGAACATCTTGATACATTGATTACCAGCTTTCATTCCTATCACAAAAATGAAGTATCGATTGAAGAAGAAAGCCAAGACTAGGAAAAACCGAAGCAATTACTCTGCCTCGGTTTTTGTTTGTTCAAGTTGCTGCACTTGAAATAATCTATAATAATTTCCTTGTTTGGCCATTAGTTCGTCATGTGTTCCCACTTCTACGATTTGTCCGTGCTCAATCAGGACAATTCGGTTCGCATGGGTAATGGTCGACAGCCGGTGGGCCACAATAAAAGTGGTCCGTTCCCTTGCCAGCTCCTCAAGTGATTCTTGAATCGAATGTTCACTTTCTAAATCCAATGCCGATGTTGCCTCATCAAGTATTAAGATGGGTGGATTCTTCAAAAATACGCGGGCAATCGCAACGCGTTGTTTTTGACCTCCAGAAAGTTTGACGCCTCGTTCGCCGACCTTGGTGTTGTATCCGTCTGACAGATTTAAGATAAACTCATGGGCATTCGCCGCTTTAGCCGCCTGATAAACTTCCTCATCCGATGCCCCTGGCTTCCCTAATAAAATATTATCCTTAACCGATTCACTAAATAAGATATTATCCTGAAAAACGACACCAATTTTGTCTCTTAGCGTTTGAACCTTAAATTGCCGGATATCTACACCGTCTAATGTAATTCTTCCCTTTGTCACGTCATAAAAACGAGGTATCAGACTGACTAGTGTTGATTTCCCGCCACCGCTCATCCCTACAAGTGCAATTGTTTCTCCCTTTTTCACATCTAAATGAATGTCTTTTAACATCATTTCCTCATTTTTGTCGTAGGAAAAAGAAACATTCTCAAAAGAGATATCTCCATAAACTTTACTGCACACCCGCGCATTCGGGCCATCAACGATATCATATTTCTCATCCAAAAATTCAAATACCCTGTCCATCGATGCAAAGGATTGAGTAATAGTTGTTGAAGAATTGACCAACCTTCTTAGTGGATTATAAAGTTTGTCAATATAGGCAAAAAACGCAACCATTGTCCCAAGTGACAGCTGATGCTGGATGACCAAATAGGCGGAATAACCAATAACGAGTAATGGAGCAATATCCGTTATCGTATTAACCACTGAAAAGGACTTCGCATTCCAGCTTGTATGCTGCAATGCCTTTTCTAAAAAGTTTTTATTTTGCTTATCAAATTGACCTTGTTCATATTCTTCAATCGCAAAGCTCTTAATTACCGGCATTCCTTGCACGCGCTCATGTAAATAGCTTTGGACTTCTGCCAGTGCTTGAGAGCGCGACCGTGTCAGCTTGCGTAAATTCCCGAAAAAGTAACGCACTGAAAAGGCGTAAAGTGGGAACAGCACAATCGATACTAACGTTAATTTAGCGTTCATTGAAAACATTAGGATAATGGCAAGGATGATGGTAGCAATATCAAGCCAAAGATTCATTAATCCGGAAATAACAAAGGTTTTTGTTTGCTCTACATCATTAATCACACGTGAGATTATCTCACCTGCGCGGGTGTTTGAATAATATTTGAAGCTCAACTTTTGAATATGTGAAAAACACGTATCACGAATATCATAGAGGATTTTACTAGATGTCCATTGGGCGAAATACTGGCGGTAATATTCGATAGGCGGTCTCAGGATGACAAATACAACTAGCATCACACCCATAATAAGCATTAGTTTATTAAGCTTCTCGTCGTGGGATAAGGCATTGTTCCCGACGATATCATCAACTACATATTTAATCAGCAGTGGAATGATGAGCGGAATGGAAAATTTAATCACCCCAATGATGACCGTTCCGATAATCTGCAGTCGATATGGTTTCACAAATTGAAGGTACCTGCGAATGCTGCTCAAAGTATAAATGGCCCCCTTTTCTTCCTGACATAGGAAAACCTGTTGATAAACCAATCAACAGGTTTTTAGCATCTAACGTCTGTATGTTAGATAACGTTCATACCAAATATCAATAAAATCTGGTGCAAACGGGCCATTTCGCTGCCGAATCCATTGAATCAGTTTTTCGACATTCCGCTTTAAAATTTGATCAATCACATCTGGATAATTCATTTCCCGGCGATGCCGTTCATACTCATCTTCGTCTAGTAAATTAAAGGTCATATCAGGATACACCTTGATATCAAGGTCATAATCAATATACTTTAGTGCCTCACCGTCAAAAATGAATGGTGAACTGATATTACAGTAATAATAAATGCCGTCTTCCCGGATCATCCCAATGACATTGAACCAGTATTGTGAGTGGAAGTAACAAATGGCAGGTTCCCGTGTAATCCACGTTCTCCCATCTGACTCAGTTACCAAGGTGCGATCGTTTCCACCAATCACTAAATGCTGCGACCCTTTTAAAACGGTTGTTTCTTCCCAGACGCGATGGATGTGCCCATTGTGCTTATAGCTATGTATTTGCATTGGTTCACCTTCTATGGGTACGCCCATGTTCTCCCCTACCTTCATTCCTGAACGCTTTGTAACCTATTCTAAAATTTTTTTAAATAAATATCGACAAAAGGCAACAAAGAAAATTCCTATTTTCTATTATTATAACGGTTGAGAGCAGAATTTAAAACAAAAGAGCCATAAATCCATGGCTCTTTGTAAAAATTTGCGAATTTTTTTCTACTATCTACATGGAATGTGTTAAGTTTGTCTCCAGATATGAATTAATTACCTCTTCTGTCTGCTTTTCAAAAATTTGCTGGATTTCTTTCAATTCCTTCTTCATCTGTTGAATGTCCGTCTGAACACTTTCAAGATTTGTGGCATTCTGGAGATTCTGAAGCTCAGCTTCAATTTGTTGACAACGCTCAAGCTCAGCCTGAAGATACAATAGTTTTTCCATCGTTACCATTTGTTCGGAAACTAATCGATTAAAATGATTCATTTCCCTCACCGCCTTATATTTTCGTACTTATTATGTATTCTTTAACAAACAGTATTCTCCTTTGACTACTTCTGTAGACATGGGGGAAGTTTTGTCGAAAAGTCCACTACAATAAAGAAGGCACTCTTTTCGGAAAAGAGCGCCTTCTTTTTAAGTATTTTTTTATTGTTGGCCAAATTGACCTGCATTTTGGTTTTTACGAGCTTCTGCAGTTTGGTTTTGCTTTTTTACTTCTTGCGCATTTGTTTCGCTTCCAAACTCAGTTCCAAATTGACCTTGTGCACCGGCTGCACCAGCAGCACCTGCACCGCCAGCAGATTGGGCGTTTTGTTGTCTTACTTCCTGGACGTTGGTTCCAGCTGAAGTTTTGTTTGGCTGTTGATTGAATTTTGCCATTGTAATCACCTCCACGTGATTAATGTATCCATGCACCGTGGAGTTTATCCAAATTAATTATATTAAAATTTTACTATACGAGTAATGAAATTCCCCCGTCGATTATAATCGTTTGGCCCCTAATCATGCTTGACTCCTCGGACAAAAGGAACATGACGCAATTGACCATATCGTCAATTTCAACCATTCTGCCAGCAGGTGTTTTTTCTTTTGCTTCCTGAAGGAGTTCTTCACGGTTAGGAAAATGCTTCAATGCCTCCGTATCGACAGCGCCACCAGAGACCGCATTAACCACAATATTTTTCGGTGCTAATTCGACCGCCAAATATCTCGTTAAAGCCTCAAGTGCCGCTTTCGAGACTCCTACTACTGTGTAGTTTTCCAAATAGCGGATGGAACCAAGTGAACTGATGCTGACAATTTTCCCGCCGCCATTTCTCTCCATCAATTTGGCAGCTTCCTGTGCGCAGAACAATAGGGCTTTACTATTGATATTTAAAGTCCAATCCCAGTGTGATTCTTCAAGCTCCATAACAGGACGCTGCACCCCAGAGGCTGCATTATTGACAAATACGTCTAAACGGCCAAATTCTTGATCGATTTGAGCAAACATATCTTTAATTTTGTCTACATCACCAACATTGGCTTTGATAATGAATGCTTTTCTACCCAATGCTTCAATTTGTGCAGCTGTTTCAAGAGCACCTTTTTTACTTCTCGCATAATTAATTACAATATCATATCCTGCTTGGGCTAACCGAAGTGCAGTTGCTTTACCGATTCCCCGGCTGCTGCCAGTGATGAGTGCTACTTTTTGAGTCATTTTTCTTATTCCCTTCTACTATCAATTATTTCTCCTATTTTAGCCTTTTCCTGAATAGATAACAATGAATAAACAAATTACTAAGGCAAAATACCTAATTGAAAGGAAGTAGCAACATGTATGCAGGACGGGATATGACCGAGCTTTCGATGATGGCAAAATCAGACTGGGAACCAAGTGAGCTTTCATTTTTTCATCATTCGTTACAGCAAATTGCTCCTTATTTAAATAGTGAAGGACAGACAATCCATCGGGAAATCATTAAAGAAATTGAAAATCGCGGCGGTCTTCAAGCGACATAAAAGGAATGAACGCCGTTTAAACGGCGTTCATTCCTTTATATGCTCTAAATAAAGCTTTAGCATTTTTTGAGCGGATACAGGAAAAGCAAATTTCTCGATTTCTTCAAGTGAGACAAGCTTCCATTCCTCGTTCTCTTGAAACTCAGAATGTATTTTGCCAGTATACACGTTTAGATTCCAAACGAGGTGTGAAAATACATGTTCAATTTGACCAATAATTTTATTCAGGTCAATTTCTAAAGCAAGGTTTTCTTTAAATAAATCGACGACCTGCTCCCGTTCATTTTGCAATGAATGATGGACTTCGACATTGGGAAACTCCCATAGATTTGCAAGCAGTCCGCTTGACGGCCGTTTATGAATTAACATTTTTCCGTTTTCATCAAGCAGTATTGCTGCGGCAAGCTTGACATCACGCGTCTTTGTTTTTTTCGTTTTTATCGGCAGTTCATTTTGAACCCCTTCGGAAAAAGCATGACAATGGTCGCGAACTGGGCATAATAAACAGGAAGGAGATGTTGGTGTACAGATTAAAGCCCCTAATTCCATTAATGCCTGATTAAATGAAGAAGGATCTTCATGCGAAATTAACGTCCGGACTGCTTTTTCGAATACTTTTCGTGATGCTGGTTTGGCAATATCATCCCAAATAGAGAGAACCCGCGATAAAACCCGCATCACATTCCCATCGACAGCTGGCTCTGGAATACCGAATGCAATACTTAATATCGCTCCGGCAGTATAGGGACCGACTCCTCTAAGGGAGGAAATTTCTTCAGGAGTGTTTGGTACTTCTCCATTGTATTTCTCCTTCACCTCTTTAACCGCTGATTGCAAATTTCTTACCCTTGAATAGTAGCCAAGACCTTCCCAAGCTTTAAGTACTTTATCCTCTTCGGCTTCAGCCAGGTCTTCAATGGTTGGAAACCAATCAATAAAGCGATTAAAATAGGGGATGACGGTATCAACCCTTGTTTGCTGAAGCATAATTTCTGACACCCAAACCTTATACGGATCCTGATCTTTGCGCCAGGGCAGGTCGCGCTGTTCATTTTTAAACCAGGTAATTAAATCATTTTGAAAAGCAACTATATTGATTTTTTCAAGATTTTTCTGTTCAATTAACATAACTTTTGTGCCTCCAGTTTGTTAAACAATGTGGAAAAAGGGAATATAATAAGAAGACATTTTTGTTTTACGATAATCCAATTTAGCTATTTTGACAAGACATATAAAGGAGGCTTTTCCTTTTGGATACTGGAACTCATGTTGTAATGGGTATTGCCCTTGGCGGTCTGGCTACTCTTGATCCGGCTGTCGCCAGCAGCCATGCCACGACAGCCAGTGTATTAATCGCAACCATCGCTGGCTCACAAATACCAGATATTGATACAGTTTTAAAACTTAGAAATAATGCCATCTACATTCGTAATCATCGTGGTGTAACACACTCAATTCCTGCAGTGCTTTTATGGCCGATTGTCCTTATAGCGGTCATTTATCCGTTCTTCACCGATGCCAATTTACTGCATTTATGGGCTTGGACATTTGCAGCCGTGTTTATCCATGTATTTGTTGATATTTTTAATGCCTACGGTACGCAAGCTCTAAGACCTTTTTCAAACAAATGGGTTGCTTTAGGCGTGATTAATACTTTTGATCCATTTATTTTTGGAATTCACGTTCTCGGAATTTTCATTTGGATATTAGGCGCAAATCCAGGTGTTACCTTTTTGCTAATGTATGCCGTTATCATCGGCTATTATTTTATGCGATACATGGCGAAGAAAAGAGTATTAGTAGAAGTAAGGACAATCATACCTGATGCAACTGAAATCATTATTGCCCCAACAATGAGGTTTCATCAATGGCGAATCGCTGCCATGAACCGCGAGCAATTTTTTGTCGGAAAGGCTCTCAAGGATAAAGTTGAGATACTAGATCGGTTTCAACGTATCCCAGTTCCCAAAACACCTGTAATAGAAGCTGCAAAAAAGGATAAAAACCTGGCTGCCTTTCTATCGTTTTCTCCTGTTTATCGCTGGGAAGTTGATGAATACACTGATTTTTATGAAGTCCGTTTTATTGACCTGCGCTACCGCAGCAATGGCCACTATCCCTTCGTGGCCGTCGTCCAGCTAAACCGCGATTTAAAGCCAATCAGCTCCTATACAGGCTGGGTATTTAGTGAAAAAAAATTGAGGAAGAAACTTAGTATCATTCCAAGCTAAAAAAGCGGTGACACTTTAGTCACTCGCTTTTTTATAATCCAGCTCCATGCCAAGCTCCGCTGACCTGGGCGCTTGCGTTTTTTTATTACCATTTTCTAATAACATAATTGAGCGTAAAAGCACAGATACTATTGTTACGTGGTAAGCATTGAGAATGCTTTGCTTTTCACGTTTTTCTCATAACCGATAATGGAGGTACAGCATGAGAAATAAAGCGAAGAATTTCCCAAATCAAAATAATAACAAGTTTGAGGGAGAGCCAAGAGCAAAAGCAGAGTATGCTTCAACAAGAGCAGATGGTACCATCAATACTCACCCGCAAGAACGGATGCGTGCCTCTGGTGAGCGCGACGATGAATCGCCTCAGGTCTATAAATAGATGGACAACAAGACAAACCAGAGAGCCTTATCTCTGGTTTGTCACTTAAGCCATTTTAATAAAGAAATCGGTAATGCCTCTTCCTTCCCATCACCTTTCAATCGATAGCCCCAGGCAAAAACGCCATTCATATAATCAATTTTAAAATAATGGCCGGGGTCCCCTTCGATTTCATAAACTTCGCCCGGTTTAAATTGATCAGGATTTATCATATAGGCTCGAGCCATTTGTACCTTTCGTTCAAGCACAGCAAACTCATTAACCATTCCCATTTGCTCAGCTTTTCTTGCCTTTTCTTGAAGCATAGCGATTTCCTGTCTTAATTCATGTTCTGACATTGCACTATAGCGTTTCTCTTCCAAATCTCAATCACTCCCATTTATCTTCTTTTTTTAGTATAGTAATTTTTGTAGATTAAATAAAGGCTGAAAACTCACTTGAAGGAGAATAACCAATGAAAACAATATTGATTACCGGAGCTGGATCTGGTTTGGGAAAGGAATTAGCTTTCCTTTTTTCGCAGAAAGGTTTTCACCTTTTGCTGGCTGGGAGAACCATTGCAAAATTAACTCATGCAAAACAGGAAATTGAAGCTGCTGGAGGGACAGCCGACATCCTTCCATTAGATATCCGAAACATTGAAGAAGTAGAAAAGACATTGAATGAAATTAGCAGAACAAACAAAATTTTCGGTTTGGTTAATAACGCGGGAATTGGACATTTTGGTCCATTTGAGGGAATAGAAACCGTTCAAATTAGCGAAATGTTAAATACGAACGTGTTAGGAACTATTTTAATGACAAAGGCCATCCTCCCTCATTTACAAAAAAATGGCCAGGGACGAATTATCAATATTATTTCCACCGCGGGATTACGTGGTAAAGTGAATGAAGCTGTATATGTTGCTAGCAAATTCGCCGTCAGGGGCTTTACCGAAAGTCTGCAAAAAGAATATGAAGGCAGTGGGATTAAATTTAATGCTGTCTATATGGGCGGTATGGATACTCCATTTTGGGACAAAAGCGACCACATTAAAGATAAATCACGCCTCCGCTCAGCCAAAGAAATCGCGGGAATCATCATGGAACAATTGGATCAAGATTCAATTATCATTGAAAACTCATGACGCTTTTGTCATGAGTTTTCTTTCTCTGCTAGGAACCTTTCGATTAGTTCCATTGAAAAACCTTTGCGATATAATGTCTGTTTCATCTTTTGTTTATATTCAAAACCGCTGTAACGAGAAAATTTCCGATCAGCCTTTTCCCCTTGGAATCGAATCGCTTCTATTTCTTCATCATCTGCTTTATCCACTTCGGTTTCATCTAAAGCAATATGAATGACTTCAAAAGAATAGCCTTTTCTTAGCAGCATTTGCTCAAGCTTCTGCTTTTGAATTTTCAAAGCTTCCTTTGCACCCTTTTGAAGAAACTTTCCGCTCAATTTGACTGCTTTTTCAATTTGCTTCTCTAATGAAAATTCACCAAGGGCTTGAATCCGAATCCCCTCAGCAATTCCTTTTTCCTTTAACTCCAGCTTGATTACATCTGGGCCTTTATCGGTTGTATTTGCCTGCGTCCTCACATATGCTAAAGCAAATTCCTCGTCATTGATGTATCTCTGGGCGGTTAATTTATGGATTACTTCATCAATAACTGGCTCATCTGTCTCTTTTTTACTTAGGTAATCCCTAATCTCCCTTTCAGATCTCATTCTCCTTGCCAAATAATTAATCGCTAGGTTATATGCCTTGCGAATATCGTCTTGATACTGTATCTCCAAAAAGGAAAAGTCATCAAGCTCCATTCCTTTTTTTAATTGGAATTTTATTAACACATCGCTGTCGACACTAAAGGCAAATTCCTCGCCTTTACCGTAATCCATAAAGACATTAAAACGTTCCGTATTTTTCTTCTGCGTGGTGATTTTTGTTATGATAGCCAATTCCTTCACCTCAAGATTACTTTACCACATTCCTGATGATTAACCATTCATCATTTTATTTATATGCATTGTTTGTCTACATTATGGGCTGTTTCCTCTTTCATCCTCTTTCAATCGTACATAAGATGAAATATACCTATTGCTGTGACGCTTTTTGGATTAGTTAAAATTTACACCCCCCTAATTCCTTAACTCCAAAAGAAATGATGACCTATTCTATAACCTATATATTGGACATGTTACAGTTTTTTGAATTTTTTCGAGAGAAATAAAGAAAGCGAGGAGCTCATTAATGGTAAGAAAGGCAATAATTCCTGCAGCAGGCTACGGAACTAGAAGTCTTCCCATTACAAAGGTAATCCCCAAGGAAATGTTTCCGCTAGGTTTAAAGCCAGCCATACACTATATAGTCGATGAGGCTGTTAATTCTGGGATTGAACAAATACTCATAATAACATCCAAATCCAAGGATATGATCATTGACTATTTTGATTATTCCTTAGAGCTAGATACCTTTTTAAAAAGTCAAAATAAAGAACATCTAGTAAAAAAGTTAGCACTTCCGAAGGTGAAAATTCTTTTTATTAGACAACCTTACGCAAGAGGACTTGGGGATGCCATTCGACTCGGGAAAGAATTTGTTGGTAATGAACCGTTTGGAGTTCTATTGCCAGATGATATTATCATTCCCTCAAAACAACCTGCCCTTAAAGAATTAATTGATGTTCACAAGGAAACTCACGGAAGTGTTATCGGCCTAAAACAGGTCGATCAAGATTGTTTAAAAGATTATGGTGTTATTCAAGGGAAATACAGCCCCGATTTTATCAAGATTGAAGATATCGTGGAAAAACCTAAAACAAAACCACCCTCAAATCTTGCCGTGGTAGGCAGATATATTTTCACCCCAGAGATTTTTCAGAGTTTAGCCACTGTAAAGAAAGGTGTTGGCGGCGAAATACAATTGACCGATGCCATTAAAGATTTATTAGCATCTGAATCAGTCTTGGGAAAAGTTATATCCGGCGACAGATATGATATTGGAAAATTAGATGAATATGTTCAATTAATGAATATATTAAGCAAGGATAATAATTGAAAAGAAATGCTTTCCTATCGGCCATAAAAAGATATTTTCTTGAAATTTGTATCATTCCTTTCTTTAAAGGTAAAAATGGAAATAAGTACAATTTTGAAGGGAATGAGTAAGATGGCGGATAAGAAGAAAAAAGATAAGGATAGAGGAAAATACCCACTCACAAGCATGCAGGAAGTATCTTACCAAAGAGAATTTAAAATGGCGGACCGTGCCGGCGGCTACCATGACAGAAAAACAAAACTTTAATTACATGACGGGCGAACGTGTCAGTCAGTATGCGTTAATTTAAATATTTTACCATTAATGGACCCCTTTCTAATTGTAAAAGCTAGTAATAGGAGCATTGTTGCTCCCTACATGCCTACAATTGAAAGGGGTTTTTACAATGGGACGTTCACGCGGAGGCAGGACTCGTGATAAGAATAAAGGATCACTTCCACAGGTACCGAAGAACATGAAGTCAGATGGCATTGACGTAGAGTTTTCACAAGAACTTGCTGACCATGCAGACCTGGAGGCACAAGCACGCTCAAACGCATCGAACCAGCGCGTCAAAAATCGAAAAAATAAATAAGGTATTTTCCTGACAGAGTAAAAAGAGAAGCAGGTCTGCCCTGCTTCTCAACTACAAAAGGGGGAAATACTATTTCATCGAGCTCTAAAGAGAGGTTTTCACTTTTTAGCTATTAGAACTCGTTACTGCTATTGATTGCTTTTGACTGCTTTCACATGGCCTTTCTTGAAATAGCCTTTGATAAATGGTACTGCATAGCGGTCAAGTCCAAAGAGGTAAGCTCCAGCTCCTACGAAAAGTAGAATCATTGCTGCTGTATAAAGAATCGGGTTCGTACTAGTTGTACCTGCAAGCATAAAGTTTAAGTTCATGAAGGCACCAGCGATTAAAGCTGGAATCGTCGCTAAACCGACGATTAATCCTAGACCAACAAGTAATTCTCCCCAAGGTATTAACACGTTGAAGATATGAACGTTTGGAATCGCGAATTGTTGTAAGAAGTCAGCGTACCAACCTTGCACTGCTGGATGATCCCCTTTTGCATTAGCAAGAGCAAATTTGAGGAATCCACCTGCATCGAATCCACCTGTTAGTTTATGGTAGCCTGCTTCAATCCATTGTAATCCAAGCCATACTCTTAATACTGTCCAAACAACTGCTGCGAAACGGGTTTTGTACCATCTCATCACAATCATCTCCTATTATTCTTTTGTGAAATGTTTCACAAGTTAATGTAATAAAAAATTTCTTTATCCCCTATTCGAAGGAGGGGCTGTTCAGCTAGCTGTATCCTGTAGTGAAGTTTGTGAATTATTTCACTATCTTCTCTACACTTTTAATATACTCCCCTTGTAGTAAAATGACAACGTCTTTCACAGTTTTTTAACATATTAATGTTAGAAATTTGAATAGAATGTGAACTTACTAAGTTGCTTATGTTTGTAATGTAAAAAAGAGGCTGCATATGGCTTTTCTTGCCCTGCCCACCTCTTTAAATATTGATTAGATTCGTCCTTCACGTTCAACAACCCATTTGGATTAAAGTGCTGTTAATACTTCATCTTTCATTTCCACTTTATATTCTCCCAATATAGGATAATACCCTAGTGCATTATATTGACTAGCCAGCTGTGCAACATCTTTCTTAGTCGCCTGGATGATATACGTCCCATCAGAAACCTGTTCAATCCACAAAATCGAAGTGCTTAGTTGTTTCTTGGCAAGTCCATATACAAGCCACGTTTCTTTTCCCTGCGGATTTTCCGATTCCGAAATGGATGTGGAAGTAGGAGTCGCACTACTTTTGACAGGCTTACTTTGACAGACATACACCAAATCTTCAATTACCGCACTTGCTGTAGGATACATTCCGGCGCCAGGTCCCTGAAGGGTAATTCTTCCGACAATATCCGAGAAAACATTTACAGCATTCTCTACTCCCTCGACATGGTAAAATGGATGTTCATTTCCAACCAGAACAGGTTTAACCGATGCCTTTATTGAACCTCCTGCCCTAGTAAGACTGGCAATATGTTTGAATCGCAGACCTAATTTTTCAGCTGTTTCGATTAATTCACTTGTTATTGAAGTAATTCCCTCCCGCTCGACATCCTGCCAATTCGGTTCTTCTCCAAAAGCGATACGGCTCAGGATCATTGTTTTATAAAATGCATCATATCCTTCAACGTCATTAGTCGGGTCCGCCTCCGCATAGCCATTCACTTGTGCCGATAGTAAGCTTTCGGCAAATGACTGCTTTTTCACACGCATTTCGGTTAAGATAAAATTTGATGTTCCGTTTAAAATTCCTTGGATTTGCTGAACCCGGTTTATTTTTAGCAGCTGCCTTAGCGTTTGAATAACCGGAATTCCCCCTGCGACCGTTGCTTCAAAGCCCAAGGTAACATGATTCTCCTCCGCAAGATTTAACAACTCTTTCCCGTGGTGGGCAAACATCTCTTTATTGGCAGTGATAATATGACAGCCGCGCTCGATTGCCTTTTTCAAAAATGTAAATGTTGGTTCTTTGTCGACAATGGCTTCGACCACAATATCAAGCTGGGGCAGCTCAAGGATTTCTGCAAAATTGTTCGTAACCAGCACACCTTCTCTAATCTCCCGTTCTTTATGCTTGTTTTTGATAAGGACTGCAGCCACTTCAACCTTTTTTCCCAAGACAGCTGTTAACTCATCGGCATGGGATTGTATCGTCCTATATACTCCTTCACCAACCGTTCCAAAACCAAGAATTGCTACTTTAATTACTGACATGTATATCCACCCTTCCAAATGGCTTAATGATCAAATGAGAAAAACCCTCTTCATAAGAAGAGGGTTAGTTTCCTCCTCTTATCTTCCAGGTTAAATAACCTGCTGGAATTAGCACCTTTTCAAGGATTACCTTGATGGTTGCCGGGCTTCATCGGGCCTAGTCCCTCCGCCGCTCTCGATAAGAGTTTTATTTACTTTTCATTTATTTTCCAACATATAAAAAGTATGTTAGCTGAATCTTCAGTTAATGTCAATAGGCATTTTTAGTAAGGCTCTTCAAAAATGGTTGCTTTCTTTGATTCGCTCATTTAATTACAAAATTCGCTCATTGGATGGCAAAACTCCTAACAGGGTTCTACCTTCGAATTGAACGTGTTACCAAATTCTCCGCCAGCTTAATTTGTTTCATCACCTGATCCGGCGCTGTTCCGCCAAAGCTGTTACGAACCGCAACTACATGCTCAGGAGCCAAAACCGTGTAAATGTCGTCTTCAAATAAGGGACTAAACTCCTGAAATTCTTCGAACGTTAAATCCAGCAAAAATTTGTTAGATTGAATTGCAAACAACACAATTTTTCCAATAACTTCATGGGCTTCGCGAAATGGCAGCCCTTTTCGGACTAAGTAATCGGCAATATCTGTCGCATTGGAAAAGTCATTGTTGATTACCTTTCGCATCACATCTTTATTTACGGTCATCGTTTCGATCATCGGTGCCAATAGTTTTAAAGAGCCTTCAAGCGTTTCAACCGTATCAAACATGCCTTCCTTATCTTCCTGCAAGTCCTTGTTGTAAGCTAGCGGTAAACCTTTTAGCACAGTTAACAATCCTATCAAATTGCCATATGTGCGTCCTGTCTTCCCACGAAGCAACTCCGGTACATCGGGGTTCTTTTTTTGCGGCATAATACTTGAGCCTGTGCAGAAGGAATCGTCCAACTCTATAAATTGAAATTCCTGACTAGACCAAATAACCAATTCTTCAGAAAACCTGGAAATATGCGTCATAATGATGGAACCAATCGATAAAAATTCGAGTATAAAATCGCGGTCACTGACGGCATCCATACTGTTTGGATACACCGTTTCGAACCCTAGCAGTTCTGCCACACGTTCACGGTTAATCGGGAAGGTTGTCCCTGCCAAGGCACCAGATCCTAGAGGAAGCCAGTTAATCCGTTTTAGAGAATCTAACAGTCTCTCTTTATCACGTTCAAACATCCAAAAATAAGCCATTAAATGATGGGCAAAGGAAACAGGCTGTGCACGCTGCAAATGTGTATACCCTGGAATCAACGTTTGCACATTCTCTTTCGCCTGCCCGATTAAGGCCTGCTGGACATCTTCAAGCAATTTAACTAGTTCCGTCGTTTTCGTTCTCAAATAAAGATGCATATCCGTTGCTACTTGGTCATTGCGGCTGCGTCCTGTATGGAGCTTACCGCCGACAGGGCCAATTTTTTCAATCAATAGTTTTTCAATATTCATGTGAATATCTTCATCTTCTACTAAAAACTCGACCTCGTGATCCACTAACATCTTTTTAATAGATAGAAGGCCATCCTTGATTTTATTAGCATCCTCCATCGGGATGATGCCGCATTCCCCCAGCATTTGGACATGGGCAAGGCTTCCGGCAATATCCTCTTTTGCTAGTTTTTGATCAAAAGAGATGGAAGCAGTGAATTCTTCCACTAATTTATTTGTTTCCTTTGTAAAACGTCCGCCCCATAGCTTAGACATGTGTTTTTCTCCCTTCAAACTGGGCTATTTTTTGTTTTTTATATTTTATCGGCGAATCGCAAAATACCGCTAATTTATCTAGTAAGAAAGTTGCCCTCGAATTTCAAGGTTCGAGGGCACTTACTCTTCATGTTATTTTAGAACTGATTCCTTTTTATTAACCTCTGAATATACCTTCGTCGGCAGACCCCATAGTTTAATAAAACCAACTGCCGCATTATGATCAAACGCATCTCCTTTTGAGTAGGTTGCTAGTTCCTCATTGTAAAGACTGTGAGCGGATTTACGTCCAACCACGGTATGGTTCCCTTTATGAAGCTTAACGCGGATGGTGCCTGACACCACCTTTTGTGTTTCATCTATAAAGGCATCAAGTGCCATTTTTAGCGGTGAATACCAAAGCCCTTCGTAAATAATTTTTGCCATCTGCTGTTCAACCTGTGTTTTAAATTGCGTGACCTCACGAGTCAAGGTTAGAAATTCTAATTCTTTATGAGCATTAATTAAAATTAACGCAGCTGGATTTTCATACACTTCACGTGATTTAATGCCTACTAATCTATTTTCGATATGATCAATACGGCCCACACCGTGCTTGCCGCCTAGCGCATTTAAGTTTTCAATTAGCTGAACAAGAGGAAGCTGTTCGCCATTTAGGGCAACAGGGACGCCTAGTTCAAATTCAATTTCCACATATTCCGCTGCATCTGGTGTTAATTCAATTGGATTCGTCCAATCAAACGCTGCCTCAGGTGCCTCGGCCCATGGATTTTCAAGAACACCTGCCTCACAAGCGCGTCCCCAAATGTTAGCGTCTATCGAAAATGGATTATCTAAATCAACGGGAATCGGAATCTCATTTTCAGTCGCGTATGCAATCTCCTCGTCACGTGTCATGCCCCATTCACGAACCGGAGCAACCACCTTTAAGCTTGGGTTTAACGCCTGAATCGAAACTTCAAAACGGACTTGATCATTCCCTTTTCCGGTACAACCGTGTGCAACAGCTGTAGCACCCTCTTTTTCCGCAACTTCGACCAATAATTTTGAAATAAGCGGTCTTGAAAGCGCAGAGGATAACGGGTACTTACCTTCATATAAACAATTAGCCTTTAATGCTGGAATAATATATTCTTTGGCTAACAATTCTTTCGCATCAATCATTATGGCTTTAATTGCGCCAACATTTAAAGCTTTGTTTTTAATAGCTTCAAGGTCTTTCCCTTCTCCTACGTCAAGGCCTAAGGCAATCACATCATAGCCATATTTTTCCTGAATCCATTTTACTGATACCGATGTATCCAACCCGCCTGAATAGGCTAAAACAATTTTTTCCTTAGTCATCTGTATTCTCCCTTATATTCGTTTGTATTAATATTCATCCAATAGAATTATTATACAACAAATCTCAAAAAAATAAATACTATTTCGCTAGTAATAATTTTAAAATTGCTTTTTGAGCATGTAAGCGGTTCTCTGCTTCATCAAAAACGACCGAATGAGGTCCATCGATGATCTCGGCGGTTACCTCTTCACCGCGATGGGCTGGCAGACAATGCAAGAAGATAAAATCACTTTTAGCGTGTTTACACAGCTCCTCATTTACTTGATAATCCTTGAAAGTCTTCACTCTTATTGCAGCTTCCTCTTCCTGCCCCATACTAGTCCACACATCGGTAACGATGACATCTGCGTCTTTAACAGCTTCCTGCGGACTATTTGTTAACATAACCGTACTTCCCGTCAATTTACCTGCTTTAATTGCCTTTTCTGTAACTTTACCATCCGGCAGATAGCCTAGCGGGCAGGCAATGCTTATATCCATTCCAACTTTAATTGCACCTTCCATAAGTGAATGCGCCATATTGTTGTTTCCGTCTCCCAGATAGCACATCTTTAATCCGGCCAATTTTCCCTTATGTTCGAGAATGGTCAGCAGGTCGGCCAATACCTGGCATGGATGCTGAAGGTCTGTTAAACCATTTATGACAGGGATTGAGGCATTCTCCGCCAATTCTTCAACCGATTCGTGCGAAAACGTGCGGATCATGATGCCATCGACATAACGCGATAATACTTTTCCTGTATCAGAGATACTTTCTCCCCTGCCAAGCTGAAGGTCTTTTGAACTAAGGAAAATCGCATGTCCGCCAAGCTGCAGCATCCCAACCTCAAATGAAACTCTCGTACGTGTTGAAGATTTTTCAAAAATCATTCCTAAGACTTTTCCGCTTAAGAACGGGTGCGGTTTTCCTTGTTTTTGTAAGTCCTTCAATTCTTGTGCCTCGTTAAGAAGATAGAGGATTTCGTCTGAACTGAAATCTGAAAGCTGTAAAAAGTCTTTTCCGTTAAATTGAATGCTCTCGTTATTACTTATTTCCTTCAATTTATATGCTTCTAACATGAACAGCACCTCTTTTTTCAAAATTATAATACTCACTAATTGTTCGTACATCAAAATCAGCCAGCGTCTCTTTTTGCAAATTGATTGTTGCTTCGATTGTATCTAGATGTGTAAATATAGGTATTTTGTAGCGAATAGCGTGCTCGCGAATTTTAAAACCAAATTTATGCTTTTTTCTACCTTGATTCGGAATATTGATTACAGCCATTATTGACTGCTTTCGAAAAAGTTCATTAACTTCTGCATCGTCATGCACCACTTGTTCAACAGAAATGTCATTGTGTTGAAAAAATAATGCGGTTCCTTCTGTTGCAACAAGTTTGAATTGTTTTTTTAAAAGTTCCTGAATAATCGGGAGACTAGCTGATTTATCACGGTCGGAAATGGAACAAAACAAATAATTTTTTTCTGTGCTGTTACGAATAGAAGGAATCGACTTTTCGAGAGCCTCTTGATACGTTACTCCCATGCCAAGCGCTTCCCCCGTTGATTTCATTTCCGGTCCAAGGGCATGGTCGACTCCCTTAAGCTTACTTGATGAAAAAATCGGTGCTTTAATCGAAAAATAATTTGGTTCTGGCAACAATCCATTCGTTTGGCACAAATCTGCTAACGATTCACCTAATTGAACATTTACCGCCCACTCAATCATTGGAGTTCCTGTTACTTTACTAATAATCGGTACTGTCCGTGATGAACGCGGGTTTACCTCAAGAATATTGACTTTGTTTTCGTAAATCACAAATTGAATGTTCATCATGCCAATGACTGGTGCTGAGAGTGCAATTTTTTTAGCATAATCAATTAACGTTTCTTTGACCTTTACTGATAATGAAATGGGCGGGAACACTGAAATACTGTCTCCGGAGTGAACGCCCGCTTTTTCAATATGTTCAAAGATACCTGGGACGACAATTTGTTCCCCATCACTAATGACATCAATCTCACATTCTAATCCAGGCAAATATTTATCAACTAATAACGGCCACATCGCAGCTTCCGAGTTTTTCTCAAGCTGGATAATATATTGCTGTAGTTCCTCTTTTGAAAAAATCGTAAACATCGCCTGACCGCCAATGACGTATGATGGTCTCACCAGCACTGGGTATCCAAGATTAGCCGCAGCTTCCATCAGTTCTTCAGGATGAGATACAGCTTTACCCTCAATATGCGGAATGACTAATTCCTCAAGCAGTTGATAAAATTCTTTCCGGTCCTCTAAGCGATCAACGTTTTCAACTGATGTACCTAAAATGTTGATGCCCTCTTCTTCTAAAGCGTGCGCCAGATTAATTGCCGTTTGCCCGCCAAACTGAATCAATACTCCGTCAACGTTTTCTTTTTCAATGACATGCAGAACATCTTCAGCAGCAAGTGGTTCAAAATAAAGTCGATCGGCAACGGAATAGTCCGTGCTAACAGTCTCAGGATTGTTGTTAATAACAACTGCCTCATAGCCTTTTTTCTTGATGGCTTTTGCGGCGTGTACCGAGCAGTAATCGAATTCAATTCCCTGGCCGATTCGGATTGGACCGGAGCCAATGACAAGAATCTTCTTCTTGTTGGTGATTTCTACCTCGTCAAATCCATGCCAGGTAGAGTAATAGTAAGGTGTGACAGCATCAAATTCAGCTGAGCAAGTATCAACCATCTTATAGCCCGGTTTCCAGTTGAGTTCTTTCCACTTGCTTCTGATTTGTTTTTCAGGGATTTTAAAAATTTGTGATAATAATTTATCAGCAACATTGTTTCGTTTTGCCTCTTTCAGCAGTGATATTGGAACATTGCTCCATTGATAGGAGGCTAATTCCGTTTCTAAAACAACAATGGAGCTAATTTTGTGCAAAAACCATGGATCAATCCTGGTCAACTGTTGAATTTTTTCAAAGGAAATTCCTCTTCTAAATGCTTCGGCAATGAGAAATAGCCGCTGGTCATTGGCTTTTTCAAGAAGTTCAAACAATATTACCTCATCAACAGATTTATTTCCCTCAATGCAAAGACCATAAACATTCATTTCCATCGAGCGAATCGCTTTGTTTAGTGCCCCCTCAAATGTCCGGTCAATTGCCATTACTTCTCCGGTAGCTTTCATTTGGGTTCCGAGCGTTCGGTCTGCCTCTGGGAACTTGTCAAACGGAAAGCGCGGCAGTTTTATGACAATATAGTCAATCGCCGGCTCAAATGACGCAAAGGTGCTGCCTGTTATTGGATTAACAATCTCATCTAGGTGATAACCAATCGCACACTTTGCTGCCATTCGTGCAATCGGATAGCCTGTTGCTTTCGAAGCAAGGGCTGACGAGCGGCTTACCCTTGGGTTCACCTCAATGATGTAATATTGGTTAGATTCCGGATGAAGGGCAAACTGAATGTTGCAGCCACCGATAATCTTTAGTTCTCTAATTACTTTTATCGAAACGTCACGGAGCATTTGATATTGAACATCTGTAAGAGTTTGCGATGGTGCAACAACGATGGAGTCACCGGTATGAACACCGACAGGATCCATATTTTCCATATTGCAAACAATGATGCAAGTATCATTTGCGTCCCTCATGACCTCATATTCAATTTCCTTCCAGCCTTTAATACTTTTTTCGACTAGAACTTGATGGATTGGACTTGCCGCTAAACCTTTCTTTAAGACGATTTCGAGTTCTTCTTCACTGTATGCAAAGCCGCCGCCCTCTCCTCCAAGGGTGTAGGCTGGGCGAATAATCACGGGAAAGCCAATTTCTTTTACAAATGCTTCCCCTTCTGCAAAGCTGTGAATAATGGCAGAATCCGGTATCGGTTCGCCAATTTCCAGCATCAGGTTACGAAACTTTTCTCGGTCTTCCCCGTTTTTGATCGATTCAACAGAGGTTCCAAGAAGTTCAACATTGTATTTTTCTAGTAATTGTTGTTCATAAAGCTGTACGGTTAAATTCAAGCCTGTTTGACCGCCAAGGGTGCCAATCACACCATCTGGCTTTTCTTTTTGAATAATTTTTTCAATTGTTGCAACGTTTAGCGGTTCAATATATACCTTATCGGCAGTAGCCTCATCTGTCATGATTGTAGCCGGGTTATTATTGATTAAAACGACCTCAATTCCCTCTTCTTTGAGAGCAATGCATGCCTGTGTACCGGCATAATCAAATTCTGCTGCCTGACCAATGACAATCGGGCCTGATCCGATGACAAGTACTTTTTTTAGATTTTTATCTAGCGGCATATACGGTCTCTCCCAATGAAGCTAACTGTTTTACAAAATCTTTTAAAATATATTCGGTATCGCTTGGTCCCGGATGGGCTTCGGGATGAAATTGGACGGTTTGAATTGGATTGCTTTGATGTTTCAGTCCTTCAATTGATTGATCATTTACATTTCGATAGGTTACAGCAAAAACGCTCTCGTCAATACTTTCGTCAACAACAACATAGCCGTGATTTTGGGCAGTTATTTTGACCTTACCAGTTGTTAGTTCCTTAACCGGGTGATTTCCGCCGCGATGTCCGTAGGCAAGTTTTTCTGTTTTTGCTCCATATGCAAGGGCAATAAGCTGGTGCCCTAAGCAGATTCCGAGCGTTGGGAATTGCTGGCTTACTTTTTTAATTTCTGGGAACCACTTTTTTAGTTCCATTGGATCGCCAGGTCCGTTGCTTAAGAGAACGCCATCTGGATTCATGACTTTTATTTTTTCAAAAGGGGTATTGTAGGGCACAATTGTCACTGCGCAGCCTTCTTCCAATAAGGCATTTAGGATTGATTTTTTATAACCAAAATCAATTAGGACAACATGATGCCCGTTGTTTTTGAAAAATTGCGTTTTCTTTGTTGATACTTTTTCAACCCAAAATTCCTGTTTTGCTGTTGTTGGCAAGTTTGCTTTCTTCGTATGGCTTAAGTACCCTTTAACTGTCCCGCGGCTGCGGATGGTTTTGACGAGAAGTCTTGTATCAACACCAGCAATACCGGGAACTCCCGCCTGTTTCAGTTTTTCTGAAAATTTATTAATCGATTGATAATGGCTCGGTGTTTCACATAAATCACCAATGATGACCCCTGATAACGCTGGTGAGATGCTTTCATCGTCTATCGCATTGATTCCATAGTTTCCGATAATCGGATAACAGAAGGTAATGATTTGGCCGGCATATGAAGGGTCTGTGATGATTTCTTGGTATCCGGTCATGCTTGTGTTAAAAACTACTTCCCCGAGCGAATCCTTTTCGGCACCGATTAGGACTCCTTCAAAAACTTCGCCCGTTTCCAAAGTAAGATATCCTTGTTTCAAGTTCCATCACTCGCCTTTCTCTATACTTTGGAAAGACCTTTCCAATTTGTCTGTAAACTCATTGATTTCTTCTTTTGTGACAGTTAACGGCGGTAATATCCGGACAACATTCGGACCCGCTGTTAAAATAAGAAGATTGTTTGAAATTGCTTTTTGGACAATTTTTAAGGCATTCGTTTCGACAACCATTCCTTTTAAAAGGCCTATGCCTCGGATATCTTTTATAAAAGTGTACTTTTCTTTAAGGCTTTGAAGCTGTATTTCTAAGTAGTTTGAAATGTCGTTTACTTGGTTTAGTAAATTACTTTCAAGTATATGTGAAACAGTCGCCACCCCTGCAGCAGTTGCTAAAGGGTTCCCGCCAAATGTACTGCCGTGGCTGCCCGGTTCAAAGCCCTTTGCTGCTTCCTCTTTAGCAATAATCGCTCCGATTGGAAAGCCTGAGCCAAGACCTTTCGCTATGCTGATGACATCCGGTTCAATTCCGTATTGCTCGTAAGCAAAAAGGGTGCCGGTTCTTCCGATACCTGTTTGGATTTCGTCGACCATAAGCAGGATGTTGTTCTCTTTACAAACTTGAGCAAGTTCTTTTACCCAATCCGGATTTGCCGGAATAACTCCACCTTCGCCTTGGATAAGTTCAAGGAGTACCGCAGCAGGCTTGATAGTCTGGAGTTTATCTAGTGCTTCGTTGTCATTGAAGGGCAGGTAGCTGAACCCGGGCATGAGTGGTGAAAATCCCTGTTGGATTTTTTCTTGACCCGTTGCTGCTAAGGTGGCTAAGGTTCTGCCATGGAATGATTGCTGGAAGGTGACGATTTCGGCTGAGCCGCTATCCTTAACCTTGTTTGCATATCTTCTTGCTAGCTTGATGGCTGCTTCGTTAGCTTCTGCACCGCTGTTGCAAAAAAAGACTTGATCACCGCAGCTATTTCCTGTAAGCAGTGCAGCCAACTGCTCTTGGTTTGGAATGTTATAAAGGTTTGAACAGTGCCAAAGTTTTTGTAATTGTTCTTCGAGTTTTTCTTTTACTGGTTCAGGAACATGCCCCAGGTTACATGTTGCAATACCAGAGGTGAAATCTAAGAATTTATTTTCTTGATCGTCCCATACATAGCTTCCTTTACCCTTCACGATCGTGACCGGGAAGCGGGTGTATGTTGCCATGATAGGGGACACTACGGAGATGGAATTATTAGTTGTCATTACGCAATCTCCTCATCTAAGACAATTTTTGTTCCGATTGTTTTGCCATTTATATAATCTAGTAAGCTATTTTTATCAAAACCGTTGATGATTGCGACTTCAGGAATTTTATGAACAAGACCGTCGATGGCTGCCATTGCTTTTGGAATCATTCCACCGTAGATTGTTTGATTATTAATCATTTCTTCAATTATTACCTTGGATACTTTATCAAGCTTTTTCTTCGAACCATTTTTTTCGACTAAGATACCTGGTATGTCACTAACAAAGCATAAATTTGCTTTAAGAGCCTTAGCGATTGCTGAAGCAGCAATATCACCATTAATGTTATAACGTTGCCCCCCTGCATCAACCCCAATTGGGGATATGACTGGAATATATCCTTGATTTACAATACCCTCAATAATACTTCGGTTCACTTCTACGACATCGCCGACAAATCCTAATGTCTTAGCATCACTACTAGGTTTTGCTCTTAACAAGGTACCATCCACACCGCTTACCCCGATTGCTTTCCCATCAACCTCAGAAATATTTCTAACTACTTGTTTATTGACCATTCCGCTTAAAACCATTTCGACAACATCTAGAACTTGATGATCAGTTACCCTTAGACCATTCACAAATTTAGTTTCAACATTTAAGTTTTTTAATAATTGATTTATTAAAGGGCCGCCGCCATGTACGAGTACAGGAATCCATTCGCCCTCGCTATGCATTTCTACGATATCTTCATAAAATGATCGTGGCAGATTTTCTAATACACTCCCGCCACACTTAATGACAAGATACTTCAACTGTTGGCCTCCTTATGTGCGGTAGGATGCGTTAATTTTCACATAGTCATATGTTAAATCGCATCCCCAGGCAGTTGCACTGTAGTCACCTTGATTTAAGTTAACATGAATAACGACATTTTCATTTTCTAAATAGCCTTTTACCTCTTCTTCTGCAATTGGACAAGGCAAGCCTTTTTCAAATACCTTGTATTCGCCAATAGAAACGCCTAATAAGTTAGGTTCTATTGGAACCCCGCTGTACCCGGCAGCTGTGACAATTCTTCCCCAGTTAGGGTCGGTTCCGTAGATAGCTGTTTTTACGAGATTAGAAGAAATGATTGATTTTCCTACAGCTCTAGCTGCATTAATACTGAATGCTCCACTAACTTGTATTTCGACCAGCTTTGTGGCACCTTCTCCGTCCTTTGCAATTTTTTTGGCAAGGGATTCACAAACTATCTTTAAACCGTTAACGAACAAATCCCATTCAGGATGCTCCTTTGTTAGCAGTTCATTATCCGCTAGCCCGTTTGCCATAACCAGTACCATGTCATTTGTGCTTGTGTCGCCATCTACTGTGATCATATTAAATGTTAGGTTTGTTACATCTTTCAGTGCAAAAAGTAAGTCTTCATGAGCAATGTTTGCATCTGTTGTTACAAAGCCAAGCATTGTCGCCATATTTGGATGAATCATACCAGATCCCTTGGATGTTCCCCCGATACTTACTTTTTTTCCGTCAATGTTAAACTGAACAGCAATTTCCTTTGTACATGTATCTGTAGTAAGAATAGCTTGCTTAAAGTTTTCTTCACCTTCATTTTCTTTATCAAGTATTTGTTTTATCCCAGCTTTAATTTTGTCCATTGGTAAGAGTTCTCCGATAACTCCTGTAGAGGTGACTGCAATATAATGTGGATCCATCCCAAGTTCTCCTGCAAATAATTTTTGCATTTCCTGTGCATCGGTTAAACCCTGCTCCCCTGTACACGCATTAGCATTTCCTGAATTCACCAAAACAGCCTGGATCTTGTTTTCTTTTGCAATGCTTTCTTGCGTAACCACTAATGGAGCTGCTTGGAAAATATTCGTTGTATAAACACCAGCTGTCACTGCTGGCACCTCAGAAACGATGTACCCTAGATCGAGTCTTTTTCTTTTAATACCACAGTGCATTCCACCAGCTTTAAACCCTTTCGGCAGGGTAACACTTTCTTTGTCAAGAACAGTGATTTCGTTACTTGATATGGCTTGCATTAATTTATTTTCCCCCTTTAAATTTCCCTCGTTATTAAACTTAAATATCCAACTCGTATAATATTATGGATACATTGGGACGTCTTCAAGTCCAGTTCTTTCATCCCAGCCATTCATCAAATTCACATTCTGAATTGCTTGACCCGCTGCACCTTTAACCAGATTGTCTATGACAGAAATAATGGTTAAGCGATTTGTTCTTGGATCAACATGGAGGCCGATATCACAATAGTTTGAGCCAAGAACTTCTTTTGTAGCAGGTAAGGTACCCTCTGGTCTGACCCTGATAAATGGTTTATTTTTATAAAATTCACTGTATAATTGGTGAATTTCATTCGTAGTAACATCCTCTTTTAACGAAATGTACACCGTGCACATTATGCCTCTTGTCATTGGTACCAAGTGGGGAGTAAATGTAATTGTGATTGGACTACCTGCTTCATCTTGGAGCACTTGCTCAATTTCTGGAATATGCTGATGAGCGCCCAATTTGTACGCTTTAAGATTTTCATTTATTTCTGCAAAATGTGAGGTTATTGAAAGCCCTCTTCCTGCTCCCGATACTCCTGATTTTGCATCAATTATTATTGAATCTAAATCTACTATATTTGTTTTTATGATTGGCAAAAGGCCAAGTAAAGATGCTGTTGAATAACAACCAGGGTTTGCAATCAGAGTAGAATTTTTAATTTCCTCCGAGTATATTTCACTTAATCCATAGGTTGCTTGATGTAAAAATATTTCATGAGATGGCGAATGTTTATACCATCTTTCGTATTCTTTCCCAGACCTAAGACGAAAATCACCAGACAGATCTATGCACATAATTCCTTTTTCAAAAAGTTGTGGAACAAGATTTTTACTGATTCCAGATGGAGTAGCTAGAAAAACCACATCGTTTTTATTACATAAACTTTCGGTATCAAATATTTCTAAAGGCTGATCAATAATGTCAGTAATGTGGGGATATATCTCGCTAAAGCTTTCCCCCGCTTGTGAATTAGAAACCACAGAACCTATTTTTAAATATGGGTGCTTATTTATTAACCTAACTAACTCAATTGAACCGTAACCTGTTCCTCCGATAATCGCAGCCTTCATTTCTCCAACTCCCATGTTGCTTATATAATGAATTATTATACATTCATGTATATAATTATTCAATATATAAATTACTTAATTTTTTATTTAAACTGAAAATAATAGCTCTTTTATTTGAAAACGCTTACATTTAATTTTCTATGATTATACATCATTTATGCATAATAAAAAAGCTCCTGCTTTTGCAAGAACTTTGATTTAAGACAATTAAAAATTCTTCAAATAAAATATCGCCAGCTGCGTCCGATCCCGTAACTTTAATTTTTCAAGCAGCCCCGTAGTATAGTTTCTTATAGTTCCTTCACTCAAATAAATCCGTTCAGCAATTTCCTTATTTGATAAGCCTTCAGCAATAAGACCCAAAATTTCCTGTTCCCGGTCAGATAAGCCTAGCTTTACTGGCGGTTTCTTTTCATCCTTTAGCATTGTCGACAGTGCACTAACTACTTCTCTTTGAAATACGGTATTTCCTTTTCCCACGGCCCGAAGGCTTTCAATGATACTGTCTGCGGGTTGATTTTTTAAAATATACCCCTCAGCGCCGCTTCTTATCGCCTCTTTGATATAGTCATCATCTTTGAAGGTCGTTAAGATTACCACTTTAATAGTATTGAAATGTTGTTTTATTAGTTTTGTCCCCAATACACCATCCATAACAGGCATACGAATATCCATTAAAACTAGGTCTGGCCTTTGTTTTTGGCACATTTCTAATGCTTCCTGACCATTCGCTGCTGTACCTGTTACTTCAAAATCTGCCTCGAGTTCAATCAGAATCTTCAAACCATCGCGAATTAAAGCATCATCATCAACGATTAGAACTTTCAAATATTCCACTCCCTTCTTTCGGAATAAGACAAACAATTAAAAAACCATCATTTGCGGAGATTGAAAGACTGCCGCCAACATTTTTAACCCTTTCCTTCATCCCACGAAGACCAAGTCCCTCTTTCATCATTTGACAGCCACCCCCATTGTCTCTTATATACATCCTCGTATACTGATCTGTTGCTTCAATATTTACATTTACTTTTGTAGCATTAGAATATCGTGCTGCATTTGTTAGTGCCTCTTTTAAATTTGCACTCAACAATTCGAGATGATTTGCGGGAATCTTATTAAAATCGCCGCTCAATTGAAGTTCAACCGGACAAAAACGAAACTGATCGATAATATTTTTAATGTATTCTATTCCTAAAGTTTCTTTTGGCTTAATATTATGTACGGTATCACGAAGTAACTCAACCGATTTTGCTAAGCCCTCAATCGACTTTTGAATCATGTCCAACGATTTCTCATGATCTTTTGAATGCAGCTTGTATGCTGCTTGCAATTGAAATAAAATTCCCGCAATATTGTGCCCGATACTATCGTGTATCTCCTGGGCAATTCGATTCCGCTCCCTAACTTCAGCAATATTTGCCACTTCCTTTGCCGAATGAAGCAGCTTTGCCTTTGTATCTTCAAGTTCATACCGGAGACGTCGCTCGTTATCTACAATTTGCTTAAAATGGTCTTGCTCTTCCTTCCGTTTATAAATAACATAAGCTAGTAAACTACAAAAAAGAACAATCAACAGGTAGGTTAGCAAATCGCTTGATCTAAGTAAATAAATCATGCATGTAGCCGATACGCCAAATCCAACATACATTCTTTTTAAAATAAAGTCATAGCTACATAGCGCGAACAGTATAGAAAAACGGAAATCCACCGTAACGGCTGCAAATGTTATCAGCAGCGTTACGATGGTTAAATATACAGAATCGAAGTATCTTTCTTTAAAAATATTTACGGCAATAACCACCAAGAGGATAAGAAATGATTGGTAAGCTATAGAATAATCGATAATCAGTTCTAAACTTAGATATAGGATTATCGCTGCTTTAACGATATAGTTCATGTCATCCCCTGCCATTAATCTTTTCCTTCATTATACTTTATTTAGCAATATCCGCCTTTCTAAATGTTCCTAATAAGAAGAAAATTATCGAAAACATTAATAGGATGGATATTTCTTTTACTAGTGAAGTAAGGGAGTCGCCATGCAAAAGTTTCTCAATTCCATGAATCACCCATGATACTGGTGTGAAGTTACTTAACGTCTTGACGATATCCGGTGCAAAGTCGAGTGGAAAGTAAGCCCCGCCAAGCATAGCGAGCGGCGCAACTATACAGATACCAATTAAGCATGCCTGAATGGTATTTTTCGAAATTGAGCTGATTGCCACGCCAAAAGATACAGACACTAATGAAAATAGTAGTAACAACACAAAGATGGAAAGCCCAGCACTACCAAGGTATAGTTTGTAAACATATTTTAAAATCAGCAGGACAAAGGAAATTTGTATAAACGAAACAAATAGAAAGCTGCTAACAATTTGAAGCATATAGGTTCTAATTTTTACAGGTGCGGTAAGTGTGCGATACAGTGTGTGGTTGTTTTTATTAAAAATAATAAACAAACCAACAATTAAGGAAGTATACAACATCGAAATAATAAGGTATCCTAACACCGATCTTGTTCTTTCCGCTCCTTCATTAACGGCTAACTTGTGCTTGAGTTGTATCGCACCATGCTGATCATAGTTAGAAAATTCCTTGTAGAAGGATTCTTGGTTATGGCCGACAGCCTCAGAAACCATCCTTGCATGACTGAGCCATTGTTCCAAAAATGCACTAACCGGTTTAGAAAAGTTAGATTCTTTGACAGAGTAACTCGTAATCCCTCCATTTTTTCCTTGAATGAGATTATCTGTAAACCCCTTATCAATCACAACCACATAATCCACCTTTAAAGTTTTGAGATCGTTGTTTATTTCTTCCTCTTTCACATGGCGGATTTCAGCTTTTGTTTTTAAATTCCGAGTTAAATCAGCTGTAAATTCTGTATGATCCTTATCAATCACAGCCACTTTAACGGTGGGCTCCTGCCCAATAAACCCTAACGTTGTAAATGCAAGTGGAAACAACAAGATAAAGAAAATCTGAACTTTATTGCGAAAAATTCTTTTTAAAGAATTCACGAAAATGGTCATGCAACTCTCCTCCTTCCGGTAATAAATGTAAGAGCAATAACAATAATCGTATAGATTACTAATCCGAAAATATTCGATTGCGTGAAGGTACCTTCAAAAATATTGGTGAATAACGCCTTTTGCGCATAGGTGTTAGGTGAAAGGTAGCTTAGCATTTCAATTACTTTTCCGTCCATTCGTGAAAATCCACCAGCAACTAAAGTAAGGATAGTCCCAATAATAAAGATACTTAGTGCTGATGTCATCGTGCTTTTTGATATATAGGCTAGAATCATTCCAAAGGCGACTGCAATCGCAGAAAACAAAAATAGTACTAAGAGAATGAGCCATAAGCTGCCATTCAAATTTGCTTGAAAGACAAATTTTGAAATCAGAAAAATAAATAGGGAGATCCCATACAATGTCAACGTACTACCTGCTAATTTTCCAAGGATGATTTTACTAGTCTGGATTGGGGCTGTGTTCATTCGTAGGTTTGTATGGTTCCCTAAATCCTTCGTTATCGCAAATACTCCAAAAATAGCGCCGAACAACAAAGATTGAAATAATGCTGTCAGCGAATAATAATCAATTCCGCGCGGTATTTTCCCTTCTGTCACTATTTTTACTTCTTTAATTATCGAAGGGTTGGAATTAGGCTGCACTTGCTGTCCATTAATCTTGATCAGTGTGTTTCCAATATTAAAGGTGCGGACAAAACTTTCTAAAACTGGCTGGACGTAAGAGTTTTTCTCTTTACTGTAAAAGTTAATGTTCACATGCTCACCATTTTCATAGCTGTTTGACATTCCTTTTTCAAGATAGACCAAGCCTTTTAACTTTCCAGACTTGACTTGGTCCATACCGTCCTTAAATGTATTAACCTTCTTTACTTCTAATATCGTGCGTGTTTCCTTTGCTGTAAAAAATTCATTCAAGGAATTGTTTAACAGCCCGTCATCTTTACTAAAATAACCAACATTCATTGGATCGATTTTCTTTGGCGTATAGGCACTATCAAGCGCCTTTCCAAGAATCAGAATCATTAGTATCGGTAGTAAAATAAACGCAAGCATCGCTTTAACATCTCTTATATTACGGATAAACGTATAGTAAGCAATCGATAATATATTCATTGAATTCACCTCTTCTTTCTCTTAATCTCGCAGTGATCTTCCAGTAAGCGTTAGGAACACGGCTTCCAAACTTGGTTTTTCCACATTCAAGGAAAGAATTTCTATGCCTGCTTCAGTCAGGAGATTGATGACCCGACTTACATTATGTTCTCCTTTTTTCCCTACCACTTCTAAGCTGTTTCCTTTGATAATGCATTCACGAATACTCGAGATTGATTTAATTTGTTCAACGACAGTGTAGTTTACTGAAGATAACTCAATGACCAATTTTTCCTCGGTGGAAACAAGCGCAGTTAGCTCCTCCTTCGTCCCTTGGGCAATCACTCTGCCGTGGTCGACGATGGCCACACGCGTACAGATTTCTTCAACCTCTTCCATATAATGAGAGGTATAAATAATCGTCGAGCCCATCTTATTTAATTCTTTAATTGATTGTAAAATATGATTTCTTGATTGCGGGTCGATTCCTACGGTTGGTTCATCCATAATGATGAGCTTTGGATGATGCAAAATGGCACAGGCAATATTTAACCTCCGTTTCATCCCGCCGGAGAATCCTTTTGGCCGATCCTTCCGTCTATCGGTAAGCCCTGTAAACGCGAGGGCCTCAGTAATTCTTTCCTTTAAAAGGTTTCCTCTTAGTCCATAAAGACGCCCGAAGTAATCGAGATTTTCATATGCCGTTAAGTCTTCAAATATGGCGATTTCTTGCGGAACGATTCCGAGCTCCTGCTTAACTTCCATTTCATGCCGCTTGATCTCTTTTCCAAGAAACTTTACTTCTCCGCCATCATACTGAGTAAGGCTCGAGATAATGCTGATCGTCGTTGTTTTTCCAGCTCCATTTGGCCCCAATAAGCCAAAAATTTCTCCTTCTTTTACGGCAAATGTTATATGATCTAATGCAAGGAAATCACCATATCGTTTAATTAGATTGTTCACTTCTAGTAACATGTTCCCAACTCCCTTTCCGTTTTCTAATGTAATCATATTCCAAATTGAGTGGCGCTTATAGTGACTGGAAGAATAAGTTCATATGACATATGTCATGTTTATTAATGCAAAAAAAGCACTCTTGGAGTGCTTTTTAGATTGATTATAAATTTGAGTGTAAAAGGTTAATTGCCCTGCGTAATTCAACCACATCAATTTGCCCTGGTGCCGATGCCTGCTTAGCCGCTCCGAACGTGAGAGCTGAACCAAATAATTCACCAGCTATACGGCTGATTAGCCCTTTGCCCGACATTGACATTGTTATGAATGGTCTGTCTGCGTATTGTTCATTCATCGTGTTTGTTGCGTCTAAGAGAGTTAAGACATCTGTTGAACTTCTTGGCATCACCGCAATCTTTGGAATATCTCCTCCTATTTCCATTGCTTTCCTTAGCCGTGAAACGATTTCTTCCTTAGATGGCGTCTTGTCAAAATCATGATTGGAAATAATGACGAATACACCATATCTATGGGCTAATTCTATTATTGCTTTAATATCATTTCCCTCATTAAACAATTCAACATCAATAATATCTATTTGACCAGATCCAGCTATAATCTTATTTAATTCAAAATAATAATCAGTGCTGATTTCCTTTTCGCCGCCTTCTTTGGCGCTACGGAATGTAAAGATAATTGGTGTATCAGTTAGGATTGCACGTATTTCTCCCAACGCCGCCTTAATTTCCTCTATATCATCTACATGTTCAAAAAAATCCACACGCCACTCAACGACATCTAAATCTAGCGTTTTGAGGTAGACAGCTTCTTCCTTTAATTGCGATAGAGTTTCTCCAACCAGCGGGACACAAATTTTTGGCGCCCCTTCACCGATTGTCAGCCCTCTTACTGTTAAAGTTTTTTTCATTAACTTCCTCACCTTCTAAATTACACGAAAATATCAAAATCCACTATTAATTTACGTACAATCTCATCAGCTATTTCCTCTGCATCCTTGTTGTCAGATGTGATCTTCAGGTGGTGATTAGCATAAATTTCTTGTCTGTAATAAAAAAGCTTTTCCATTTCCTCGATTGACTTTCCATGTAACACAGGGCGGCTGACAATAATTAAATCTATTCTGTCCTTCCAACCCTCAAAGGATAGATCAAGGAAAATAACAATGGAAGATGCTAAACACAGCTGTCTGATTTCTTGCTGTAAAAAAGCGCCGCCACCTACAGAAATAATCTTAAGCTGCTTTTCGGTTAGGCTTGTTATTAATTCTTTTTCTCTTTCTCTAAATGCCTTTTCACCAATGTTTTTAAAAATCTGTGATACGGGCATATCGAATTCTCTTTCAATTTCTTCATCAATATCAATAAATTTACGATTTAATTTTTGGGCTAGAAGTTTCCCAATCGTTGTCTTCCCAACACCCATAAACCCTATTAATAGTATATTATTTTTACATTTATTTTCCAACGCATTCCCACTCCCGAAAGAAAAGCAATCTCTATTTATATTATTATTTGAGTTTATTCCTTATCAACATTTTTGACAAGACAATACTCCCCTTTAAAACTGAAAATGTTTAAGTATAATTTCCGGAATACAGGTTATTTTTAATATTCTTAATAACATACAATAAATTTCACCCTAAGACAAATTCCCCCTTTTATTTTAAAAAAACATCTAAAAATAATATAAAATTTCTAATATTGTTAATATTTGTTTTACAATCGTTCGTTTTATGATACAGTAGTTATATACAAAAAAAACTAGAGTAAATCAGTAGAGAGGTGCATTATTTATATGAAAAAAACAATTCTTGTTATGTCAATGGCTGCCGGATTGTTAACTTTTTCCGGCTGTAGTAGTACTCCAACCGGGAAAATTGTTGCCGAAACAAAAGTTGGTAGTGTAACAGAAGAAGACTTATTAGCTGAATTAAAAGCTGGTTATGGCGATCAAGTAGGAGAAGCACTTCAATCAATTGTTTTAACCAAAATTCTTTCTAAAGATTTTAAAGTAAGTGACAAAGAAGTAAATGATGCTATTAATAAAGATAAAGAAAAGATGGGAGATCAGTTCGAGCAGGCAATTCAACAAAGCCAATATAAAACATTTGAAAACTATAAAAAAGGAATAAAATTGAGTCTCCTAATGGAACAGGCTGCTAAGAAGGATTTAAAAATATCAGATGAAGACTTAAAAAAATACTATGAAGACTGGCAGCCACAAATTAGAGCCAGCCATATTTTAGTTCCAGATGAAGAGACCGCAAAGGAAGTTAAAACGAAACTTGATAATGGCGGTTCATTCGAAAAATTAGCCCAAGAATATTCAAACGACGACCCAACTGCTGTTTGGGGCGGAGACTTAGGTTGGTTTAGAGCAGGTGACATGGTTCCTGAATTCGAAAAAGTAGCATATAAATTAAAAAAGAATGAAATTAGTGACCCGGTTCAAACTATTCATGGATGGCATATTATTCAGTTAACGGATAAAAAAGAAAAAGAATCTTTTGAAGAAGTAAAAAAAGAGCTTGAGAAAAAATATGTATTAGAACACGGAAACCCAAGTGAGGTCATTAGTAAAGTTTTAAAAAAATCAAATATAAATGTAAAGGATAATGATTTAAAGAAAACCTTCGATGCGCTTTTAAAGAAGGATTCTGAAAAAGAAACTACGAAAAAATAAAAATCGAAATAATAGTATATTTTAAAGAGGCACATTACATCGTAATGTGCCTCTTATAACTCCAAATGTCCAGATTGTTCATCCCTCTATCTTCTTTTGCTCTATATATTTATCCCTTCACTTAGTTGTTCCCCTACAATAATAAATGATTTTCATTGAAACTAAACTACATCCTCTTTCTTTTCCAAATTTTTGGTTTTTACATCAAGTTCTTTTAGTCCGCGGTAAATAATAAAAGCTGCATAACCTAGTAGCAAAATACCTGGGCCAACGAGCAAGAGGGCAGTGCCTTCTTTTGATTGAGCAAAGTTAATGAAGTATCCAATATAAGGCATAGTAAATCCGGAATAGATAGCAACAACATTATCAGATAAAACTGGATCCTGATCAGAAGCATTATTGTTATCACCTTTGGTTACATAAAGAATATTTTGTCCGCTTTCTGTAACCCCAATAATTCTATGAGTTACTAGAATTCCTTCATTTGTTTTGAATGTAATAATATCATCTTTTTTAAGCTTGCTTCTTGCTTCCGAGTTTAGTGGTTTTACCCCAATTATAGACCCGGTTAGAAAGGTCGGTTCCATTGAACCGGATAAGACGGATTTAAGCTGATATCCAAAGAGCTGGGTCTCTCCTTTAGATGCCTTTGAGGAGATTACAAGAAAAGCCATAAGGATTAAATTTAAGAATAAAACTAATGTAATTAAGTTGCTAATTACTTTCAAAATCTTTTTCATACTTTTCACCTGCCTTTTCATAATTTATAAATGAATAACCAATAAGTAGGTTCCTCACTTTCCTCTAATAAAAACTTTAAGTATTTTCTTCTTTATCTACACTTTCTTTAGGAACTCATTTTGGACTTTCCTAGATTCAGAATTATATTCTATCGAAATGTTTGTTTTTTCCTGTTTTTCAGTGTTACTGTTCTCATGGATCTCATTTAAAGAATTTATCTTGTCTTTTGTACGGACTTCAATTTTCCCACTCCAGAGTTCATGCACACCCTTTCCTGGATGATCTTCGTCAATCATCTTAAACATGTAGAATCCACTTTTAGTTGGTGTAAAAGATAATAATAGTTCTTGATCTTTAAAAATCGGCTTAAATGGTAGAGTTTCTGAAATCTTGCTTCCATTTTTCGGGTTACTCTCTTCAATAAAATAAATCTCATATTTCCCGCTTGTTTTCATATCGGCTCCTGAGTTCTTGAGGGATACATATATTTTTTGACCATCAAATCTTTCACCTGTAAACTTTAATTTACTACAATCCCCATGACCGTGATTATCTGAACAACCTGAATTGTCTTGACTCTCCCATGTTCCTGCCTGCATTACTCCACTTACAGTACTAGTATGAGAAAAAGAAGCATTCGTCTTACCAGTAATAGGGACAATGGCCCACAAAAATAAATAGAATCCGGCTAACAGTTTAACAACTATCCATGTTGAATTTCTTTTCCTCCTAAATGCTCCTAATGTTCTGTATAGTATCTTAACCCCTCCTCACGGACTTCGTTTTTTCTCTAATTGTTATTATTTTATATAATGAACATTTAATCTTAGTTTATTTCATCGGTATTATTTTGGAAAAGTTCAAATTCATCCATTTGTTCTTTATAAACTATCGTTTTCGTTCGTTTTCTTGAATATACTCCGTTTTTCTTAATATTTAGGATTTTCTATTAATTTATCATTTCACTAAATAGTAAAAATACTTCTATGTAATGAATCTCTTTTTCCCATGTTCAAGTTATACGATGGGATTATATCCCTAGCTTTATCGTCCATATTAGAACTGTGATAGAAGAAGGTGTCCAAAAATTCCAAGGACACCCAGCTAAATATTAATCAATTCCTACCGCAGTGTAAGCGGCTTGGACAGCTTTAACTTCATTGGAGCTAGCTCCATATAAATCTGTGGCGGCTTGGATAGCAGCTTGCCTCATCATTTTAAAGTTTGAACTTTGTGTTAAATATAACGATAGAGCACGGTAATAGATTTGTTCTGTTGCTTCCCGGCCAACACCCTTTACGGTTACACCATAATGGGTTCCGCCATCAGATATTAGATATGCTGCCTTGTTATTAATACTGCTGTTGATGTGAACTCCGCCGCTATCTAAGGTACCGATATATCTTTTACTCCAATGGTCAGGAGAATAGCCGCTTTCTGTTCTCACATCAACAATTTCAGCAGGATTACTCATAGAACGAATCGCGATTTTTTCATCTTTATTTACTACAACGTTCTCGCCGATTAGCCAGTTATCTCTGTCCACCATTGCGCCAAAAATGTCAGACATGGATTCATTCAATGCTCCGGATTCATTTCGGTAGGTTAAATTGGCTGTATGTTGAGTAACACCATGGGCCATCTCATGTGCAGCTACATCTAGTGCCGCCGAATAAAATGCGCGTGTAACACCATCACCATCACCATATGACATTTGAACTCCATTCCACGACGCATTATTCCATTTATCACCAACGTGGACAGCGGAGATTAATGCCTGACCTTTATCATCAACAGAATCACGCTCAAAGGTATTTTTGAAATAATCATACACGATCATGGCATTTGCATGTGCATCTACAGATGCTCCATCGTGAAAAGCTTTAGACAAGCTTGTGACAAGGATATTTTTGCCGCTTGATTGATCATAGGTGATAATTCCTTTTCCTCTGGATAGACCATGAAGCTGATATAATCCATCAATAAATTGAACATCCAGCAGCTGTTTAGTTCCAAGAACGCCTGACCCAAAGGCAAATAATTCTTGAGCTGCATTATAATGATCTACAACATTTCCGTTTGTCGCATCAACGAAATAATGCCAATATCCTACTTTAGGGTTTGTGGTAGAGGCTTTAACAAGATAAGTATTATAGTATGCACCCTCGTGTTCATAGATAAACTGTTCAGCACTTAATGGCGCATCATACTGTTCTACCTTGCCAATTTTCTTTTCAATGGCTGCTTTTGCAATTTTAATCGCTTCATTTTCGGAAATAGCAGCTACTGTATCGATATTTTTATCATCAAGATTTGGCACGACCTCACCGAAAAAAGATGTCACATTATCATTTTTATCTAGAGCTAGTGTTGATTCACTTCCAAATATAGGTATTCCTTTGTATTCTTCAACAAGCCTAAAGTGATAGGTACCTGTTACCTTATCAGCGTTTTCTTCCTTTACTTTAAAATGTTTTTTCATATCACCTTTAAGTTTAAACTTTTGACTATGCTCTGAAAGATATGAAAAGGCAATATCTCTTTTACTTAATCCTTTTTTTGTTTTCGGTGCCCAAGTTTCGCCAATAAATGAAGGAGTACCATGCTCAGCGCTATACTGAATCTTCGATCCCTGAGAACTTGCAGCTGAGCCAGCTGTAACAAACGTCCCAAACGCAATGGATAGGGCTAAAGTAGAAGACATCATTTTCTTATTAAATTTCAAGTTTCCAATCCTCCAAAATTAAATTTCGCACACTTCTTATAGGGAATAATCTATTTTTTTCTTAAATAAGAGGGTGACCCAAATGGTTAAGTTTGAGGCACCCTCTTTCTTTTGTTTAAATTTATAAAACACCTACAGCAGTGTACGCTTGTTGAACAGCTTTAACTTCTTTGGAACTAGCTCCATATAGGTCCGTTGCCGCTTGAATGGCTGCTGATCTCATCATAGAGAAGTTAGAGCTTTTTGTTAAATATTTTGTAAGGGCACGGTAATAGATTTGTTCTGTTGCGTCACGCCCTACCCCAGTCACTGTAACACCGTAATGGGTCCCGCCATCCGAAATCAGGTAAGCAGCTTTATTATTAATACTGCTGTTGATATGAACGCCGCCACTGTCTAATGTGCCAATATAGCGCTTGCTCCAATGGTCTGGTGAGTAACCGCTTTCAGTTCTAGTGTCGATAATTTCAGCCGGATTACTCATAGAACGAAGTGCTCTATTAGGTCCAGATTTAATAAGCTTCTCTCCAATTAGCCATTCTGGATCTCTGTCAACCATTTTAGCAAAGATATCAGACATAGATTCGTTTAGAGCACCGGACTCATATGAATAGATTAAATTGGCTGAATGCTCCGTTACTCCATGAGTCAACTCATGCGCAGCAACGTCTAATCCGCTGGCAAAATTGTAATAGTTCACACCATCCCCATCACCGTATGACATTTGTCTTCCGTTCCAGGAGGCATTATTCCAGTTGTTATTTACGTGGACAGCAGAGACTAATTTAAATCCTTTATCATCGACTGAATTACGATCAAAGGTCTTTAGATAATAGTCGTATGTCTTTTGTGCAAATGTATGGGCATTTACTGCTGCCCCATCTGTAAACATTTTACTTATGCTAGTTACCATTTTGTTAGCGTTCTTTGCGTCATTGGTGACGATCCCTTTTCCTCTTGTCGTATCATTGAGTCCATATACTCCGTCAATGAATTGGGCTTCAAACATCTGCTTGTCGTTAAACACTCCGTTTCCAAATGCGATGACTTCATCAGAGGCATTATATCGATCAACAATATTTCCGTTCGTTGCATCAATGAAATAATGCCAATAACCAACCTTAGGTTCAACAGTAGAAACTTTTACTAGATATGTGTTATAGAAAGCACCATCATGTTCATAGATAAACTGTTCAACATCAAAGTCACCATCATATTGGTCAACCTTGCCAATTTTCTTTTCAATACCTGCATTTGCTATTTTGATTGCTTCAGATTCAGAAATAGCAGTTTCTGTATTGATATTTTTATCGTCAAGATTTGGTACAACCTCACCGAAAAAGGATGTAACATTGTTATCTTTATCCAGTGCTAAAGTTGAATCAGATCCGAAAATTGGAATTCCTTTATACTGCTCAACAAATCTAAAATGATGGGTTCCTAATTTATTATCGGCTTGCTCTTGAATTACTTTAAAGTTCTTATTCATGTCACCTTTTAGTTTGAATTTTTTGCCATTTTCCTCAAGATAAGAAAAGGCAATATCCCTCTTACTTAACCCTTTTTTCGTTTTTGGAGCCCAAGTTTCACCCATGAAGGAAGGTGTTCCATACTCCGCATTATACTTGACATGTGGTTCCTGCGGACTTGCAGCTAGACCACTTGTTGCAAATGTTCCAAGTGCAATCGATAAAGCAAATGCAGAGGAAATAACTTTCTTATTGTATTTCATATAACAACCTCCAAACAATATATTATTTTATTAAATTAGCAATAATTAAGTCCGTTTATAATTAAAGAATTATTACCTAGCTTCTCCAGCCGTTTGTGATGCGTTAAATGTCCAATCAAGTTTAAGCGTATCACCTTGGAACACGTTTTGATCCTGGCCATTATCTAAGAAGTCAAACTGTACCCATAGGTCATTGACTGCACCAGGTTCAAGTCCACTATTTTTCTTAAAAAATGGATCTAAAATGGTCTTCTGAACAAGATCTGGGCTCATTGCTTTTAAATCTGCCAGTGTCGTTTCAAAAATAGGTTCATTTTCTTTGTCCCAATTCCATAAGAATCTCACCATAATGTGTTTCCCGAAATCTTCCGCGCCGTTATTACCTTTGGCATCAACAACAGAATATTCCGTCTTTAATTTTACGTCTTTGATTTTCAAGGAGCCATTATTGGCTAATTTGAAATCACGCATCATCGTATCGCCAGGTTTAAGATCCTTAAGGTTAACAATCACACCAGGATCAACAGATAAATCCAATGTGCCTGCAGCAAATGTATTATGCGTTACTTCTGTATCACTGAAGAATGCATATGTACCCCCACCGATTAATGATAGTCCTAGTGCTGCCGAGGCTAAGCCTAAACCAAATTTTTTCTTAATACCCACTTTATTTCCTCCCCTTCATCTTTTCCTTTAAAAATATTTCCGCCATCCCTGATGATCAATGAGTCGATCCCAAAAACTTTAGTTCTTTAGTACAATAACTCACCTCACTTTTTAATTAAGGGTAGATTGTAACTTTAGTAGGAAACTAACTAGTTACTAATCTGGTATTAGACACATACTTCAATTATTCCTAATTGAGGTCATATTAATTCTCAATGAAGAACAATTAATTTTAGTATAAACTAGATTACTATGATTTCAAACTTGCAAATATGGCTGTTTATACTCTAAAAAGTACCTTTTCCTCCGATTATCGAATTATTTCTCCTTTTTTCTCCATTTTCTGAAAAATGCAAATTCAAACCTTTTATCCTATCATTATTGAAATTATTATTGGGACTACTAGCATATTTATTAAAAAGAAGATGTCCTAAGTGGGAAATCTTCTTGCTACTGGGGATCACCAATTCATGCTTTGCTTGTTTTTGAAGTCCCTCTAATCAAACGCTTCCGCGGCATTATAGTTATCTACAATGTTTCCATTAGTGGCATCAACGAAATAATGCCAGTAGCCTACCTTGGGTTCTACCGTTGAAGCTTTTACGAGATATGTATAGTAGAACATACCCTCAAATTCATAGATATATTGCTCGGCGGTCACATCGCCATCATACTGTTTCACTTTTCCAATTTTCTTTTCAATCGCTTCTTTCGCTTTTTTAATAGCTCCCTTTTCAGAAATAGCTGCAACTTTATTGAGGAGTTTATCGTCAGGTTCAGGTAATACCTTACCAAAGAATGCCATGACATTATCATTTTTGTCTAATGCGACTGTTATATCAGAAGCATAAATAGGGATACCCTTATATTGCTGAATCAATCTAAAGTGGTGTGTTCCGGTTTTTATATCATCCTGTTCTTCTATCACCATAAAGTGTTTTTCCATGTCACCTTTTAATTGAAAACTTGGGCTAGTCTTTTTAAGATAGGCAAAGACTATATCCTTCTTACTCATGCCTTTTTTTCGATTCCGGAGCCCATGTTTCCGCAAAAAAAGACGGGGTCATGTTCTCCTCAATATGTTGAATCTTTGGGCACTGGGCTTCAACTTCCAGTGTCGTGGCAAGCGAACCTACCGTAGAAAATGTACCGAGTACAATGGACGGGGCAAAACCATTAGAAACCACTTTCTTGTAAATTTTCATTTTCTCGCTCCTCTAATAAGTCTATGATTCGATTAACTCTCTATAGCAAAATTTTTATGATATACTCTCACCAGCCGCTAGAAAAAACTAATTTAAGGACTGGTGAGATATTCCTAAACATGCATAATCTGTTTCTCTATCTGTTATTAAAAATCTCCTTTGCCTCCAACAGTTGGTAAATCGATTTTGCTTTTCCCAAGGTCCATTTCAATAGTCGCAGCTTTTTGTTTTGCTACTGTATTTGTCCTTGTACTGCTTGTTATCACGATGCCGATCTTGTGACCAGGCTTAAATAAATAGTCGTGTGGAAGACCTTTAAAGTTAAAACGATAGGTTTGGTCAGGATTTAGTATTTCACCAACTCGAAGAGAATTATAGTTCTTCGTATCCATCCAGCCGCGGCTAACAACTTCATAAGCTGAAGTTTTGGTACGAACTGAGACCCGTTTATAGCAGGCTGAATCTGCATCGCTGCTGTCCCCTATACAGTCAACAGTACTAATAGTCTGGATACCTTCACCATTTCCATAATCAACCCTCGTACCTGTGCCGTAATCAACTAAATAAGCTGTAAGATTGGCCTCTCCCCCGCTTACTTTGCCATGTATTTCGAACTCTGGCACACCACTAAGCCGCACTTCTTCCGTCAATTCAGGAGAAAGGAAAACGACTCGATCATTACGCTTCGTTAACTGATTTGTGACCGCTTGGGTTTCCGTTAACAAAGGATTATTAGTAAAGCTGATCGTCGGTTTTCCCTCTGCCGGATTTGTAGTTAAACTTCCAGCAGTATCATTTTCACCAATTCCTAATCGTAACGTTACCTTCTTTGTATTAATATCTGGCCAGGAGGAATGCTTCTCCCAAACATTCGGATCATGCTCAATATCCGCCATAGGCTCGTCCATGATGCCGTTATTTATTCCTAGCAGCCAATAGTCGAACCAACGGTGAATTGTTTTTACCCATTCGTCACGACGGTAGTCAAATGGTTCGGTATGTCCTGTTTGTGTAAGCCAAATTTTTCGAGGAACTTTATTTTGCGCAAGTTGTTCCCACCATTGAGAATAATTATTTGCTTTAACGTTTAAATCGTTTAAGCCATGAATCATGAAAACACTGGCTTTTACCTTATCCGCATTTTTAACATAGTCCCGACTATCCCAGAAATCATTATAGTTTCCGGTTGCATCATCTGCCCCTACTCTCAATTCTTCACGTACAGGTGTACATTGCGCGCGACGTAAAGCGTTACCTACTGTATTAGCCAGATTATTGGGACCATTAGTAAAATAAACTGTGCCATTTGAACGATAATAATCATACCAGCTACTGATTGATCCAACAGGAACAATGGTTTCTAAGCCTTTAACACCGGTTGCAGCCACAGCGTTTGCAAGGGTGCCATCATAGGATTTACCATACATCCCTACTTTTCCAGTGCTCCAGCTCGCCTTCATCTCATTACCACTTTTATTGGTTCCAGCCGTTCTTCCATTTAACCAATCGATAACCGCAACCACACCTTCGGTTTCTTCAGTTCCTCCTGTTTTTGGACAACCGTCAGACTGGTTAGTACCAATCATATCTACCTGTACCACAGCATAACCGCGTGGAACAAAATAGTTATCAAAATAAAGCGGGAACGAGTCAGGTTTCCCATTTTTATATTTCTTAAGCTGTGATTCATTACCGCGTCCAAGATTATCATAATAAGGACTTGCGATCATAATTACTGGTACGACTAGTCCATCTTCCGTTTCTTTCGGACGGATGATGTCAGCTGCAATCCGATCAGGGATGCCATCTTTATTTGTATCTAGGTTTGTTTGGATATAAACTGTTTCACGAATTGCATCTTTGTAGGAATATCTTGCTTGAGACAAACCATTTTCAAATACACCAACAGCATCATAAGCAGCATTTACAGCTTTAACAGCTGTAGAATTAGTGCCATATAAATCTGTTGCAGCTTGAATGGCAGCTTGTCTCATCATGCTAAAGTTGGAACTAGCTGTTAAATATTTAGAAAGAGCACGGTAATAGATTTGCTCTGTCGCTTCACGGCCAACCCCCTTAACAGTTACACCGTAGTGCTTGCCGCCTTCAGAGATCAGATAGGCAGCTTTGTTGTTGATACTACTATTGATATGGACCCCGCCACTATCTAATGTACCAATATAGCGTTTGCT
This sequence comes from Neobacillus novalis NBRC 102450, assembly GCF_001591805.1. Classification (GTDB taxonomy): domain Bacteria; phylum Bacillota; class Bacilli; order Bacillales; family Cytobacillaceae; genus Neobacillus; species Neobacillus novalis. The sequence continues at coordinate 6,664 of NZ_BCVP01000033.1, read as the reverse complement.
CCAATGGTCAGGTGAGAATCCGCTATCAGTTCTGGTGTCTACGATTTCAGCAGGGTTACTCATAGAACGTAAGGCTCTTCTTCCATCTTTTACGATCTTTTCTCCGATCAGCCATTCATGATCATCTCTGTCAACCATTGCCGCAAAGATATCAGACATCGATTCGTTTAAGGCACCTGATTCATTTCGATAAACTAAGTTAGCTGTATGCTGTGTGACGCCATGGGCAATCTCATGCGCTGCCACATCTAATCCCGCAGCAAAGTTGTGATAAGTGACTCCATCACCATCACCGTACGACATTTGTCTTCCGTTCCATGAGGCATTATTCCAATCAGTATTTACGTGTACAGCAGAGATCAATTGCTGCCCATTGTCATCTACTGAATTGCGCTCAAAAGTTTTGAGGAAGTAATCATAGACCTTCTGAGCATTGGCATGAGCGTCTACTGCGGCACCGTCTTGATTGAACATTTTACTAGAGCTCGTGACCATTTTGTTGCCGTTCTTCGCATCGTTTGTGACTACCCCTTTTCCGCGTGTCGAATCATACATCCCGTATACACCGTCGATCAACTGGGCTTCAAACATCTGCTTGTTATTGAAAACACCATACCCAAATGTCGTCACTTCCTGAGCAGCATTATAGTTGTCCACAATCTTCCCGTTTGTGGCGTCAACGAAGTAATGCCAGTAACCCACCTTAGGTTCTACCGTTGAGGCTTTTATGAGATAAGTGTTATAGAACTTACCCTCAAACTCATAAATAAATTGTTCGGACGTCACGTCACCATCATACTTGTCTACTTTGCCAATTTTCTTTTCAATCGCTTCTTTTGCTAGTTTAATAGCATCTTTATCTGAAATAGCTGTCTCTGTATAAATCTCTTTATCATCCAGATTAGGAACTACTTCGCCGAAAAAGGATGTCACATTATCATTTTTGTCCAAGGCAATTGTCGAATCAGAGCCAAAAATAGGAATTCCTTTATATTGCTCAATTAGTCTAAAGTGATAGGTTCCTGTCTTTTTATCAGCTTGTTCTTCTGTTACTTTAAAGTGCTTATTCATGTCACCCTTTAGTTTAAACTTTTGGCCGTTCTCTCCAAGATAGGCAAAGGCAATCTCTTTCTTGCTTAAGCCTTTTTTCGATTTCGGGGCCCAATTTTCTACAATATAAGATGGGGTATCGTACTGGTCATTATACTGAATCTTCGGTCCTTGTGCTGCAGCTTCTTGTGCTGTTGCAAGTGAACTGCCTGTTGTGAATGTGCCAATTACAACGGACAGTGCCAAAACGGATGAAATCATATTTTTCTTTATCTTCAATTCCCACGCCCTCCTTACAAATATCTCTTTCTATTTATTTTTTTAGCCTATAAATTATTGAAAAAATAACCGCCAAGTTAATAGTTTTGTTGGATTTTATGCATATTGAGCCGGCAGTCTGTATCATCAGTTGTCGGCTCAATTCATGATCTAGGAAACCTTAGTACCTCATATAAAAAACTTGTTATCTAACTCTTTACCTCTTAATTTCAAAATCTACTTTTTAATTCCACCGACAATCGGCAAAGTAAATTCACTGCTTGTAGGTGTTATCGTGATTTTTGTTCCCCCGGATGGTCGTTGGGTATAATCGTAATCAGTGGCGATAATAACCAGACCGATCTTGCTTCCTTTTTTAAATACGTAATCTTCCGGCTGCATGTCCCATTTAAATGTATATTCTTGATTAGGGACAAGCCTTTCCGAACGATCAGCACCTTGTAAGTTTTGTGGGTCCATCCATCCACGCGTAATAACCGTGGCTTTAGAACCGCTATAATCAACAAGCAGAGCGGTCAAGTTTGAAACTGGACGGTCAATGCTTGCCTTTAAGCTTACGAAAGGCGTACCGCTGATCCGTGCATCTTCTGTAAGTGCTTGAGTCAAATAGACAAGACGGTTCGGATTTTCCACATCAGGATTTGTAATTAGAGTAGTCGCTTTTTTCTTTGGGTCATCAATCAAAGATTTTTTCTCATTTGGTTTGTCAGCAAGCGGCAAGATGCTTAATACGCCTGCAGAACTCCCTTCAGCCGACCCCAATTGCAGTTTAACGGGAACGGCAGTAGCCTCTGGCCAATTAGATTGTTTCTGCCACGTTTTATCCTCACGTTGAACATCGACGGCTGGTTCGTCCATAATTCCGTTGTCAACTCCATATAACCAATAATCAAACCATTTGTTTTCGCTTTGTTTCCAATTGTTTGTCGTCGTACCTCCATGGCCTCCTTGATGGAGCCACATCTTCCGCGGCACATTATTTTGTTCTAGTGCTTTCCACCATTGGTCGAAATGTTTCGTCTTCACATTCCAATCACTAAGGCCATGGACAATAAAAACACTCGCCTTAATATTTTTTGCATCTTTGACAAAATTACGTTTATCCCAGAAGCTATTATAATCGCCCGACTTCCTGTCTAATCCGACTGTAAATTCATCAATAATCTTATGGCAGACTTCAGGCATCTTCCTTGTCAATACAGCTGCTGCCATATTGTCAGCATCTTCCCCTTGGTAACCTCCCGGTGCGATGACGGCACCATTTGCGCGGTAATAATCATACCAACTGCTGATTGCTGAGATTGGCAAAATTGCCTTTAAGCCTTTAACACCAGTAGTTGCAACTGCGTTAGGCAATGTTCCGTTGTAAGAAGTACCTGTCATCCCAACGTTTCCAGTCGACCATTCAGCGGTAACTTCCTTTCCATCAGTTGTATATGCTTTGGCACTGCCATTCAACCAGTCAATGACTGATTTTGCTGCGAGAGTCTCATTTTCATCACCAGTAGTTGGGCAGCCCTCTGACTTTCCTGTTCCAATACTTTCAGCTAGGATGACTGCATATCCTCTAGGAACATAATAATTTCCAATTGTTCCTAGGTTCGCCGGTCGAGCATTAGGCTTGCCTCCACTTTGACCATCCGGTCCAGGTACAGGTGTAAGTTCGACATCAACATTATAGACAGGCACATTTAAGATTCCAGAGCGATAAGGACTAATCTCATAAATGGCTGGAACTTTAATGCCCGGATCCGTTTTAGGTCTCATCACTTGAATTGAAATTTTGTCACGTTTCCCGTCACGATCACTGTCTACCGTAGTTTCAACGAAAAGATTCTCAACAATCGCATCATCGGTAGAATAAATAGGCTTTGTCATCCCGTTTTCGAGTTCAATTTTAGTTGTTGAATCATTTACCCCAACAGCCGTATATGCTTGTTGTACAGCTTTAACTTCTTTGGAATTAGCTCCATATAAGTCTGTAGCAGCTTGGATGGCAGCTTGTCTCATCATAGTAAAGTTGGACCTAGCTGTTAAATATTTTGTTAGGGCACGGTAATAAATTTGCTCTGTTGCTTCACGTCCGACTCCTTTGACGGTTACACCGTAATGGGCTCCACCCTCGGAAATAAGATAAGCAGCTTTGTTGTTAATACTGCTGTTAATATGAACTCCGCCATTATCCAACGTACCGATGTAGCGCTTACTCCAATGATCAGGAGAGAAACCGCTTTCAGTTCTGGTATCCACGATTTCGGCCGGATTACTCATTGAACGAAGTGCTTTTCTGCCATCTTTTACAATCTTCGCTCCAATTAGCCATTCATTATCATTTCTGTCAACCATTTTAGAAAATATATCGGAGATGGATTCGTTAAGGGCACCGGATTCGTTTGAATAGATTAAATTTGCTGTATGTTCAGTTACTCCATGAGTCAACTCATGCGCAGCAACGTCTAATCCCCCTGCAAAATTGTGATAGGCGATTCCATCGCCATCACCATATGACATTTGTCTTCCATTCCATGATGCATTATTCCAGTTGTTATTTACGTGGACCGCAGAGATTAATTTAAATCCTTTATCGTCAATTGAATTACGATCAAAAGTCTTTAGATAATAGTCGTATGTCATCTGTGCAAATGAATGGGCATTTACTGCTGCTCCATCTGTGAACATTTTACTAGGACTTGTTACCATTTTGTTAGCGTTCTTTGCGTCATTCGTAACGATTCCTTTTCCTCTTGTTGTATCATTGAGACCATAGACACCGTCAATAAATTGGGCTTCAAACATCTGCTTGTCGCCGAACACCCCATTACCGAACGCGATAACTTCATCGGAAGCATTATATCGATCAACAATATTTCCATTTGTTGCATCAACGAAATAGTGCCAGTAACCCACCTTAGGTTCTACCGTTGAGGCTTTCACGAGATAAGTGTTGTAGAACTTACCTTCGAATTCGTAAATAAATTGTTCAGCTGTCACATCACCATCATAGTGCTCTACATTGCCGATTTTCTTTTCAATCGCAGCTTTTGCAATTTTAATAGCTTCACTATCGGAAATAGTCGCAACAGTATCGATATTTTCCTTTTCCAGATTAGGTACAACCTCACCGAAGAAAGAAGTTACATTATCATTTTTATCCAAGGCTATTGTTGAATCTGTACCAAAAACAGGGATTCCTTTATACTGCTCAATCAACCTAAAGTGATAGGTGCCTGTTTTTTTATCGGCTTGTTCTTGTATTACTTTAAAGTGGTTTCTCGCGTCCCCCTTTAGTTTAAACTTTCCGCTGTTCTCCCCTAGATAAGCAAAAGCAATATCTTTCTTGCTTAAACCCTTTTTTGTTTTCGGAGCCCAATTCTCCACTATATAAGATGGAGTTAAATACTCGTCATTATATTGAATCTTTAGTCCCTGAACATCGTTTGCATGAGCAGTTGGGGTTGAAATTCCTGTAGTGAATGTACCGAGTACCACGGATAGAGCCAAAGCAGAAGAGATTATTTTCTTATTAATCTTCAATATTCCCGCCCTCCTAGCAATATTATTTTATTAATGATGATAGATGGAAAAAACAGTAAATCACCTCTCTTTGTATTTTTGAACTTTTAAAGAACCAAACATGTTATTAATCAGATAATTAATAACATCTAAACTTTATTGAGGTTCAATATTTACTTTATAAAGAACCAACAAGTTTTAGTATAATCTAATTTAATATGTTTTTAAACTTGCAAATAATGCTATATTCCCTTTATAAAGCACAATTTACTTCTTTTATTGAGTTATTCCTCTATTATTCTATATTTTCAAAAAAATCAAAAACTATTATTAAAATGTTAAAAAAAAAAAGAAGATGAACCTCTAGGGAACACCTTCTTTTTTAATAAAAGTGGTTTTATTTTACGCTATACGCTTTAACCGTACTAATAACAGTTAATGACTGAACATTTTAAAGTTGAGGGATGTCTTGTCGTTGTTGTATTTCCACATCCTTAAAGGCATCTTTAAATGCATCCCCTTTAACCTCAATTTCCTTATTTATTTTGTTTAAGATCTCCTGTAGGGGTTTTGCATCTTTACCCAGGAGCGTTTCTTTGATTTGATTCTTGACCTTGCTTAATGGCGTTTCCTTTCTGTCTGTTACCTTAATGATGTGATAGCCGAACTTTGTCTTGATTGGTTCGCTCACCTCATCTTTTTTCAATTTTAAAGCTGCCGCTAGAAATGTCGAATCCATTTCATCGCTCCCGGAGATATAGCCCAAATCCCCGCCTTCTGCGCCAGACACCTTATCCGTCGATTGTTTTTTTGCCATTTCGGCAAAGTCAGCTCCATTCTTTAGTTCCTTTTCTATTTCTTTAGCAGTTTCCTCCTTATCGACAAGAATATGGCTGGCTTTCACCTCAATGTATTGGTCTTTATTTTGTTCATAGTAATCGTTTATTTGTTTATCTGTGACTTTCACTCCATCTGTTGTTGCTTTAAAGAAATAAATGGATTGTTTAATTTGATTCTTTAGTTCATTTTCATTTTTAAAGCCCTGTTTTTCTAGGTACATTTTATATCCATCTTTATCACCAGCCTCTTCCTTTATAAGGTCCAGCCGTTGATTCACCTCTTTATCAGATACCTCATATTTGCCCTCCAAAATTTGCATATAGACCATCTTCTGAATTAATTCCTTTCCCCGGTCGGAACTTATTACTTCTTTATATAAATCATCTTTTGTGATATTTCCATATTCCGTTTTAACAAGTACCTTGCTCCCTTCTCCTGAGGTTAGAGCAGAACAGGCACTAAGTAAAAATAACAATGATAAAATAGCTAAAACTGTGATCATTTTCTTCAAATATCTTCACTCCTATTTTTTACAACTCCCCAAAGTCATTGCCGCTGACGGATCTGACCCGGGTTTACCTTCCAAATAAAAGACTGAATAACCATTAAAAAGCCTTCGATATTTTTTTGAATCGTAACAATATAAGGAAAGATCAAATCAACCAATAAATGCTAATTAGATTTCCCCATTTCTAAACTCTCTTAAATAAAGCGGGACAGTTCACCAACTGTCCCAGCCCTTTATTGTTTTTATTTCAAATGGGTCTCATTAACTCACTAAAATCGAGGAAATAGATATGAATCAACGAAACCTAGCCACGTTCAACTTTGACAGAGAATGGTCCAAATCGAAATTAGCGAACTGCACTAACGCACCTTTTTCAATCTTACAGGTCTCTACCGTTGCCTTGTGTGGCATTGAAAGTCCATTTTAGTTTGATCTTATCCCCCTGGAATTGGTTTTGATTTTCCCCGTTATCCA
>NZ_BCVP01000032.1 GCF_001591805.1 Neobacillus novalis NBRC 102450 | reverse complement strand
CTGCCAGGCAAACAAAAGACAACCTTAAATGGTTGTCTTTTTTTCATGCTTCCTTGCCGTTGTATAAATTAAATACCTCCTCCCAATCCCACTTTGAATAATACGCGCTTGCTACTGTAAGATTTTTTATCCACGCTATTTCCTTCATATTATCTGTTCGAGAAACGAATATATTGGCAGTCTGTGTATCCGTTCTAACCCAAAGAAGCTGACCATGAAAAAATTGTGGTGCAAAATCACCTTCATGTTTTGCTGGATTGGTTATTTGCTTATTCCTGAACGTCGAGATATCAATCTCATAAAGGCTTGGTAAAGGTCTTTTATTCAGGTCGGCTTGTTTGAATTCCTTAGAACGGGAAACGTAAATTATTCTATCATTTTTCCAAGACAAATCCCGGTCGACATATCCTTTTGGTGTGAGAAGTTCATTGTGAATGGAAGGAACACGAACCAGCTTTCCTTGTTTATTTATATTTGCTTCCCTTCCAAATCCACCGATATATCCAAGAAAGCTTTTAGTTGGGGCCCATTGAAGCCATTCCTGATAATCTAACATTTCATCCACGTGTTGAAAATTTCGTCCATCAGCTGAGACCAAACAAAGTGTATTGCTATCAGCAGATAATGATGCAGATGGGTTTAAAATAAAACTAATCCACTGTTGATCGTTGGACCATTTAAACTGGCTGGTGCCTGCAACAATTTCATTTTCACCGACTGGAACTGTGTAAAAATGCATAAAAACCGGTTTTTGCCGATCGGATCTAAGCAGTATTTTTGATAATATGATATCGGAATTTAGTTGTTTATTTTCCTTTGCAGATGTTAAAAAGCCGCTGCCATTGGGAAGCCAAGAAAAATTCGCGATATTTTTTGTTAATTGCGTTACAAGGAAATGCTTAGATGGCTCAGTATTTAGGACAAATAAATCTTGATTAACAAGGAAACCCATTTTATTTTGCCCAGGTGCCCATTGAAAATTGTTATTTACCCCTTCTTTTACCATGAAATGTTTCTCCATATTCAAATTGTAAAGCCAGAGTTCGCTATTGTGAAAACTACTATTGATACTTTTAAGGTAGGCAATCCAATTACCATCATGAGACCATTTAGGATACCTTATATATTCTCCATTTGTAATTCTGTGTTCCTTATTGCCAGCTTTGATCCACAAATCATCGTTTCTAATAAAAGCTACCTTTATTTTTGGTATTGGTTCTGCTTGAGCGACTGAATGAACGGGTATAAATAGTATGAATAGGGAAATCGAAAGGAATATTTTTTTAAACAAATAAAGCACCTCATTTATTTTCAGCTTTATATTATTTTGTACAAATAAAAATAAATCCTGGGGTTTTAAAATAAAAAATGTGCTAAAGTGTAGGAAGCTTAATCAATTAGGGGGCTCATTATGTTAGAAAATAGTTTTATCATGGTTGCAATTATCCTGATCATTAATATTGTCTATGTTTCTTTTTTTACAATACGAATGATTTTGACTTTGAAGGGTCAGCGCTATCTGGCAGCTTCCCTTAGTATGATTGAAGTGGTCATTTATGTGCTTGGCCTCGGGCTCGTCTTAAATAACCTTAATCACATTCAAAATTTAGTTGCCTATGCGGTTGGCTATGGCGTCGGTGTCATTGTCGGAATGAAAATTGAGGAAAAGCTTGCATTAGGGTATATTACGGTCAATGTGATTACAGGAGAATCCGATAAAGATTTGCCAAAATTATTGAGGGAGAAAGGCTATGGCGTTACCGATTGGTCTGCACATGGGCTGGAAGGGAATCGAATGGCGATGCAAATCCTTACACCACGGAAATTTGAGTTAAAACTATACGAAACGATTAAAACGTTAGACCCGAGGGCATTCATTATTTCCTATGAACCAAAATCAATTCACGGTGGCTTCTGGGTGAAATCAGTGAAAAGAGGGAAGTTATTTTCATGAGTAAAAAGAAGATGCAATTTGAAGTGGCGGAGAATGAAAGTATTGATGACTGCCTGAATAGAATGAAACAGCAAGGCTATGTTCCTGTCCGCCGGACTGAAAAGCCAATTTTTCAAGAAGTAAAAAAGGGCAATGAAACAATTTACGAGCCAGTTAGCCGCCAAATTGTCTTTGAAGCCAAGTTAATTGAGTAAAACACGAACAATAACGTTATTTTTAAAAGTAACGTTCGATTTATTTGTTGACAGCTTACTGAATTGATTGGTATGATAAGGCTAGTTGATAAAACAATTTACCTTTACCCTTGTATATCCATGGGAATATGGCCCATAAGTTTCTACCCAATAACCGTAAATTATTGGACTATGAGGGAAAGTCAATATGTTCGGCACAATAAGGGGCATTCCCTTATTTTATGTTGGAATAATCATCATTATGCCCGGACAAATGGCTTTCTCTTCGCGGAGATGCTGTTTGTTACGGGTATTTTTGGTTTTTTAAGGGGGATATGAGATGCCAGCTATTGTTGGAGTTATTATGGGAAGTAAATCGGATTGGGAAACGATGAAGCATACTTGCACTGTTTTGGAGCAATTTGAAATAGCGTATGAGAAAAAAGTTGTTTCGGCCCATCGTACACCCGAGTTGATGTTTACATATGCAGAGGAAGCCAGAGGCAACGGGATAAAGGTGATTATTGCCGGTGCGGGTGGTGCGGCCCATCTTCCTGGGATGGTTGCGGCGAAAACAATCTTGCCGGTGATTGGCGTTCCTGTTCAATCTCAGGCCTTAAATGGATTAGACTCGTTGCTGTCAATTGTGCAAATGCCTGGCGGTGTTCCGGTGGCGACCGTGGCAATTGGAAAAGCAGGAGCAATAAATGCCGGTCTTTTGGCTGCGCAAATTTTAGCAACAGCAGATGCTGAGTTAGCGGGAAAATTGGAAGTAAGAAGAGAAACGACTAGAGCAGAGGTTCTGGAAAGTAGTGATGAACTTGTTTAACAAGACGATTTTACCTGGTGCAACAATCGGCATTATCGGCGGCGGCCAGCTTGGACGGATGATGGCTTTGACGGCCAAGGCAATGGGTTTTCGGATTGCAGTGTTAGAACCGGCAGCTGACTCCCCATGCGGCCAGGTGGCTGATGTTGAGGTGAATGGTGCCTATCATGACCGCGATGCCATTAGCCGTTTAGCAGAGATAAGTGATGTCATCACCTACGAATTTGAAAATATTGACGCCGAGACGTTGGGCTGGATTTGCGAACAGGCCTATGTGCCTCAAGGGAAAAAGCTATTGACGATCACACAGGATCGGATTAAAGAAAAGACAGCGATTCAGCAGGCAGGTATTGAGGTGGCGCCTTATGAAGTCATCGGCAGCACTGAGGATTTATTTTTAAAAATAGAGGCGATTGGCTTTCCGGCCGTGTTGAAAACGTCAAGAGGCGGCTATGATGGCAAGGGCCAGCTTGTGGTTAAAAATGCGGATGATTTAAGCAAAGCTGGAGAACTGCTCAACCATGGAAGTTGTGTGTTAGAAAAATGGATTCCATTTGAAAAAGAAATATCTGTTATTGTGACACGAGGGCTGAATGGGGAGACTGCTATTTTTCCAGTAGCCGAAAATATTCATGAAGAAAACATTTTACATAAAACAATTGTTCCGGCGCGAATTTCGGAAGGTTTACAGGCAAAGGCCATTCAAAAAGCAGAGCAGCTAGCTGAATCGCTGGGAGTAGTCGGGACATTGGCGGTGGAGATGTTTGTAACCAGTGATGGAACGATTTATATCAATGAATTAGCGCCAAGACCGCATAATTCGGGGCATTTTTCAATTGAAGCCTGCGTGACATCCCAGTTTGAACAGCATATCCGCGCTATTTGCAATTGGCCATTAGGAAGGACGGAGCTATTAAAACCGGCAGTAATGGTCAACCTATTAGGAGAGCATCTTGAGAATCTATATACAGAAATTCCGACGATGAAAGACTGGAAGTTTCATTTATATGGGAAGAAAGTGCCGAAAACGAAACGGAAAATGGGGCATGTCACGATATTGCGTGATAATGTAGAAGAGGCACTTGGTGAGATTGAAGAGTGCAGCATTTGGAAGTCAGTGAAGGAAAAGATCGGAGGATAAAACATGATTGATCGTTATACAAGACCTGAAATGGGAGCCATTTGGACGGAGGAGAACCGCTTTAATGCCTGGCTTGAGGTGGAAATCCTTGCTTGTGAAGCCTGGGCAGAATTAGGGGAAATCCCTAAGGAGGATGTTCGCAAGCTTCGTGCAAATGCTTCTTTTAACATTGAGCGTATCAAAGAGATAGAGGAAGAAACAAGGCATGATGTCGTTGCTTTCACCCGTGCGGTTTCGGAAACATTGGGCGAGGAGCGTAAGTGGGTTCACTACGGCTTAACTTCAACGGATGTGGTTGATACCGCGCTTTCTTATGTTTTAAAGCAGGCTAACGCGATTTTAGTGAAGGACTTGGAAAATTTTATTGAGATATTAAAAAATAAAGCGATTGAACACAAATTTACCGTGATGATGGGGCGGACGCACGGGGTACATGCGGAACCGACTACTTTTGGTTTGAAGCTTGCTCTTTGGTATGAAGAAATGAAACGCAACTTGGAACGTTTTAAGCAGGCAGCTGCAGGTATCGAGTTTGGAAAGATTTCCGGTGCGGTTGGAACGTACGCCAATATTGACCCATTCGTGGAACAGTATGTTTGTGAAAAATTAGGCCTTGGCCGAGCGCCAATTTCCACACAGACATTGCAGCGCGACCGCCACGCACACTATTTGTCCGTGCTTGCGTTGATTGCGACTTCGATTGAAAAATTTGCAGTGGAAGTTCGCGGGCTGCAAAAGAGTGAAACGCGTGAGGTGGAGGAGTTTTTTGCCAAAGGGCAAAAGGGTTCGTCGGCGATGCCGCATAAACGCAATCCAATTGGCTCGGAAAATATGACGGGGCTTGCCCGCGTGATCCGCGGCTATATGATGACCGCTTATGAAAATGTGCCGCTTTGGCATGAACGCGATATTTCCCATTCCTCATCGGAACGAATTATTTTGCCGGATGCGACAATTGCATTGAATTATATGTTAAATCGCTTCGGTGGAATTGTGAAAAAGTTAACTGTATATCCGGAGAATATGAAGCGCAACATGGACCGTACGCTTGGTTTAATTTACTCCCAGCGCGTGCTGCTGGCGCTGATTGATAAGGGATTGTCCCGGGAAGAGGCCTATGACACGGTTCAGCCAAAAGCGATGGAGGCATGGGAGCAGCAAGTTCCATTCCGTGGGTTGATCGAGGCAGAAGGAAAAATTACCTCATTGCTCTCTGACGAAGAAATTGCCGATTGTTTTGATTATCACTACCACTTGCAGCATGTGGATACCATTTTTGATCGATTAGGGTTGAATGGTTAAGGTTCTATGTGCCTGACATCGAAGAAAAAATGGAGTTCTGGTCGCATAGAGAGGTTCTATGTGACCGAAAACGAGGAAAAGCGGCTCACGAGGTAAAAGCAACAGCGTTTCATTGACCGAAAAAGGGAAAAAGCGGTCCCCACGGTAAAAGGAAGAGCGTTTCATTGACCGAAAAGGGTAAAAAGCAGCTCCCACGGTAAAAGGAAGAGCGTTTCATTGACCGAAAAGGGTAAAAAGCATCCTTCCAGGTAAAAGAAAGAAGACAAACAAAAGAATAAGGGTAGCAACGGGTGGATTCTGCCCACTCCCCTAGCTCGAAAATTCCCAATATTGCAAATTAAGGAGTGTCCCACGATGAAGGAACTGCTTTATGAAGGAAAAGCAAAGCGAATTTACAAGACAAACGATGAGCACACAGTTTTAGTCGAATACAAGGATTCAGCGACCGCATTCAACGGCCAAAAAAAAGAAATGATCACGGGTAAAGGCCGTCTAAATAATGAGATTACTAGTTTGTTATTTTTAAAGCTACAAGAACACGGAATCCCTTCCCACTTTATCAAAAAAATTTCCGACACCGAGCAGCTGGTAAAGAAAGTTACCATTATTCCGCTTGAAGTAGTCGTTCGCAATGTCGCGGCGGGAAGCCTCTCAACAAGATTGGGAATCGAAGAGGGTAAACGGCTAGCAGCCCCTCTCGTTGAATTTTACCTAAAAAACGACGACCTTGGAGATCCAATCGTAACAGTTGATCACATCCTTGAGTTAAACGTAGCAACCGTCCAAGAAACAGCAATTTTACGAGAAAAAGCACTCGAAATCAATACAGTTTTATCAAGCTTTTTCAATGAACTCGGCATTCGCCTTATCGATTTCAAGCTCGAGTTCGGCAAAGATGAAAAAGGGCAAATTTTACTGGCAGACGAAATATCCCCTGATACCTGCCGGCTGTGGGATCAACAGACAAATGAAAAGCTTGATAAGGATGTATTCCGCCGTGATTTAGGAAGCTTAACTGAAGCCTACGAAACGATTTTAACAAAACTTGGAGGTCATCAGCATGTATAAGGTAAAGGTATTTGTCACGTTAAGAGAAAGTGTATTAGACCCGCAAGGTAAGGCCGTAACTCAATCCCTACATGCTTTAAATTACAAAGAAGTCACCGATGTCCGCATCGGCAAATATATGGAATTAACCGTGGAAAAATCAGAGCGCAACATCGATGAGGTCATCAATGAAATTTGCACGCGCCTCCTCGCAAATCCAGTGATTGAAGACTACCGGTACGAAGTAGAGGAGTGTGTCTTCCTGTGAAGTTTGCGGTAATTGTTTTTCCAGGCTCGAACTGTGATGTCGATATGTTTCATGCAATTGGCGATGAACTTGGAGAAGAAGTCGAATATGTCTGGCACGATACGGAAAGCTTAGCTGAATATGACGGAATCCTTCTGCCGGGCGGGTTTTCTTATGGAGATTACCTTCGCACAGGTGCCATTGCCCGCTTTAGCAAAGTGATGAAAGAAGTAGTCAAAGCGGCTGAAGCCGGCAAGCCAGTCCTTGGCGTGTGCAACGGATTTCAAATTCTCTTAGAAGCAGGCCTGCTGCCGGGCGCAATGAGACGGAATGAGAGCCTTTCCTTTATTTGCAAACCTGTCCAACTAAAGATAGAGACCAACAGAACAATGTTTACAGCGGATTACGAACAAGGGCAATCCATCTCGATCCCTGTCGCCCATGGCGAAGGAAACTATTATTGCGACGAGGAAACACTTGCAGAGTTAAAAGCCAATAACCAAATCGTGTTCACCTATCAGCAAAACCCGAACGGAAGCTTAGAGGATATCGCTGGAATCGTCAATGAAAAAGGCAATGTCCTCGGGATGATGCCTCACCCAGAAAGGGCTGTCGATGAGCTGCTCGGCAGTGCCGATGGACTTAAATTGTTTCAATCGATTGTGAAAACTTGGAGGGAAGCACATGTTGTTAACGCTTGAACCAAATCCGACTCAAATTAAAGCAGACAAATTATATCAGCAAATGGGTTTGTCAGATGAAGAATTTACATTGATTGAAACCATCCTTGGCCGCACCCCCAATTATACCGAAACAGGCCTTTTTTCCGTGATGTGGTCGGAACACTGCAGCTATAAAAATTCAAAACCAGTCCTTAAAAAATTCCCGACAACCGGCGAAAGAGTTCTGCAAGGTCCTGGTGAAGGCGCGGGGATTGTCGATATCGGCGATGGGCAGGCAGTTGTTTTTAAAATTGAAAGCCACAACCATCCATCAGCGATTGAACCATATCAAGGTGCGGCAACCGGTGTCGGCGGCATTATCCGTGATGTTTTTTCAATGGGAGCCCGTCCAATTGCCCTATTAAACTCGCTTCGCTTTGGCGAGCTTGATTCCGCGAGGGTGCGCTATTTATTTAAAGAAGTCGTTGCCGGAATCGCAGGGTATGGCAACTGCATTGGCATTCCAACTGTTGGCGGCGAAATTCAATTCGAGCCTTGCTACGAGGGAAATCCGCTTGTGAATGCGATGTGCGTCGGCCTTATCGATCATAAGGATATTCAAAAAGGCCAAGCGCACGGCTTAGGCAATACAGTTATGTATGTAGGGGCGAAGACAGGCCGCGACGGAATTCATGGTGCCACCTTTGCCTCAGAAGAATTAACCGAGCAATCCGATGAGAAACGCCCGGCTGTTCAAGTGGGTGACCCATTTATGGAGAAATTGCTCCTCGAGGCCTGTCTAGAGCTGATTCAATCCGATGCGCTAGTCGGAATCCAGGACATGGGCGCTGCCGGCCTGACAAGCTCCTCGGCGGAAATGGCAAGCAAGGCAGGAATGGGCATCGAGATGAATTTGGATCTTGTCCCACAGCGGGAAACCGGAATGACCGCCTATGAAATGATGCTGTCAGAATCCCAGGAGCGGATGCTGATTGTGGTTAAGAAAGGCCGCGAACCGGAAATCGCCCGGCTTTTTGAAAAATACGATTTAGAAGCAGTGGCCATCGGAACGGTAACCGATGATAAAAACTTGCGTTTAATCCATAACGGCGAAACAGTCGCCGATGTACCGGTGGATGCCTTGGCAGAGGATGCACCCGTTTATCAAAAGCCGTCACAAGAACCGTCCTATTTTCAAGAATTCCAAGCAATGGAACAGGAAATCCCGCAAGTCGATGATGTAAAAGAAACTTTAATACAACTATTAAGCCAGCCGACCGTGGCGAGCAAGGAATGGGTATATGAGCAATACGACCATATGGTCCGCACCAATACCGTTGTCTCTCCAGGTTCAGATGCGGCGGTCCTCCGGATTCGCGGCACCCGGAAAGCACTCGCGATGACCACAGACTGCAACTCCCGCTATGTATATTTGGATCCGGAAACCGGCGGAAAAATTGCGGTCGCTGAGGCAGCCCGCAACATTATCTGTTCGGGTGCCGAGCCGTTAGCGATTACCGATAACCTAAACTTCGGAAATCCCGAAAAGCCAGAGGTATTCTGGCAAATTGAAAAAGCAGCCGACGGGATTAGTGAAGCATGCCGAGTACTCGAGACACCTGTCATCGGCGGAAACGTGTCACTGTATAACGAAACAAGCGGCACAGCGATTTATCCAACACCTGTCATTGGCATGGTTGGCCTTGTAACTGACATCGACCATATTACAACACAATATTTTAAAAACAGCGGCGACCTGATTTATCTGGTTGGAGAAACAAAACCGGAATTTGGCGGCAGTGAGCTGCAAAAGCTGTTGAACGGCAGAATTTCCGGAAAAGCACCGGAATTAAATATTGATTTAGAAAAAGAAAGGCAAGAACAAGTTCTAGCTGCGATTCGATCAGGTTTAGTTCAATCTGCCCATGACCTGTCTGAAGGCGGCTTAGCAGTAGCCTTGGCAGAATGCCTATTCGGCAGTGAAACATTAGGTGCGGCAGTGACGATTACAGGAAATCATGTAACAGCATTATTCAGTGAAAGCCAATCTCTTTTTCTTTTATCCGTAAAGGAAGAACATCAAGCGGAGTTCGAAAGCTTAGTAGAAGCAGCCCTTATCGGTGAAGTGAATGATTCGGCAACACTACGCATTCTAACAAAAAGTGATCCTATACTTGAGGTTTCAATAAATGAATTAAAAGCTGCCTGGAAAGGGGCGATCCCATGCTTGCTGAACTCAAGGGATTAAACGAAGAGTGCGGCATCTTTGGTGTCTTTGGACATCCGGATGCCGCGCAATTAACCTATTATGGGCTCCATAGCCTGCAGCACCGCGGCCAGGAAGGAACCGGTATCGTCGTTTCCGATGGAAAAACACTGAAAGGGGTTAAAGGCGAAGGGCTTGTGTCTGAGATTTTTACGGCAGAAGCGGTGGCGGAATTAACCGGTTCTGCCGCTATCGGCCATGTTCGTTATGCAACGGCAGGGGGCGGCGGCTATGAGAACGTCCAGCCGCTCTTGTTCCATTCGCAAAGCGGAAGCCTGGCACTTGCTCATAATGGCAACCTTGTTAATGCGAATTCCTTAAAGCATCAGCTTGAAACACAGGGGAGTATTTTTCAAACAAGCTCTGATACAGAGGTTTTGGCCCATTTAATTAGAAGAAGCGGCTTTCCTCATATGAACGACCGCGTGAAAAATGCGCTTTCAATGTTAAAAGGGGCCTATGCCTATTTAATCATGACCGAAACGGAGTTAATGGTGGCACTCGATCCCCATGGACTAAGGCCGCTTTCACTTGGCTGCCTCGGTGATGCGTATGTTGTCGCGTCGGAAACATGTGCCTTTGATGTCATCGGAGCCGAATATATCCGCGATATTATGCCAGGAGAACTGTTAATTATAAACGAAGATGGGCTCACATCCGAGCGCTTTGCGATGAGTACGACAAAAGCGATCTGCATGATGGAGTATGTTTATTTTTCAAGACCTGATAGTAATATCCAAGGCGTCAATGTCCATACAGCCCGGAAAAACTTAGGGAAAAAATTGGCTGTTGAAGCTCCAATTGATGCAGATGTCGTGACCGGGGTGCCGGATTCCAGTATTTCAGCGGCAATCGGCTATGCTGAGGCAGCGGGGATTCCTTATGAAATGGGGTTAATCAAAAACCGTTATGTCGGACGGACCTTTATCCAGCCATCGCAGTCTTTACGTGAGCAAGGGGTAAAAATGAAGCTGTCACCTGTTCGCGGTGTTGTAGAAGGAAAACGCGTCATCATGGTCGATGACTCAATCGTCCGCGGAACGACAAGCAGAAGAATTGTTAAAATGCTGAAAGATGCAGGAGCGGCAGAGGTGCATGTCGTCATTAGTTCTCCTCCGATAAAAAATCCGTGTTTTTACGGGATTGATACATCTTCTAAGGAAGAATTGATTGCTTCCGATAAATCAGTAGAGGAAATTCGCGACCTCATTGGTGCCGATTCATTAACGTTTTTAAGCGTAGGCGGCATGGTCGAAGCGCTTGGGCAGGACGACGGCTATTGCCTTGGCTGCTTTACCGGAAATTACCCAACAGAAATTTATCCCGATACACTTCAATACTATTATCAAAGGGGTTGAGGACCGTGGCGAATGCGTATAAACAAGCTGGTGTGAACATTGAGGCGGGTTATGAAGCGGTTGAGAGAATGAAAAAGCATGTACAGCGAACAGCCAGGTCCGGCGTCTTTGGAAGCCTGGGCGGCTTTGGCGGCATGTTTGACCTATCCGTGCTCGGGTTAAAAGAACCAGTATTGGTGTCAGGCACCGATGGCGTGGGCACGAAGCTAATGATCGCCTTCATGATGGATCGTCATGACACGATTGGCATTGATGCGGTCGCGATGTGTGTCAATGATATCGTTGTTCAAGGGGCAGAGCCGCTTTACTTTTTAGATTATATTGCGTGCGGCAAGGCAGTTCCTGAAAAGATCGAGGCGATTGTCAAGGGGATTGCTGATGGCTGCGAGCAGGCTGGCTGTGCCTTAATTGGTGGCGAAACAGCTGAAATGCCGGGGCTCTATCGGGAGGATGAGTACGATCTTGCCGGATTTTCGGTAGGTGCGTGTGAAAAGCCGGCGTTAATTACCGGCGAAACCATCGCACCAGGTGACGTACTAATCGGCCTCGCTTCAAGCGGCATTCACAGCAATGGCTACTCGCTTGTCAGAAAAGTGTTTAACAATTGGTCGTTAATCGAGTTTGTGGATGTACTTGGATGTACATTAGGCGAAGAATTACTCAAGCCGACGAAGATCTACGTGAAGCCGATTTTGTCTGCATTGAAAAAATTCCAAATTAAAGGGATGGCCCATATTACCGGCGGTGGTTTTATTGAAAATATTCCGCGGATGCTGCCTGCTGGACTTGGCGCAGAATTAAATGAGAAAAACTGGCATATTCCCTCCGTGTTTAAATTAATTTCTGAGGCTGGACAAATCGATTATCAGGAAATGTATAATATTTTTAACATGGGAGTCGGCATGGTCGTTGCCGTTGACAAGGAAGATGCGCCTGATTTGCTCGAGCATTTCCAACAGGTTGGTGAAACGGCGTATGAACTGGGCATCGTGACGGATCAAGCGGGATTGAACATCAAAGGCTTTGGTGGACGGCGATGAAAAATATTGCAGTGTTCGCATCAGGAAGCGGTAGTAATTTTCAGGCGATCCTCGAGATGGTTCAAGAGGGGAAGCTTGAGGCGAATATTTCGTTGCTGGTTTGCGACAAACAGGGTGCGTACGTTACTGAAAGAGCCAAAGAGGCAGGCATTCCCGCTTTTGTTTTTTGCGCAAAGGACTATCTAAGTAAAGCAGACTACGAAGCGGAAATAGCCATGCTGCTAAAAGATAATAACGTTGATTTAATTGTGCTGGCCGGGTATATGCGCTTAATTGGGTCAACACTGCTTAAGGAGTATGAAGGGCGAATCGTGAATATTCATCCTTCGTTGCTTCCGGCGTTTCCAGGCAAAGATGCGATTGGCCAGGCGCTCGCGGCAAAAGCAAATTGGAGTGGTGTCACCATCCATTTTGTCGACGAAGGCATGGACACGGGACCGATTATTGTCCAGGAGCGGGTACGGATTGCTAAAAATGAGACCCATGAAAGCCTGCAACGGAAAATACAGGTGATTGAACACAAACTGTATCCTGAGATACTACAAATGCTGATGACAAGAGAAGAGGTTGAAACAAGATGAAAAAACGTGCGCTTATTAGTGTTTCTGATAAAAGTGGAGTGAGCGAGTTTGCGAAAGAGCTCGTCAGCCTTGGCTTTGAAATCATCTCTACCGGCGGAACGAAAAAAATGCTGGAGGAGCAGGGAATCCCAGTCTTAGGTGTTAGTGAAGTTACCGGCTTTCCGGAAATTCTCGAAGGGCGGGTTAAGACGTTAAACCCATTGATTCATGGCGGCTTACTGGCAAAACAGGACGATGCAGCACATCAAAAGCAGCTCGAGGCACATGGAATCGAGCCAATTCAGCTTGTTTGTGTCAATCTGTATCCTTTCCAGCAAACGATTGAAAAGCCAGATGTAACGGTTGCCGATGCGATTGAAAATATAGATATTGGCGGTCCAACGATGCTCCGTGCTTCTGCGAAAAATCACCAATATGTCACCGTTGTGGTCGATCCGTCCGATTATGAAACGGTAGTTGCGGAGTTGAAAGCTGAAGGCGAAACAAAGCTTGAAACGAGGGTAAGGCTTGCGGCCAAGGTGTTCCGCCATACTGCTGCCTATGACGCACTCATTGCGGATTACATGACAAATCTTGCCGAGGAGGCAACTCCGGAAAAATTAACGGTTACATATGAATTAAAGCAGACACTCCGTTACGGGGAAAACCCGCATCAGCATGCTGCATTTTATCAAAAGCCTTTAGGTTCATCGTTTTCGATTGCTTATGCTGAGCAGCTCCACGGCAAAGAACTTTCTTACAATAATATTAATGATGCTGATGCGGCACTGCAAATTGTTAAGGAGTTTACGGAACCAGCGGCAGTGGCAGTAAAACATATGAACCCATGTGGTGTCGGTACTGGTAAAACAGGGTTTGAAGCATTTACAAAGGCGTTTGCAGCCGATCCTGTTTCCATTTTTGGCGGTATCATTGCCTTTAACCGTGAAGTGGATGCAGAAACGGCAGCAAAGCTCCATGAAATATTCCTTGAGATTATTATTGCGCCATCGTACTCCGACGAAGCGTTAGCGATTTTAACAGCGAAAAAGAATCTGCGCCTGTTAACGATTCCATTTTCTAGTGTGAAAAAATCTGAGCTGAAACTGACCTCAATTGAGGGAGGATTACTTGTTCAGGAGCAAGACCTGTTCACATTGGATGATGCCGAAATCAAGGTTCCTACGAAAAGACAGCCGACTCCTGCCGAGTGGGAAGCATTAAAGTTGGGCTGGAAGGTTGTCAAACATGTGAAGTCGAATGCAATTGTTGTCGCTAATGAAGACATGACGATTGGAATTGGCGCCGGGCAGATGAACCGCGTCGGGGCCGCTGATATTGCTTTGAAGCAGGCAGGTAAAAAAGCTGAAGGTGCCGCACTCGCTTCCGATGCCTTTTTTCCAATGGACGATACCGTCGAAGCGGCAGCAAAGGCAGGAATTACCGCGATAATTCAGCCGGGCGGTTCGATTCGTGACGAGGATTCGATTAAAAAAGCAGATGAATATGGGATTGCAATGGTGTTTACCGGGGTAAGGCATTTTAAACACTAAGCTGTTTTGCTTACACGTTGTTGTTTTGTCGGAAAGCCGGCTCCAACTGTCGTAAACCGGGGATCAACTGTCGTGAAACGCAATTCAACTGTCGCTAAGCTGTCTCCAACTGTCGTAAAACGTACTCCAACTATCGAGAAGGTAGATTTCAGGATTTAATGGTAAAAAGCAACAAACTTTTAGTAAACAGCCAAACATAAAATGAGGTGAAATCGATGAAGGTACTAATCATTGGCCGCGGCGGGAGAGAACATGCCATTTGCCAAAAGGTTAGCGAGAGCACGCTTGTAGAAAAAGTATTTGTCGCTCCAGGAAACGATGGCATGGCTGATGTCGCGGAGCTGGTTCCTATCGAAGAATCGAACCACGAACCCCTCATTCAATTTGCCAAAGACCAAGCAATGGACTTAACGATTATCGGCCCGGAAGTCCCTCTCCTGGAAGGACTTGCCGACAAATTCGAGGCGGCGGGTTTGAAGGTATTCGGACCGCGAAAAGCAGCGGCAGAGATTGAAGGAAGCAAGTCGTTTGCCAAAGAATTGATGAAAAAATACCAAATTCCAACCGGCGATTATGCCGTTTTTACTTCTTATCAAGAAGCACGTAAATATGTCGAAGAAAAAGGAGCGCCGATTGTCATTAAAGCAGACGGATTGGCGGCGGGCAAAGGTGTTACGGTTGCCTTAACAAAAGAGGAAGCGCTCGAAAGCCTTGAAGAAATGCTCATCGACGCGAAGTTTGGCGGGGCATCTTCACGGGTCGTGATTGAAGAATTTTTAAGAGGTGAAGAATTTTCGCTCATGGCATTTGTAAATGGGGATATCGTTGTGCCGCTGGAAATAGCACAAGATCATAAGCGGGCCTATGATGGCGACCATGGTCCGAATACCGGCGGAATGGGTGCCTATTCACCGGTTCCTCAGATTGGTAAACAAACGGTGCAGACCGCCATCGACACAGTCCTGATACCTGCAGCGAAAGCAATGGTGCAAGAGAATCGCAGCTTTTGCGGGATATTATATGCAGGGTTAATTAATACTTTAGAGGGTCCAAAAGTCATCGAGTTTAACGCCCGTTTTGGCGACCCGGAAACACAGGTGATTTTGCCAAGATTAAAATCGGATTTAGTTGAAGTGATTTTAGAACTATTAGATGGTGTTAAGCCGAACCTTGAATGGGATGAACAAGCCATGATTGGGGTTGTAGTGGCTGCAAAAGGGTATCCGGAGGTTTATCAAAAGGGTGCCGTGCTAACTGGATTAGATGATATGAATGATGATGTAGTCACTTTTCATGCAGGAACGGTCAAAAATGAAGCGGGTGAATTTGTTACAGCAGGGGGCAGGGTGCTTCTTGTGGGGGCAAAGGCCGAAAACTTGGTTGAAGCACAAGAAAAAGTCTATCGCGAGTTGGGGAAATTAACTTGTGATGGAGTTTTTTATCGAAAAGATATTGGTGTGAGAGCATTTCAATCTGTTCTGGGGTAAAAGAAAAGCCGACCTAAGGTCGGCTTTTTTAAAATATCAGAATTTATATATCAGAGTTTTGTTATTTGGATTCGATTCATACTGCTAAAAGATGCTAATGCTTTCTGGAAAAGTAAATTATTCGGGTATAAAAAAGGGGAGGGTATATTTTCCTAAGGTTTTTCCATAGTAAATTTCAATTCGCTATTAAATCCTTAAATTCGCTAATAACCATGACAGATTCGCTAATAAACTTGTAAGATTCGCTAATAAACTCCCGAAATTCGCTAATAAAAAATAGGGGAGTATAATTGACTGCATTTCTTGTGAGTAAAACATGTTTTTCTGACGGGCAAGTCACTTCTAATTACATTTTTTCGCCAATTCAACGTCCAAAATGGATAATCTACTCCTCAACAGGCTGTTTTTTTCCAAAAGTTACTTTATTTAAAGCAATTACGATATTTTTAAAAGATAAGAAATATCGACCTCGAGAATTGTCCAGCTCCCTAGCAGCGAGATGCCTTCGCGCTCCACCCTACGATAAGTCAACATCTGAACGCTTGCGCGCACCGTGTTTCCAATACTCACTTTGAGCGCTCCAAAAGGAAAGCTTCGCACGAAGAAAAAGCGTTAGCTATTTCGAGGAGGCCATACAGCCACTGACCAGGGCGCTTGCGCCTTTCTTAAAAGGGGGCGTAAGCCAATCTGTCAAGAAGGTTAAAGAGCAACCTTCTCGCCTTTGTTTCTTTTTTTTACTAAATAATAGGCATTAATCCAGGAAGCAATAGGAATGATCAAAGCTACACCAATTCCGGCACAAAGGATTGTGATTATCTCAGCAATAAATACTTTTGAATTTACGATATCTCCAACTGAATAAGATAATTCTTTAAACCATAAAAGCAATCCCAGGTAGCCTCCTACGAAAGCAAAAAATAAAGTATTCGTCGTCGTTCCTAAAATATCCCTCCCGATACCTAATCCCGATAAGAATAACTCTTTCCTGCTAATTGATGGATGATGATTAAATAATTCACCCATGGGAGATGTAATGGAAATGGCAATATCCGTAATTGCACCAATTGTACTCATAATAATGACGGAAGATGCAATTTTAACAAAATCGACCCCAATATAAAGAGAGAATATGTGAAGCTCCTCTATTTCAAATTCCCCAAATCCTTGAATCATCGCAGTTTCTGTCACAATGTTAATAAAAATAAGTAAAATAACAATCGTGATCATAGTAGAAATGAAGGCTGTAGTTGTTTTGCTGTTCACTTTATTAATAAAAAATAAATTAATGCAACTAATCACTGTGCATCCAATCAATGTTAAGATGATTGGATTTGCCTTTGGACTTGCCATAAAAAGTACAGTAAGAAGGAGCACACCAAAGTTGATGAATAAAGAAATAAAAGACCGAATCCCATTTTTTCCGCCAATAAGGACCATCAATATAAATAAAATGGCTGCCAGCCACACTAATACATTCATACTCTTGTCCTCTTTCGATTAATGAAGAAAATAGAAGTATATAGACCAATCGGAATTGTTAACACGATGCCAATGCCGCCAGCCAGGGCTCGAGCTAATTCTAATGATAGGTTCATGGAAAGGGTATACCCCAATAAAGACGCATTTTTCAAAAACAAAATAAGCATTGGAATGGAACCACTGATATAGACAAAAAATAAAATACTCGTCATGGTTCCCATAATATCTTTACCAATCTCCATTCCCGATGTTTTAAGTGCTTTAACTGGTATGTTGTTATTTTTTTCATATAAAGCAAAGATCGAAGCAGACATTGTAATCGCAACATCCATGACGGCTCCTAAAGATCCAAGGAGTAATCCTGTCATAAAGACCATTTGATAACGCCGAGTCAGAAATTGCATTCCTTCATATCGAAGGCCATTTTCGGAAGTTAGCCACATAACAAAATAGGTAATGAACAGCGTAATAAAAGTCCCGATTAATGTCGCAACTATTGCTGCATATGTTTTTTCATTAAAACCGTTTACGAGTAATAAAGAAATAACAGTAAAAATAATCACACCTATGCTGCAGATCACTAGTAAACTTATGTCTGAGTTTTTCAAATACACATCCAAGGCAAAGGATAACAGGACAGCATTAACCGCCAAACTGATAATAGAAAGCAGTCCTTGCTTTTTTCCTACGATAAGTAAAGTAAAGATAAAAATCCAGGCGATGATTACTACGTATTTATCTCGTTTTACGTCTTTTATCGTTCCAGTTAAATCTGTATTTACGTCTGCGTTTTTATCAATTGAAATAAACAATTCATTTCCAACATAGTATTCTTGGTCATATGCTCCAGACGATGAATACTTATTCGTTAAATGGATCAGCTGTCCATTTTCTTCTCCATTTTTTAATTTGGCTATAATGCGCTGAGTGAATAGAAAGTCTTTATTATTATGTATATCAATCATTTCAGTTGTGTCTTCAAGATGGGTTTCGATGACTTCAGCGATTGGACGATTATAGAGCGATTGATTGTGAGTAACAAAAACAACAGAGGCGATAAGACAAAGCGCAATTATAGTGTAAAATATAAGTTGTTTGTAATGAAATTTTTTAAATTTGTTTACGATAACATTCAAAAAAAAACCTCCAACCATTGGATGCAATCCAGTAAACATTGGGCCTAGCATAACAAGTATGTCTTCAACGGTCAAGAAATTAGGGGCCAGTCTCCATCGCATTAAAAGTGCGTGAGACTGACCCTTTTTTTCGACAAATTTCTGGGCTTGACAGTGGCAGGGAGAATTTTTTCATCAAAAGGAACCTAATTGAATTACAAATCGTCAAAATACTAAAAACAGATAATGGGGGAGAAGAATGATAGAAGAGATAAATAGCTCCAAGGTAGAACCGCCTAATTATTTTAATCGAGAAGACAAACTAAAATGGCTTATGAGAACATATGGTAATGACGTAATCAGGGTGGCATACACTTATCTAAAGCAAAGGCAATTAGCAGAAGATGTGGCACAAGATGTATTTATTAAATGTTTTGAAAAAATGGATGACTTTCGAAACGAATCCTCGTATAAGACCTGGATTTTAAAAATTACGGTGAATAAATGTAAAGATGTTTTAAAGAGTTGGGCATTTAAAAATTTATTATTTACAGACTATTTCGGGAATAATCAGGAAGATCGAACAATTGAATCTAAACTGTTGAAAAAAGAAGAAAGCCAATTAATATCTCAGCAAGTAATGGAACTGCCATTAAAATTAAGAGAGGTCATTATTTTATTTTATTATCAAGAGTTTTCCATTGAAGAAATTTCTGTGCTGTTAAAGGTCAATTCGAACACGATTAAAACTAGATTACATAGAGGTCGCCTTAAATTAAAACAATCATTTGAGGGAGAGTGAACATTCAGTGGAAAATAAATTAATTAATCTAAAAGATAAAATGAATGAAACTTTATTACGGGATATTTATTTTAATGATAAGTTAGAGCAAAGTGTTTTAAGTTCCATTAAAAATAAAAAGAGTCGAGTTTTTCCATTTAGAAATAAATTTAATTCTCTTTTGAGTTTGGCAGTAACTACTGTATTCTTCCTAGGAATTGCTTATTTCGTAGCAACCCAACTAAATTTGTTTAAAGATTCACAAGGTAACAATGCAAGTGTGCCAAAAGAAAAAATAATAGAAACAACAAATAATGAAACGGCCAATACCTCATTTGAAGAACCCAATGCTATAAACAAAGATGACATTTCAAAGGAAACCGTTTTTTCAGAATTGAAAAAGTACTTACCTCAGAATGTTCTTGACAATATGCCGAATTTCAGACAAGAAGATCTAAATGAATCAACACTATACCTTTGGAGTAAAAAAGAACCTAACAGCGATAACTTTATTCATAAAATCGAAGTAATTTTCAACGAAAATGGATTTAAACAGTATCATTACAAGAACTACTCTTTTGATTTAAAAGAGAATAAGATTTCAAAAGATGTGGCTAACAAAATGGTTGAAAATTTTGCGAAATCCTTTATTAGTGATGGAGACCAATTATCTTTTGTAAATAAACCTGCTTGGGATAGTCTTTATGAGAAAGATGTTGTTGAAAGCTGGGTATCTGAAAAAGACAACAAGGAGTACATTGTAATGGTGAACTTAAGCTATGGTTATGTTGAGTTTTTTACAATACAAGATAAATCAAATTGAATGCAAAAGAATTTTCAAAGGAGGTAACAGAGATGATGTACTTAGACCGAAATAACTTGCCGCCGACTTTTGGAGAATTGATGAAGCGTGAGAGAGAAGAAGGTGAGAAAAAGGGGTTAGAGAAAGGAATCGAAAAAGGAATCGAGAAAGGAATCGAGAAAGGAATCGAAAAAGGTTTAATTAAAGCGAGGAGAAAGCTAGCAATGAAATTAATCCAAGACAATTTTCCGGATGAATATATTTCAGATCTGACAGAACTGGGGTTAGATGAAATTAAAGCAGTACGTGGAAGGTAGAATGTAGTCGAATGTTTTTTGGCTACGAAAAATATAGTTTGTTTAACAAGACACAAAACCGAACTTGACCATCTCAAGTTCGGTTTTCCTAGTTACTGTCCCATTTAATGCAACATTTCAGGTACATTTCAAGTCGGATTATAAGGCACCCCCTGATCCCCTTCCAAATTCGTCAATCCCTCCATCCCATCCATCGAATCGACAACCGCTGATTTTTCCGGCATCATTTCCTGGCATCTTTCATATAATGCCGTTATTGGGCAATAGCGGACGATTCCCTCGGCTACCTTCATCGCGCCGCATAGGGCTACAAACAGATAGGAATCCCGCCATGGGTGTTTCACAAGTTTTGCCGTACACCAGGATAACATGGTTAGTCCAATTGTAATCCGGATTAAAGCGTTTAATAGGCCAATATTGGGTTTGATATTCATTTTGCTCACTCCTTCACAAATTCTTTACAATATTTATCAATTCTTTACTGCGTTAAACGGTAAAATATGATAGTATAATAATAAAAGAAATTTTGTAAGGGCTTTCTTTGTTATTAAATCAAGATTTTATTATATAGATAGTATAAATAAAGGGAGGGGATATCATATGCTGGAACAACGTTACCGTTGGAAAAATAAACACCTGCGTATGCACATATCCGTGTTGGATGGGAAAACGTCTCCCACCATATTATTGAAAAACGCTTTATATTTAAATCAGTCATTTCGAAAGTGGATGAGGGCAAATATTTGGATTTATGAAGATCGGATTGTCTATGTTGGCGAGAATCTGCCAACATATATCGAAAACTGTGAAGTCATTGACTGCACAAATGAAATTCTTGTACCAGGATACATCGAGCCACATGCTCATCCCTTTCAATTATATAATCCCCAAACGCTTGCAGCCTATGCATCCCAATTTGGGACGACAACATTAATAAATGACAACATGGCATTAATGTTAAATTTGGAAAAAAGGGAAGCCTTTTCATTATTAAATGACCTGCGTTCGATTCCGACGACGATGTATTGGTGGAGCCGCTTTGATTCCCAAACGGAAATTCTGCATGAAGAAGAAATATTTTCGCACAGTAATATTAAGTCATGGCTTGAGCATGATGCAGTCCTTCAGGGCGGTGAGCTAACAGGCTGGCCCAGACTGCTTAATGGCGATGATATGATGCTTCACTGGATTCAAGAAGCAAAACGGATGCGTAAGAAAATTGAGGGTCACTTTCCTGGAGCATCTGAAAAAACCTTAGCAAAAATGATGCTCCTCGGGACGGACTGTGACCACGAAGCGATGACAGGTGAAGAGGTTTATAAGCGTTTAATGCAGGGGTATATGGTGTCATTAAGATATTCTTCTATCCGGCCTGATTTGCCGCAAATTTTGGACGATATGAAGCGACTTGGCATCGAGGCGTATGATCGCTTAATCTTTAATACCGACGGCTCATCCTCCGCCTTTTACGAACAAGGGATGAACGACCTGATGATCCGAATTGCCATTGAAAAAGGGGTCCCGATTATCGATGCCTATAATATGGCGACTGTCAATATCGCCAGATACTACAATATCGACCATTTACATGGGCAAATTGCCACTGGACGCATCGCCAATATTAACTTTTTATCGAGTATCGAAAACCCTGCGCCTGTTTCGGTCCTTGCGAAAGGGAAATGGGTAAAACGGGACGGAGTGAAAACAGAAGTTACTTATCCGCCATTGAAATGGAAGGAATATGGCCTGAAAAAGATGGAACTGGATTGGGAATTAACGATGGATGATCTACAATTCTCAATGCCTTTTGGAATCAAAATGGAAAACTCCGTAATCACCAAGCCCTACTCGATAGCGATTGATGTATCAGGGGATGAATTGTCGCATAATCATGATGAATGTTATTTTACCTTAATTGACCGTAACGGGAAATGGCGGATTAATACGCTGTTAAAAGGCTTCGCCACAAAATTGTCGGCATTAGCAAGCTCGTTTTCCAATACAGGTGATATTATTTTAATCGGGAAAAATAAACAAGATTTGCTTCTGGCATTTAATAGAATGAAAGAATTAGGCGGCGGGATTGTCATGGTCGAGGATGATCAGGTGGTTTGCGAGCTGCCGCTTCATTTAAATGGAATTATGTCAGACCTTCCTATGGAAGACTTAATGGTCCAAGAAAAACAGTTGTCTGAAGAGCTGCGAGCTAGGGGCTATTCTTTTTCAGATCCAATTTATAGTCTGCTGTTCTTTTCATCAACACATTTACCTTATATTCGGATTACCCAGCAGGGGATGTATGATGTGATGAATAAAACAGTACTCTTTCCGTCAATAATGCGTTAAACTGTAAATATCTAATGAGTTAAAGCGCGAAAGGAATTTTTGAGCCTTGGAGGAAATAGGGGTGTTCGTTGAATGAAAAAATGGGCTGCCGCCTTTGCAGCAATCTTGTTATTACTTTCTGGATGTAGTCATAAGGAGAAAGTAAAAGAACCAGTAAAGAAGGAAAAAACAGTCAATAAGGCTGAGGAAAAAGCGGAAGAGAAACAGGGTGCCCCGTATTTTTATCCGTTAACAGGCATAGGCTCTGAGACACAAACAGAGGGCAGGGCTGTTGCCGTCATGATTAATAATCATCCAAAGGCAAGGCCGCAATCGGGTTTGAACAAGGCTGACATCGTTTATGAGGTATTGGCAGAGGGTGATATAACGCGCTTCCTAGCTGTGTTTCAAAGTGAAAAACCGGCGAATATCGGTCCTGTCCGCAGTGCCCGCGATTATTATATTGACCTAGCTAAAGGACTGAATGCTCTTTATATTGCCCATGGCTGGAGTGAGGAAGCTAAGAAAATGCTAGAGGGCAATTATATCGACAATATTAATGGTATGGTTTATGATGGTACACTATTTAAACGGTCTAGTACTCGGAAGGCGCCACATAATTCCTATATAACGTATGAAAATATTTTAAAGGGTGCCGAACAAAAGAAGTATTCGCTGGAGAAAAGCCCGCCAGCCTTCAAGTTTTTATCAGAGGAAGACAGTAAAAATGTGACCGGTGACAAGGCAGAGTCAGTGAAAATTACCTATTCATCGGGTGGGATCTCTGATTCCAGCTTCGAATTTGATGCAGCCCTTGGTAAATATAAACGGTTTTCTGGCGGCGAGCAATCAGTCGATTTAGATACAAATGAACCCGTTTTACTTAATAATATTTTAATAATGGAAACAAACCATCGAGTAATCGATTCGGTTGGCCGACGCGATATTGATTTCAAGTCAGGCGGCAAGGCTTATTTGCTGCAGATGGGCAAGGTTAACGAAGTGGAATGGGCGAACAAGGACGGCCAGATTATCGCTGTTAAAGATGGTAAAGAAGTGCCATTCGTTCCAGGAAAAACATGGGTGAATGTGGTACCGACTAATCCTGGACTGGAAAAAAGCGTTTCATTTAACGCAAAATAAACATTTCATCAATTAAGGGGTAAACAATATGCAAATTAATAAATTACGCGGCAAAGAATTAGATCAATTATTTCAAGCAGTTCTCTCACTAAAGGATCTCGAAGAATGTTATCGCTTTTTTGACGATTTGTGCACGATTAATGAAATTCAATCGCTATCACAGCGTCTCGACGTAGCAAGAATGCTCCGGGACGGAAATACGTACCATAAAATTGAAACAGAAACAGGGGCAAGCACAGCAACGATTTCCCGTGTAAAACGTTGTTTAAACTTTGGCAACGATACGTATGAAATGGTCCTTGAACGGATTAAAGATGAAAACAGCAAGCCTGAAGAAGAATAACTAAGCCGAAGAGAATGTCTCTTCGGTTTTTCTTTTTACGTTGGTTAACATTTCTATAAATAGAATCAGTGTTTTCTTTTTTTATCGAATCGGCAAATGCTATAATGGTGTAATGGAATGATGAATGGGGGATCTTTGGATGTATGACTTTCGCGAGTGGCGGCATGTGTTTAAACTCGACCCAAATAAAGAAATATCTGATGATAAATTAGAAAAAATCTGCGAATCTGGCACAGATGCCGTGATTGTTGGCGGAACAGACGGCGTGACACTTGAAAACGTCCTCGACTTAATGGCGCGAGTTCGCCGCTATACGGTTCCATGTGTCCTTGAAGTTTCAAGTATTGAGACCGTTACACCGGGCTTTGACTTATACTTTATTCCGACCATTTTAAATAGCCGTGATCCGAAATGGATTACCGGGCTGCACCATGAAGCGGTTAAGGAATTTGGTGAAATCATAAATTGGGAAGAATTCGCGATGGAAGGCTACTGTATTTTGAATGAGGATTGCAAGGCCGCGAAACTGACGAACGCCAATGCAAACATCACCATTGATGATGTGAAGGCCTATGCGATGATGGCTGAAAAGATGTTTCAACTCCCAATCTTCTACTTGGAATATAGCGGAAAATACGGGGATCCCACAATGGTAGCCGAAGTGAAAAAGGTGCTTGAAAACACAACTCTCTTTTATGGCGGCGGGATTTCTACCATCGAACAAGCCGCAGAAATGGCCAAGCATGCTGATGTCATTGTTGTCGGAAACGCTATTTATGATGATTTTGATCAAGCATTAGAAACGGTAAAAAGTGTCAACTAGAATTTGCTTTAAAGTGAAAATCACGTTAAAATAAAATGAGAACAAATGTTTGTAAATGGTGGTGGAAGAAGTGCAATTTTTAACAGATAAGCTTTTAAACGGACTGAATCCGGAGCAGCAAAGTGCCGTAAAAGCAACTGACGGCCCGCTTCTCTTGATGGCAGGAGCCGGCAGTGGAAAAACAAGAGTATTAACACATCGAATTGGTTATTTAATCGTCGAAAAACGAGTGAATCCCTATAATATTTTAGCGATTACGTTTACAAATAAAGCTGCACGCGAGATGAGAGAAAGAATCGGGAAAATGATGGGCGGTGTGGCGGAAGAAATTTGGATTTCTACCTTTCACTCGATGTGTGTAAGAATTTTACGCCGCGATATCGACCGAATGGGCTTTAACCGCAATTTTACGATTCTGGACACAACCGACCAGCAATCCGTCGTTAAAGGAATCCTCAAAGACAAAAATCTCGATCCGAAGAAGTTTGATCCGCGCGCTATCCTAGGTTCCATCAGCTCAGCTAAAAATGAACTGATTGACCCCGAGGAATATGCGAAAACGGCCGGAGGTTATTTTGAACAAACCGTAAGTGATGTTTACACGGAATACCAGAAGCGATTACGGAAAAATCAGGCTCTCGACTTCGATGATCTGATCATGATGACGATTCAATTATTTCAGCGGGTACCGGATGTACTCGAGTATTATCAGCGTAAATTTCAATATATTCACGTCGATGAGTACCAGGATACGAACAGAGCACAGTATATGTTGGTCAAAATGCTTGCGAATCGCTTCCAAAACCTTTGTGTGGTCGGGGATTCCGATCAGTCGATTTACAGGTGGCGCGGTGCCGATATTGCTAATATTCTATCATTCGAAAAAGATTACCCGAACGCAACCGTTATTCTGCTTGAGCAAAACTATCGCTCGACAAAAAGGATTTTACTTGCCGCAAATAAGGTCATCGAAAATAATATGAACCGAAAGGCAAAGAATCTGTGGACAGAGAACCCTGAGGGGAACAAACTGGTTTATTACCGTGCCGATAGTGAGCAGGGCGAAGCCCAATTCGTTGCGGGAAAAATTAAAGAATTAACCCGAGATGGCAAAAAACTTTCCGACATTGCGATTCTTTATCGTACGAATGCACAGTCACGTGTGGTGGAGGAAGTGTTACTAAAATCGAATATTGAATATGCCATCGTTGGCGGTACTAAGTTCTATGACAGGAAAGAAATTAAGGATATGCTTGCCTATTTACGCTTGATTTCCAATCCGGACGATGACATCAGCTTACAACGGGTGATTAACGTTCCGAAACGTGGAATTGGTTCCACCTCGGTTGATAAAATCGCTAATTTTGCTGCAATGCACGATATTTCCTTATATCAGGCATTGGACTCGATTGAATTAATCGGCCTTAGCCCGAAAATTACAAAAGCAGCACGTGAATTCCATGATTTAATTCGTAATTATACGAATATGCAGGAGTTCCTTTCGGTTACAGAATTAGTTGAAGAGGTCCTTGAAAAGACTGGCTATCGTGAAATGCTTAAAGCAGAAAAATCGCTGGAAGCACAAAGCCGTCTAGAAAACCTCGAGGAATTATTATCGGTAACGAAAAACTTTGAAGACACCAGTGAAGATAGAAGTCTTGTTGCGTTTTTAACAGATTTAGCACTTGTTGCCGATATTGATTCATTGGATGATGATGGAGAAAAGGCCGATTCGATTACACTGATGACCTTACACTCTGCAAAAGGATTGGAATTTCCGGTTGTCTTCTTGATTGGTCTGGAAGAAGGGGTATTCCCGCATAGCCGTTCACTTATGGAAGAGATGGAGATGGAAGAGGAACGCCGTTTGGCCTATGTTGGAATTACTAGGGCAGAGCAAAGCTTATTTATCACCAATGCGCAAATGAGAACCTTGTTTGGGAGAACGAATATGAATCCGGCCTCAAGGTTCATCAGTGAAATACCGGAAGATTTGATTGAAGGTGTGGAGCCGGAGAATCGGATGAATACGCCATTTGGTTCTAGTGGAAGAACGTTTGGTTCGTCAGGAAATTCTTTTGGTTCATCTAGAACTTCCTCTTTTGGCGCACCAAGATCTTTCGCTCCCCCGGCAGCAAAACGAAAACCGGTGACAAGGCCTGTTTCCGCGGCATCTAGTGGCGAAGAAACCGGCTGGAAGGTTGGCGATAAAGCAGAGCATGGTAAATGGGGAACCGGTACAGTCGTTAGTGTAAAAGGCCAAGGCGAAGGAACGGAGCTTGATATTGCTTTTCCAAGCCCAGTTGGGATCAAACGCCTCTTGGCGAAATTTGCACCAATAAAAAAAGCGTAACAATTACTCCACAGGCTGCGTCAAATACTTAGGGAATTATTACGAAAGGGCTGGATATATGGACCTTCAAATCGCTGAACAGACAATCAATGAAATTAGAAGCCTATTGAATCAATATGGCTATGAATATTATGTGTTAGACAAACCATCTGTACCAGATGCAGAATATGACAAGCTCATGCAGGAACTGCTGGAGCTGGAAGAAAAGTTCCCGGAGCTAAAAACGCCAGATTCTCCTTCAGTCCGTGTTGGAGGAGCCATTCTTGCACTTTTTGAAAAGGTTGAGCACCGCACCCCGATGTTAAGCCTTGGGAATGCCTTTAATGAACAGGATTTAAGGGACTTTGACCGCCGCATCCGTCAGGCGGTCGGCGATAACTTTTCCTATGTATGTGAGCTGAAAATTGACGGGCTTGCTGTTTCTTTACGGTATGAAGACGGTCTATTTGTCCAAGGCGCTACCCGCGGGGATGGAACGATCGGTGAAGATATCACTGCTAATCTAAAAACCATCAAATCGATTCCCCTGCGTTTACTGGAACCTGTTTCGTTAGAGGTCCGCGGCGAAGCCTTTATGCCGAAGCGCTCGTTTGAAGCATTGAATCAGGCACGAACGGAACGCGGCGAAGATCTGTTTGCCAATCCGAGGAACGCCGCTGCGGGATCACTGAGACAGCTTGACCCAAAGATTGCTGCTTCGAGAAAATTAGATGTCTTCCTATATGGAATTGGCAATCCAGAAGCAATTGGGGCAGTGTCTCACAGCGATGGCCTGGATTACTTGGATCATCTTGGTTTTAAAACGAATAAAGAACGGCGGAAATGTGCATCTATTGATGAAGTCGTCCAGTTTGTAAATGACTGGGTCGAAAAGCGCCAAAATCTCCCTTACGAAATTGACGGGATTGTCATCAAAGTCGATTCTTTAGAGCAGCAGGATGAGCTTGGTACTACAGCAAAAAGTCCGCGCTGGGCAATTGCTTTTAAATTCCCGGCTGAAGAAGTAGTGACAACACTAATAGATATCGAGTTAAGTGTCGGCAGGACAGGGGTCATTACTCCGACGGCCATTTTAGAACCTGTTAAGGTAGCGGGAACCACAGTACAGCGGGCTTCCTTGCACAATGAGGATTTAATCCGCGAGAAGGATATTAAAATTGGCGATAAAGTCGTCGTTAAAAAAGCAGGCGATATCATTCCGGAAGTGGTCAATGTGCTGGCAGATCAGCGGACAGGCAATGAAGTGGATTTCAAGATGCCAACCCATTGTCCCGAGTGTGAGAGTGAGCTTGTACGTCTTGAAGGTGAAGTGGCACTGCGCTGTATTAACCCTAAATGCCCAGCGCAAATTCGCGAAGGCTTGATTCACTTTGTCTCAAGGAACGCGATGAATATCGACGGTCTTGGCGAAAGGGTCATCAGTCAGCTGTTTGCCGAAAAATTAATCAGCGATGTTGCTGATATTTATAAACTTACAAGTGAACAGCTTTTAGCCCTTGAAAGAATGGGCGAAAAATCAGTTTCTAATCTAATAAAAGCGATTGAAGCCTCCAAAAGCAATTCGCTTGAAAAGCTATTATTCGGTCTTGGTATCCGTCATGTCGGTGCGAAAGCAGCAAAAACGCTGGCGCTCAACTTTGATTCGATGGATAAACTTGCGATTGCTTCTAAGGATGAACTAATCGCGATTAACGAAATCGGCGATAAAATGGCTGATTCCATTGTTGCCTTCTTTGAACAAGATGAAGCAAAGGAACTCATCAATGAATTAGTTGCTGCCGGGGTAAATATGGCGTATAAAGGAGTCAAACCGGTTTCGGCCGCAGAATCAGATTCGATTTTTGCCGGAAAAACAGTGGTCCTTACAGGAAAGCTTGAGCTATTATCGCGAAATGAAGCCAAGGAAAAGATTGAAGCACTTGGCGGCAATGTCGCAGGCAGTGTGAGCAAAAAAACACATCTCGTGGTTGCCGGTGCTGACGCTGGTTCGAAGTTAAAGAAAGCAGAAGAGCTGGGCATTGAAGTGTGGGATGAGGAGAAGCTTTTAGAAGAATTAAATAAATAAGAGGTGTTTCGAAATGAGAAAGGTCTCATTGCTCGCCCTCTCCCTTGTCTTTTTGCTGAGTGCCTGTGCACCCAACTTTCAGAAGCAAAATGAGGTTGTCCAAACAAAGGAGAAGGAAAAAGGGAAGGCGATTATTCCTAAATATAATATTTCCGATAAGTATTATCGGACGATTTTACCATTTGAGCCTGGGGAAGCACGCGGGCTGGTCGTCAGTAATATCAACACAAGATATGATTTAAATGAATTTGAAATGGGCCTAATGAGAATCGCCCAAAATAGCTTTGATACAGACAAATATTATTTCCGCGAAGGCCGGGAAATCAAAGGAACGACCGTAAGGCAATGGTTGAACCGTCAATACACGGATGCGCAGCTGAAAGAAAAGAAAATGAAGGCAGAAGAGAATATCGGCTTAAATCCGGTTAATTCAGGAACAGTCGAAGAACCTAGCAGCCCCATCTATTTAGCCCATATTTTAGAGCACGATTATTTAACAAAAGACGATAAAGGAACTGTAGCACTCGGTGGTGTGACGATTGGGCTGGCGTTAAATTCGTACTACTATTATAAAGTGCCGCAGGGCAATGGAACGATTGAAAAGGAAATGAAAATTTCCGCCGCAGAAATGGAAAAGGAAGGCAAGAAAATCGCCGAAGAAGTGGTCAAACGACTGCGTGCGATGAAGGATGTCTCCGATGTGCCAATCACAATCGCCCTATTTGAACAACAAACAAAATCTTCGGTTGTGCCTGGAAGATTCATTAGTTATACAACGGTTGATAAGGGCAAATCAAGTTTAAATGGCTGGGAAAATGTCGATGAAAAACACTATTTATTCCCTTCAGCTGATGCCCAGAATGATCATCGTGATGATCAACTTGCCTTTCTAAACTTTAAGCAGGATGTAGAAGAATATTTTCCAAATTTTAATGGTGTCATTGGCAGAGGCTTTTATGTTGGCGACCAGATGCAGGAATTGAATATCACCATTCCAATTCAATTCTATGGAAAAACAGAAGGAATCGGATTTAGCCAATACGTGACCGGCTTAGTGATGGAGCACTTTCCTAAGTATCTTTCTGTTTCGGTAAGTGTTACCTCTGTAGACGGTCCTGAAGCTCTTATCGTCAAAAAAGCCAATGCAACCGAACCATTCGTTTATATTTACCAATAAGACCCGGTGATTCCGGGTCTTTATTTTATTTGATAGAACGAAAGAAATCATGATAGAATGGACAGTGGATGTAAACGTTTTATTATATATAGGAGGTATTAAGCAATGGTACAACCTTACAAGCACGAACCATTTACAGATTTTTCAATTGAAGAAAACCGCCAAGCCTATCTCAAGGCGTTAGAAACCGTTGAAGGCTATCTAGGACAGGACTACGACCTTGTCATCGGCGGCGAAAAGATTACAACAGAAGATAAAATTGTTTCCTACAATCCAGCTAATACAGCACAGGTTATCGGCCGTGTTTCTAAAGCGAACAAAGACCTCGCTGAAAAAGCAATGCAGGCAGCCGTTGAAGCGTTTAAAACATGGAAAAAGACAAAGCCCGAAGTACGCGCGGATGTGCTGTTTAAAGCAGCAACGATGATTCGTCGCCGTAAAGATGAGTTCTCTGCCCTTTTAACAAAAGAAGCAGGTAAATCATGGAGAGAAGCAGATGTGGAAGTGGCAGAAGGAATCGACTTCCTTGAATATTATGGACGCCAAATGTTGAGTTTGAAAAATGGCGTACCCGTTAATAGCCGTCCAGATGAATATAACCGTTATGACTATATTCCACTTGGAGTGGGGATCATCATTTCACCATGGAACTTCCCGTTTGCTATCATGGCGGGTACAACGGTAGCTGCCATTGTTTCTGGTAATACGGTTTTACTTAAGCCAGCTTCAACTACACCGATTGTTGCGGCTAAATTTGTTGAAGTAATGGAAGTAGCGGGTCTTCCAAAAGGCGTATTAAACTTCGTTCCAGGAAACGGCTCCGAAGTGGGCGACTATTTAGTTGACCATAAAGATACCCGTTTCGTTAGCTTTACAGGTTCACGAGAAGTCGGACTTCGCATTTTCGAACGTTCTTCTAAATTGAACGAAGGTCAAATTTGGATGAAACGTTTAATTGCGGAAATGGGCGGTAAAGATACCATCGTTGTTGATAGTGAAGCAGACCTTGAGCTTGCTGCACAATCCATTATGGCCTCATCATTTGGATTCTCTGGACAAAAATGTTCAGCATGTTCCCGAGCGGTAATCGTTGAAGATGTTTACGACCAAGTATTGAACCGTGTTGTTGAATTAACGAACCAATTAACAATTGGGGATCCCGTAGACAATTCCAATTACACGGGTCCAGTTATTGATAACAACGCCTTCAATAAAATCATGGAATATATTGAAATTGGTAAGCAAGAAGGTAAACTAATGGCTGGCGGTGAAGGCGATAACTCGAAAGGTTATTTCATCAAACCAACAATCATTGCCGATCTTGATCCAAAAGCTCGTATTATGCAGGAAGAAATTTTTGGCCCAGTGGTTGGTTTTACAAAAGCGAAAGATTTTGATGAAGCCATCGAAATTGCTAACAATACCGAGTATGGTTTGACAGGTGCAGTTATCACAACAAATCGTGCCCACATGGAACAAGCTCGTGAAGACTTCCATGTTGGTAACCTTTACTTCAACCGTGGCTGTACTGGCGCAATTGTTGGTTATCAGCCATTTGGCGGCTTCAACATGTCCGGAACCGACTCCAAAGCGGGCGGACCAGACTACTTACTACTTCATATGCAAGCAAAAACAACTTCAGAAATGTACTAAAATAAAGAAACACCTCTTCTCAATCGTTACAGGGAAGAGGTGTTTTTTCGACAAAATTCGGGGCGCGACTGTGGCACCTATTTTGGTACATTTACAACAAACGGTACGGTCAATATTTTCCCTTCGTGTTTAAATTGTCCCCAGATTTTATAGACGCCTTTTTCAGGGAAAATCGTCATAAAGATTACACTCGGCCCATTTCCTGAAGTGGTCATTGGGTGAATGTGTAAGTATTTTTCAGCATCCGCACTGATGGCAACCGTATGACCCATCGCCCCTAAATAGGGCTGAAGATTTTTGATCGGTTTGTTGGTTTTTGCGTCAGTGATGGTAAACGTCATATGCAGCGTCTTTCCGGCAGCAAGTTGGCTAAATGTGAGCGTTACTTTTTTTCCATCAACCACTTTGGTAAACGCCTCATCTGGTATAAGTGGTTCTTCCTTCGCAGGCTCTCCTTCAACATGAACCCAGTGAGTTTCTACGCTGCTATCACCACCGCCTTTTGGTGTAGACTCAGCAATAATCTTGTAGTCTCCTCCGGCAGGGAAGGTTGTCGTAATATCAAATTTGCCATTGCCTTCATACTTTGGGTGGATGTGGGAAAAATAAGCTAAATCTTTACTAACGATAAATAAATGCATCTTTTTCTCGTGAACCGTTTCAAATGTTTTAACCGGTTTACCAGTCTTATCCATAATTAAAATGGAAATCGGAATTTTTACGTTAGCTTGCGGGTAGTCTGTTAATGTCCATTCGGATTTAGTTGGAACCACATTGGTAGGGGTGGCACTCATTTTATGATCCATTGTCGATTTAGGGACTTTTATTGAATTGCAGGCAGTTAGAAATACAACTGATAATAGTAAAATGCTGATAACAATTTGTTTCACGGGATATTCTCCTTTCAAAGCATAGTCCATTAATCTAATGTACATTACCTGATTCAGCCAGTGCAAGAATTTACTGTAAATAAATAGCCAATTGCGCTAAAATTAATGATAGAATAAAGAATAAAGTCAGAAATGAAACATTTTAGCTGGAAAATTCGTCTTCTAAAAAGAAGGTTGGCAGCATCGGATTTCTTAATATCATGCAGGTTTTGGAGGAAAGAGCAATTGATACTGTTATATTTATTGCATGTTACAACCGTCGCGCATAGTGAGAGTATGCTTTGGACATTTTTAACCTGTAACGTATTTGTCGTCACAGCAGGAATTGTATTTATGTATAAATTATTCACCCAAAAAAATGTACGAAATGCCGGAATCGTGTTCGGTGTCGCCATAGCTATTAATTATATCCTAATCGCCATTTTGGGAGATCCATTTGACTTATTAGGATAAGGTCAGGAGAGGGGATGAGAAATTGAAATATTATCGATTATGGGTAGTAGCCTTTTTATTAAAATTTATTGGTTCTGCCTGGGATGCATCGTATCACTTTAAGTATTTGTTTGAGGAATATTCTATTCCCCATATTGTCAATACACTTGGATTTGCCCTAGGAGCGTATTTGTTATTTCAAGAGTGGCGGCGCTCCCATTTTATGGACCGATTTTCACGAAATCTGATTACGATTGGCTATGTATTATTCCTAATCGGCATTCCTTTAGATTTTACCTATCATATTGCTTATGGAATTGATTTAACAACGTGGAGCCCGACCCACTTTATTTATTACATTGCCACTGATATTATGATTTTTGGGGTTTGGCGCGGCTACTACTTGTATACGAGGGATGTAAAGCCGACCTGGAAGTCGATGCATACTTGGTTCGCAATGTTTTTACTTGAATGTTTGATGTTCCCGAATATGCAGCAGGAAAATGGCGCGATTTCCTATGATCAATACATGCAGGGAAAATCGATTGCCTCACCAGAAATTCTCGAACTTATCTCTGACCCGGCGTCACAAATTTTTGGCGGTATTCCGGTGTGGGTCTACCCGATTTATTCTGTGCTAATGGTTGCACTGCTGACGGTCTTTATCATTCGAATTTTTCGAGATTTTACTATACCTGTCATGGCCGCAGCGCTCTATATTTTATTAAGATTTGTCGGCAAAGGAATTTTTGCAGCGGTTCATTACCCGACCTCTTATGTACCGATTACACTACTATTGATTCCGCTGTGCTATTTATTGTTTAGAAAAATGAACTGGCTGGCCGGGCTTATTGGCAGCATAGGCTATTTCCTTGTTCTGTATGGTATCCATCAATCAGGATGGCTGATTACACCGCCGCTGGTATTGTGGGAGCTTGTTCCGGTTGTGATAGTGGGTGTCCTAGTTCCGGTAATAACTACTCTTGTCAAACCAATTCCACTAGTGAAAAAGAATAGGCAGCCGGCCTAATAACAAGAAGGTGTCTCCAATGGAGGCACCTTCTTTTACTTTTGGTAAGGCCATTATGACAATATTGTGAAACCATTCACATATAAGGATTGAGTGTGACGTACCTCACAAATTTTTAAAGTCGTGGAGTTTACAATTTAACTATAAAGAAAACCTTACTTAACTTGAAATGTATGATTAAACATATAGGGAGCGATCGAAAATGAAAAAATTAGTGATGATTGGAAATGGAATGGCTGGTGTCAGAACGATTGAAGAAATCCTTAAACTGTCACCGGAACAATTTGAAATAACTATTTTTGGACAAGAGCCATATCCAAACTATAATCGAATTAAATTATCGAATATTCTTCAGGGTGATACTAATTTTGATGAGATCATTATTAATCCGCTAGATTGGTATAAGGAAAACAGGATTCAATTATTTACCGGTGAAACCGTTGTGAAAATTGATGTGGAGGCCAAGCAAGTCATCAGCAATCAAGGACGAGAAGTCGAGTATGATGATTTGATTATTGCGACTGGATCCAATTCCTTCATCCTGCCAATTCCAGGTGCAGATAAAATTGGCGTAACAGGGTTTCGTGATATCCAAGATTGTGAAATGATGATCAAGTCTGCTGAGCAGTATAAAAAGGCCGTGGTTATCGGCGGCGGTCTGCTCGGTCTTGAAGCTGCTAGAGGTTTACTAAATCTTGGAATGAAAGTCGACGTTGTCCATTTAATGCCGCACCTAATGGAACGCCAGCTCGATCCGATTGCCTCGTCGCTGCTAAGAGCAGAGCTTGAATCCCAAGGCATGAACTTCTTAATGGAAAAAGAAACCATCGAAATCCTTGGAGACGAACGCGTCACAGGTCTGCGCTTTAAAGACAGCTCGGAAGTCGAAGCTGATTTAGTGGTGATGGCGATTGGGATTAAATCCAATACTGAAGTCGCGAAAAACAGCGGCATCTACGTCAATCGCGGCATTGTCGTCAATGACTTCATGGAAACCAGCGTACCTAATGCTTATGCGGTAGGGGAATGTGCTGAGCACAGAGAAATTGTTTATGGCTTGGTTGCGCCATTATATGAACAAGGAAAAGTCCTTGCAGAACGGATTTGTGTGGGTGAAGCGAAACCATATGCAGGATCTGTTACTGGGACGCAATTAAAGGTGGCAGGTGTTGACCTTTTCTCTGCAGGAGAAATTTTTGAAGATGGTTCAACGAAATCAATCATGATTTACAACGAATATGACGGAATTTATAAACGGGTCTTAACGAGAAATAACTTGATTGTCGGGATCGTCCTTTACGGCGACACAAAGGACAGTACAAAGCTGTTCCGGATGCTGACGAAAAAAGAAGATATTAGCGGGGTTTCCATTTTTCAAAATGAATGTTCGGGAGCCGGAGCGAATGATGATATTGCCTCTATGCCAAATGATGAACTCGTTTGCGGCTGTAATGGGGTGACAAAAGGGGCAATTGTTGAAGCGATTCAAACACAAGGCCTCACGACACTTGATCAAGTCAGCCATTGCACAAATGCCGGACGATCTTGCGGACGCTGTAAGCCAATGGTCAGCAGCATTCTTGCCTATACACTGGGTGACCAATTCGATGCCGCTGCGGCGCAAAAAACAAGCATTTGCGGCTGTACGACTTTGAGTCGTGAGGAATTGATGGCAGAAATCAAGACGAAGGGCTTAACGAGTGTGAAGGAAGTCATGATCGTCCTGGAGTGGAATAATGAGGAAGGCTGTACGAAATGCCGTCCGGCCATCAACTATTACCTTGGCATGATTCACCTGGATGAATACAAGGATGACCGTGATTCCCGCCTCGTCAATGAAAAAATGCACGCCAACATTCAGAAGGACGGAACTTACTCCGTTGTCCCACGAATGTACGGCGGGGTTACAACAGCAGCTGATTTGAAAAAAATCGCAGAGGTCGCAGAAAAGTACAACGTACCACTAGTAAAATTAACCGGCGGACAGCGGATTGGCTTGTTCGGTGTGAAAAAAGAAGACCTGCCAGCGATGTGGGAAGAGCTTGATATGCCATCCGGCTATGCTTACGGAAAAACACTTCGCACCGTAAAAACCTGTGTCGGCGCACAATTCTGCCGCTACGGTACGCAGGATTCAATGGCACTTGGCATTGAGCTTGAGAAAAAGTTTGAACGTCTAGATACCCCGCACAAGGTGAAAATGGGAGTATCTGCCTGCCCAAGGAACTGTTCTGAAGCAGGAATTAAAGACATCGGCTTCGTCGGTATCGATGGCGGCTGGGAGATTTATGTTGCTGGTAACGGCGGTGTTGACCTTCGTCCTGGCGACTTGCTATGCACCGTGAAAACGCAAAAAGACGTTATGGAAATGACGGGCGCCTACCTCCAATACTACCGGGAAACAGCGAATTATTTAGAGCGTACTTCAAAGTGGGTGGAACGCGTAGGTTTGGATCATGTGAAGGAAGTCTTGGAAGATGAGGAAACTCGTAGAGCTTTAAACGAGCGGATGGATCAAACATTGAAAAAGTATATCGAGCCTTGGAACGAAGCCATTCAAAATGAAGAAATACAAGATAAATATTACACACAGCATACTATCAAGGTTGGGGAGTGATGCCAAATGATTACAACATTAACACGAATTCCAGTGGTAAACTATTCAAATCTAAAGGCTAGAGCAGGTTATTCTATTAAAATTGATAACACTGAAATTGCACTATTTAAGGTCACAAACGGCAAGGTTTACGCGCTAGAAAATCGCAGTCCCCATCCA
This sequence comes from Neobacillus novalis NBRC 102450, assembly GCF_001591805.1. Lineage (GTDB taxonomy): Bacteria > Bacillota > Bacilli > Bacillales > Cytobacillaceae > Neobacillus > Neobacillus novalis. Next base: position 27,338 of record NZ_BCVP01000032.1, on the reverse strand, counting down.
AAGGGCGGTGTCCTTTCGGAAGGGCTTGTCAGCGGTGAATATGTTTACTGTCCCTTCTATGATTGGAAGATTTCATTATTAGATGGCAAGGTTCAAGCACCGGATGAGGGGCAAGTAAGGACATTTAAGGTAGAAAGAGAAGAAGATATCGTTTTTATCGTATTATAGGTGTAGTTTTTGCCTAAAACGGGTCTGGAAAAAAATTTTATCGGCGAATTTGGATGTTCTATCGGCGAATCGTTGAAATCTATCGGCGAATCGGAAAAAAGCAACGATCTTACTAGCACGGCAACAGGGAAGGAAGGCTGCAGAATGAAAACAGGAAAAGTATTTTTAGTAGGCGCAGGACCAGGGGACGTTGGATTAATTACCGTCAAAGGAATGGAAGCCATTAAGCAGGCCGAAGTCATTTTATATGACCGGCTTGCTAATCCAAAACTATTAGAATTTGCCACAAGCGATTGTGAGTTAATTTACTGCGGCAAATTGCCTGACCGCCATATTTTGCGCCAGGAAAACATTAACGATCTTTTGGTTGAGAAGGCATTAGCAGGAAAATTGGTCGTCCGTTTAAAAGGCGGCGACCCCGGCGTTTTTGGCCGAGTTGGCGAAGAAGCGGCGGCCCTCGCCCAATACGAAATTCCTTTTGAAATCGTGCCTGGCATTTCATCGGGGATTGCAGCCCCCCTTTATGCCGGAATTCCTGTCACCCACCGTGAGCATGCCGAATCCTTTGCCGTCGTTACCGCCCATGACAAATCGAAGGACGGCAAACCACTGTTAGATTGGGAAGGCCTTGCCCGTGGTGTCGATACGATTGCTTTTTATATGGGAGTGGGGAATTTACCGTTTATCTGTGAGAATCTTGTAACACACGGCAAGCCAGCATCTACACCGGTCATTTTGATTCAGTGGGGTACATTTGGCCGCCAGAAAACCTTGCAAGGGACACTCGCTGATATTTCCGAGAAGGTGTTAGTGGCTAAGTTCACCAATCCCGCAATCATTCTAGTCGGTGAAGTTATTTCACTTCGGGAAAAAATCAGCTGGTTTGAGCGTAAGCCGTTGTATGGCCGGCAAATCCTGCTTGCACGTACAGGTGAGGGTGAAAGTGGATTAGCGAAGGAATTGATGGAGCACGGTGCGGATGTGATTGAATTCCCAAAATGGAAAAGGATATCCTTACCGATTCATTCAGATCTACTAGCAAACATTTCGAGCTATAAAGGAATCCTGTTCACATCACCTGAAAGTGTCGGCGAATTTTTCAAAACAATGATCGAAAATCGAGTGGATATCAGAAGAGTGACAGCAGATGTTTTTGGTGTTTCCATCAAAACAATTAATGCCTTACAGGAACGCGGCTTGACTCCCCATTTAATCGACGAGATGTCTGAGACAGGCAAATTGTTGATTGTCGGTGATAGTAGCATGTTAAAAAATAATCACCCTAAAGCCGACTGTTGGATAACCAGTAGAAAAGAGCTCGACCTCCAATTCCTGCCTATTTTTAAAAGAATGCTAGAGGAAGCAGATGTGAACACCATGGTTTTCCCTTGCCGGGCATCAGTGGAGCCTTTTATTGAAGGGTTAAAGGGATGTGGAATAGATGTACAGGAGTTAATGAAAGATTTGCAGGTTGTTAGTATGGGAAAACAAACGTTGGCCGTTGTGGAGATGGCTGGACTTTCATCAAATGGAATGCCAAGGAGAGCAACAAAAGAAGCATTGGTTGAATACTTTGCAGGACAACCGCTAAAGGAGGAATAGGAGTCATGGAGGCTGTCATTTACATTGCCCATGGAAGCCGACGGGCAACGGCAAACGAGAAGTTTGTTTCTTTTATTAAAAAAGTAATGCGCCAATCTGCGGCAGCCATCCAAGCCTATGGATTTCTTGAACATGCTGAACCATCCATCTCGCAGACGATTGAAACGTGTATCAAACAAGGGGCAAGCGAAATCACGGTTGTCCCTGTTTTCTTATTGCCTGGGGTTCATGCAAATATTGATATTCCTGCTGTATTGAGAAAATACACAGATATTGAATTTCACTACAGTAAGCCGCTCGGTGTTGATGAAATTATCGTTGAAATTCTAGTAGATAGGCTGGTTGAGGCTGGTTTTGAAGGCAAGATGGATGACGCAGTGCTGATGGTGGGGCATGGGAGCCGAGTCCCTGAAGCAGCAGTTGAATTTGAAAAACTAGCAATCGGTTTGGCTGAGAAAATGGGTAGTAAGGTTGACACGGCCTTTGTCACAACGCCAGTTTTCTATCATGATGTGGCGGCAAAACTAGCAGGTAAGAAGATTTATATACTTCCTCACTTCTTGTTTTCTGGAGGCTATACCGTCAAAATGAAGAGAGAACTAGATAAGTCAGACGGAGATATTATTTTTTGTGAACCGATTGGTTTTGCTGAAAAATTAATTCCGCTGATTGAAAAACGGGCAACGGAGGTTACGCATGAGTTCAAATTATCCGATTATGTTACGGCTTGAAGGCAAACGAGTAGTAGTTGTTGGCGGCGGCAAGGTGGCCGACCGAAAGATAAGTGGTTTACTTGGCACGGGAGCTCGTTTAGTAGTGATCAGCCCGGAGGCAACGGAAGAATTACGAGGGCTCTTTCATGCTGGGAAAATTGAATGGGTGCAGCGGCAGTTTTCTAATAGGGATCTGCAGGGTGCGTTTATGGTCTTTGCAGCAACAAACGATAAGGTTCTTAACTTGTCGATAAAAGATTCAGCAGAACCTCACCAGCTCGTTATGGTAGTCGATGACCCAGAGGAATCTGATTTTCATCTTCCATCGGTATTTCATCGCGGTCGTTTGTCAATCGCCGTTTCAACCGGCGGTGCGAGTCCAACCCTTGCCAAGAAAATCCGAGGGCAGTTGGTGCGGCAGTTTGATGTGACGTACGAAGACTACCTCGATTTTCTTTTTGAGAAGCGAAAGTGGATTATTAAGGAAGTGGCAGATACCGCTTTAAAAAGCAGACTGTTAACAGCAATTGCTAGTGATGAATTTTTAAACAGCAACGACCGAGAGGGAGATTTTCGGCGGTTATATCAAGAATTGACTTTTTGAATTAGTAATAGGACATAATGACATTTTGGGTGCAGTCAAATGGTTATAGGAACTAAGCTCCTTTAACCATCGTCATAAATTTAATATCCCCGCGACAGAACTCCTTTTCCTTCACAAACCCAAGTTTTTCATAAAGATGGATAGCCCGGGTATTAAATGTTGCCACGGTAAGTCGGACCGGCACAACACCGTGCACCTCGTAAATTTGCCGAAGAATAAATTTAAAAAATGAAAGCCCCTTTCCCTGACCGGTAAACTTTGGGTTCATTCCAATCCCAATATCAATGTAACCTTGAGGATAGGCTCCAAAATCAGCCCCAATCGGTACCTGTGCCGAGTCTCCGATGCAGAAAAATCCAAATACCTCATCTTGATTATCCAAGATTGCTGTGTAGGAGTGATTCAGCATTTCCCATACGGCTTCAATACTACACTCATTATTATAAAAATCATAAGGTGCCTCGTACTTCCAACTTAATATCTTCTCTGCATTAATTTCATCCATTTCCTTAAGATAAAGCAACACTCAAGTCCCTCCCAACAGCAGATAGGTAATAATACCTAACTTATACAAAATCAGATATATCAACTATTTTATTAGTTTCATAAAATCACAACAGGGTAATTTTACCTATTTCTTTAAAATTTTCAGAAAAGTAGTTCCGTTTTTAAAAATTGTGTTATATAATACAAAACGTAGATAGTTACTGTATTATAACAAAGAGGTGATCAAGTTCATGTCGACGCGAACGACTGGTATTGAAGTGGTTGGGGCAATGAAAGCCCAGTATGATGAAATCTTAACTCCGGAGGCTTTGAATTTTATTGAGGAGTTAGAGCAAAGGTTCGGTGCAAGAAGAGTGGAACTGTTACAGTCCAGACAAAAACGCCAACAAGAAATTGATAACGGCAAACTGCCAGATTTCCTTTCTGAAACAAAGCATATTCGCACTGGGGAATGGACAATTGCACCGCTGCCAAAAGACCTCCAAGATCGCCGCGTAGAAATTACCGGCCCGACTGACCGTAAAATGGTCATTAATGCCTTGAATTCCGGGGCGAAATTGTTTATGGCTGATTTTGAAGATGCCACTTCACCAACATGGGAAAATGCTATCGAAGGACAAATCAACTTACGAGATGCAGTGAAACGGACGATTAGTTTTGAAAACCAAAATGGAAAGAAATACGTGTTAAAGGAAGAAACAGCGGTGCTGATTCCAAGACCACGTGGATTGCATCTGGAAGAAAAACATGTGCTTTTAGATGGCAAGCCTATCTCAGGAAGCTTTTTCGACTTCGGCATGTACTTTTTTCACAATGTAAAGGCGCTGCTTGCTAAAGGTTCAGGTCCTTATTTTTACCTGCCAAAGCTTGAGAGCCATTTAGAAGCACGGCTTTGGAATGATGTATTTGTTTTTGCACAGGAAAAGCTCGGGGTTGCTCAAGGGTCCATCAAAGCAACGGTATTAATCGAAACCATCATGGCTGCATTTGAAATGGATGAAATCCTTTATGAATTAAAGGAGCATTCCGCCGGCTTAAACTGTGGCAGATGGGATTATATTTTCAGCTTCATTAAAAAACTGCGTAGTCAAGGCGATGTCTTTTTGCCGGATCGCGCTCAAGTCACGATGACTTCGCCGTTTATGCGCTCCTATTCGCTGCTGACGATTCAAACCTGCCATCGCCGTAAAGCACCGGCAATGGGTGGAATGGCTGCACAAATTCCGGTGAAAAATAACCCGGAGGCAAATGAAGAGGCTTTCGCAAAAGTCCGTGCTGATAAAGAGCGGGAAGCACGCGACGGTCATGACGGTACATGGGTAGCGCACCCAGGACTTGTCCCAGTAGCAATGGAAGCATTCAATTGCGAAATGCCAACGCCAAACCAAATCCACACGGCAAAACAGCAGAAAATAACGATTACAGCGCAAGACTTACTTGAGGTACCTAGCGGAACAATTACAGAAGTAGGTGTCCGCACGAATATCAATGTCGGCATTCAATATGTCGCTTCCTGGCTTTGTGGAAGAGGGGCAGCGCCTATCTATAACTTAATGGAGGACGCGGCAACGGCTGAAATTTCACGGGCACAGCTCTGGCAGTGGATTCGCCATCCAAAAGGGGTTCTAGATGACGGCAGGAAAGTAACAATCGAAATGTATGAGCAATTTAAAGGCGAGGAATTGGAAAGAATCAAGCAGGAAATCGGCTTCCAAAACTTTGAGAATGGCCGGTTTGATGAAGCGATTCGCCTATTTGACCGCTTAATTTTAAATGATGAGTTTGTTGATTTCTTAACATTGCCTGGATATGAGCAGTTATAAAGAGCGTTAATTTTTTGAAAAAATATTCTAATAGATTGATAGGAGGAGTTTTTAAAATGACTGATTCAAGAGTAGCTGGGTTGCAGGAGAGCTGGGAATTAGATAAGCGTTGGCAGGGGATTACAAGACCGTACACGGCCGAGGATGTTATAAAGCTGCGCGGTTCGATTGATATCGAACATACTTTGGCTCTTAAAGGCGCTGAAAAGCTATGGAAACTGTTAAATGAAGAAGACTATATTAATGCCCTTGGTGCCTTAACAGGAAATCAAGCAGTGCAGCAGGTAAAAGCTGGGCTAAAAGCCATATACTTAAGCGGCTGGCAGGTAGCTGCCGATGCCAACCTTTCCGGACATATGTATCCAGACCAAAGCTTGTACCCGGCAAACAGCGTGCCAAGCGTGGTCAAACGAATTAACCAGGCACTTCAGCGCGCAGACCAAATCACCCATTCCGAAGGTGACGATTCGATTGATTGGTTCGCTCCGATTGTTGCCGATGCCGAGGCAGGCTTTGGCGGACAGTTAAACTGTTTCGAATTGATGAAGGGCATGATTGAAGCAGGTGCCTCAGGCGTCCACTTTGAAGACCAGCTTTCTTCAGAGAAAAAGTGCGGTCACTTAGGCGGTAAAGTATTGCTGCCGACACAAACAGCGGTTCGTAACTTGATTGCGGCACGGTTAGCTGCTGATGTAATGGGCGTTCCAACCGTATTAGTTGCCCGTACTGACGCCAACGCTGCTGATTTAATTACAAGTGATATCGATATGAATGATGCTCCGTTCATTACCGGCGAGCGGACTGGCGAAGGATTCTTCCGGGTTAAGGCAGGGATTGAACAAGCAATTGCGCGTGGTTTGGCCTATGCCCCGTATGCCGATCTCATTTGGTGTGAAACTTCCGAGCCGAATATTGACGAAGCAAGACAATTTGCTGAAGCCATCCATGAGCAGTTCCCTGGCAAATTGTTAGCTTACAACTGTTCCCCTTCCTTCAATTGGAAGAAGAAGCTTGACGAAGAAACGATTGCGAAATTCCAAGAGGAGCTTGGAAAAATGGGCTACAAGTTCCAATTCGTGACCCTTGCCGGCTTCCATGCACTAAACCACGGCATGTTCGAGCTTGCCCGCGGCTACAAAGAACGCGGCATGGCAGCCTATTCCGAATTGCAGCAAGCCGAATTCGACAGCGAGCAATACGGCTACACCGCCACACGCCACCAACGTGAGGTAGGAACAGGCTACTTTGACCAAGTATCAATGGTGATTACCGGCGGAACCTCATCAACAACGGCTTTGAAGGGGTCTACTGAAGAGGCGCAATTCACGGGTTCCACTCAAAAATAATGTTGTGTGGTCCTTCTCTCCAATTGGAGGGGAGGATTTTTTAGTTTAGGTGATGTAGCTAGTGGGGCATGATGATTTTACTCTCGGATAGGCGGAGTTTACTCTCGATTAAGCATTTCCCCGAGCCAAAATGCTGCATTTATAGCTTAATTTTGGAAAGGAACATATTTTGAGGTATCATCATACATAATAATAGTCTTTATATGGAGTTGATTTGTTTGAAAAAGCCAACCGTTGACGAGGTCTTACAGCAAGGCATTTATGGCCCCTTGCAAACAAAACCGGATGAGCGGCGAAAATACTTAGGAACGATAAGAGAACGGATCATTGTTGCCCTCTACAAAAGACAGGTGGCAGAGACCGAAGTTTATCCGCAAATTAAGCAGTCAATGAAGAAATACCCTGGGGCACAGCTTCTACTCAATGGAAACATGAACTATGCCGATTTATCGAAATATGTTAAATTGGCTACTAAAAATAAGGTTGAGCATACGATTGTCACCAACAAGGAGCACGACACGGAAATTGGGTTAGTTTTAGCAATGAGTCATGCGATTGATAAAGAAGAAATCTTTATCTCAAAAAACGATCCTATCCCAGAAAAATCTAAAGTTAAAAAAGGTTTGTTTTCGAAAATCTTCAAACGGTAAAACTCAGAAAAAATGGCGTGATTCATTTAGAATTGCGCCATTTTTTTCTTTTTCAAGAAAAATTAAATACAAAATTTGTTATATTTATCATAAAATTAAGATAGTTATAGAAAAGAGAGCGGGGATTGACATGATGCCAATCAAGCAGCCAATCAAACGTAGTCAGCTGAGGATTTATTTGGGAACAAAATATTATCGCCTGAAACGATATTGGGAGTGGTACACGGACGGAAAAAGCTATGCAAAACAAAAAGAAACTGCAAAATTAAAACACATCATTTTTACCCACAAAACCGTGTTACTGCGACAATTGAAGGATGTCGTTATGTGGCTGCAGCATAATAAAGTCAAGAACTTAACAATTGCTGTTAAGTCGTTAAATGGGATCATCCTCAAACCGGGGGAGACTTTTTCCTATTGGACAAGAACCTACGAGGTTTATGAAAAAGAACACTTGATGACTCAGGAATATTGGGGAGGTTATGCAAGACATAACAAGAGTCATCGCAAGGTATATAACTTAAATCAGGAATTGTTCGCTGATGAATATATTACTGAAAACAATGCGATTATGATGTACGAGCCGTTTTTGCCTGACGGAAATTCTTGAAAATATTGGAGGATGAAATTTTTGAATAAACTTTGGGTCCCATCCTTAATTATCTCTTTAGGAATCATTATTGGCTGTTATCTTATCGCTTCTAAGCCTCTATCCGCTTCCTCAGCCGAGCCAAAAAGTAAAAACACAGCGGAAAGCGGTGTCTTGATTGATTTAGACGGTGCATCAAAATTCCTCGGGTTACCAGCAGAAGAAATCCAAATGATTATTTCTAATGAAAAAAAAGCTTTAGAAACTTCCGGTGTTTACGAGGGTATGATGCTGCCATATATAACAGTGGATAGAACGGTATATTTTGAAAAAACAAAGCTGTTGCTTTGGGCTCAACAGAATGCCGAGCAGCATACTGAATACAGTAAGTGATGAAGGGCTGAGTAAAAGAATATGAAACTTACTGACCGTATGATAAGAATAATGAAAACAGCAGAAAAAGAATTAGAAAAGACGAACAGTAGTGTATTGACTCCCGTTCATTTGCTGCTGGGCTGTTTGCAGGAAAAAACCGGTGCATTTGGCGAAATCGTATTAAGATGTAACGTAGATTTGAATCGTCTAAGAGCTGCTGTTAATACAAGCTCAAGCTGCCAACAGGTAGAGAACCCTATTTTCACGGTTCCAATAAGTATGGAGCTGCAAAGGGTAATGGAAACGGCATTCGATTATATGCATCGTTACAAACAAGTTTTTTTAAACGAAGGGCATTTGCTCAAAGCTTTACTTGTTAATGAAGAGATTGATAGATTACTAACATCTGATGATAAAAAAATGCTGTTAACCCTTGGGACAACAGCACGTTATATGGTTACTCATCTAAGAGATTATACATTTCCAAATATTAGTTCTCCGCACGTTCGGAAAGTGGAAAAAAGGGAATATCAGCAATTAGTCCATTTTGTAGCACAAAATTTTTCTAGTGATTGGGCAGATACGATTAAAGGCGGCCTTCAATTAGACGAGCCAACCATCTACATAGCCCTCGGAACGGAGGGAGACATCCTTGGCTTTGCAACGTTTGATGTGTACCAGCGGAAAAAAGGCTATTTTGGTCCAATGGGGGTTACGATGTCCAATAGAACAAAGGGTGTCGGCTTTGCACTGCTGCATTATTGTTTACAGGAAATGAAGGAAATAGGCTACGAATATGCCATTATCGGCGGAGCGGGACCAATTGAGTTCTATGAAAAGGCGTGCAATGCAGTGGTCATTCCTTTGAGAAATTCTATTTAGAAAAAAGGTGAGGATAAGTTGATAAAAGGAATAAATCATTTGCTATTTTCCGTTTCCGATTTGGATAAATCGATAGAATTTTATCAAGAAGTTTTTGAGGCGAAACTGTTGGTGAAGGGCAAGAGTACGGCCTATTTTGATTTAAATGGACTGTGGCTTGCACTTAATTTGGAAAAGGACATCCCCCGTAATGAAATAAACCAGTCCTATACCCATATCGCTTTTACTATCGAAGAAGCAGATTTTTTTAAAATGTATGAGAAACTTAAGCAGTTGAACGTCACTATTTTGCCTGGGCGGTTCAGGGACGAACGGGATAAAAGATCAATTTATTTCACAGATCCTGATGGTCATAAATTTGAGTTTCATACAGGTACATTAAAGGATAGATTGGATTATTATAAGCAGGAAAAGTGCCATATGGATTTTTATATATAAAAGAGAGCTAGAGTGGGGTATATCAATCAAAGCGTGCTTTCATGAGGACGGAACTCATCGAGCAAGAGCTAAAGTTGTCCTCAGGGGGCGTTCATGAGGACAAGATCCGCCGAACATGGGCTGGAATTGTCCGCATGGGCCGTTCATGAGGACAAAACTCAATGAGAAAAATCTGAAAATGTCCTCAGGAGGCGTTCATGAGGACAAAACTATCGAGAAAGAGCCAAAACTGTCCTCATGGGGTGTTCATGAGGACAAAATTCGCCGAACTTGAGTCGAATTGTCCTCATGAATCTCCTAAAGTCCCCATGATTTCATCCAGTTGCCACTTCTACCTTCGCCTGCAGTTCAATCTCCACATTTCCTTGAACAGCGCGGCTAATCATGCAGGATGTCTCCGCTTTTTTGGCAAGCCGCCGAGCCAATTCAACTTCTTTTTCAGAAGATCTAGGTTTCAAGACTATACGAGGACGGTGGATAATCTTTTTATAGGTAATTACTCCCTTGGTAACATCAACAATGCCTTCCGATTCCATTGTTAAGTCCACTTTCTCCAGACCGCTGCGTTCCATCATCGCTGCAAGGGTAATGATATAGCAGGTTGCCGCCGCCCCTAGCAGCATTTCATCGGGATTGGTACCAACACCCGGACCATCCATTTCCGGCGGGATGGAGACCTTTGTTTTTAAATTCCCAGCCTCAATCTCTCCGACGTCATTCCGTAATCCCGGCCAGTTAGCCTTTAAGTGAAAAACATGTTCAGCCATGTTAAATTTCCTCCCGTATAAATTAAAAAATATGGTATCGTTATTTTAATAGGTTAAATATGGAGCAGTAAAAAAATTACCCTGATATTCATTCTTTGTTTATCCAATCAGAAAGTCAAGAAAACGTATTTCTAGGGGGGAAATCCCATTAAAATCTTGTTTATTTGTAGTAAAAATAAATGGCGAAGCCCGACTGCAGAAAAGATTTTTCACCATTTTAATGGCTATGATGTCAGGTCTGCGGGAACGGAGGATGGGGCGCGGGTTAAGGTTACGAATGGTCATATTGGCTGGGCTGACCTTATTTTTGTCATAGAAAAAAAGCATGCCAGGCGCTTACAAGTTAAATTTGGATCCATGTTAAATGGTAAAAGAATCTGGAACCTTGATATCCCTGATGATTATGGCTACATGGACGAGGATTTAATCGAAATATTGAAAAGCTAGAGTTGCCGAGTATATTGAGGTTTCAAAATAATAATGTAGGGAGAAGTCGTATGGCAAAGGGATTCGTTAAACTGTTTGCAAAAAACATAAAGAAGTCATTCGGGCCAGGTCAGTATCAGGCAAATGGAATCGAAGTAACTTGTGTTCACTGTCAGCATAATCAATTTGAGCACGGTTATGCTCAATTAAATACAGCATTGGCCACTTTGTTCAATCTAGATTTCGCCAATCGCTCTGCAACGATTTTGACCTGTCATCGCTGCGGGTATGTTCATTGGTTTAATAAGAAGGTTAGCAGTATAGATTAGCAAAAACGCCTTAAATGAAAACACCCGCTGAATCTTTAATAGGCTTCACCGGGTGTTTTTTCACTGCTATTCACTGGAATACTATCCACTAACAATTGCATATTTTTCGCTACTTTTGTGCTGTAGGTAAAATCACCATAGCAATAGGGATAACGGAAATTAGTTTTATCGCCGCCGCATGTGTAAATGTTTGGCTTTTCTTTTACGCGGAGAAGCGAAAATTCCTTCGCTAACGCCTCACTATGTTTGCCGCCGTGCTGCGCGACATAGTCAACATAGCCCCTGCCCATGTTATATGCCTGAATAATCGTGGGAAAATCAACCTTTTTTTGATTTCCATAAGTAAGTACGCTCTGAAAATGTTTGACTCCAGCTTGAATACTTTGTTTCGGATCGTTAATGGTGTTTGGTGCTAAACCAGCCGACTCAGAAGCCTGCATCGGATCTCCGCCCTTACCGCGGCTTTCTTGCTGCATGAGGGCAATAAGGGTATCTGTATGACTTTCAAGCTGATATTTCGCTAATTCATCGTGTATTATAGGTGTATATTTTTTTACGTCAGTAAATGGATCGTTTTCTACTATATGAGGGGAACTTTGTTTTTGGAAATGATTTTGAAACATCGCTAACGCGCAAAAAATGATAAACAGCACGAAAAAGGTTTTGAATTTACTCCGTCTTCGTTTTTTCATTCAGTAACTCTCCTAAACTCAATTATCACTGACTATTATAAGGGAATGTTTCAGTAAAGTCAGTGATAAACCTTTATTGAAATTCATGGAAAAAGGTATTGTATGGGATTCGTCATAATCTAAAAAGACTAACTATTGTCCATACTGAAGAAGGAATCATTGCGGTAACGCGGAAAAGTTTGGTATCATCAATATTAAAATAGCGTTGGGATTGGGGGTCAAAATTATGTCACGAATTTCAAATGACCAGGTGAAACATGTTGCCAACTTAGCACGCTTGGCGATTACAGAAGAAGAAGCGGAAAAGTTCACAAAGCAGCTCGATGCGATTATTACCTTTGCAGAACAGTTAAATGAATTGGATACAGAAAATGTGGAACCTACATACCATGTGCTTGATATGAAAAATGTCTTGCGGGAGGATATTCCGCAAAAAGGATTGCCGAGGGAAGAGGTACTGAAAAATGCACCGGAGCATCAAGACGGACAGATTAAAGTACCGAATATAATGGGAAAGGAGGATTAAAAAAGTGAGTTTATTTGATTATAAAGTTTCAGATCTTCATGAGCTATTACATAAGAAAGAACTAAAAGTGACTGACCTAGTGGAGGAATCGTATAAACGGATTGGCCAAGTCGAGGATAAGGTCCAGGCGTTTTTAACGTTGGATGAAGAACAGGCACGGCAATCAGCAAAATTACTTGATGAAAAACTCGCAGCCGATTCTCAAAAAGGATTGCTATTTGGAATGCCGATTGGTGTGAAGGATAACATTGTGACAAAGGGCTTACGAACAACCTGTGCGAGTAAAATTCTCGAAAACTTCGATCCCATTTACGACGCAACCGTTGTCCAAAAACTGCAACAGGCAGAAACTGTGATCATTGGAAAGCTAAACATGGACGAGTTTGCCATGGGTTCGTCGAACGAAAACTCAGCTTTTAAAAAAACGCGGAATCCGTGGGATCTTAACAGGGTACCAGGAGGATCATCTGGCGGTTCGGCAGCATCGGTAGCCGCTGGAGAAGTTCTATTTTCATTAGGCTCTGATACGGGTGGTTCCATCCGCCAGCCTGCCTCTTTCTGTGGTGTCGTCGGCATGAAGCCAACTTATGGTCGTGTGTCCCGCTTCGGTCTTGTTGCCTTTGCCTCATCCCTTGATCAAATTGGGCCGATTACGAGAACCGTTGAGGATAATGCTTTTCTTTTACAAGCAATCTCTGGACTTGACCCGATGGACTCAACTTCAGCAAATGTAGATGTTCCGAACTTTGCGGCTGCCTTAACAGGTGACGTGAAAGGTCTGAAAATTGCTGTACCAAAGGAATATCTTGGCGAAGGAGTTGGCGAAGCAGCGCGTCAATCCGTGTTAGCTGCTTTAAAAGTCCTTGAAGGTCTAGGAGCAGTTTGGGAAGAGGTCTCACTCCCACACTCCAAATATGCTCTAGCAGCCTACTACTTACTTTCTTCATCTGAAGCATCAGCGAACCTTGCCCGTTTTGACGGGGTGCGCTATGGGTACCGGACACCAGATGCAGAAAGCTTAATCGATTTATATAAAAAGACACGTGCAGAAGGCTTCGGCGATGAAGTGAAACGCCGCATCATGCTCGGTACGTTTGCGTTAAGTTCTGGCTACTATGATGCTTATTATAAAAAAGCACAACAGGTTCGTACCTTGATTAAGAGAGATTTTGAAGATGTGCTTGCCAAATATGATGTGATTGTCGGGCCGACAGCGCCAACACCTGCTTTTAAAATTGGCGAAAATATCGAGGATCCATTAACAATGTACGCGAATGATATTTTAACTATTCCTTTGAACTTAGCGGGCTTGCCGGGAATTTCGGTTCCTTGCGGCTTAGATGGTGGTTTGCCGTTAGGCCTGCAAATCATCGGTAAGTATTTTGATGAAGCAACCATTTATCGAGCAGCACATGCTTTCGAACAAGCAACAGACTTTCATAAACAAAAGCCGGAATTGTAGGGGGTGAAAACAATGGAATTTGAAACAGTGATCGGACTTGAAGTCCATGTCGAGTTAAAAACAGACTCTAAAATTTTTTCAGCGAGCCCAAACCAGTTTGGTGATGAGCCGAACACGAATACGAGTGTTATCGATCTTGGATATCCAGGGGTTTTACCTGTTCTTAATAAAAAGGCAGTTGAGTTCGGAATGAAGGCAGCGATGGCGTTAAACTGTGAAGTTGCGTCACATACGAAATTTGACCGTAAAAACTATTTTTACCCGGACAATCCAAAGGCTTATCAAATCTCGCAATTTGACAAGCCGATTGGCGAGCACGGCTGGATTGAAATTGAGGTAAACGGCTATACGAAACGGATTGGAATCACGAGAATTCATCTGGAAGAGGATGCCGGAAAACTGAACCATGGAAAAGGGTACTCATTATGCGACTACAATCGTCAGGGTACTCCACTTGTTGAGATTGTTTCCGAGCCAGATATCCGTACTCCGGACGAGGCCTATGCATATCTTGAGAAATTAAAGTCAATTGTTCAATATACAGGCGTTTCCGATTGTAAGATGGAAGAGGGATCGCTCCGTTGTGACGCCAATATTTCCATTCGTCCGGTGGGTCAAGAGGAATTCGGTACGAAAACCGAATTGAAGAACTTAAACTCGTTCAATTTTGTCCGTAAAGGTCTGGAATATGAAGAAAAGCGTCAAAAAGAAGTGGTTTCGGCAGGCGGGGTCATTGAACAGGAAACTCGTCGTTTTGATGAGGCAACTGGCGCAACCTTGCTCATGAGGGTCAAAGAAGGCTCTGATGATTATCGCTACTTCCCGGAACCAGACTTATTGGATATATTCATTGATGAGGACTGGAAAGCGCGGATTCGCGCGGAAATCCCTGAGCTTCCAGACGAGCGGCAAAAGCGTTATGTGGAAGAACTTGGCTTACCTGTTTATGATGCAAAGGTGCTTACAATGACAAAAGAAATGGCCGATTTCTTTGAAGCAACTGTGGGTGGCGGTTCCGATGCAAAGCTGGCTTCGAACTGGATCATGGGCGATGTTTCCGCTTATTTAAACGCCGAGTCAAAAGAGCTTGATCAAGTGGCGTTGACACCAGAAGGCCTCGCCGGCATGATTAAGTTGCTTGAAAACGGAACGATCTCATCGAAAATAGCGAAAACCGTTTTTAAAGAATTAATCGAAAACGGCGGCGATGCCGAGAAAATCGTGAAAGAAAAAGGTCTCGTGCAAATTTCGGACAAGGGAACGCTATTGAAAATTATTTCTGAAGTCCTCGATGCTAATCCGAAATCGATTGAAGATTTCAAGGCTGGAAAAAATAAAGCGGTTGGCTTCCTTGTTGGACAGCTCATGAAAGCTACAAAAGGTCAAGCCAATCCGCAATTGGTTAATCAGCTATTACAACAGGAATTACAAAAACGATAAAACGAAAGCTGGCAGAATCCTCTCTGCTAGCTATTTTTGTGTGGAAAAAAGTCGAGCGTGATTCGACATGATTTTTTTCAATTTCCCGGGAAAAAACCAATGTCAGTGGGTACTCGGTCTGTTTTCAATTAAACGTTTGGTTAATAAGAAAATATAGGAAATACTGTCGAAGTGTCAAAGATCTGATATGAAGTGTGTTTTTTCGACCTAATGGTAATGTGAAATGAAAAAATTTCTTCTGCTATTCGACACTTTTCTAACTGAATTTGAGTGGGAAATCCTTTATTGGCAGGCTTTTTAACTCTTTCAATCAAACGTTTGATTAGTTTTTTTCTATCCAATCAATCGTTTGATTGAAGATGTGGTTTTCCTTGATATAAGAGAACCTTCGTCACAAATCTTGTGAAAAGTTTGTAGAAAAAGATAGTACTTGGTTTTTATGCTGAGAAATATGTTAATATTCAAAATAAACTAGTTACCAAGAGGGGGAGAATTATGTTTATCCATAAGATTGACGAAGAAGTATCTCTGAAGTTAATAGAATTAAAGGATGCTGAAAGAATATTTGAACTGACCAATCAAGATAGAGAACATTTGCGGGAGTGGCTCCCGTGGCTTGATATGACGACTAAAATTGAGGATACAAAAGGTTTTATTCAAATGTGTTTAAAGGGTTATGCCGAGAATAAAAGCTTGAATGCGGTAATTTTATTCAAAGGGGAAATCGTCGGAGCTGCGAGCTTTAACACAATTGATTGGTCGAATAAAAATGCTCACATTGGTTATTGGCTTGCCGCGGAATACCAAGGAAATGGGATCATGACTATAACAGCTAGAGCACTGACCGATTATGCCATAAAAGAATTAAAGTTAAACCGAGTTGAAATTAGGGCAGCAGTGGAGAATAAGAAAAGCCGAGGTATTCCTGAAAGACTAGGTTTTGTAAACGAAGGCTGCATCAGACAAGCCGAATGGTTGTATGACCATTATGTTGACCATATGGTATACGGGATGCTGGCTGAGGATTGGAATGAAGAATAATAGATTTTCCAGCTAATTGTGTAGGGATCTTTAGTTGAATATTTATCGATTCGCTGATAAAATCCCATATTCGCTGATAAAAGACGTTAATTCGCTGAAAAACAGACGAAAATCGCTGATAAATTCCAGAAAACCGCTGATAAAAAATATCTGCAAATTTACTTAAAAAAAGGTATCTAAAATACTTCTTAGATACCTTTTTAACATTAAAACGAGATCATCGCCCCGCGTTCATCAAAGACGGAGCTTGGATTCCAAGCCACTTCCCAGAGATTGTTTTCAGGGTCGGCAAAATAGGCGGTGCGGCCGCCCCAAAAGGCGTCACTTGGTTCTCGTAAAATTTTCCCGCCTGCCTCACAGATTTCTTCAATGGTAGAGTCAACTTGTTCCGGTTTCTCAACATTAATCGCAAAGGTAACAGCATGAAAAGTTTCGGTGGACTGTGAAATTTCAATGCCGGCATCTTTGGCTAGCTCAGCAATCGGAAATAAGGAAAGCAATGTGCCTGCCGTTTTAAAGACAGCGTATTGATCCGAGCTAAAATCCGTTTCTTCCCAACCTAACGATTGATAAAAAGCACGTAGTGCAGGTAAATTTCTTGCACCTAGAGTTAATAGACTTACTCTTTGTGAGACCATTTTCTATCCCTCCATAAAACTATTGTTTCTTTACCTTTCTTCAAGCAAAGAACATTCTCCTCCTTAATAGATGAAAAATCTCAATAAAAACCGACTAACTTACAAATTAGCATGTGGTTTAGTTGGACTGAAAAATGGTAAGATTTTCTTTAGAGAAGTAATATAGTAATAAACGAAAAGTACTAGGTAAGCAAAAAGTAACACCATTCATGGCTTGGTATGAAGGAGATAGAAAATGAGATTACAAGAAATCATTGGTATAGTTAGGGAATATTTTTTTCTAGCATTAATAGCATTAATTGTTTTAGGGATTATTTTCTTTATAGGGTATTTCATAGTATATAAAAAACTCCTTAGAGGAAAGAAAAGACTTTCCAAGAAGCAATTACTTTTTGGTGGATTGTTTACTGGATATGTCATCATGGTGATTGGAGTAACCTTTTTGAATAGAGGTTCAAACTTTCAAGGCGGGATGGAATTATCTTTTCTTAGTTCATATAGAGAAGCTTGGTACAGTTTTAGTGTAAGGCATTGGCAGTTCGTGTATTTAAATATATTTATGTTTGTACCGTTCGGAATCCTTTTGCCATTATTACAATCACGTTATCGAAGAGCTATTTGGACAATCGGAGCGGCATTGTTATTTACTCTTTCCATTGAAACTTTCCAATTAATGACGGGATATGGAATTTTTGAAGTGGATGATCTATTTAATAATCTACTGGGTGCCATCATTGGATATGGTATCATTATGGGCTCTATTTCAATAAAAGCAAAGGGGATAAAGCGATCCTTTTTCTACTTTTCACCTTTATTGCTAGTGGTTATCTTGTCCGGAAGCATGTTTACATACTACTATTTGAAGGAATTTGGGAATCTCTCCATCGTGCCAAATCATAGAACTAATATGACAAATGCAACAATCACTATTGATGTACAGCTTGCTGATCGTAAAACAACAGCCCCGATTTATAGAGCACCAAGCTATACAAAGGCTGCCGCTGATGAATTTGTCCTAGGGTTTTTTAAAAGAATGAATCTTGACACATCGAATATGGAGGATAATTCCTATCCGGATGAAGGTGTTTATTGGATTAGAGATGAGAAATCTTATAATATATGGTTTCGATTCCTGGATGGAAGTTATCGTTATACGGATTTTTCAAGCTTTGACGAGAAGCCAAAAGATATAGATGAAGAAACCTTAAAGGACAACTTAACAAAATTTGGCATAGATATTCCACAAGACGCGTATTTTAAAAAAGTCGAAACTGGTACTTTTGAGTGGACGGTAGATAAAAAGATAATAGAAAATCAGCTTATAGATGGTTCTTTAACGGTAAATTATTATAACGATGATACAGTGAAGGGAATTGACAATCAATTAATAACCTATGACAAGGTAAGGGATGTCCAAATAAAGAGCGAACAAGAAGCATATAAAGAAATTTTAGATGGGAAATTTAATCATTACTCTGAAAATAAAATGATAAATACCTTACATATCCATAAAATAGACGTAAGCTATTATTTAGATTCAAAAGGCTATTATCAACCTGTATATGCTTTTCATAGTACAGTAGATGGAATGGATATGACTATCTTAATTCCGGGAATTTAGAAGACTTTATTACCGATTATAGTGCGTCCAACCAATTGGTAATGCAAATTTAATAAATACATAAAAGGTACATTATAGGACACTTAAATTTAATAAAAAGGGGGCGCATATAATACATGACTAATAAACTTATGACATAATGATTGAAACAAATAAAAGCGGTTCTTTTGTATGATTTGGTTAAAACGATTATGATAAAAGAAGATGAAAGGGGTGCAAGTAAGATGGATTTAAATGCGTGGTTTCAAAAAGGATTGACTATGGACGAGTACATAAACGCGATGACGCGTAATCAAGACGAAATGCTTACCATTTATGAGCAATTTGTTTTGACAGCCGAGGATCAAAGTCAGCTGGAGACTTTAAGAACACAAAAGCTGCGTGCTATTGTGCTAACTGAGGATTGGTGCGGCGATGCACTGCTGAATAATCCGATTTTGATGCGGATAGCCGAGGCTGCGGGTATGGAACTGCGTGTTGTCCTCCGCGACCAAAATCTCGAGTTAATGGATCAATACTTAACGAATGGCACGTCACGAGCCATTCCTATTTATATTTTTCTAAATGAAGAAGGTAGTGAAGTGGGAGTTTGGGGGCCAAGGGCGCCTGAAGTGCAGGCGCTTGTGATGGAGCGGCGGGCCACTTTGCCGGATAAGGATGCGGAGGATTTCCAGGAGAAGCAAATGGCGCTCTATAAAGATCTTGCAACTTCTTACCAAACGGATGCGGCTATTTGGCAAACCGTTGCCAATAGTATTAAACAGACATTATTTTAATTAAATTGATCCCTGGTAGAGATCCCATCAGGGGTCTTTTTAATTGAATCGATGGCGTAAAGTGAGTTTCCATAAGAATAATTTCCCACAGCTATCGATAAATAGTATGAAAAATAGTACAATTTGATTAAGCAATGATTTTTTTTGAATAGAAAAGAGCGAAAATTCGAATTATAAATCCGAGGAGGTATAAAATGAATTTGAAAAAGCCGATAAATTCTTTAAATATTACTCAGTTTTTATCAGCTTTTGCCGATAGTGCCATTATCATTATTATTGCTTTTATGATGAAGGAATCGCTTGGAACCAATGATGATCATAATCCCTACATTTTTTTAGTAGAAACGTTCTTCCTGTTTGCCTATGTATTATTCGCCCCATTCGTTGGTACGTTTGCGGATCGGAATGCGAAGTCGAGGGTGCTTTTTACAGGGAATACAGTCAAGGTAATTGGAATTTTATTATTAATTATAGGTTTTAGTCCAGCGTTAAGCTATGGGGTCATCGGTCTCGGGGCAGCGATTTATGGTCCGGCCAAATATGGTATTTTAAAAGAATTGACAACAGGCAATAAAGAACTGCTTGATGCGAATGGAAAGTTAGAAGGGTTCACCATTTTAGCGATTATCTTAGGTACGGTTGTTGGGGGGATTTTAGCTGCAAATCCTACAATTGGAAAGGTCTTTTGTTTAGTTGTATATTGTTTGTCCGTTTTGTTGGCAATAAGAATACCTGTAAAAGAAGGAAATAAGCAATTACATTATAAAAAGGAAGCATTACAATTTTTCCAGGATCTAAAGTTTTCGTTTCAGAACCCGCGGCTTGGGTTTACTCTTGTCGGTAGCGGTGCCTTTTGGATGATCTCAGTTGTTATTAAAAATGCACTATTTCTTTGGATTCCCCTACATCTAGGGATTAAAAGCGGTTTTCCGTTATCATTAATTATTGGAATGACGGCTATTGGAATTGTCATTGGTTCATTATTAGCAAAAAAATATACATCGGTTGAAAAGTTTTACCGAGCCAATCTTTATGGTTTTATTGTTGCTGGACTTGCGATTATTTTCCCGTTGATTTACGGACATAATCTGTTTGCGCAAATTATTGTCTGTTTAGTGTTGCTAGCTCTTGGAGTGTTCGCCGGTTTATTCATTATTCCTTTAAATGCAACGCTGCAAGAGGAAGGGAGTGGAACGCTTGGAGTTGGTAAAACCATTGCTGTCCAAAATTTTGTTGATAATTTGACGATGTTATTTGGAACTTACACTGTATATCTTTTAAATTCGCGATACGGTTTTTCCGTCACCACTTCGCTTGTTCTTTTTGCATTTATTTATTTACTGTTTATTTTGTATTTAAGTTATAAATCCAAAAAGTGGAGTCAGTCCTCATTCGGTGCTAATTCAGGAGTATCAAAGTAAAAAATAGAGCCCCAGTTCACCGAGGGCTCTATTTAAATTCCGCTGTTTTTCGGCGGGATGCGGTCGTTAATCAAGGTTTTATCATTGATTTTCGGTTCAATGCCAAGGATGAAATTTCGGATGTTGGAGCGGTGCAGATAGATTAATAATAACGAGAAAAATAAAAAGATAAGTTCTAATTCTAGTTTTGGTGAGATAAAAGCAAATGCAAGCATGCTTAGGCCAACTGAGATGGAACCCCAAAATACATACTTTGTTAAAAAAATGACCAAAAAGAAGGTGAGATATGAAACGATGAATAACGGTAGGTTAGCAACCAACAGTGCCCCTGCTGTTGTCGCAATTGCTTTACCGCCACGAAAGCCTGCAAAAATTGGAAAGCAATGACCGACTACTGCGATTAGTCCGAAGTAGAGCGGTTCCACATCAAGGTGAAAATAAATTGGCAGGTATGCTGCTAAAGCGCCTTTTACAAGATCGATGATGAGCACAAACACGGCAGATTTTTTCCCGAGAACCCTCAAGGTGTTTGTTGCACCGGGATTTTTGCTGCCATGCTCACGGATGTCCACACCAAAGAGCAGCTTGCCCACAATCAAGGCAGTGGGAACACTTCCTATTAGATAAGATGAAAGAAGTAACAACCAAAACATAAGCATCATTCCCTCATTAAATAAATTTCCTATTCTAATAGCATTCTATCACAATTAAATGGTATTATTTTGTTGAATTATCACTATTCGGTAATAAAGGGAGCGCCCAACATGAAACAGATTGATTTTGGCCAGGTTGCTAATAGCTATGCCCGTTCAAGAGAAGATATTCCGGTCACGTTAATGGACAGCTTGCAGCTGCGCAATATTTTTTTTGATGGAAAAAAGGTTGCTGATATCGGCTCGGGAACCGGTGCGTTAACGAGGAAAATTGCGATGAGAAAAGCGAATATTGTTGGCATTGAGCCATCAGTAGAATTGCTGGATCAGGCAAAAACATTGAATCAGGTAAAAAAT
Source organism: Neobacillus novalis NBRC 102450 (assembly GCF_001591805.1). Classification (GTDB taxonomy): domain Bacteria; phylum Bacillota; class Bacilli; order Bacillales; family Cytobacillaceae; genus Neobacillus; species Neobacillus novalis. Next base: position 5,492 of record NZ_BCVP01000032.1, on the reverse strand, counting down.
TTTACGATTCCGTATTGGCAAGGAACCGCAGAGGCTACCGGTTTAGAAGATTCCAAGTATGATATTGTCACTGTTATGCGGGCTTGGCATTGGTTCGACCGTTCTAAGTCCATTCAAGAAATGAAACGGATTTTAAAAGCAAAAGGGACGTTAATTGTTATTGATTCTGGTTTTCTAGCAGATTCGGCTATTGTAGAAAAAACCTTAGAGGTATTGACAGGATATGTAGATGGGGGATTAAAACCAGCTGGTTCGAGGGCAACGTCCAAGCAGCGTATTAATGGCTTTCCCGTTGAATGGTTCGAAGAATGGCAATGTGGCGGCTTTGAGCTAAGAGACTTTTATAAGCTAAATTATTCGATAAGTTTTTCGAAAATGGAATGGGTTGAACGAGTAGAATCCATCTCGTGGCTGGCAGGATTAAGTGAACCGTTCAGGAACCAAGCGCTTCAGAAGTTAGTTGAAGCATTACCAGACCAAGAGCTATTTGCGATTCCACATGAATGCAATGTTTGTATTTTGCGATTGGTTGATTAACATTTTTTTCGTGCGAGGTTGGTTCTTGCACGTTTTTTTTTGTTTGGTTATTTCTATTAAATGTCTAATTAGACAAAAGTCTTCGGAAAATAGACAAAACCATATAAAAAATAGACAAAACTCCCTCAAAAATAGACAATATAGCTTTAAAAATAGACAAAACTCTTTTAAACAAGGTTATTTCCTATTATCAACATTGATCAAACTCATAAAAATTCAAAATATTAATATCAGCGGATTTCGAAAGTTTATCAGCGAATCACCAATTTTATCGGCGAATTCAAGCACTTTATCAGCGAATCATAAAAAGCTACCATCTATTTGAAAGGAGCCTCAAAAAATCTCCAGTTATCAAGCGTAGTCACACATCAAAAAAGCAATGAAAAATCAATAACCTCCACTAATCCCTGTCCAATTTTTTTCAAAAAGCTGGTATGATAAAGCAAATTCAAAAAAACTTTTTAAAAAGTGTAGGGGTTTATAAAAAAACTATCGTCTATTCATGTGATAGACAAAAAAGAAAGGGGGAGAGAACGATTAGTGACACAGCTTTAATCGAAAAAGTGCTTGGCGGCAATGATTATGCCTTTCGCCTTTTGGTTGAGAAGTACCGCAATGATGTGTTCCGGACCGTCTTTGCAGTTCTTCGTGATCAAAAAGAAGCGGAAGATGCTGCCCAAGAAGTGTTTATGAAAATATATACCGCTCTCCCCCAATATGAGAATCAAGGCTTTAAAACGTGGATGACGCGCATTGCCGTGAATCATGCGATCGATATGAAGAGGAAACAGGCAAGAAGAAGAGAGGAAGTTGTCGATGCCCTCGAGCAGAAAGCCTTAGGAACACCGAAGGATAGTGTTGAGAAAGAGATTATCGAGCTGGACCGGCGCAGGCTGGTTAGGAAAAAGCTGAATGAGGTACCTGAGAATTACCGGGAAGTGATCTACGGCTTTTACATAGCGGAGAAAAGCTATCAGCAAATGGCCGAGGAACAAAATGTCCAGGTGAAGACGATTGAAACAAAGTTGTACCGGGCTCGTCATTGGATGAAGAAGAATTGGAAGGAGGATGATTTTTCATGAAGCATTACTGTTACGAAGAATGGCTGCAATACGTTAAAGACGAAATGAATGACCAGGATCGCGAGAAACTTGAAACCCACTTGTATACGTGTGACCAATGTCTTGAGCAATATTTACAAGCAATGGCGGCAAATGAAACATCACTTCCGATTCTATCAAATGAGAGCAGCTTTACAGATCTGGTGATGGCCGAGGTTTCGAAGCAAAAAGAGGTGGTGCCTAACACCAAGCCTGGAGAACGAAAACCTACTAATAGGAAGAAACCTTTTTATCAACAAGCGGCATTTCACTATCTGCTGGCGGCGGCTGCAACCCTATTATTAACATTCTCTGGTGCGTTTAAATCGCTTGCATCATATGCGAAATCAATCGAAAGTCCGACACAAGTTCAGGAAAAAAAGCCTTCAGTGACGGAGGGCGTTATTAATAAAACATTTGCATGGATGGATTCACTAGAAAAAAAGGAGGCAAATAAGAAATGAAAAGTTCAACGAAGGCATTGACTTTATCGCTATTTCCAGGCCTCGGCCATATTTATTTCGGCAACATGTTTCGCGGGGTGATGTATTTACTGTCAGTTTTCGGCCTGGCGTTTGTAACAGTAATCTCTTTATTCTCGTATAATCATAATGGGGAATTGGCGGTCCTAGCCTTTATGGCCGGTATCCTCATCTATTTGGTTAGTTTCATTGATATGGGCGTTCAGATTTCGAAACGAAAGAAGGCACTTACGGAGGCAAATCCGGACTTCCCGAATTCAAAGTCCGCGCAAGATTCGGAGCGTTTTTATACGATTGTCTTATCGTTTGTTCCCGGACTTGGTCACTTTCAACTTGGATTAATGAATCGGGGCTTAACGTTACTGGCCACATTTTTGGGTCTGGGGGTCATGGTTATTTTTATAACGGCCCTATCCAGCCGCAGTGAATTTCTCGTCTTTTTAGCGGCATTGCCGATTATCTGGGTGTACGGATTTTTTGATGCTGTGCAGCAAGTAAATAAAAAGCAGCGCGGTGAGGAGCTAGTTGACCGAACCATTTATGAGGATTTTGAATTACGTCGCGAGGACGGAAAGAAAAGCAAGGCAATTGCCACCTTCCTCTCGATTTTTCCAGGTGCGGGACATCTGTACCTTGGCTTACAGCGCCGCGGCATTCAGTTAATGGCAGCATTCTTGTTTTCGGTTTATATATTAGATGTATTACGACTTGGGATATTCTTGTTTCTGATTCCGATTATCTGGTTTTATAGCTTTTTTGACGCGATGCAAAAGGTGTCAAGGTATGGGGAAGAAAACGTGGAAGATATCCCAATCATTGCTTATTTCCTTAATCATCAAAAATGGGTTGGCATTGGGCTAATCCTACTGGGGGCCTACTATTTAGTCATGAACGTACTGCTCCCGGCATTTTCGCCGATATTAAGAAGATTAATTAATATCGACGTTATGTATTGGGTTCAAGGTTACTTCCAAACCGGAGTTGTTTGTCTCCTATTGATTGGCGGCGGGATCAAGCTTTTATCCGGAAGCAAACAAAAGAAGGAGGCACAGAATCATGAATAAGTGGGGAAAAGCAATAGCAGGACTGGCCTTAATCGGAGCTGGAATTGGGTTTATACTCCGAAAAAGAAAGGGGGCTGCAAAAATATGAGAACATGGCGAGTTGGTACGTTTTCGATGGGGGCCTCGCTCTTATTCCTTGGCCTCTTCCTATTTTTCTCAAAGCTTCTTGGTCTAAATCTTGTTCAGGTAATGACGGCATGGTGGCCGCTTTTATTGGTAGTCCTTGGGATTGAGATTTTGCTCTATTTATTTTTATCCCGGCAGGAAAAGCCCGTATTAAAATATGACTTCCTCAGCATCTTTTTTGTCGGGGTGCTTGGGACTGCTGGCATTTTGTTTGCGATATTAAGTACAACAGGGATTATGGGGAAAGTGGAAGATGTCATGGCTAGGGAAGAGCGCTCGTTCGAACTGCCTGCGTTCGCTTATAAAACCGATGAAAGCATCAAACGGGTCGTGGTAAGAACGGTTGGCTATGATATGACGATTGAAGCGACGGAGGAAAAAGAGGTTTCGATGTTCGGAACGTACCGGGTGCAGACGGCGAAAAAAGCGGGGCTGCTTAAAAGCGCCGATGATATGATTGCCGCCAAACAAAAAGGTGATACGCTTTATCTGAATGTAAAGACGCTGCCGAACGAGATTGGGCCGTTTTATTCGCACGGTAATGTGGCGGCAACTATCCTTGTTCCAAAAGATGTCAAGCTTGAAGTCATTGGCAATGATAACTCACTAACCTTGAAACCACGGATGCTGGCAAATGATTGGAGTATTGAAAGTACCTCTTCGATTGTGGTTAATGTCCAAGCAAGCAGCAATTTAAAAGTAGCAGCGGTTGGCGCCCGGGAGATTAGCGGAAAGGACGGCGACTGGAAGGTGTCAGAGAAGGCGGATTCCGAGGATCATGATCAATCAATGAGGAAAAATGCCGTTTATCAATCCGGCGAGGGCAAATACCAGATTAACATTGACAATGCCTATTCTGTCAGTCTGAATTCAAATCAATAAAGTTCACATTTTTGCTATTCAGCGTAAGTGTCCGTTTAATGGTAAGTGTAGCAGCCGCTAACGGACGCTACACTTACCATTAATTTTTGCAAAAAAGATAAAAACGGTTATTATAGGAAATGGACTTTGGCTTTCAATTTGTTTGTAAGCAAGGATGATAATTGGTAGAATATAGAATTGACGGAGCCAATTGTTATTTCAAAAAATAGGATGATGAAATGATGAAAAGAGCAAGACTGATTTACAACCCTACCTCAGGGCGTGAAATGATTAAGCGTCATCTGCCGGAAATCCTTCAAAAACTAGAAGCAGCCGGATATGAAGCATCTACTCACGCTACGACTAGTGAAGGGGATGCAACGAAGGCAACTCGGATTGCTGTCAAACGTAAATATGATATCGTCATTGCCGCGGGCGGAGATGGAACGATTCACGAAGTGGTGAATGGCCTTGCGGACCAGGATTATCGTCCGAAACTAGGTATTATTCCGACAGGTACAACCAATGACTTTGCCCGTGCCTTACATATTCCAAGGGACGTTAGCACGGCAGTCGATATTATCACTAAAGGGGAAATGATACCCGTCGATATTGGACGCATCAATGATAAATATTTTATTAATATTGCGGGCGGCGGTAGAATCACCGAACTTACCTACGAGGTGCCAAGCAAATTAAAAACGATGCTCGGCCAGCTTGCCTACTATCTAAAAGGCATGGAAATGCTGCCATCTCTTAAGGCATCACACCTCAGGATCGAGTATGATGGCAAGCTATTTGAAGGCGAAGCGATGTTGTTTCTTGTCGGCCTGACCAATTCGATTGGAGGTTTTGAAAGGCTGGCGCCTGATGCCTCGATAAATGATGGCTTATTTTCGCTGTTAATCTTGAAAAAGGTAAATCTTGCTGAGTTTATCCGAATTGCGACCTTAGCAATCCGCGGTGAACACGTGAATGATCAGAATGTGGTTTACACGCAGGCAAACCGCATTAAAGTTTATTCCAGTGAAAAGGTGCAGTTGAATCTAGATGGTGAATTCGGCGGCTTATTGCCAGCAGAGTTTGAAAATCTATACCGTCATTTAGAGGTATTTGTCCCGCTTGCTGACATACGTCCAAATGACCGGCCAACAAATTGGGAACCGGGAAAAAGATATAGTTAAGAAGAAGTTCGTTCCAATGGGACGGGCTTTTTTTATTAAAGGCACTGTTATAACTGAATGTTGATTTCACTGTGTTTGAAAAATAAACGGAAGAATTCCGTTTAAATTGGGAAATACCCATATTTCCTTAATAATAAA
>NZ_BCVP01000031.1 GCF_001591805.1 Neobacillus novalis NBRC 102450 | reverse complement strand
AACAAATGTTATCATCGCTCAAAGGCGACTTTATTAATATAACATCCGTTGACCGTATTGTCAATAACTTTTTTCGAAGCTATTTAATACGTCATCAGCGACGTTTATTAATATAACAAGATAATAAATAAATGTCAACGCATTTTCTTAAAAATATTTTGTAGAAGAATTTCATCTATTTAAGCATTAACCCTTTTTCCTGTCCTTCTTTCCTCTCCTCATATATTTTAAGCATTCATTTGGTGAAGCAACCCGTCTAAATAATGTAAATAAGATTTTATACCTTTCTTCCATTGCTCTTTTCACGATATGATCAATGCGTTCATCCCGTAAATCAAATAATATTTCATCCATTTCTCTTTTAATAAGGTATTCCATTTCTTTTACTTCTTTTTCGTTTATTAGAAGTCCAAACATTGAATAACCTCCAGCGGAAGAATTTAGTTATAGTAGTCTTTTCCAATTATTGATATTTTTATTATGAAAATCTTAAATCATAATTTTCATCATACAAGCATAGGTATTAGACAAGGATGGTATTGGACGAGGTGGGAGCCAGATGAAATTCTTTTTAATCATAAACGGAAAATCTTTGAAAAACGTTGCACTTATTTTGATAGCTGCTTTTTTTACTGCTGGGTTTCTTTACATGGAAAACCATGCACAAATACCGGTCTTTTCAACCAAGGATGGGCCGAAAGCGGTTTATCGCGGGGAAAAGGATCTTGCGCTTACCTTCAATATTGGCTGGGGCGACGAGAAGGCTGAACCGATTTTAGACATACTAAAAAAAGAGAATGTTAAGTCGGCCACGTTTTTCTTGGCAGGGTCATGGGCTGAACAGCACCCTGACATCGTCACTCGGATTGTAAAGGATGGGTTTGAAATTGGGATTCTTGGTTACGAATACGTAGACTACATGGATGTCGAGGATGTTAAAATTGGTCAGGACATTTCAAAAGCTCAGGAAGCCTTTAAAAAGTTAAATGTGAAGGATATAAAACTTCTGCGTGCACCGACTGGACATTTTGATAAGCGCACCTTGAATATCGCTAAAAGATATGGGTATACGGTGGTCCATTGGCGGATTGATTCAAAGGATTGGCAAAATCCCGGAGTTGCAAAGATTGTGGAAAATGTAAAAAAAGCTGATAAGGGCGATATCATTCTACTCCATGCCTCAGATTCAGCCAAACAAACGGCGAAGGCGCTTCCACTGATATTGGAGGATATCCGTCAAAAGAGGCTAAAACTTGTATCGGTTTCTGAAATGATCGCCAATGGAGAAATCCATTCACAGGAAATTAAGTAAGAATAATATTAAAATAACCGTCCATTAATTTAAATGGACGGTTTTTTGTTCATTTTCTTATTATTTTTCGCTTTGTTACCTGATTGGCTTTTGCGTTGTTGTCTTTCCTGTTCTGATTTCTTATTTAATTTATGAAGGATTAATACTTGGTAGGCATTACAGGCTAATAAGGCAAACAGCATCGAATAGAGCCAATTTTGGGAATTGATTCTAAGAACTGGAACCCACTCGACTAACGTAGCGACAATCATAAAGAAAAGTGCGGGAATAAACGCCTCCCGATTTGTTTGTTTACTTTTCAACCAAGCAACAACCAGCCCGACAACGAGCAGCAACAGGGCGGGAACAAAATACAGCAAAATTGACTCTCCCGGCTTGGCAAAGTTTACATAACGTAAATAAACTAAATCAAATAAGCCAAATAAAATGAGGACCAGCTGAATTCCATTCCAAAGGGCAGCGGATTTAAAGATTCCTAAACCAAACCGATGAATGGTTAAATAAGCGAAAAAGCCCATTTGACTGATGACGCTAAAGAGAAATCCCATCACAATTAACCAAATGAGGGCCGAAATAATTTCGCCAATATTAAAATTAACAAAATAAGGCTGCAATACATGCCAGCGCGCAAACAATCCCACAATAGCCGTCGTGACCCCGCCAACTAATAATGTGTTCCAAAAAAGTTTTACCAAATTACGGCTTGTCACACAATAAACCCCCATGCAAGTAAAATAAATTCCCTACTGATTGTACCAAGCCCTATTTGAAAAATCCATAATTTGCGTTCCTTACGAATAATCTTCGCTGATTTTCTTCATTATAAAATTAAGGATTCTTATGTGAAAGGGGCTTGAAAATGAAAGTAAAAAATATCGTGCTCCTCCTGCCCATCTTGTTCTTATCGAGCTGTTCGTCGGGTGATACAAGCAGTGGAGGGCAAATAGATTACGATCAGACCAAGAAAATGGTTGTCGATATCCTAAAAACAGATGACGGAAAGAAAGCAATCCAGGATGTCATGTCTGATGATAAAATGAAGGAAAAGCTGGTTATGGATCAAAAGGTCGTCTCCGACACCATTCAACAAACGCTAACATCTGAAAAGGCGACTGAGTTTTGGAAAAAAACCTTTAATGATCCAAAATTTGCTCAAGGCGTAGCAAAAAACATGAGGTCCGAAAATGAAAAATTATTAAAGGAATTAATGAATGATCCCGAATACAGAGGAATGATGATTGAGGTTTTTAAAGAACCTGAAATTCAAAAAGAGCTGGCAGATGCCCTAAAAAGCAAAGAATACCGCGAACATCTTCAGAAAGTCATTACAGAGACGGTCGATAGTCCACTATTTAAGGTTAAAATGCAAGAGATCCTGCTAAAAGCAGCGGAAGACATGAAAAGCAAGGATGGTGGCAGTAAAGGAGACCAAGGCGACAGTAAATCCGGCAGCGGGCAAGGCGGTGGCGGTGGCGGTGGCTCTTAGATAATAAATGATCATTTATAAAAAATAAAACCTCTCCCGCCGGAAGAGGTTTTATTTTTTACTTATTCAACAGACTTACCGTCTTTTCGGCAATTTCTAAATAAATTTTTCCAATCTGGTGATCTTCCTGATACACAGAAGGAGCAAAGTCTTCATCGTTCCAATCCGGCTGGTTCAGCGGCAGGCGTCCAAGCACCTCTGTATTCAATTCTTCCGCCAATTTATCACCGCCGCCTTGGCCAAATACATATTCTTTCTCGCCGGTTATTTTGCTTTCAAAATAAGCCATATTTTCAATGACACCAAGCACCTCATGCTCGGTACGAAGCGCCATCGCACCGGCACGTGCCGCAACAAAGGCTGCTGTTGGATGCGGCGTGGTGACGATAATTTCCTTACATGCAGGCAGCATGGTGTGAACATCTAAGGCCACATCCCCAGTTCCCGGCGGTAAGTCTAATAGTAAATAATCGATTTCTCCCCACTCAACTTCATTGAAGAAGCTGTTTAACATTTTGCCCAGCATCGGGCCGCGCCAAATAATCGGAGCATTATCCTCAACAAAGAAGCCCATTGAAATCACTTGGACACCAAAACGTTCCACAGGGATAATCTTTTCGTCGCGAACAACCGGCCGCTTTGTTATTCCCATCATATCAGGAACGCTGAAACCATAAATATCAGCATCAATGAGTCCTACTTTTTTACCAAGGCGTGCAAGGGCAACAGCGAGGTTAACAGATACCGTTGATTTACCCACGCCGCCTTTTCCGCTCGCGATTGCAATAAATGTTGTATGATCGGAATTCAGCAGGTTTTTATCTTTCTTTTCTGGTTCAGCATGTCGGTGTGCAGCTAAAACCTCTTCAGGAAGCTCGCTGAAACGGATTCCCACCGTTGCCGCTCCCGCTTCTTTTAATAAGTTAACAATCTGGGTTTGCAGCTGTAACTGTTCGCTCGTCCCCGTTCTTGCAATTCCTATCTTGACGCTGACATGGTTCTTTTCTTCCTTAATCTTAACTTCTTCAATTGCATTTAATTCAGCTAATGTCTTATGTAAAAATGGTTCTTTGAGGCTGCCAACAACCTCACGGACACTCACTTCTGTTAACATAAAAAAACACCTCACCTTTTGAATTCGTTTCCATACCTCAGTATATCATAACTAAGCAAAGAAACAGTTAAATGAATCACACTATTATTCCTATCAAAATATAGGAAACAGCCGTTAAAAAAGGAAGACGGTGGCCCGCCTTCCTTAATCAGTTTCCTTTAATTCCTTTTCATTCGTAAAATAACGCATAATACCATTATTTATCGATGCGGCTACCTTATTCTGGTAGGGCTCTGTTTTTAACAATTCCTTTTCTGTTGGATTGGAAAGAAAGCCAACCTCAACCAATATTCCTGGTTTTTTAGCATGCTTTAAAATATATACATTATTAATTGGCTTCGCTTTTCGAGTTGTATTCTCCAAGTTCTTTCGGAGCTCTTCCTGAATAAATTTAGCTGCTCTGGCATTTTCCTTATGATGGGGTGTATAGAAGGTTTGGGCACCGCTCCATCTAGCGGATGGAATCGCATTTAGATGGATGCTGACAAAAAAGTCATTATCGGAGCTATTGATCATTTTTAATCGCTGTTTCAAATCTTCTACTTTTCTTCTACTGTAGCCCTTCATATCAGGGGCGGCAAGGTCTTTATCTGTTTCCCTCGTCATAATAACAAGGGCGCCCTGCTCCTGAAGGTAATCCCTGACTTTAAGGGTAATTTCTAAGGCAATGTCCTTTTCAAGCGTTTTCCCAGTTCCGGCTCCGCCATCCGGTCCGCCGTGTCCTGCATCAAGCAAGATGATCTTCCCTGATAGTGGCAGATTCCATGAATTCCATGAATTATTTTCGGAAAAATCATGCTGTAATATGAGAAATAGCAAAAGTAATCCTGCAATAAAGCTGATAATTTTCAATCTGCGCTTTGACACCCCTAATCATTCCCTCCCGCTCGTCCCGTTTTCAATAAAATATATGGGACAAGGAGCGGTTTTAGAACAATAAGAAATGCGGTGGTATTAGTGAAGTCGAAGCTTGTGGCGCCTTTGACCTTTTTCGTATCCTTCGCGCCACCAGACGTGAATATATTGTTCACAAAGGTAATAGAGGGATTCACTCATGGTACCTTCCTCCCCATTTCCCCAATAAAGCAAAAAGTTGTAAAGGGTATTGATTAAGTGTTTTTCTTCTTTTAAGCAGCGCAGGCGCACCTCATCTATATCTTCTCCATAATAGCCAAACTTGCTGAATTTTGCTCCCAGCAAGAAGGCTTCAAGGGCTACATCGTAACATGCTTCCTCAATGCCTGTATTCATGACAAAGCTTGAGGCTATCTTAGTTGAGCCAAAATAGTGGCGTACTCGCTCTTTTAATGTATTGATGGATAGATCCCTCAGAACGGATCGTTCATATTTAATTTGTTTTTCTCGTCTTTTTTCTTTAAAGGATGTAATCACAGTCACTTCATTTCACCTCTTAGAACTAGTCTTTATCCCGCGTTCATAAGAAATGCAAGGTCTCAATTTCCAATTTTTATTCCTGTGGGTATGATTCCAATTAAAGCTGCCCCAAAGACTGTTTGTCTCTTTTCTCATCCAAAAGTTGTAGATAAAGTTCAAGCTTTTTTCTGAGGGGGGATTTGGAAGAAACCAGTATGCTTAAGACATCAAGTTATGAAGGGGAGAACACATTATGAAAGACAAAGTTGTAATGATAACTGGGGCCTCTAAAGGTTTGGGCAGGGCGTTAACATTGGCATTTGCAAAAGAAGGAGCGAAGTTGGCGATATGTGCCAGGACAACGGAAGACTTGCTAAGAATAAAGGATGCCGCCATGGATTTAGGTGCTGAAGTGCTGGCGGTTACCGCTGATATTTCCAAGTCAAGGGATGTGGAGCGATTCGTTGCGATGGCTGAGGAGGAATATGGCCATATTGATGTCCTGATCAATAATGCCTCTATTTTGGGGCCAAGTCCAATGCCATTGCTTCTCGATTACCCTGAAGAAGACTTTGCTGAGGTACTCCGGGTAAATGCAGTCTCGCCATTTCTTGTAACGAGAAGAGTTATTCCGGGGATGCTTGGGCGGAATCTTGGATCGATTATTAATCTAACATCCGAAGCTGGCCAGACGGGCTTTGCGGGTTGGGGCGCATACGGGATTTCAAAATTTGCCGTTGAGGGCCTCACGCAAACGTGGGCAGATGAATTAAGTGAGACCAATGTCCGCGTCAACATGGTCGATCCGGGAGAAATGGACACAAACATGCACCAATTAGCTGTACCTGACTGCGATTATCCATTGGCTAAGCCCGAGGAGGTAGTTGAGATATTTTTATACCTTGCATCAGATAGAGCGGCAGGAATTAATGGCCAAAGGTTTGCGGCCCAGTCAGAGGGGGTGTAAGGAATGGCAGCGATTAAAGCGTTGGATTTTTATCTTCCAGATGAACTTAATGCTTCACATCCTCCAGAAAAACGTGGCTTACGAAGAGATCATGTCCGGATGATGGTGCTGGACCGAACAACAGGAGAAATCAAGCATGACCATTTCTTTCACTTGGCAGATTATCTTCAGCCCGGGGACCTGGTTATTTTAAATAATAGCCGCACCATACCTGCGGTTTTACAGGCCAAATGGCGGCGGGACACGAATCAACTGGCACCAAAAGTGGAAATTCGGCTGGCAAGGCGCCGTGGCGAAGATACTTGGGATGCGCTGATTGTAGCAAACCCTGTAAAAACAGGCGATATCCTGCAATTTTCACCTGAATTAGCAGCAACGGTAATAGGCGAAAAGGAAAATTCCCCACTTAAGCTCATTCATTTTTCAAAAAAAGGAACGGATCTATTCAATATCATTTATGACCTAGGCGAGCCGATCCGTTATGAATATATTGAGCAGCCATGGGAATTGGATTACTACCAAACGGTTTTTGCCTGCCATCCCGGTTCAGTGGAGATGCCTTCTGCTGGCAGAGCCTTTAGCTGGGAGCTGTTATTTGAATTGAAGCGCAAAGATATACAGGTTGATTTTATCCAATTGCATACAGGGTTGAGCTATTTGCTTGATGATAGTTTGGTTCAAACACCCGAAGATAATGATGAGGAGTATCAAATCTCTGACCGTACAATGGAAAGGATTATCCAGACAAAAGCATCTGGTAAAAAGGTAATCGCGGTTGGTACGACAGTGGTCAGGGCTCTTGAGACTGCAGCTAAGAACGAAGCGCTATCAGGGATGACGAATCTATATATCGATCAACATTTTCCTATAAAAATTGCAGATGGCATTATTACGGGTTTGCATGAACCGAAGGCCAGCCACCTCGATATGCTTTCCGCCTTTATATCTGAACAGAATTTGCTTAAGGCCTATGATCAAGCAATCGGTGCCGGCTATCTATGGCATGAGTTTGGCGATATGAATCTAATTATATGATTGGGGAGGTCTTTAATGCGAGTCCATCATTTTGGTTTAGAAGTGAACATTATGGAGGAGTCTGTCGCTTTTTATAAAAAGCACCTGGGCTTTCAGGAAGAATGCCGAATGTTTTTCTTGGGGGAAGAGATTGTGTTTCTGGCTTTAGGAGACTTTAGACTTGAGTTGATCTCTGGTCATCTAGGAAACAATAAAACGACTCATATTTGTTTTGAGGTAAGCGATCTCCATGAAGTGATGAAGCGGTTTGATGATATTAGAAAAATAGAAGGTCCCTATAAACTGGAGAATGGCTGGGAGACAGTCTTTTTTGAAGGACCTGAGGGAGAGATTATCGAGTTTTTGGAGCTTAGTTCCGCTTAGTTAGCCGAAACTTGGAGCTTGGCCTTTTGAGAGGTCATAATGAAGGACTATTCTCTTGCATTCTTCCGGAGATTTGTCCTTCATCGACCTTATGAAGGACTTTTTCCTTGCTTTCTTACGGAGATTTGTCCTTAAGAGCCCTTATTAAAGACATTTCTCTTACTTCTCTAGCGAGTTTTGTTCTTAATTGCTAGCATAAATTGGGTTGAAAAAGAAAATCTCAATAATAGGAGTCTGAAAATTGTAAATAAGCTATAATAACAGTTGATACTTCAAAGCAGAGGGGAAACTGCAATGTCTATAGAGACTGGATACGAGGAAATCAGCATTTTAAAGGAAATCGCTGAGCTTTTAAATGAAGGAACGGATACCAATGCCGTGTTGTCTGGTGTTTTGAAAAGACTTCTCCATGTGACTGGACTGCAAACAGGCTGGATTTTTTTAATTGATGAAAATGGCAGCCATCAGCTCGCAGCCGATGAAGCCCTGCCACCTGCTTTAGCGAATGACGATAAACAAAGGATGTGCCAGGGTAAGTGCTGGTGCGTAAATAAATACAATAATCGACAACTAAATAAAGCATCAAATATTATGGAATGTAAACGAATTGAAGATGCCATTGCAGAGAATGCCGGTGAAACGTGCGGACTGACCCATCATGCTACGGTCCCGCTACGGGCTGGTCAGGAACGGTTCGGCATATTAAATGTAGGCTCGCCAAACAAAACACATTTTCAAAAAAATGAACTCGCCTTGCTTGAAGCGGTTGCCTTTCAAATCGGCACAGCATTGAAACGAATCAAACTGACCCAGCGGGAACAAGAGACAGCACTTGTTGCCGAGCGGAATCGGCTGGCAAGGGATCTTCACGATTCCGTTAATCAGCTTTTATTTTCCCTCAGTCTTACCGCAAGGGCAGGAGTTGAAATGACACCAAATGATGAAGTAAAACAAACGTTTAGTTATATGCAGGATTTGGCCCAGGAAGCTCTTGGGGAAATGAGAGCATTAATCTGGCAGCTCCGCCCGCGTGGTCTGGAAAATGGATTGGTAAGTGCCTTGAAAAGTTATGCTGATATGCTTGGCCTGTCGATTGAAACCAAGGTGACAGGAGTAGCAAGCATTTCTGGAAAGGTGGAGGAAGCGCTGTGGCGGATCGGCCAGGAGGCCCTAGCCAATTGTAAAAAACATTCCCAGACAACAGAAGTGGTTTTATTTTTCCATGCTGCTAGTGATGGGGTGCTGATGACAATCAAGGATGGAGGCTGTGGCTTCCATTATGACCAAAATCATACGATCCCCTCATTGGGATTAAAAAATATGAAAACACGGACGGAAGCGTTAAGTGGGACATTTCAAATAACAAGTAAGCCGGGAAGCGGAACAGAAATACAGATCCACATTCCGTTCTAGGGGGGAATTTTAGTGAATATACGCGTATTAATAGCTGATGACCATCATGTTGTTAGAAGAGGCCTCGTCTTTTTTCTTCGCACCCAAACAGGGCTTGACATTATCGGGGAAGCCGCAAATGGAAAGGAAGCCGTTGAGCTAGCAAAGTTACTAAAGCCGGATATTATTCTAATGGACTTGGTGATGCCTGAAATGGACGGAATCCAAGCAACAAGGTTGATTAAAAAAGAGCATCCTGAAATCAAAATTTTGATGTTGACCAGCTTTTCAGATCAAGACCATGTCATCCCCGCGCTTGAAGCAGGTGCTTCCGGATTCCAGTTAAAGGACATCCAGCCTGATGAACTTGTCACAACAATCAAAAAAATCATCAGCGGAGAAAACCAGCTGCATCCGATAGCTACTTCGCATCTCCTGGCCAATTTGTCCAATAAACAGGAAAGAAATTTACTAGAGGAATTAACCAAAAGAGAGTTGGATGTTTTAAAAGAAATTGCTAAAGGAAAAAGCAACAAAGAAATTGCCGCAGCGCTCTTTATTACCGAAAAAACTGTAAAGACGCATGTGTCAAACCTTTTGGCCAAGCTCGAGCTGGCAGACCGGACACAGGCGGCACTTTATGCGGTAAAAAAGCATTTAGTAGACTAAACGGATATTGAGTAAAAATCATATCCGTTTTCTTATCTAAAAAGACCCCCAACCAATCGGTTAAGAGCCTTTAAATGAATAAATGTTATCCATGTCTCTCCTAGCTAAGCAACCTTCCTTTTAACCAGGCGCGGGGCCGGTATGGACCGACCGGGATTTGAATTAGGCTTGTTTTTGCTTTTGAATTGATCCCGTAAAGTTCATCACATTGGTTTACATCAAATCCTAATAGTGGGTGCCCTCCCATCCCTAAGCCACATGACAACAAGAGCAATCGTTGCACGAATATGCCCGCCTCCATTTGTTGAATCCGGTATCCTCTATATCCCAATTCCTTTTTGAGGTGTTCCTTGTCTCCAACAACATGCAGAACTAGCGGAACTTGAAACAAATTTACATTGGGCATTATTAATCCATATTGTAAAAACTCTCGAAAATCCCCCTGTGTTATTCTCCGAAGTGCATGAGCGCTTTTGTCATAAGCGTAAGCACCATTGGGAACTTCCTCCACGTTATAAAAACTGCCGTATAAAGAAACTCGGGTATCAGCATTCCCATGTCTGTCGTCAAGATCATTCTGATACGGTAAGGAAAATGTCTCTTTTAACAAAGTGGATAGTTGCGTTTGACTGACTTTACCCATCATAAAATCAACATCAGGAGAATGCCGCTCTCTAAAAACGGATGCGAGATCGTAAGAAAAGCGCTCAGCAAAGGGAAGCAAGATCATTTCTGAATCTAAGGAAAGTTTCACACTACTATCTTTCTTAATCTTCACAAACGACTCTGTTGTTTCAAACATCGATGCTTCATTCATTTTTCTCAGCAGCGGATAATCAATAACCCTCTTTGAACGGTTATAGGCAACATGCTCCAACAATGGCACTTCCCGACACAATTCTGCGGCAGAAACAATTACATCTCTATCATGATCGTCATCAACACTAATGTTAGAGGTATTAACAGATAATGGAATAACTGCATATACACTTTCATCCTGATTAGACAACCCAAGCAAATGATTAATCGACCGATCAAGAAATTGGTAGCATACCCGAGATGAAAACCCCATCGTAGTGGCCAATTCTAAAGATTGCCCAATTAATACACCTGCATCTAACCCTTGGAGCCTGTAGGAAAAATTATTGTATTTATAAAAATTTTTCCAGAAGAGCGTCGAGACAAAAACAGTACAGAAACAGTCAGAAAGATCACAGCTATTCCCAAGACTTCTTGATAAGTAGGAATCGTAATTTCCTTCTCTTAGCAAAAGGAGGCGGTGGTGTGCCGCATCATAATGGTAAATTCCCATTGGTGCGTCCTTCAGCTTTACATACACATATAATTCATTGGGATATAACGCCCCGCCAGAGGGGACAAATCGGCGGAATAACTGAGCATAGCTCACAGCAGTTTTTCCCTCGGTGTCCTCGATTAAAGCGGATTGAGCGTATTGAGTAAGGCCGTACACATACCATAAGAAATGACCTAGCTCCTGCAGACTAGGTTCTGCCTGAGCTTCCCGTCCATCCAGTGTTAACGGTACATCTGCACTCAGTGGAATCTCTGGTAAGCCGCGGTACAGTTTATAGGGAAGTGGCGCATCCTCCCAGTCCACTTGCCAATCTGGCGGAGCAACTTTTCCTGTATCAAAGTGAAGATGATGTACAAATGTTTCTAGCTCCAATCTTACACCTCCAACTTTTCAATTATGGGAATGGGTGGGGATAGGGATTAAGCTGTTCATACGATAACGGCTGTTTGACAAATCCAAGTTTCATTGGCACGCTAAGGACCCTCTCCAGCCCTTTCACACGGGTCAAGTGATGTCCGAATGTCATCGGTAACATACCAGGGATCAATACTTTCACACAGAACAATCCATTCCGTTTGGTTATTGGTGTCGTTTGATCCACCACAATGACCTCCAGATCTAACCGGCGGAACCTCTGAAGAATATCCTGAAGATCTTCCTTCAAATCAGTATTTGCAGGTGGCTTCTTGAATTCTTCTGCAAACGTACGTAATGGACGTTGATCATCCAATAAAAAATTCAGCCGTTCCTCTGCTTCTCGCAGCCCGTAGAGCAAACCATGATCCTCCATTGTACGTACTGCAAACGGATCTTGCAGCATTTCTTCATATTTCTCTCGGTTTGCCTCCAATTTTTCATCATGCACCATCATTCCCGCAAGCTCGTAAATTGCGCTTTTTACAGCCCTTACAGGATCAGGGTTAGCTCCGGCTGCACAAATGAGGTTTACACCCTTGGATCTTCTGTTTTTTGCTACTGCCCACACGCTTGGAATCGCATGTTCCATCGTCGAATTGTAAAAATGAAGGTCATATCCCGCCACCTCTTGTAAACGGTCGACCATCAGCTGTAATTCTTTATCGTTAGCCGAACTAAGGGCAAGACGCGGAAGGGGGAGTTTTGCATACCAGGTTAACAAGAATGAATCTCGCTCGACAACCTCCATAATGGCATGGAAAATAGCTTCTTCTAAACTCCCCCCTAAGGCACATCCGTTGGAGGTTTCATAAACAATGCCCTCCCCATGGCCCAAACTGTAATAGGCGAGTAACTCCGGAACCAGTATGGGACGTTCTTGTAAAAACGAATAGCCCCAGACCCAATTCATTGGGTTATCAGGATGAAACGGTTTAAACGGAAAATGAGGCTTTGCATATTGTTCCTTTTCATGCAAACCTACTCTTTCAGGATTTAGAGCATCTTGCTTTACATGATGATAACTATCACGAACTACCGTCCTTTTGCCGCGGGGCTCAATCCCGCAATATCGTTCCAACCCCTCTAAAATGGCAGTCAGCTCACTCATTTCATATGAATTAGATCGGCCAGCGACTCCCTCGTCCACTTCAAATA
Organism: Neobacillus novalis NBRC 102450; assembly: GCF_001591805.1. Taxonomy (GTDB): domain Bacteria; phylum Bacillota; class Bacilli; order Bacillales; family Cytobacillaceae; genus Neobacillus; species Neobacillus novalis. The sequence continues at coordinate 55,668 of NZ_BCVP01000031.1, read as the reverse complement.
ACGGCATGTTCACTAAAACATCAGCAAATGGCAGCGTGTAATCCTGCATTTTTCCATTCATGACACCAGTACGAAAATCCAGATAGTCTTTGACTAGTACTGTTTTAAATTCATCCATCGAACGGCTGCGATAACCACTTCCATTAAATTTAGGACTAGATTCTAACCTAATTTGAGCTAATTCTGAAGTATCTTCAGGTAATGGCCTGCAAATCGGGCACAAGGGATTAGGCAAGAAAAGGTGACTAGAATTGGTTAACGTTCTTAGGTTAAGAATGAACACTCTTTCTTCTAAATTGCTGGGTTCTCCTTGAAGAACCCTTTGAACTTCGTTACATATCAATGATGCCATTTGAGATACTCCCGTTCGTGATGCCCATGCATCTTGCATGACACCTTCTCCTGCTGCCACTTTTCGCTGAAGCTGCCACATTTCTTTCCGATCGGATCCAGCTATCAAGCGCCGAATGTCAGCACAGAAAGAACATCCTGGTGTATCGGGATGTACTAAAGGACCAATGATTCCTTCCCCAAAGGATACGAAACCTCGCAGCCACGGGATACCTTTGTTCCTGAATTTTTCTTCCGCTTTTTGATAAATGACTGGATTCCAGCCATCGTGCAGAACCAGAGCTAATTCTGGTTCTCCGGGCACCTCTTCTAATTGGCTTTGACGCCTTACGAGATAATTGCCGGATAATTGATCAAAGACATAATCCGCTAATAAACCCTCTCCGTCAATGAGAATATGGGCGGCCATTAGGATCCCTCCTCTCGAACCTGCACACCATACACCCCTGCCAATTCCTGTTTTAAAAAAGGTTCGAACGCAAGATCATAAACGAAAAGAAGTTTGCTGTTCTGTTTCAAGACCTGAATGGAAGATTGTAATAGCTCCAATTGTGTCATTTCATCACAAGAAGGGATTTCGAGTTTAAATTCCTTTTCTTTCAAAAAAACAGCTGACTCCGCTATCCTTTCGGTTGCATGCACTTGATTTTGTTTATCCAAAAGCGCTTGTTGTAATGCACTCCGTAAAGCAAGCGTTGTATTTAAACCTGTACTAGTGTACCGACGCCCCTCGGATTTTACCGATATTACGGGGAAGCCCAATATTTCATTATCTAAACAGATGGTCGGTGCACCATTTAAGGTTGTCAGGGCATTTAAATAAAATCTGCAGCGTTGATCTTCAATTTCTCCCAGTTGGACGCGAAAAATAGGCTTTAGTCGATCGTCCTTTTTATTTTTCCATTCTTTTTCTAAATAGGCTTGCAAGCCGCGACAAACTGCCTCTTCGCTTGTTTCCCCTGCACCGATGCCAATTAAACCTCTAGGTATGTTTTCACCAGCCTTATCTTTTTGGTCACTTCCTCCTTTGATCATTTGTGAAACATACATTTCAATACCTGTCAGTCCCGCTTCCCTCTTTGCCTCCTCATGTGTAAATCCCGAACAGACAACCTCTGGCAGGAGATCTGCTGGTCCCTCTGACACTGGATTAACCGCTTGAACATAGCACTGCGAAAGAGGAAGCTGTTTCAAGTCTCGCTCCTCCCAGGTATGGAAAATCCCTGTTTCTTCCGAAGTCAATAGACTGAAATATTCCAAGAGGTTACTCGAAGGTTCGTTTTTACTCTTTTCTTGCTTTATCCTTACATCCAGATCTTCCACCAGTCCAGAAGAGACACTTTTATTTGTAACCAATGGATGTGTGATGAATGAAATCCAGTCTCCTTCCAGCGTTTCAAGATCAAGTTTGTAAATTTGGTTACTCTGATTGGACCCTGCAATTCCTGTAGCTTTTTTGAAAAATTCAAATACGGTGACATTGGCCAGAATGGCTCCGGCAGTTGTAGAGAAAGATTGCGGCTGCCGATCTAATTGCAATGAAGATTGATGGATTCGGCGCCATGCTGACTCCCAGCATCCGTCTGATTCCGGATGAACCAATGGACCAGCAAGCCCCACTTGGTCTAAACATATGGCAGGAAAAAATCCTTTCCTTTGCTCTTTGCAAACGATATTCAGATCCATTAGTTCTTTTACATTGCCATCCTGAGAGACATATAGAATCCAATCATATGGGTGCAATGCTTCTTGCCAATAACTCCTTCCGTCCCTTTTTTCAAAGGGTACTTGCAGGGCCTCCACTTCTGAATCAGCATTGTAGGCATTGCGTACTAACTCATGTATCCGCAATTGATTTGTAGGTACTGAATCGGTCAACATAAAGTGGAATTTGGGAAGTCCCGATTCAATTAATGCAGCAGCCAATGAAACCACAAAGGGTCCAGAACCGATAGCCAGAACTTTAGCTTGACGGTATTCTTGAAAACGGTAGGCACCAGAATCTACAAAATTCTCGACAAATTCAATTTGTGAAGCATACTTTTCTAGGACTTTTGGGTTTAAATCATGTGTCCTATCTTGGCTAACATCTCGAACAAAGCCATTCTTGTACAACGTTTCTCCAATCTCATAAACCCTGTTGCGATACGGTGCCGTTAATCCCTCTGTTAAATCTCCCAATGATTGCTCGCCGTTAAACATCGGCACTAATTTTTCAATCCATTGGTAAATCGTATTTCCTTCCATTCGGAATGAACTTAAGTTATTTCTAAAATACACACCACCCTTTGAATCTGGTAGATAAAATGAATCCCTTTTGACCTTCAAACGTGTGGACGAGTTAAGGTTTGTCATCTAGCTCCTCCTTAATTCAAATCAATCCTAATTATGCACTATCATTTTATGTACACGTATTTGTCCATTATGATTAACTAAAAAGAAGTGCCTCCTGCGGCACATGTCCATGCAGGGGCACTTTCTTATTAAAAAATAACTATTTTTTTCTGAGACTCCAAAACAACTAAATAAAACCGAGACCGAAGCCAAAACAACCAAAACCGATACCGACACAGCTAAAACCGAAGCAGCCGCCACAGCCGCCACAACCGCCACAACCAAAACCGCCACAACGACCGAAACCTCCGCAACGACCGAAGCCTCCGCAACGACCAAATCCTCCGCAACGACCGCAGCCCCCGCAACGACCAAACACTCGCATATCTTGGCTCTGAGGATTTAAAGGAATTAATTCACCCACTTGGTAATGATCCATTCCTAATGACTGTAAACCAGACTGAAAATTATGCATTTTTTCCTCCCCTTTGTATTTATTTAACAGGTTGCACCTGAAAAGAGAGTGGAAACGAAGGTAATTTGTCAGTTTTGTGTAAATCAAACTTTAAAGTACCACGAGTACCCTCTCCAACAAAATATGAATTTTTTAGGTTGTTGTCACTGATTTAATAGCCTATTTTACGTTGAAGGTTATAAATAGAATGTCATTCACTTTACGAAGCATTTCGGGGTCAAAAGCAATTTTAAGAAAAAAAAGACCCCCAACCAAATTGGTTGAGAGCCTTTGAAACGCCAAAGATTAACGTTTTGAGAACTGAGGCGCACGACGAGCACCTTTAAGTCCGTATTTTTTACGTTCTTTCATACGTGGATCACGAGTTAATAATCCAGCGCGTTTTAATGTTGGACGGTATTCTGGATCAGCTTGCAATAATGCACGAGCAACACCATGACGGATTGCGCCAGCTTGACCAGTGTATCCACCACCGCTTACGTTTACAAGAACATCATAGCTGCCAACTGTTTCAGTAGCTACTAATGGTTGTCTTACAACAACACGTAATGCTTCAAATGGGATATAATCTTCGATTTCACGACCATTAATTACAATTTTACCTGTGCCTGGAACTAAGCGCACACGTGCGACAGAGCTCTTACGACGGCCAGTACCAATATATTGAACTTGTGCCATAGGTTTTGTCCCTCCCTCTTAATTAACCGCGAAGTTCGTAAACTTCAGGTTTTTGTGCTTGGTGCGGATGTTCTGCGCCAGCGTAGACGTGTAATTTTTTAAAGATTTGACGACCAAGAGAATTCTTTGGAAGCATGCCTTTAACAGCAAGTTCGATCATTTTCTCAGCATAATTCGTACGCATTTCCAAAGCAGTTCTTTGCTTTAAACCACCTGGATGCATAGTGTGACGGTAGTAAATTTTATCATTTAATTTATTACCAGTTAATTCAATCTTTGATGCGTTAAGAATGATTACATTATCACCAGTGTCAACATGTGGTGTAAAAGTAGGTTTGTTTTTACCACGTAAGATTGATGCTACTTCAGAAGCAAGACGTCCAAGAGTTTTGCCCTCAGCATCAATCACGTACCATTTACGCTCGATATTATTGGCATTTGCCATAAACGTTGTACGCATGAGTTTCCCTCCTAATTAAATCCGTTAAAAGATTATTTTTCGCACTTTTAAAGCAATCAACGATTCGATTCTGTTCCGGGAATGAACGTTAAACACCCTTGTGCGCTTAAGTTTTCGATTCATATATTTTCAATCACGATCAAGACTTTCCGGGGCTTTATCGTGGGATTAAAAACACACACATATAATATAATAAATACTCACAGTCCAATTGTCAAGAAAATGTTACACCAGGTGGGGTTGTGTTAGTAAAAAACTTCCCAAAGATATAAACCTTGAGCCGGTGCTGTTTTTCCGGCAAAGCGTCGATCTTTTTTTTCTAAAATAACCGGTATATCCTCAGGCAAAAGATCTCCTGAGCCAACGGCTAGTAATGTTCCCACCAGTATCCGAACCATATTATATAAAAAGCCATTACCGACAAAACGAAGGGTCAGTAAGTCACCACCGTTAATAAAATCAATCGCCTCAATTATCCGTATTTTATCCTCCACTTCTGTCTTTGCTGAGCAAAAACTAGTAAAGTCGTGGGTTCCGAGGAAAAATTTACTTGCCTCCCGCATTGAATCAACATTTAATCCGTAAGGGTACTGATAAGCAAATTTCCGCTGGAATGGATCCCTTTTTGGAGATAAATGCAGAATATAGCGATATTCTTTCCTAACAGCAGCAAATCGTGCATGAAAGGATGCGTCTACCTTCAGAACCGATAAAACCGAAATATCTTCTGGCAGCATTGAGTTCAAAGCGATTTCCCACTTTTGCTCTGAAATAGCAAGTGGGGAATCAAAGTGGATGACCTGCCCCTTGGCATGGACGCCCGCATCAGTACGGCCTGAACCAACGACCTTTATGCTGGCCCCTTTATGCATTTTTGCTAACATCGCTTCTAATTCTGATTGGACCGTCCGTTTATTGGGCTGGACCTGATAACCGGAAAACCCCGAGCCATCATAGGAAATAACACATTTATACCTTTGCATCGTTTCTCCCCATTATGAACGTAATAAGAATAAAAGAATGGTTAACATAGCTAATAGTACTAGTTGCAGGGAATCAGCTAAATGCCAGCTTAATTGCCGGTATTTTGTCCTGCCTTCCCCGCCACGGTAGCCTCTAGCCTCCATCGCAATAGCCAGTTCTTCCGCCCGTTTAAAGGAACTGACAAACAAGGGGATGAGCAGCGGAATCACTGCTTTGATGCGTTCCTTGAAAGGGCCGCTCGCAAACTCGACGCCGCGGGCAATTTGCGCTTTCATGATTTTGTCGGTTTCCTGCATTAATGTCGGAATAAAGCGCAAAGAGATCGACATCATCAACGCCATTTCATGTACTGGAAACTTCACCTTTTTTAAAGGATTCAATAAGGTTTCAAGACCATCGGTAATCTCGATAGGAGTAGTCGTTAAAGTCAGCAATGAGGTCATTAGAATTAAGAAGAAGAATCGTAACGAAATAAAAATGCCCATTCGTAAGCCTTCTTCATAAATTTTTATTGGACCCCATGAAACCAAAAGCGCACCTTCCTTAGTAAAAAACAGCTGAAGGACTAAGGTAAACAGAACAAGCCAGAGCACGGGCTTAAGTCCTCCATATAAAAAGCGAACTGGAATCCGTGACATTCCCAGCATGAAAAAAGTATAAATACCAATTAGTGCATACGTTACTGCATTGTTAGCTAGAAAAATAATACAAACAAATAGAAAGATAATAATTAACTTTGAACGGGAGTCCATCTTATGAATAACGGAATCTGCCGGTACATAACGGCCGAAAATCATTTTTTCCATCATGAGCGCACACCTCTGCTTAAAGCCTCTGTTACCGCAGCAGACAGCTCTTCGATAGACAGATGAATTTTTCCTAACTTCATGCCTGTTTTCTCCTCCAGCTTAAGCTGAAAGCGTACCACTTCCGGGACATCGAGCCCCATTTTAACTAATTCAACTGGGGAAGAGAAAATCTCTTCTGGTGTCCCCTGGTTGACTACCTTCCCTTGCTGCATGATGACAATTTGGTCTGCGTATCTGGCCGCATCCTCCATACTATGAGTGACTAATATTGTCGAAAGGTTTCGTTCCTTGTGGAGCGTATAAAACATATCCATAATCTCTTTGCGGCCGCGCGGGTCTAAACCCGCAGTAGGCTCGTCCAAGACAATCACATCAGGCTCCATCGCTAATACTCCAGCAATCGCGACACGCCGCATTTGTCCTCCTGAGAGATCGAACGGTGACTTTTCTAAAATTTCTTCCGCTAGCCCGACTTGTTTCAATGCCTGCCTTGCCCGTTGCTTTGCCACGGGCTCAGATACACCGAAATTTAGCGGTCCAAAGATGATATCCCTTTCTACTGTTTCTTCAAATAATTGATGCTCAGGGAATTGAAAAACAATCCCTACCTTTTGTCGCACATGCTTCAAGTTCTTGTTTTTCTGCTGCGCTTTAATTTCGCGGTCACCAATTTTAACAATTCCTTTTGACGGCTGCAGGAGGGCATTTAAATGCTGCAAGACGGTCGATTTGCCTGAGCCGGTGTGGCCGATGATTGCCATGTAGGTTCCTGATGGAATATCAATGGAAACATCCTCTATCGCCAGCCGTTCAAAAGGAGTGTTTGCCTGATACCGATAATCTATATGCTGAAGCGAGATGTCCATAGCTCTGTCACCAACTCTTCTTCCGATAAATAATGCTTAGATAAGTCAATTCCTTTTTGCCGAAAAGCTTTGCTCATTTTTACTGAGAAGGGAATATCCAATCCTAATTGAATCAATTGCTCATCCATCGAGAAAATCTCTTCCGGTGTCCCTTCGCGAAAAACTTCTCCTTTATTCATGACAATAATGCGATCCGCTTTTGCAGCTTCCTCCAAGTCGTGGGTAATCGAGATAACAGTTAAAGCTTTCTCAGCTTTTAATAGTCTGACCGTTTCTAATACCTCCCCACGTCCTCTTGGGTCAAGCATTGACGTCGCTTCATCGAGAATAATAATCGAAGGTCTTAAGGCAAGAACACCGGCAATAGCTACCCGCTGCTTTTGTCCACCTGATAGATGGTGGGGCTCTTGATACAGAAATTGATCCATTTTCACTTTTCTTAATGAATCCTCGACTCTTCGGACCATTTCATCCCTAGGTATTCCATTGTTTTCTAGACCAAAAGCCACATCATCCTGCACCGTTGTTCCAACAAATTGGTTATCAGGATTTTGAAAAACCATTCCAATCTGTTTACGGATATCCCATATTGACTCTTCGTTAAGCTGCATACCGCAAACGGTAATTTCACCTTGCTGCGGAAACTGCAAGCCATTTAGGAGCTTTGCCATCGTTGACTTACCGGAGCCGTTATGACCAACGATTGCCAGCCATTCCCCTTCATAGATGTCCAAGCTGACATGGTTTAACGCATAACGTTCCTGTTCATCGTATTGGAAGGATACTTCTTTAAGCGATACAATTGATTCATTCATTGATATTCCTCCTCTCAGCTCATCTCAGCTACCCTTCTCCTATAACAAAAAAAGCCTGCACCTCGTCCCCGGCAGCAACGTGAACAACTGCATAAAAGGGATTTCTATAAAAGAAATGGGAGGAGGTGCATGAGCTAGACGGGGCGTATTTCAATCCACACATCCACACGGGATGCGACAATAATAAAAGATCCCTAATATCGAGTAAAACGAAAAAATGTCTAAATGATATCAAGTCAATCTTTTAAAATTTCTCCAATCAATTGGAGTCACGCTCATCATAACACTCGTTTTGGCTTGGGTCTAACATGATATAAAATTTCCTTTACAGAAAAAGGGCAAAGAACAAGTTTGTTGTAAACTGTCCAGCGCCCTTGTTGTCTGTAAAAGCTTTTATTAAACTAACTCGATAATAACCATTGGTGCACCGTCACCGCGGCGTGGTCCAAGTTTCATAATTCGAGTGTATCCACCTTGACGCTCTTGATAACGTGGTGCGATATCAGCGAAAAGTTTTTGTAATGCACTTGTATTATTTTCAGCATCAGCTACTTCATTACGAACATATGATGCAGCTTGACGGCGAGCATGTAAATCACCGCGTTTGCCTAGAGTGATCATTTTTTCAACAGTCACACGAATTTCTTTCGCACGAGTTTCTGTTGTTTCAATGCGCTCGTTGATAATTAAATCGGTTGTTAAATCACGCAGCATAGCTTTACGCTGTGCACTTGTGCGTCCTAACTTTCTGTATGCCATGAAGGGTTCCCTCCTTTGTTGAAGTCATAAAGCGGAATTTAAGCAGCGTTACAAACGAGCACAAAATCAGTCGTCTTTACGCAGGCCCAATCCAAGCTCTTCTAGTTTCGCCTTCACTTCTTCGAGTGATTTGCGGCCTAAATTACGTACCTTCATCATATCTTCTTCAGTCTTATTTGCTAATTCCTGAACAGTGTTGATACCAGCACGCTTTAAGCAGTTGTAAGAACGAACAGAAAGATCTAGTTCCTCAATTGTCATTTCCAGAACTTTTTCCTTTTGATCTTCTTCTTTTTCTATCATAATTTCAGCATTTTGCGCTTCATCAGTTAACCCGACGAAAATATTCAAATGCTCAGTTAAAATTTTCGAACCAAGTGCAATCGCTTCTTTAGGCCCAGTGCTTCCATCTGTCCAAACATCAAGCGTTAGCTTATCAAAATTAGACATTTGTCCCACACGGGTATTTTCTACCTGAAATGACACACGTGATACTGGCGTAAAAATGGAGTCAATCGGAATCACACCAATTGGCTGATCTTCTCTTTTGTTCTGTTCAGCTGGTGTATAACCACGTCCACGTCTTGCCGTTAAACGCATGCGAAGATGTCCATTTGTCGCTAATGTCGCAATATGAAGGTTGGGATTTAAAATCTCAACATCACTGTCATGGGTAATATTGCCTGCCTTGACAGGTCCTTCGCCTTGCACATCAATTTCAAGTGTTTTTTCTTCGTCAGAATAGACTTTTAAAGCGATTTTCTTAATGTTTAAAATGATGGATGTTACATCCTCTACGACGCCTTCAATTGTTGAGAACTCATGAAGTACCCCATCGACCTGAATCGATGTAACAGCGGCACCTGGGAGTGAAGATAATAGGATACGACGTAAGGAGTTACCCAAAGTGGTACCATATCCACGCTCAAGTGGCTCTACGACGAACTTACCGTACTTGGCATCATCGTTGATCTCAATCGTTTCGATTTTTGGTTTTTCTATTTCAATCATCAAATAACCCTCCTTCAAAACGTCGAAACCTCAATTAGTCATAAATGATAATTGAAATTCCCCCATGTATACGTTCCCGTTTTGTGCACAACAACTGGAATAAATTTTCTGGAAAAAATAAGTATCATATCCATTATAGACGCATGATACGAGTTCTATACAGAAAAATTAAACACGACGGCGTTTTGGTGGACGGCATCCATTATGAGGAACAGGTGTAACGTCTTTGATTGCTGTTACTTCAAGACCAGCAGCTTGAAGAGCACGGATTGCAGCTTCACGTCCTGCGCCAGGTCCTTTTACAGTAACTTCTAAAGTCTTCATACCGTGTTCAATGGAAGTCTTAGCTGCAGTTTCAGCTGCCATTTGTGCTGCGAACGGAGTAGATTTACGAGAACCTCTAAATCCAAGCGCACCCGCACTTGACCATGAAATTGCATTACCATGAACATCAGTGATAGTTACGATCGTATTGTTAAAAGTTGAACGGATATGCGCAATACCTTGTTCAATATTCTTTTTAACACGACGTTTACGTGTATTCGTTTTACGTGCCATTTAAATAACCTCCTTTGCCGATTACTTCTTCTTGTTCGCAACAGTCTTACGAGGACCTTTGCGTGTACGAGCGTTGTTTTTCGTATTTTGTCCACGAACCGGTAAACCACGACGATGACGTAATCCGCGGTAGCAGCCGATTTCCATTAAACGCTTAATGTTAAGAGAAATTTCACGGCGAAGATCACCTTCAACTTTTAATTTGTCGATGATGTCACGGATTTTGTTTAATTCTTCTTCAGTTAAATCACGCACACGAGTATCTGCAGAAACACCGGCTTCTGCTAAAACTTTTTGTGCGGTATTTTTACCAATACCATAAATGTAAGTTAATGAGATTACTACACGTTTTTCACGTGGAACATCTACACCAGCAATACGTGCCATATTGAAGCGCACCTCCTTCAAGATTAACCTTGTTTTTGTTTATGTTTAGGGTTTTCACAGATAACCATAACTTTTCCGCGTCTACGGATAACTTTGCACTTTTCGCAGATCGGTTTAACAGATGGTCTTACTTTCATTATCCTAACCTCCTTAATGGTACGGAGTGCAAGCTGATTATTTGAAGCGGTAAGTAATTCTTCCGCGTGTTAAGTCATATGGAGAAAGCTCAACAGTCACCTTGTCACCCGGAAGGATTCGAATGAAGTGCATTCGAATTTTACCAGAAACATGAGCTAGCACGGTATGACCATTTTCTAATTCTACCTTAAACATTGCATTTGGCAAAGTTTCAATAACTTTACCTTCAATTTCAATAACATCATCTTTGGCCATCATCTCGTCTCCCTTCTGATCATTGTATATAAAGCAATTCTTCTCAGTTGTACTACAATAGCAACCTTATAATACTAACATATTGTTCGTCTTCTGTCCGCAAGTAATTTCTACATTATCAGGAATATGCAATTCCTCATGTAAGTCTTGCCCAACTCTCGGTCCTACATACTCAGTACAATAGAAAAGCTTTTGCTTCCACATACCTATGATTTCTTTTGAAGAGATGTTCGAGAGTCGCTCTTATTGTTTCACCAACGACCATTAATGCAAGTCCTCAAGCAATTGTTCGATATCAGAGAATACTTTCTGAATATCCTGCTGACCATCAATTGTTTGAAGGTAGCCTTTTGTTTCGTAAAAAGTAAGTAATGGCTCTTGCTGTTTGATATTGACGTCTAAGCGATTTTGAACGGTATCAGCATTATCATCTGCTCTTTGGTAGAGTTCGCCGCCGCAGCGGTCGCACACACCCTCTTTTGCAGGAGGATTAAATACTAAATGATAAGTCGATCCACATTCTTTACAAATTCGACGTCCTGTCAAACGATCCATTAGAATACTCTTGTCAACATTTATATTTATCACATAATTGATTTTTTTATTTAAATCAACTAATAGATTTTCCAATGCCTCTGCTTGAGGTACTGTTCTAGGAAAACCATCTAGTAGGAAGCCCTTTTGACAGTCTTCTTTACTTAATCGTTCCCGTACAATGCCAATCGTTACTTCATCAGGAACAAGTTCGCCTTTGTCCATAAAGGATTTTGCTTTTATTCCTAAATCGGTTCCTTCTTTCATCGCTGCACGGAACATATCTCCTGTAGAGATATGAGGGATGCCGTATTGATCCACGATTTTTTCAGCCTGAGTACCTTTACCGGCACCTGGAAGGCCCATTAATACTAAATTCACACGTGTTCCCCCTCGTGCTATAGATAGGGTTCAGGGAACCAGCGGCCCCCAAAACCTTTACTTTATAAAACCTTTATAATGACGTTTAACTAATTGTGCTTCAAGCTGCTTGTACGTATCAAGTGCAACACCAACAACGATTAGCAAGCTTGTTCCTCCAATTTGCGCCGATTGCGGTAAATTGGCTATTTGTATAAAAATAGTAGGAAGTACAGCAATCACAGTTAGGAAGATTGCGCCAACAAACGTTAAACGGTATAAAACGCGCGTTAAGTATTCCTGTGTACTCTTTCCTGGACGAATACCAGGAATATAGCCGCTTTGCTTCTGTAAGTTTTCCGCCGCTTGTTCGGGGTTAACTTGGATAAAAGCATAGAAATAAGTGAACGCGATAATTAATACTGCATATAAAGTCATCCCAATAGGACGAGAATAGTCGAGATTATTGTTTATCCAGTTCGTTACATCATTTGTTCCAAAAAAAGATGCTACCGTTCTTGGTGTTACAATAAATGACACCGCAAAGATGACAGGAATTACACCAGCTGCGTTAACTTTTAACGGCATATGAGTGGATTGCCCACCTACTGGATTACGACCTGCTACCACACGTTTTGCATATTGGATTGGTATTTTACGATTGGCTTGTTGGATGAAAATAACACCAACAACGATTGCGATAACCGCAAGGACGATTAATAAAACCGTAACAATACGTAAGAATATGGCATCTCCAGCGTTTTCAAATTGCTGTACATAGATCTGATTAATAGTGGAAGGCATACCAGCAACAATCCCGGCAAAGATGATGATGGAAATACCATTTCCCACACCTTTTTCAGTAATTTGCTCACCTAACCACATCAGAAAAGCTGTACCTGCAGTTAAAGTTACCGCAATTAAAAGATACGTACCAATTCCAGGTTTTTGAATCAATTGTCCTTGGGCCAAATTATTAAAACCATAGGACATACCTAATGCTTGGATAAATCCAAGAATAATTGTGAAGTAACGGGTGATTTGAGCAATCTTACGACGGCCTGATTCACCTTGTTTGGACCATTCCGTGAATTTCGGAACGACATCCATTTGCAGAAGCTGAATGATAATCGATGCAGTGATATAAGGCATGATACCCATCGCAAAAATGGAGAATTGCTTTAATGCTCCACCGCCAAAGGTATTTAAAATACCGAATACACTTAGCTTATCTTGATTAGCAAGGACATCTGCATTAACATTCGGTACTGGTATAAATGTACCAAGTCGAAATACAACTAACATTAAAAGGGTGAAAATGATCTTTTTTCTTATATCACCCACGCGCATAAAATTGGAGATTGTCTGGAACATTAGTTCACCTCAGTAGTTCCACCAGCAGCTTCGATTGCTTCCTTAGCAGCAGAGGAAAATTTGTGAGCTTTTACAGTCAACTTTTTCTCTAGCGTTCCATTAGCAAGAATCTTAATTCCTGCTTTTTCGTTACTTACTACGCCTGTTTCGATAAGAAGTTCTGGAGTAACTTCTGTACCGTCTTCAAAGCGATTTAAAGTATCAAGGTTGACAATGGCAAATTCTTTACGGTTGACGTTGGTAAAACCACGTTTTGGTAAACGACGGAATAAAGGAGTTTGACCACCTTCGAAACCAAGTCTTACGCCACCGCCGGAACGAGCATTTTGTCCCTTATGACCTTTACCAGCAGTTTTCCCTTGACCAGAACCGATACCGCGTCCTAATCTTTTACGTTCTTTACGGGAACCTTCAGCAGGTTTTAATTCATGAAGTTTCATATTGGCACCTCCTTATGAAAGAAAACAATCAATTATTGTTCTTTTACTGTTACAAGGTGAGCAACTTTAGTGATCATACCGCGAATCGCAGCGTTATCTTGATGCTCAACTGTTTGATTTAATTTACGTAAACCTAAGGCAGTAACTGTTGCACGTTGGTCCTCAGGGCGACCAATTACGCTGCGGTTAAGGGTAATTAAAAGTTTCGCCATTTGAATTCCCCCCTTATCCTAACAGTTCTTCTACTGATTTACCACGTAATTTCGCTACGTCTTCAGCACGTTTTAATTGTTTTAACCCTTCAACAGTAGCACGTACCATGTTGATTGGTGTGTTTGTTCCTAATGATTTAGAAAGGATATCTGCTACCCCTGCTAACTCAAGTACGGCACGAACTGGACCGCCGGCAATAACTCCTGTACCTTCAGAAGCAGGCTTTAGAAGAATTTCACCAGCTCCAAAACGCCCAATTACTTGGTGAGGAACAGTCGTTCCAACCATTGGCACTTCGACTAAGTTTTTCTTTGCATCTTCGATGGCTTTGCGAATCGCATCTGGCACTTCTTGTGCTTTACCAGTACCGAATCCGACATGACCGTTTTTATCCCCGACTACTACTAGAGCAGTGAAGCGGAAACGACGTCCACCTTTAACAACTTTCGCAACACGGTTAACTGTAACTACGCGTTCTTCAAGTTCAAGTTTGTTTGGATCAATACGACGCATCTTTTTGTGTCCCTCCTTTGTCTATTAAAATTGTAAGCCGTTTTCGCGGGCAGCATCTGCTAATACTTGAACACGTCCATGGTATAAGTATCCTCCGCGATCAAAGACAACAGAAGAGATACCTTTTTCTACCGCACGTTTAGCGACTAATTCACCGACCGCTTTTGCAGCTTCAACATTATTAGAAGAATCAAGAGTAAATTCCTTATCTAAAGTAGAAGCACTAGCTAAAGTTACTCCGCTCATATCGTCAATTACTTGAGCATAAATATGTTTGTTAGAACGAAACACATTTAGACGAGGACGAGCTGAGGTACCGCTAAGTTTCGCACGAACACGAGCATGTCTTTTTCTGCGAGTAGCGTTTTTATCAAGCTTCGTAATCATTTACGTCACTCCTTTCATATACCTTTTGCGGCATTACTTACCTGTTTTACCTTCTTTACGACGAACGAATTCACCTTCGTAACGAATTCCTTTGCCCTTATACGGCTCTGGAGGACGTACTCCGCGAATATTGGCAGCTAATTCGCCAACACGTTCTTTATCCGTACCTTTAATCGAAATTTTCGTATTGGAAGGTACTTCAATTTCAAGGCCGGCTTCAGGTTCAAATTCAACTGGGTGTGAGTAACCAACGTTTAAAACAAGTTTGTTCCCTTGCTTTTGCACACGGTATCCTACCCCGATTAACTCTAAGTTTCTTGTAAATCCAGTAGAAACACCCTCAACCATGTTCGCGATTACCGCACGAGTTGTTCCGTGCAATGCGCGGTGTTCCTTCACGTCAGAAGGACGAGTGATTGTGATAATGTTTTCTTCAATGTTAATTGCAATGTCAGGATTAAAAGAACGAGTAAGTTCGCCTTTAGGCCCTTTAACAGTAACTGTATTGTTGTTTAAAGTAACCGTAACTCCTGCTGGAATTTCAATTGGTTTTTTTCCTATGCGAGACATAATGCGCACCTCCATTCATTCAGAAACTCTCTTACCAAACGTATGCTAATACTTCTCCGCCGATTTGTTTTGCACGAGCTTCTTTATCAGTAATAACACCAGTTGATGTTGAGACTAATGCGATACCAAGGCCGTTCAAAACGCGTGGTACCTCAGTAGATTTTGCGTAAACTCGAAGTCCAGGCTTGCTTATGCGCTTAAGACCAGTAATAACACGTTCGTTATTTGCTCCGTACTTTAAGAAGATACGGATGATACCTTGTTTATTATCTTCGATAAATTCGACATCACGTACGAAACCTTCGCGCTTTAAAATTTCAGCAATTTCTTTTTTCAAATTAGAAGCAGGCACTTCTAACTTTTCGTGACGCACCATGTTCGCATTACGAATGCGAGTAAGCATATCAGCAATTGGATCTGTCATGACCATTATTTTTACCTCCTTCCCAGACTTGGGTTTTACCAGCTAGCTTTTTTAACACCAGGAATTTGTCCTTTGTATGCTAATTCACGGAAACAAATACGGCAAAGCTTAAATTTACGGTATACAGAGTGTGGACGTCCGCAACGTTCGCAGCGTGTGTACTCTTGTACTTTGAATTTAGGCGTGCGCTGTTGTTTCGCAATCATTGACTTTTTAGCCACGTTTTCGCCTCCCTATTTTACGATTACTTTTGGAATGGCATTCCAAATTGAGTTAAAAGTTCACGAGACTCTTCATCAGTGTTAGCAGTCGTTACGATAACGATATCCATACCACGAACTTTGCTTACTTTATCGTAATCAATTTCAGGGAAGATTAATTGTTCTTTAATACCTAATGTATAGTTACCGCGACCATCGAATGCTTTTTTAGAAACACCACGGAAGTCACGAACACGAGGTAAAGATACTGAAACTAATTTATCCAAGAATTCGTACATACGCTCACCGCGAAGAGTAACTTTTGCACCGATTGGCATACCTTCACGAAGACGGAAGCCAGCGATTGATTTTTTCGCACGTGTTACGACAGGTTTTTGACCTGTAATGGTTGCAAGCTCTTCCACTGCATTGTCAAGTGACTTTGCGTTTGCAACTGCGTCACCAACGCCCATATTTATAACGATTTTATTAAGTCTTGGAACTTGCATAACTGATTTATAATTGAACTTGCTCATAAGAGCAGGTGTCATTTCTTTAACAAACTTTTCTTTTAGGCGGTTCACTTATTGTACCTCCCTTCTAAATTTTAACTATTTATCTAAAACTACACCGGATTTTGCTACGCGTACTTTTTTGCCATCAACCGTTTTGGAACCTACACGAGTAGGGTTACCTGATTTAGGATCGATAGGCATAACATTTGATACATGGACTGGAGCCTCAAAGCTGATAATTCCGCCTTGTGGATTCACTTGAGAAGGTTTCGAGTGTTTCTTAACGATGTTTACACCTTCGACAAGAACGCGGGATTCTTTAGGATAAGCAGCGAGGATTACACCTGTTTTGCCTTTATCCTTACCAGAGATCACTCTGACCTTATCACCTTTTTTAACATGCATCCGTAAGCACCTCCTTAAAGGCAATTTGGATTTAAATTATAATACTTCTGGAGCTAAAGATACGATTTTCATAAAGTTGTTGTCGCGAAGTTCGCGGGCAACTGGTCCAAAGATACGTGTTCCACGTGGGCCCTTATCATCCTTGATAATGACACATGCGTTTTCATCGAAACGAATGTATGAACCATCAGGGCGACGAGCACCACTCTTTGTACGAACAATAACAGCCTTAACAACGTCACCTTTTTTAACAACGCCACCAGGTGTTGCTTGTTTTACTGTACAAACGATCACATCACCAATACCAGCGGTTTTGCGACCAGAACCACCAAGAACTTTAATCGTAAGTACTTCACGAGCACCAGAGTTGTCAGCAACTTTTAAACGTGATTCTTGTTGAATCATGTGTGTAACCTCCCTTCGGAAATGTTGCAATATCCGAACAATTAAATAATTACTGCCTTTTCTACTATTTCAACTAAACGGAAACGTTTCGTAGCTGAAAGTGGACGAGTTTCCATGATACGTACTACATCGCCAATTTTTGCTTCGTTTTGCTCATCATGAGCTTTAAACTTTTTAGAGTACTTAACGCGTTTACCATATAACGGATGCTTTTTGTGTGTTTCAACTAGAACAGTAACGGTTTTATCCATTTTGTCAGAAACAACGCGCCCTGTGTAAACTTTGCGTTGGTTGCGTTCACTCATTTCGTGAACCTCCTCTCTTTGTTTCTACTTGTTAACGCTAATTTCTCTCTCACGAACAACTGTTTTCATACGGGCAATCGCTTTACGTACTTCGCGAATGCGAGCTGTGTTTTCAAGTTGTCCTGTCGCCAATTGAAAGCGAAGGTTGAAAAGCTCTTCTTTTAAAGATTTTACTTTTTGTTCAATTTCAGCAGTGGTAAGGTCACGTAGTTCATTAGCTTTCACTTGATTCACCACCAATTTCTTCTCGTTTTACAAACTTACATTTGACAGGAAGTTTGTGCATTGCAAGTCGAAGTGCTTCGCGTGCGATTTCTTCAGAAACACCTGCGATTTCGAACATGATTTTTCCTGGCTTAACAACTGCTACCCAGCCTTCAGGTGCCCCTTTACCAGAACCCATCCGTACTTCTAATGGCTTTGCAGTGTAAGGCTTATGAGGGAAAATTTTAATCCAAACTTTACCGCCACGTTTCATGTAACGTGTCATCGCAATACGGGCAGCTTCAATTTGACGGTTTGTGATCCATGAAGCTTCAGTAGCTTGAAGACCGTATTCACCGAAAGTTACTTCAGTGCCGCCTTTTGCGTTACCACGCATTTTACCACGGTGTTGACGGCGATATTTTACGCGTTTTGGCAATAACATGATTATTTGCCTCCTTCCGCATTTTTCTTCTTAGTAGGAAGGACTTCGCCCTTATAGATCCATACTTTAACGCCTAACTTACCATAAGTAGTATCAGCTTCAGCAGTAGCATAGTCAATATCTGCGCGAAGTGTATGAAGTGGAACTGTTCCTTCGCTGTAGTGTTCAGAACGAGCGATATCCGCACCGCCTAGACGACCTGATACCATTGTTTTAATACCTTTAGCACCAGCACGCATCGCACGTTGAATTACTTGCTTTTGTGCACGACGGAAAGATACACGATTTTCTAATTGACGAGCAATATTTTCGGCAACTAATTTCGCATCAACGTCAGCTCTCTTGATTTCAAGGATGTTGATATGAACTCGTTTGCCAGTTAATGAGTTTAATGCTTTACGAAGTGCTTCCACTTCCGTACCGCCTTTACCGATAACCATACCAGGCTTAGCTGTATGGACTGTTACGTTCACACGGTTTGCAGCACGTTCGATTTCTACTTTAGAAACAGAAGCATCTTTTAAACGTTTCGTGATGTATTCACGAATTTTAAGGTCTTCGTGTAAAAGAGTAGCGAAGTCTTTGCCTGCGTACCACTTAGATTCCCAATCACGAATGATTCCAATACGCAAACCGACAGGATTTACTTTTTGACCCACAGCTTATCCCTCCTTCTTTTCTGATAATACGATTGTGATGTGGCTTGTGCGTTTGTTAATTTGGCTTGCACGGCCCATAGCGCGAGGACGGAAACGTTTTAAGGTTGGTCCTTCGTCAACAAATGCTTGTTCAACAACTAGATTGTTTACGTCCATTTCATAGTTGTGCTCGGCATTTGCCATAGCTGATTTTAATACTTTTTCAACGATTGGAGAAGCAGCCTTAGGAGTGAGATTTAAAATCGCCACCGCTTCACCAACTTGCTTACCTCGGATTAAATCAACGACTAAACGTGCTTTACGAGGAGCAATACGAACTGTTCTTGCAACAGCTTTAGCTTGCATTTGGATGCCCTCCTCTCTTAACGTCTTGTTTTCTTGTCATCATTACCATGGCCTTTGTAAGCACGTGTTGGAGCAAATTCTCCAAGCTTGTGTCCTACCATGTCTTCAGTACAATATACAGGCACATGTTTGCGACCGTCATAAACAGCGATTGTATGGCCGATAAATTGTGGGAAAATCGTAGAACGACGAGACCAAGTTTTAATAACTTGTTTACCCTCGGTTTCATTTAACTTTTCGACCTTAACCATTAAATGATCATCAACAAATGGTCCTTTTTTCAAGCTGCGACCCATGAAGGAACCTCCCTTCGTGACTGTTCTACGGCTCTATCTATGAACCGTAGTAAAGTCCCGTTATTTTTTTCGACGACGTACAATAAATTTATCTGATTTGTTTTTCTTCTTACGAGTTTTGTAACCAAGAGTTGGTTTGCCCCATGGAGACATTGGTGACTTACGTCCGATTGGTGAACGTCCTTCACCACCACCGTGTGGATGATCGTTAGGGTTCATTACCGATCCACGAACAGTTGGGCGCTTGCCTAACCAGCGTGAACGTCCGGCTTTACCAATTTTAATAAGTTCATGTTGTTCATTTCCAACTTGGCCGATAGATGCACGGCATTCAGCTAGAATCATACGAACTTCACCAGAAGTTAAACGTACTAGTACGTATTTTCCTTCTTTACCAAGTACTTGTGCGCTTGTTCCAGCAGAACGAACTAACTGGCCGCCTTTTCCTGGTTTTAATTCAATGTTGTGTACTACTGTACCAACTGGAATATTAACTAGTGGAAGGGAGTTACCCACTTTAATATCAGCCTCAGGGCCTGACATTACTTCCATACCAACTACTAGGTTTTTTGGAGCTAAGATATAACGCTTTTCTCCATCCACGTAATTGATTAATGCAATATTTGCAGATCTGTTTGGATCGTACTCGATAGTGGCAACGCGTCCTGGAATGCCATCTTTGTTCCGTTTAAAGTCAATTAAACGATATTGACGCTTGTGGCCGCCACCTTGATGACGAACAGTTAACTTACCTTGGTTATTACGGCCGCCTTTTCTCGTTAGCGGTGCTAAAAGAGATTTCTCTGGAGTACTAGTTGTGATTTCAGCAAAATCAGAAGTAGTCATTCCGCGACGACCGTTGGAGGTAGGTTTGTACTTTTTAATCGCCATTTTATTTCCCTCCTCTTCTTGTTAGGTTCTTATGCTTCAAAGAATTCAATTTCTTTGCTATCAGCAGTTAATTTTACAATTGCTTTACGGCGTTTGTTTGTATATCCGCCGAATTTACCCATACGTTTGAATTTCCCTTTATAGTTCATGATGTTAACTTTCTCTACATCAACACCAAAGATTACTTTAACAGCATCTTTAACTTGTGTTTTGTTAGCTCTAACATCTACTTCGAACGTATATTTCTTTTCAGCCATTAGGTCAGTAGAACGCTCAGTAATAACGGGGCGCTTAATGATATCGCGTGCATCCATTATGCAAGCACCTCCTCTACTTTTTCAACCGCTGCTTTAGTCATGATTAATTTATCATGATTGACAACGTCTAATACGTTGATTCCATCAGCTGTTACAACTGTTACACCAGGGATGTTACGTGCAGATAATGCTACGTTTTCGTCTAGGTCAGCTGTAACGATAAGTGCCTTTTTCTCAACAGAAAGGCCACCTAATACTGTTTTGAATTCTTTGGTTCTTGGTGCATCGAAAGCAAGGCTTTCAAGTACCAAAATGTTTTCTTCTAACACTTTAGAAGATAAAGCAGATTTTATCGCTAAGCGACGAACCTTTTTCGGTAATTTATAGCTGTAGCTGCGTGGTGTTGGTCCAAATACTGTACCACCTCCGCGCCATTGTGGAGAACGAATTGACCCTTGACGAGCACGGCCAGTTCCTTTTTGACGCCATGGCTTACGACCACCGCCGCGCACTTCAGAACGAATTTTAGTTTTATGAGTTCCTTGACGTAATGAAGCACGTTGCATAACAATTGCTTCAAATAATACGTGTTGGTTAGGCTCAATCCCAAAAACAGATTCATTAAGCTCGATATCACCAACTTGTGATCCGCTTTGGTTTAATAATGCTACTTTAGGCATTCCTTTGTTCCTCCTTTCTTAAAAGGTAATTATGCTTTTACCGCACCTTTAATTTTAAGTAATGCTTTTCTAGCTCCTGGAACGTTACCTTTGATTAAAAGTAAGTTGCGCTCAGCATCAACCTTTACAATTTCAAGGTTTTGAACTGTAACTTGGTCTCCACCCATACGTCCTGGTAAAAGTTTACCTTTGAATACGCGGTTTGGAGCAACAGGTCCCATTGAACCAGGGCGACGATGATAACGTGAACCGTGAGCCATTGGGCCGCGAGATTGTCCGTGGCGTTTGATTACACCTTGGAAACCTTTACCCTTTGAGATTCCTGTTACATCTACAGTATCGCCTGCAGCGAAAATATCAACTTTGACTTCTTGACCAACTTCATATGCTGCTAAGTCGTCTCCGCGGAATTCGCGAATGAAGCGCTTAGGAGCAGTATTTGCTTTCGCAACATGGCCCTTTTCTGGTTTGTTGGATAACTTTTCACGTTTGTCTTCAAAACCAACTTGAACAGCTGTGTATCCATCGCTATCTACTGATTTCTTTTGAAGGACTACGTTTGGAGCTACCTCAACTACAGTTACAGGAATTAAGTTGCCGTTTTCTGCAAACACTTGAGTCATACCAATCTTTCTTCCTAAGATTCCTTTGGTCATTTAAGTCACACCTCCTGAATAATTTTTCTTTTATTTTGAATTAAAGCTTAATTTCGATATCAACACCAGATGGTAAATCTAAACGCATTAACGCGTCAACTGTTTGTGGAGTTGGGTTAACGATGTCGATTAGACGCTTATGTGTCCGTTGTTCGAATTGCTCACGTGAATCTTTGTACTTATGGACCGCACGAAGAATCGTATATATAGTTTTTTCAGTTGGCAGCGGAATTGGACCTGAAACGGCCGCACCAGAACGTTTTGCTGTTTCTACGATTTTTTCTGCAGATTGATCAAGGATTCTGTGATCATACGCTTTTAAACGGATACGAATTTTTTGTTTTGCCATTATTTTCCCTCCTTTATTCGCCTATTTTCAAAATAGACATTCTCAGTGAAAATTTCCCACACACTCGCCATGGCAAAGCGGCCGGGTGTGTCAGCAACCTTTCACATCCTCGCAGTCAAAGACCAACATTGTCTATTATACATAAAACATAAAGCAAACGCAACATTTATTACGAATTTTTTTAGGCTTCTATGCTGAACACTTTTCTTATTATATAGACTGACTTTATTAATTTCAATAGCTTTTGAATATCTCCAATAATCTCCTAATTATTTATGGGGAATCAAACAGAACATTATACTATAGAAGAAACTCGGAATTTGGCTTTTAAACACAAAAAAGCAGATGGATCGTCACCCATCTGCTTTTTATATTTAAAAATTATTCAGTAATAGTTGTGATTGAACCTGAACCTACTGTACGTCCGCCTTCACGAATAGAGAACTTAGTTCCTTCTTCGATAGCAACAGGAGCGATTAGTTCAACAATCATTTCGATATGGTCGCCAGGCATAACCATTTCTACGCCTTCTGGAAGATTACAAATACCAGTAATATCAGAAGTACGGAAATAGAATTGTGGGCGATAGTTTGTGAAGAATGGAGTATGACGTCCACCTTCTTCTTTAGATAAAACGTAAACTTGTGCTTTGAACTTTGTGTGTGGAGTGATGGATTTCGGCTTAGCCAATACTTGGCCACGCTCGATTTCTTCACGTGCTACACCACGAAGAAGGGCACCGATGTTGTCACCAGCTTCTGCAAAATCAAGAAGCTTACGGAACATTTCTACACCTGTTACAGTAGTAGATTTTGGCTCTTCAGTGAAACCAACGATTTCAACTACGTCCCCAACTTTAACTACACCACGCTCAACACGTCCTGTAGCAACTGTTCCACGACCAGTGATTGAGAATACATCCTCAACTGGCATCATGAATGGTTTGTCAGTGTCACGAGTTGGTGTTGGAATGAACTCATCAACAGCATTCATAAGTTCGATAACTTTTTCTTCCCATGCAGCTTCGCCTTCTAATGCTTTAAGAGCAGAACCTTTGATAACTGGAGTGTCATCGCCAGGGAAGTCGTATTCTGATAATAGATCACGAATTTCCATTTCTACTAATTCAAGAAGTTCTTCGTCGTCAACCATGTCACACTTGTTCATGAATACTACAAGGTATGGTACACCTACTTGACGAGAAAGAAGGATGTGCTCACGAGTTTGTGGCATTGGGCCGTCAGTAGCAGATACTACAAGGATACCGCCGTCCATTTGCGCAGCACCAGTGATCATGTTTTTAACGTAGTCAGCGTGTCCTGGGCAGTCAACGTGTGCATAGTGACGAGCATCAGTTTCGTACTCAACGTGTGATGTAGAAATTGTGATACCACGCTCTTTTTCTTCAGGCGCACCGTCGATTTGATCATATCCGCGTGCTTCTGCTTTACCAGATTTAGCAAGTACAGAAGTGATTGCAGCTGTTAAAGTTGTTTTACCATGGTCAACGTGTCCAATTGTACCAATGTTAACGTGTGGCTTAGAACGGTCGAATTTAGCTTTTCCCATTAGAAAATCCTCCTCTTAATATATAAGTTAAGTATATTTTTTATGGAAGCTGCAGATGGTTGTCCCAACATATCAGCTTCCATGCTTACAATAGTAGTTATACTTTAAAGAAAGGCGAAAATCAATTACTCACCTTTATTTTTTTTGATGATTTCTTCAGAAATTGATTTTGGTACTTCTTCGTAGTGATCAAAGTGCATCGAGAATACTCCACGACCTTGTGTACTTGAACGAAGTGCGGTTGCATAACCAAACATTTCTGAAAGTGGAACCATTGAACGAACAACCTGTGCGTTACCACGTGCATCCATACCTTCTACGCGGCCACGGCGAGCAGTGATCTGTCCCATGATATCTCCTAAATATTCTTCAGGAATTGTAACCTCAACCCTCATCATCGGTTCAAGGATTACTGGGCTACACTTGGATGCAGCATTCTTAAGTGCCATCGAAGCAGCAATCTTAAACGCCATTTCCGAGGAGTCAACATCATGGTAGGAACCATCAAACAATCTTGCTTTGATATCAACCAATGGATATCCAGCAAGAACACCACGGTTAAGGGAATCTTCTAGACCAGCTTGAACGGCTGGGATGTATTCACGAGGAACGACACCACCGACAATTCCGTTAACAAACTCGAAGCCTTTTCCTTCTTCATTCGGTCCGAATTCAATCCAAACGTGTCCGTATTGTCCACGTCCACCAGACTGACGGGCGAATTTACCTTCAACTTGGGCAGAACCGCGGAAAGTTTCACGATAGGCAACCTGTGGTGCACCTACGTTAGCTTCAACCTTAAATTCACGACGCATACGGTCAACTAAAATGTCAAGGTGAAGCTCACCCATACCAGCAATGATAACCTGTCCAGTTTCCTGGTCAGTATGTGCACGGAAGGTTGGATCTTCTTCTTGAAGTTTTTGCAGAGCCGTAGTCATCTTGTCTTGGTCTGCTTTAGATTTTGGTTCTACTGAAAGTTGAATTACTGGCTCAGGGAATTGCATAGACTCAAGGATAACAAGGTTTTTGTCGTCGCATAGAGTATCACCAGTAGTTGTATCTTTCAGTCCAACAGCAGCAGCAATGTCACCAGCAAAAACTTTTGAGATTTCTTGACGGCTGTTTGCATGCATTTGCAGGATACGTCCTACACGCTCACGTTTTCCTTTAGTAGAGTTCTGAACATATGATCCAGACTCTAGCGTTCCGGAGTAAACGCGGAAGAACGTTAATTTACCAACATAAGGGTCGGTCATAACTTTGAATGCAAGAGCTGAGAATGGCTCTTCATCACTTGAATGACGTTCAATGACTACATCCTCTTCATCAGGTGCATGTCCCTTGATTGCAGGAACATCTAATGGAGATGGAAGATAATCGATAACCGCATCCAGCATTAGCTGAACACCTTTGTTTTTGAATGCTGATCCACAGATTACAGGGTAGAATTCAACATTAACGGTACCTTTACGAATGCCAGCTTTAAGCTCTTCTTTAGTGATTTCTTCACCACCAAGGTATTTCTCCATTAACTCTTCATCAAGTTCTGCTACTGCTTCAACTAGCTTTTCACGATATTCCTCTGCCAGTTCTCTATACTCTTCGGGAATCTCACGTACTTCAATATCAGTACCTAAGTCATTTCCGTAGAATGTTGCGTTCATTTCCACAAGGTCAATGATTCCGTTAAACTGATCTTCAGCGCCGATTGGCAACTGGATTGCATGCGCATTTGCTTGCAAACGGTCATGGATGGTTCCTATAGAATATAAGAAGTCTGCTCCAATTTTATCCATCTTATTAACGTATACAACACGCGGTACACCATAAGTTGTTGCTTGACGCCAAACTGTTTCAGTTTGCGGTTCAACACCTGATTGGGCATCTAGAACAGCTACAGCGCCATCAAGGACACGAAGAGAACGTTCAACTTCAACTGTGAAGTCTACGTGTCCTGGTGTGTCAATGATGTTTACGCGGTGACCTTTCCATGATGCAGTTGTTGCTGCGGAAGTAATTGTGATTCCGCGTTCTTGTTCCTGCTCCATCCAGTCCATCTGAGAGGCACCTTCATGTGTTTCACCGATTTTATGAATCTTACCAGTGTAATAAAGTACACGCTCAGTGGTCGTCGTTTTACCTGCATCAATGTGAGCCATGATACCGATATTACGAGTGTTTGCTAAGGAGAACTCTCTTGCCATTGGGTCTTTCTCCTTCCTAGTATGAAAGTTATAAGGTTAAATTACCAACGATAGTGTGCAAACGCTTTGTTTGCTTCTGCCATTTTGTGTGTATCTTCACGCTTCTTAACAGCTGCACCAGTGTTGTTAGCTGCATCCATGATTTCATTAGCTAAACGCTCTTCCATCGTTTTTTCTCCGCGATTACGTGAATAGTTCACTAACCAGCGAAGACCAAGAGTTGAACGGCGGTCAGGGCGCACCTCAACGGGAACTTGATAGTTTGCACCACCTACACGGCGAGCTTTTACTTCAAGTACTGGCATGATGTTTTTCATCGCTGCATCGAAGATTTCCATTGGCTCTTTGCCGGTACGTTCGCGAATAGTATCAAACGCAGAATAAAGTATCTCTTGGGATTTACCTCTTTTACCGTCAACCATCATTTTGTTGATTAGACGAGTAACTATTTTTGAATTATATAGCGGATCTGGTAATACGTCTCTTTTTGCTACAGGACCTTTACGTGGCATGTATTTTCCTCCTTTCAGTGAAGCTTCTATTTAAAGTTATTATTTTTTCGCTGCTTTTGGTCTCTTTGTACCATATTTTGAGCGGCTTTGCATACGGTTGTTTACACCAGCTGTATCAAGTGCTCCACGGACGATATGATAACGTACCCCTGGTAAGTCTTTTACACGTCCTCCACGGATAAGAACAACACTGTGCTCTTGAAGGTTGTGGCCAATACCAGGAATGTATGCAGTCACCTCGATACCGTTTGTCAAACGCACACGAGCATATTTACGTAACGCTGAGTTCGGTTTCTTCGGAGTCATTGTACCAACACGAGTACATACTCCGCGTTTTTGTGGTGAAGTTACATTCGTTTGTGATTTCTTAAAGCTGTTATAACCTTTGTTTAGCGCAGGAGATTTTGACTTCTCTGCCACTGATTGACGAGGCTTGCGCACTAGTTGGTTAATAGTAGGCATGATTTGTTTCCTCCCTTCATTATTTGTAAGTCCACACATCCAGGTGGTTCATTTTTTGGCAAAAACAAAGTTTTTGCAGACTTCTCTATCTACAAAAACAGTTTTTAACGGATAATTGCAACTGCTGCAGCACCCACTTCAATCCCGCATGCTTTCCCAAGTTTTTTCTTTGAGTCTACATAGAGGACAGGAACATCCGATCCAAGAGCTTCGCTGATAATTTTCGCTGTCATGCTATTGTCAGCATCATTAGCAACTACCATCTCTTTTACTAGTCCTTCTTTAAGTGCCTTCACTGTTTGTTTTGTCCCTATAACGATTCTTTGTGCCTGCAATACTTTTTCATAAGACATAAATCATATCCTCCAAAGTATCAGGTGAATAGGAGCACCTTTGATATAGTAACATCTTCATTAATAGATGTCAACAAATGATTTTACTTTTTTAGACAAACAAATTGATTATAGCTTCTTTAAAATGCGGTACTTGCCATGTAGCAAGTACCGCAGATTATTTAATCAATCGCAACGGTTTCTTCGGATGTTGTATCTCTTAGCACCGGCTCAGCTTTACGGTAACGCTGCATGCCAGTTCCTGCAGGAACAAGTTTCCCGATGATAACATTCTCTTTTAAGCCGAGTAATTCATCGCGCTTGCCTTTAATCGCTGCATCGGTAAGAACTCTTGTTGTTTCTTGGAACGATGCGGCAGACAAGAATGAGTCGGTTTCAAGAGAAGCTTTTGTGATTCCAAGTAAGACTGGACGTCCTGTTGCCGGTAATTTACCGCTTAAGAGTGCTTTTTCATTCGCATCCCTAAACTGATGAATATCAAGAAGTGTGCCTGGTAGAACATCCGTTTCACCAGCATCACTCACACGAACTTTACGGAGCATTTGACGAACCATTACTTCAACGTGCTTATCGCCAATTTCAACCCCTTGCATGCGGTAAACCTTTTGTACTTCACGCAATAGGTATTCTTGAACCGACTTAACGTCTTTCACTTTGATCAGTTCTTTCGGATCAATTGAACCTTCCGTTAACTCTTGGCCGCGTTCAATTGGGTCATTGATTGCTACCTTCAATCGCGCTGTATACGGCGCGTTATAAGTACGAGATTCAACCTCGCCTTGAACAACGATTTCATGCTGACGATCACGTCCCTCATTTATGCCAACGACAATCCCGTCAATTTCTGAAATAACCGCTTGACCTTTCGGGTTACGAGCTTCAAAAATTTCTTGGATACGCGGTAAACCTTGAGTGATATCGTCTCCTGCTACACCGCCAGTATGGAAAGTACGCATCGTTAACTGTGTTCCTGGCTCACCAATGGATTGGGCAGCGATAATACCAACCGCTTCACCAACCTCCACCTCTTGACCAGTTGCCAGATTACGGCCATAACACTTTTTACATACACCATGACGGGTATTACATGTAAATGCAGAACGGATTTTAACCTCTTCAACACCCGCACCAACAATGATTTCGGCTAAATCCTCAGTAATCAAGCCATTTTCAGGAACAAGAACTTCTTTCGTTTCAGGATGCTTAATTGCATTTCTTGCATATCGGCCAATTAGACGTTCGTCCAATCCTTCGATTATTTCAGTACCATCTTTTAAGGCACTAATTAAGAAGCCGCGGTCAGTTCCGCAATCATCTTCACGAACAATGACATCCTGTGCAACATCAACAAGACGGCGTGTTAAATATCCAGAGTCAGCCGTTTTAAGGGCTGTATCAGCAAGACCTTTACGAGCACCGTGTGTAGAGATAAAGTACTCTAATACCGTTAGTCCTTCACGGAAACTTGATTTGATTGGTAACTCAATGATTCGTCCAGCCGGGTTGGCCATCAGACCGCGCATACCAGCAAGCTGTGTAAAGTTGGATGCATTACCACGGGCGCCGGAATCACTCATCATAAAGATTGGATTCGTTTTATTCAAGGACTTCATCAGTTTCCCTTGAATAACATCCTTTGCTTGGCTCCAGATAGCGATAACACGATCGTAACGTTCATCTTCAGTAATCAGACCACGTCTGAATTGCTTTGTCACATTATCTACTTTTGCTTGGGCTTCATGGAGGATCTGTTCCTTTTCTCCAAGTACGACAATGTCTGCTACCCCTACGGTAATACCAGCTTTTGTCGAATGTTTGAATCCTAAATCCTTCATGCGGTCAAGCATTTTTGACGTTTCGGTAATTTTGAAACGTTTGAATACTTCTGCAATGATATTTCCAAGGATTTTCTTTTTGAATGGATCAACCAAAGGCATTTGAATAATTTTCGCCCTAATGTCTTCCCCTTTTTCAACAAAATACTTCTGAGGTGTTTCAACCTCTAGATTATTTCTTGTTGGTTCATTGATATAAGGGAATGATTTCGGCAGAATTTCATTAAAAATAAGCTTACCAACCGTGGTAATTAACAACTTATTGTTTTGTTCTTCCGTAAATGTTTCATTTCCTAATGAGCCAGCATGAACAGCAACTCGTGTGTGGAAGTGAACATAACCATTTTGATAAGCAAGGATTGCCTCGCTCGTATCTTTAAATATCATACCCTCGCCAATTGCGCCTTCTCGCTCTAGGGTTAAGTAATAGTTACCTAATACCATGTCCTGGGAAGGAGTAACAACGGGTTTACCATCTTTAGGATTCAAGATGTTTTGCGCAGCCAGCATTAACAGGCGTGCTTCTGCTTGCGCTTCAGATGATAGCGGTACGTGAACAGCCATTTGGTCGCCGTCAAAGTCCGCATTATATGCAGTACATACAAGTGGATGAAGACGAATTGCCCGTCCTTCAACAAGGGTTGGTTCAAATGCCTGGATTCCTAATCTATGCAATGTTGGGGCACGATTTAATAGAACCGGATGCTCTCTGATGACATCTTCGAGTACATCCCAAACATCTGGTGAAACTCGTTCGATTTTACGTTTTGCTGATTTGATGTTGTGGGCTAAACCTTTCTCTACAAGCTCCTTCATCACAAATGGCTTGAACAGTTCAAGCGCCATTTCTTTTGGAAGACCACATTGATACATTTTCAAGTTTGGTCCAACAACAATAACGGAACGTCCTGAATAGTCAACCCGTTTTCCAAGCAAGTTTTGACGGAAACGTCCTTGCTTTCCTTTTAGCATATGGGAAAGTGACTTTAATGGACGGTTACCAGGACCTGTGACCGGGCGGCCGCGGCGGCCGTTATCAATCAAAGCATCAACAGCCTCTTGAAGCATCCGCTTTTCGTTTTGAACGATAATGCTCGGTGCACCAAGATCTAATAAACGCTTTAAACGGTTGTTACGGTTAATAACACGACGATAAAGGTCGTTTAAGTCAGAAGTTGCAAATCTTCCTCCATCCAATTGAACCATTGGACGAAGCTCTGGCGGAATAACTGGAAGAACATCAAGAACCATCCAATCTGGCTCATTTCCTGAACCACGGAATGCTTCTAACACTTCAAGACGTTTAATAGCACGTGTGCGGCGCTGACCTTGAGCGGTTTTTAATTCTTCTTTTAAAAAGTCAACTTCCTTGTTTAAATCGATATCAGAAAGAAGCTTTTTTATCGCTTCTGCGCCCATGGCCGCTTGGAATTTGTTTCCGTACTTATCACGATACGCACGATATTCTTTTTCAGATAGAAGCTGCTTCTTATCAAGGGCGGTATCACCGGATTCTGTCACTACATACGAAGCGAAGTAAATGATTTCCTCCAAAGCCCGAGGTGACATGTCTAATACTAGTCCCATTCGGCTTGGAATCCCTTTGAAATACCAAATATGTGATACAGGTGCAGCAAGCTCAATATGACCCATTCGTTCACGACGAACCTTTGCACGGGTTACTTCAACTCCACAGCGGTCACAAACGACGCCTTTATAGCGGACACGCTTGTATTTGCCGCAATGACATTCCCAGTCCTTTGTTGGACCGAATATTCTTTCACAGAATAAACCGTCCTTTTCAGGCTTCAAAGTACGATAGTTAATGGTTTCTGGCTTTTTTACCTCTCCGAATGACCACGAGCGGATTTTATCCGGTGAAGCGAGACCAATTTTCATATACTCAAAATTATTAACGTCCAGCAAGGGGCCTACCTCCCTTTCGATCTCCAGGTTTTTCCCTTATTGCGAAGTAAAGCGGAAGCGCACGAATGTGCGCTGCAGCTAGAATAAATAATTACTCTTTTGAACCGACTTTTTCAGATTCAAGGTTTTGCGCTTCAGGTGCAATGGTTAACGTATCGACTTGCTGTAAGTCATCGTCATCCTCCGTATCGCGCATTTCAATTTCTTGTTCGTCACCGGAAAGAATTTTCACATCCAGACCAAGACTCTGAAGTTCTTTAATTAATACTTTAAATGATTCTGGAACGCCTGGTTCCGGAACATTCTCACCTTTGACAATTGCTTCGTATGTTTTCACACGGCCAACAACGTCATCTGATTTAACGGTAAGAATTTCTTGAAGTGTGTATGCGGCACCGTATGCTTCAAGTGCCCAAACCTCCATCTCACCGAAACGCTGTCCGCCAAATTGGGCTTTACCGCCAAGTGGCTGTTGGGTTACAAGTGAGTAAGGCCCCGTTGAACGGGCATGGAGCTTATCATCAACCATGTGTGCTAGTTTAATCATATACATGACGCCTACAGAGACACGGTTATCAAATGGTTCACCGGAACGGCCATCATAAAGAACTGTTTTTGCATCACGGGACATTCCTGCTTCTTCAATCGTTCCCCATACATCCTCCTCAGTGGCTCCGTCAAAAACCGGAGATGCCACATGAATGCCAAGGTAACGAGCTGCCATCCCAAGATGAAGCTCTAACACCTGGCCAATGTTCATCCGTGACGGTACGCCTAAAGGATTTAGCATGATATCAACAGGCGTGCCATCTGGTAAATACGGCATATCCTCTTCAGGTAAAATCCGAGAGATAACCCCTTTATTTCCGTGACGGCCAGCCATCTTATCGCCCTCATGAATCTTACGTTTCTGAACAATATATACGCGGACAAGCTGATTTACTCCCGGTGGAAGTTCATCACCATCTTCACGATTAAACACTTTAACGTCGTGAACAATTCCGCCGCCGCCATGTGGAACTCTTAATGAAGTATCGCGTACTTCACGAGCCTTTTCTCCAAAAATAGCATGGAGAAGACGTTCTTCTGCCGTTAATTCGGTTACTCCTTTTGGCGTAACTTTACCTACAAGCAGGTCACCGTCTTTTACTTCCGCACCGGTGCGAATAATTCCACGCTCATCTAAATTGCGAAGCGCATCTTCACCCACGTTTGGAATATCACGGGTAATTTCTTCCGGCCCGAGCTTTGTATCACGGGATTCAGATTCGTATTCTTCAATATGAATCGATGTATAAACATCGTCTTTTACAAGACGTTCACTCATGATAATCGCATCTTCATAGTTATAGCCATCCCATGTCATAAACGCAACAAGTACATTCCGTCCAAGGGCCAATTCACCTAACTCCATTGAAGGACCATCGGCAAGGATTTCACCTTTTTTCACACGGTTACCGACAGCAACGATTGGACGTTGGTTATAGCAAGTACCTTGGTTAGAGCGGATAAATTTCAAGAGCCGGTATTTTTTAAGATCACCTTTTACCTCTTGACCATCTACTTCTTTAATTTCACGTACCCAAACTTCACGCGCTTCAACATGTTCGACTATACCCTCATGCTTACAAATCACTGCTGCACCTGAGTCTTTTCCAGATACATATTCCATCCCTGTACCTACTCTTGGCGCTTCCGGCTGCATAAGTGGTACAGCCTGCCTCTGCATGTTCGCACCCATCAAGGCACGGTTAGAGTCATCGTTTTCAAGGAATGGGATACACGCGGTTGCCGCAGAGACAACCTGTTTAGGCGATACATCCATATAATCGATGCGATCGCGATTTACGACCGTGTTTTCACCACGGAAACGAGCAACAACATCGTTATCAAGGAAAGAACCATCATCATCAAGACGTGAATTTGCCTGTGCTACTACATAGTTATCTTCTTCATCTGCGGTTAAGTAATCGATTCGGCTCGTTACCTTTCCTGTGTCAGGATCAACACGACGGTATGGCGTTTCGATAAACCCAAAGCGATTAACCTTTGCATACGATGATAATGAGTTAATTAATCCAATATTCGGGCCCTCAGGTGTTTCAATCGGACACATCCGCCCATAGTGGGAATAGTGAACGTCGCGAACCTCAAATCCCGCACGTTCACGGGTTAAACCACCAGGTCCGAGGGCTGATAGACGACGCTTGTGTGTTAATTCAGCAAGCGGGTTTGTTTGATCCATAAACTGCGATAACTGCGAGCTTCCAAAAAACTCTTTTATCGAAGCAATAACTGGACGAATATTAATTAATTGCTGTGGTGTAATCGTTGCTGTATCTTGTATGGACATTCTTTCACGAACCACACGCTCCATCCGAGACAAACCAATCCGGAACTGATTTTGCAGTAATTCACCAACAGAACGAAGACGTCTGTTTCCTAAATGGTCGATATCATCAGTGTCGCCTACTCCATGTAATAAATTGAAGAAATAGCTAATCGATGAGATGATATCTGCAGGGGTAATATTTTTGATTGGTTCAGCCACGTAGGCATTACCTAATACATTAATGACCTTTTCATTTTCATCACCAGGCGCATAAATTTTTATGGCCTGAAGAATGATTTCATCTTCGACAACGCCGCCTGCAGGACTAAAGCCTTTGAAATTAATATCCTTTTCAAGAGCAGGAATAATTCTGTCAAGATTTCTTCTATCAAGAACAGTACCCTTTTCAGCAATAATTTCCCCTGTTTCCGGATCGGCGAGTGACTCTGCTAAACGTTGATTAAATAGGCGGTTTTTAATATGAAGCTTTTTATTGATTTTATAACGGCCTACATTAGCAAGATCATAGCGCTTTGGATCAAAGAAGCGAGATACCAATAAACTCTTGGCATTATCGACAGTTGGCGGTTCACCCGGACGCAGACGCT
This sequence comes from Neobacillus novalis NBRC 102450, assembly GCF_001591805.1. Taxonomy (GTDB): domain Bacteria; phylum Bacillota; class Bacilli; order Bacillales; family Cytobacillaceae; genus Neobacillus; species Neobacillus novalis. The sequence continues at coordinate 21,557 of NZ_BCVP01000031.1, read as the reverse complement.
CATAGATTTCTAAAAGCGCTTTGTCGACACCTTCTGTGTTGTCTTTCTCTAACGTATTGCGAATATACTCGTTATCTCCAATCAATTCGATGATTTCTTGATCAGAGCCGAAGCCAAGTGCACGCAAAAGAACCGTAACGGGCAGTTTCCGAGTACGATCTATTCTCACATATACGACATCTTTGGCATCTGTTTCATACTCGAGCCAAGCGCCGCGGTTCGGAATTACAGTAGCTGTAAATCCTTTCTTTCCATTTTTATCAAGTTTTCCATTATAGTACACGCTCGGTGAACGCACTAATTGTGAAACAATAACGCGTTCTGCTCCATTAATAACAAACGTACCAGTCTCCGTCATAAGTGGAAAATCACCCATGAAGACATCTTGGTCTTTTACTTCACCAGTTTCTTTGTTTACAAGACGTACTTTCACACGCAATGGAGCAGAATATGTAACGTCCCGTTCTTTTGATTCTTCAACAGAATACTTTGGATCGCCAAGGCTGTAATCAATAAATTCCAGTGATAGGTTACCAGTAAAGTCTTCAATTGGTGAAATATCCTGAAACATTTCACGCAATCCCTCATCCAGAAACCATTGATATGAAGAGGTTTGGATTTCAATGAGATTTGGTAATTCTAATACTTCACTGATTCGTGCGTAACTTCTTCGTTGGCGGTGTCGTCCATACTGAACTAGTTGACCTGTCAACTGATTCACCCCTCAAATCAAGCGTTATTTATTAAATCTATTTACGTCTATTAGGAGGATCGTAACATCTTCCCGGTAGACAAAAAGAAAAAGGGTTTTTTAACCAAAAACCACATTTTCACATTTTGGCTATTATTTTGTCATCTTTTCCTTCTTAATCCGTTTTTATACTAAAAAAATAAGTATTTTTAGGAATAATTCGGAAATTATTATGATGGCATTTTATAATGCTACCACAACGGACATATAGAGTCAACTACTTTATTGCCTTAATGATAAAATAGCCTTTGGATTTGTCGGTAGTCTCTACAACGGAAAACATCGTCTCTAATTTTTCAAGTGTAGATGGTGCTCCTTGTTTCTTTTGAATGACCACCCAAAGCGCCCCTCCAGGAACAAGGTGCTCAAAGCTTTGTTCATATATATCATGAACCGTCTTTTTTCCTGCTCTTATTGGCGGGTTTGTTAAAATGGCAGCAAAGCTTGTTTCTTTTACACTTAGGAGCCGGTCACTTTCATAGATTTCAACATTGGCGATTCCATTCAGTGCTGCATTTTCCTTCGCCAACTCTATCGCTCGTTCATTAACATCCACCATGTGAATCACACGGCTGTGGTTGTCTTTGGCAATTGATAAACCGATTGGCCCATAGCCGCAGCCAACATCAAGAACAGGTCCTTCCATCTCCGGCATGATAAAAGACTCAATTAATAAACGGGATCCAAAGTCTACTTCCCTCTTCGAAAAAACACCGTTATCGGTTTTAAAACGAAAAAGGTGATTCTTTAGGGTGAAATCCCAATACTTCGGATCGCTTTCAACCTTTTGAGTTCGAGAATAGTAATGTTCAGACATCAGACTCACCTCCCGGGGAGTATTAAAAATAGAGGTAATCGAGGATATTTATCAAGCGAAAAAAAGCCCGCTTAAAAAGCGAGCTTTTTTATAGAAAAATTACTTAACTTCAACGTTAGCTCCAACTTCAGCAAGTTTAGCTTTAACTTCTTCAGCTTCTTCTTTAGTAACGCCTTCTTTAATAGCTTTAGGTGCATTGTCAACAAGGTCTTTTGCTTCTTTAAGTCCAAGGCCAGTGATTTCACGTACAACCTTGATAACTTTGATTTTTTGGTCGCCAGCGCTAGCTAGGATTACATCAAATTCAGTTTGCTCTTCAACAGCTGCAACAGCTGCGCCGCCAGCTGCTACAGGAGCTGCTGCAGTTACGCCAAATTCTTCTTCGATTGCTTTTACTAGATCGTTAAGTTCTAAAACAGTCATAGATTTAACTGCTTCAATGATTTGTTCTTTAGTCATGATTAAATTTCCTCCTTAGTTTTCGTTCAAATTTATTAGTTTGCGATTAAGATTGTCCAGCTTCTTCGCCTAGGGCGCTTCAGCCTTTCTATTAACTTACGCGCCTTGTTCTTCTTTTTGTTCTGCAACTGCTTTTGTAACAAGAGCAAGATTGCGAATTGGTGCTTGTAGTACGCTGAGTAGCATTGAAAGTAGGCCTTCGCGTGATGGTAGGGCTGCAAGTGCTGTAATTTCTTCAGCTGTTGCAACATTTCCTTCAATCACACCTGCTTTTAATTCAAGTGCTTCATGCTTTTTCGCAAAGTCATTCAAGATTTTAGCTGGTGCTACAACATCTTCAGTACTGAACGCGATGGCGTTCGGACCTGTTAATGCATCATTTAAACCAGCAAGCTCAACTGCTTCAGCAGCACGGCGTGTCATTGAGTTTTTGTAAACTTTAAATTCAACACCTGCTTCACGAAGCTGTTTACGAAGTTCAGTTAATTCGGCAACTGAAAGACCACGGTAATCAACAACAACAGTTGAAACACTAGCCTTTAATTTCCCAGCGATTTCATCAACGATTTGTTGCTTTAATTCGATTGCACTGCTCATCTTTACACCTCCTGTAGAATATCTACATTTATACCTGGAAAGCAAAAGCCTCCATATCGTATTTCAGACATGGAGGCAGCATACATCAGCTGAATGGTTCAGCTTAATCTATTCTCTAACCTCGGCAGGAAATTAAGCGCAAACGCACCTGCTGTCTACAGTACAAATGTTTATTATTTAAACAACAAAACTGATTATAGTAAATCTACTTTGTTTTGTCAATTGGAAAATCTTACTTAACTGCAACGGATGAAGGATCTACCTTCACGCCAGGTCCCATTGTTGAAGCAACTGTTACGTTCTTCATGTATGTGCCTTTTGCAGCAGCAGGCTTAACTTTTAACAAGGTTTCAAACACTGTGTTAAAGTTTTCAACCAATTTTTCGTTTTCAAAAGATGCTTTACCGATTGGTACATGGATATTTCCAGACTTATCAACGCGGTATTCAACTTTACCTGCTTTAATTTCATTGATTGCTCTTGTTACATCAAATGTAACAGTACCTGTTTTAGGGTTTGGCATTAAGCCTTTAGGTCCTAATACACGTCCAAGTTTACCAACTTCACCCATCATGTCAGGAGTTGCAACGATAACATCAAAGTCAAACCAACCTTGTTGGATTTTGGTGATGTACTCTGAATCGCCTACATAATCAGCGCCAGCTGCTTCTGCTTCCTTCACTTTCTCACCCTTCGCGAAAACTAGAACGCGCTGAGTTTTACCAGTTCCGTTTGGAAGTACAACTGCACCACGGATTTGTTGGTCCGCTTTCTTAGGGTCAACGCCTAAGCGGAATGCAACTTCAAGAGTTGCGTCAAACTTTGTGAAATTTGTTTTCTTTGCAAGATCAACTGCTTCTGCAATTGGATATGCCTTTAGGCGATCTACAAGCTTAGCCGCTTCTAAATACTTTTTACCTTTTTTAGCCATTTTTATTTCCTCCTAGAATGTGGTTTTAGCGAATAATTCTCCCACGAATAAGGGCTGCGAGTGAAATATCATCGTCGCAACCCCCACATTACACCAAACAGTTCACACGGATTAGTCCTCGATAACGATTCCCATGCTTCGTGCAGTACCTTCGACCATGCGCATTGCTGCTTCAACGCTTGCTGCGTTTAGGTCAGGCATTTTTTGTTCCGCAATCCCGCGTACTGTATCACGCTTTACTGTTGCTACTTTATTACGGTTAGGTTCACCAGAACCAGACTGAATTCCAGCTGCTACTTTCAAAAGAACGGCAGCAGGAGGAGTTTTCGTAATAAATGTAAATGAACGGTCTTCAAAAACCGTGATTTCAACAGGAATGATCAATCCAGCTTGATCTGCTGTACGAGCGTTAAATTCTTTACAGAATCCCATGATGTTAACACCGGCTTGACCTAGCGCAGGTCCAACTGGCGGCGCTGGGTTTGCTTTACCAGCAGGAATTTGTAATTTAACGACTTTAATTACTTTTTTAGCCACGAGACACACCTCCTTAAAGTCCGTGATGTGGTAATTGGGTACCCTTCATTGGGACCCTCCCACTCAGGCATCTGTCTTTATATTATATTCATAAAGAACTTGATAAAAAGTCCCGTCTCACATTGGAGACATACTGACCTATGAAATATTACCACTTTTTAAAAATGATTTCAAGTTTTTTTACATTAATTTCTCAATCTGTGTAAAATCAAGCTCTACTGGGGTATCCCGGCCGAACATATTAACAAGAACTTTAAGCTTTGATCTGTCCTTGTCTAATTCTTCAATAGATCCGGTAAAGTTTGCGAATGGACCTTCCTTCACTCGTACGGTTTCACCAAGTTCGTAGTTAATATCGACACGTTTTTCTTCTACGCCCATCCGTTTAAGAATCATAACTACTTCTTCTGGAAGAAGCGGTGTTGGTTTGGAACCGGATCCTGCAGAGCCGACAAATCCCGTTACACCAGGCGTATTGCGGACAACATACCAAGAATCGTCCGTCATCACAATTTCAACTAGGACATAACCTGGGAACACTTTCCGTTTGACTACTTTTTTCTTGCCATTTTTGTAATCAGTCTCTTCTTCTTCAGGAACAACGACACGGAATATTTTATCCGACATCCCCATAGATTCCACACGTTTTTCCAAGTTGGCTTTTACTTTATTTTCATACCCCGAGTACGTATGCACCACATACCAATTCTTTTCCATTTAAGAGGACTAGAGCGTCCGTCCCTCCTTATTCTATCAATTAAAATTTATTTTTTTAGCAAATGAAAAAACCCGCATAGACGGGCTTTTAGATAAAATTTCCTTTATTAATCACCATTATACCATGAAAAGTAACTTATTATTCAAGAATTAAACGAATCAATTTTGAAATTCCTAAATCAAGAACGGCGAAGAACGCTGCGAAAAAAACAACGGTCGATAATACAGTAACGGTGGAACGAGTTAATTCACCGCGCTTTGGCCAGCTGACCTTTCTCATTTCGCGGATAACATCACTGAAGAACTTCTTAATGCGCATCTATAGTAACCCCCCAAAATCTAAAAATAATTGCTAAATCTATCTAGTTTTATTTTGTTTCCCGGTGTAACGTTTGCGTTGTGCACGTTTTGCAGAATTTTTTCAATTCTAACCTTTTTGTTTGTGTCTCTTTGCTGACGGTCGAATAATTCCGCGAGCCGCAGTCAACACAAGCAAGAATTACCTTTTTGCTCATATTTCGACACCTTCAAGTAAATTTCTTATTTATCCATAAAAATGTAACACGGACCCTATTTAATGTCAATAACATTTGAGAACGGCTTCATTATAATGGCAATGGTTCAAATCACAAGGAAAATTCACGAATTTCTAAATAGCGCTCAAGCTTTCTTTTCACTCGCTGCAAGGCATTATCAATCGATTTGACATGGCGATTAAGCTCCTCAGAAATCTCTTGATACGATTGACCATCTAAGTAAAGGGCTAGAACCTTCCGCTCCAAATCGCTTAATAATTCAGACATTTTCACTTCTATATGGTCAAACTCCTCTTGATTAATAAACAACTCTTCCGGGTCAAGTACTTTGGCACCTGACAAAACATCCATTAATGTCCGGTCTGATTCTTCATCATAAATAGGCTTGTCCAAAGAGACATAAGAATTCAACGGGATATGCTTCTGCCGTGTTGCCGTTTTAATCGCGGTAATAATTTGACGGGTAATACATAGCTCGGCAAACGCCTTGAAGGAGGTAAGCTTGTCCTCACGAAAGTCTCGAATTGCCTTATAAAGTCCAATCATCCCTTCTTGGACAATATCTTCTTTATCCGCGCCGATTAAAAAATAGGATCTTGCTTTTGCACGTACAAAATTACGATACTTATGGATTAAATAATCCAATGCTTCACTATCACCCTGATGTACTAAGTCGACAATTTCCTCATCTTCCATTACAAAGAAGTGGTCATTGTTTTTTGTCCCGAAGTCTGTACCCAACGTAGATCCCCTCCACCGAACAAGCATACATACTAACAGTATACATTAGAAATATTTTGAAGTCGAGAGCTCATTTCTGTCCTCTGCGCCATTTTTCAAAAATTTCTGCCACTTCATCGCTAATCGGTATTTTGGAAACTGGTTTTTTTTCTTGGATGATCTTCACTTTTTTTTCAATCCCTTTTTCAATCGAGGACATTTCTATAAGGAGCTCGCGGGCAGACATCCTTAAAGCCCCTTGTCCAAAAATCGCCCATTGTTCTGTGAAATCAGAGGTAGCTACATGAACTTGCGTTCTCCGATTGTTTAAACTAATCGCCAGTTTTTCTATCCGCTCATCCGCCGTTTCATTTTCCTTTGTAAAAATGACCTCTACTTTATGGTTTTTATATTTTTTTTCTGTCCCTTGTACATAATAGGCATCAAATACAACAATGACACGGTAACCAGAAAAGGCTTGATATTCAGCCATTCTTTCCACTAAGCGGTCCCTTGCCGCGGGCAGATCACGATCCTTTAACTTCCTTAGCTCCGGCCAGGCACCGATAATGTTATATCCATCAACGAGCAGGATATCCATAAGCTACCTCTCGAGCGGATGCCGTTTTCGGTAAACCTCATACATGAGCAATGCTGCTGCTACAGAGGCATTTAAGGATGTTACCTTCCCTGCCATCGGCAAATGAATGAGAAAATCACATTTTTCCCCGATAAGCCGGCCCATCCCTTTTCCTTCACTGCCGATGACTAGTCCCAGCGGCAGCGTGCCATCCATTTGGCGATAATCTTGCTTTCCTTTGGCGTCCGTTCCAGCAATCCATACGCCTCGTTCCTTTAATTCATCAATCGTCCGGGCCATATTGGTCACGCGGACTACCGGTATATATTCTATTGCGCCTGTCGAAGCTTTTGCTACTGTCGCCGTTAGACCGACAGCCCTTCGTTTCGGAATAATAATCCCATGGGCTCCGGCCGCATCCGCCGTCCTCATAATTGAACCCAGGTTATGCGGGTCCTCAATTTCATCCAACAACAAGAAGAAGGGAGCTTCGTTTTTCTTTTCTGCCGCCGCAAACAAATCATCAATTTCAGCATATTGATAGGCAGCAACATAGGCCAAGACCCCTTGATGATTTTCTCCCGAGATTTGGTCTATTTTTTTCTTCGGGACAAATTGGACGAGCACATTTGCTTCTTTCGCTAATTGGGTAATCTGCTGCATCTGCCCTCGCTGCGACCCTTCAGCAATTAAGATTTTATTAATATCCCTTTCTGATTTAAGTGCTTCGATAACTGGGTTTTTTCCAACGATGTATTCCTGGTCCATCTAGCGTTCCTCCTTACTTTCCTCCACATATAAGAATGCCTTCTGAATAAGCTCCTCTAACCGATCCTGTCTGCCCGTTAAAAATAAATAGCCCATCAACGCTTCAAACGCTGTACTGTAGTGATAGGTCTGGACATCTGTATTTTTCGGAACCGTCCCTGATTTTGCATTTCTGCCGCGGAGGACCACAGCTAATTCTTCTTCGTCCAGCAGGTGATCTTCCTTCATCTGAAAAAGAATTTGGCATTGCGCCTTCGCCGATACGTACTTCGTTGCCGTACGATGCAGCTGATTCGGTCTAACCTTACCGCTGTACAAAAGGTGCCGCCTTACATAGGTTTCAAAGATTGCATCACCCATGTAGGCCAGCGCGAGGCTGTTTAACTGTTTCACATCAACTGTTTGTTCATAATCAAGCATAGAATCAGCCTCTTTTCCACCTAGTACCTTGCGGTGTGTCTTCTAAAATAATATTCATGTCCTTTAATTGATCTCTAATTTGATCGGACAATTGGAAGTTACGGTCTTTCCGTGCCTGAATTCGTTTTTCAATCAACGTATCAATTTCTTCATCCAGTAATTCTTCACTTTCAAGCGTCATCCCTAGGACAAGAAATAATTCGTCGAATTGGTTTGTAAACGCGTCAATAACTTCCACTGCAGTATTCTTTTCTAAAAGGTAATAATTAGCCAGCTTTGAAAGATCAAATAATACGGAAATGGCCTTAGCCGTGTTAAAGTCATCATCCATTGCCTCAATAAATTGTTCACGGGAAGCAGCAATTTTGTTAAGCCATTCATGATTATTATCGGTTAAATTCGTACTCGCCTCTTTGCGATGCTTTAAATTTTGATAAGAGGTTGTCAGGCGTTCCAAGGCAGCCTTTGTGCTCTCCAATAATTCCTCGCTGTAATTAATCGGATTGCGGTAATGGACGGATAACATAAAAAACCGTAACACTTGCGGATTATGTTTTTTAATAATCTCATGAACCAATACAAAATTGCCAAGTGATTTAGACATTTTTTCATTATCAATATTGATATAGCCGTTGTGCATCCAGTAGTTAGCGAAGGGTTTACCGGTAAGGGCCTCTGTTTGAGCAATTTCATTCTCATGGTGCGGGAACGTCAAATCCTGACCGCCGGCATGGATGTCAATCGTTTCGCCTAAATACTTTTTCGCCATTGCTGAGCATTCAATATGCCAGCCTGGCCGGCCAAGGCCCCATGGGCTTTCCCAGTAGATTTCTCCTTCTTTTACCGCTTTCCATAAGGCAAAGTCTAGGTCATCTTGCTTTTTATCACCGACTTCAATTCTTGCTCCAACCTGCAAATCATCGATTGATTGATGGGACAGCTTGCCGTAACCATCAAATTTTCTTGTTCGAAAATAAACATCGCCTTCTGATTCATAAGCATAGCCCTTTTCGATTAATTGGCTGATGAAATCAATGATGATTCCCATGTTTTCCATGACCCGAGGATGGACATTTGCTTTTTGGCATCCTAATGCGGAAACATCCTCATGGTAGGCGTTGATAAAACGGTCGGCAATGGCTGGAACGTCTTCCCCTAACTGATTGGCTGCCCGAATCAACTTGTCATCTACATCGGTAAAGTTCGATACGTACTTGACATCATAGCCGCGGTATCCAAAATAGCGCCGGACCGTATCAAAGACAATCGCCGGGCGGGCATTTCCTATATGAATATAATTATAGACCGTCGGACCGCAAACATACATTTTGACCTTTCCTTCTTCAAGCGGTACGAAAGTTTCTTTCTTGCGCGTAAGTGTATTATAAATTTGAATGTTCATTAAATTTTATCCTTTCACCTTTTATTTCTTCCAGTTCTTTCTTAAGCTCATCTAGTTCATTTTGCATTTCTCTTAAGCGGTCGGCAACTGGATCCGGCAAATCACAGTGGTTCAGGTCTTTATTAATCCGTTTCCCATCTTGAATGACAACCCTGCCCGGAATCCCCACGACGGTTGAATTTGGGGGGACTTCTTTTAAGACAACCGAGCCGCCGCCAATTTTGGAATTTTCTCCAATCGTAATCGATCCGAGTACTTTCGCTCCGGTGGCAATCAGGACATTATCCTTAATCGTAGGATGCCGTTTCCCTTTTTCTTTACCCGTTCCACCCAGCGTTACTCCTTGGTAGATAGTTACATTATCCCCAATTTCACAAGTTTCCCCAATCACCACGCCCATCCCGTGGTCAATAAAGAATTTCCTTCCTATTTTTGCCCCTGGATGGATTTCAATTCCGGTAAAAAACCGACTTATCTGCGATATCACCCTAGCAAGAAAAAGTAATTTGCGATTAAATAATGCGTGTGCCACCCGATGTGCCCAAATAGCGTGTAAGCCTGAATAGGTCAGGATTACCTCAACGGAGCTTCTTGCTGCAGGATCCTGTTCAAAAACGACCCGAACGTCCTCCCTCAACTTTTCGAACATTGCCGTTTCCCCCCTTTGTGCTTAGATAATAAAAAAAACGCCCCTGTCGTATTCGACAGAGACGCTTGTGCGCGGTTCCACTCTGATTAGACCGGATTAGCTCGTTGGAAAACGAAGCTAGATACTGGTCTCACTCTACCTGTTAACGGATAGGTTCCGCCCATTTCTACTAGAGTTGACTCTTTCGAAACGGGGCTCAGAGGTGCATTTCAAAAAATGAGGAGCTTAAACCACTTTCAGCCGGTGATGGTTCTCTCTTTCAGCATCATTTTTTTACTTTTCCTCTTCAACACTTTAGATTGTATGAATTTCTTTCCTTTACTATATTACATTTCCCCAATAATGTTAACCAATAATTTTTTGAATTCTCATTTGGACTTTATTTTTACCTAAGAGTTCGATTGCTTGCGGCAGGTCTGGTCCGTGTGTCTGCCCTGTTACTGCGGCGCGAATCGGCATAAATAGATTCTTTCCTTTTTGGCCGGTGGACTTTTGCACAGCTTTCATCGCTGCCTTAATTCCATCGGCTTGGAAGCTTGCTAGCTGGTCCAGCTCATGGGTAAATGCCTTTAACACTTCCGGAACCTGTTCCCCGGAGAGAATTTCCTTTGCATTTTCTTCATATTCCGCCTCATCTTTAAAGAACATATCTGATAACTCAACGATTTCTGCACCAAAGCTCATTTTTTCCTGTAACAGAGCAGCCAAGCCCCGGGCCCACTGATGCTCTTCATCAGTCAGATTTGCATGTAAACGTCCCGCCTTAATTAAGTGTGGAAGCGCAAGTTCAAGTACACGGTCAACCTCAATCTTTTTCATATATTGATTGTTCATCCATGTAAGCTTTTGCTTATCAAATAAAGCGGGTGATTTGGAGAGGCGATTCGCATCAAACAGCTCAATAAACTCATTCTTAGAGTGAATTTCCTCTTCACCACCTGGCGACCAGCCAAGCAAAGTTATAAAGTTAAATAATGCTTCCGGAAGATAGCCCATATCCTCATATTGTTCAATAAATTGAATAATTGATTCATCCCGCTTGCTTAGTTTCTTGCGGCTTTCGTTGACAATCAATGTCATATGGCCAAAAATGGGCGGCTCCCATTCCAATGCCTCATAAACCATCAGCTGTTTAGGTGTGTTAGAAATATGATCATCCCCGCGAAGGACATGGGAAATCTCCATTAAATGATCATCAATGGCTACAGCAAAATTATAGGTTGGCGTTCCATCCTTTTTAATGATGACCCAGTCGCCCATTCCTTCTGATTCAAAGGAAACAGGTCCTTTTACCATATCATCAAACGTATAGGTAACCCCTTCAGGTACAGCGATACGAATGCTTGGTTCACGGCCTTCACTTTCTAATCTTTGGCGATCCTCCGGAGTTAAATGACGGCATTTACCGGAATAATGGGGATTTTCGCCCCTTTCAGTTTGTGCCTCGCGCTCGGCTTCAATCTCAGCTTCAGTACAATAACATTTGTATGCATGACCCGTTTCTAACAATTGCTTGTAGTAGGTTTCATAAATATCATTTCGTTCCGATTGACGGTACGGGCCAAATTCCCCACCGACATCAACACTTTCATCCCAATCGATGCCAAGCCATTTTAAATATTTTAACTGGCTTTCTTCTCCGCCAGCAATATTCCGCTTTTTATCTGTATCCTCAATACGGATAATAAATTTACCGCCTTGATTCCGAGCAAACAAATAATTGAATAGCGCTGTACGGGCATTTCCAATATGTAAATGTCCTGTTGGACTTGGAGCATACCTTACACGAACTTTGTTTGACATAATAATGCCTCCATGAATAAATTATATGATTTCAACTGACTATTTTATCATTTCTTTTTCAATAAAACTACTACTTGGGAGGCAACGCCCTCTCCTCTGCCGGTAAAGCCTAGCTTCTCGGTCGTTGTCGCCTTTACATTGATTTGCTCTGGTGCTGCTTCTAGCAATTCGGCAATCCGTGCACGCATTTGCTCAATGTAGGGAGCCATTTTTGGTTTTTGAGCAATGATGGTGCAATCGGCATTGACCAGCTCGTACCCCTTATCCTTAACGAGCTGCCATACATGCTCCATCAGCTTCGCGGAGTCGGCATCTTTAAAGTTTGGATCGGTATCGGGAAAATGTTTGCCGATATCACCCTCTCCAATCGCCCCGAGACAGGCATCTGAAACAGTATGTAATAATACATCAGCATCAGAATGACCCAAAAGGCCCTTTTCATATGGAATCGTGATGCCGCCAATAATCAGCGGACGTCCTTCTGTTAATTGGTGAACATCAAAGCCTTGTCCAATTCGAAACATCATTAAAAACCCCTTTTTTTCAAAATTGCTTCCGCAAAAAATAAATCTTCTGGTGTGGTCAGCTTAATATTATCGTAGTTTCCTTCCACCATTGTTACGGGATGGTTTAGCCGCTCCACTAAACTGGAATCATCTGTTCCAAGGAAGGAGTCTTTTTCAGCCTGTTCATATGCCTGTCTAAGCAAGGAAATGCGAAAAGCTTGTGGGGTTTGAACAGCCCACAAGCTTGAACGCTCGACAGTTTCTACTACCACACCATTTTGTATCTTTTTCATCGTGTCCTTTGCCGGTACTCCCATAATAGCAGCACTGGTTTCTTGCGCTGTTTTTGTTAACCGGTGGATTTGCTCTTTTTGGATAAACGGCCTTGCCGCATCATGAACAAGGATAATGCCGTCAGACCTCACTGTTTTCAGTGCATTATAAATGCTATGCTGACGCTCTTCCCCGCCAGGTACTAGATTAATTACTTTCGTCACGTTATACCTTGTCAGCAGTGCTTTAAAAACCGCCTCATCCTGCGGGTGAATGGCTAGAATAATCCCGCTGCAAGCTTCATCCTCTTCGAACACACGTAATGTATGAATCAGCACAGGCATCCCATTAAGCTCTAATAAAAGTTTGTTTTTTCCTGCTCCCATTCTTTTTCCCATACCAGCAGCCGGGAGAATGACTTGGTAAGTCATATGATTACCTCTCTCTATCTATAAAGCTTTTTCGAGTAATTTGGGTTTGGCAAAAATCATTCTGCCGGCAGAGGTCTGAAGAACACTTGTTACAAGAACATCGATTCTTTTTCCAATGTATTCTCTTCCTTCTTCGACAACAATCATCGTTCCATCATCTAAATAGGCTACGCCTTGATGATACTCTTTTCCATCCTTAATCACTTGAACCGTTAGTTCTTCACCTGGAAGAACGACTGGTTTCACGGCGTTCGCTAAATCATTTATGTTTAAAACGGAGACATTCTGCAGTTCACATACCTTATTTAAGTTAAAATCATTGGTGACTAGGATGCCATTTGTTATTTTCGCAAGCTTTACCAGCTTCGAATCCACTTCGCCAATTTCTTCAAAGTCGCCTTCGTAAATTTCAACCTTAATCGAGAGTTCCTTTTGGATTCGGTTTAAGATGTCTAAGCCTCTGCGGCCGCGATTTCGTTTCAACACATCAGAAGAATCAGCGATATGCTGTAATTCTTCAAGCACGAACTGGGGAATAACAATCGTACCTTCCAAAAACCCCGTCTGACAAATATCAGCAACTCGGCCATCAATAATAACACTCGTGTCCAGTATTTTCCAATCTAAACCAATTGCCTTTTCGTTTTCCTCTTCGGCTGACTTTTTCTTATTGCTTCGATTGCCAAAAAGCCCTAGCAATTCATCCCTCTTTTTGAAGCCTACCTGAAAGCCAAGGTAGCCAAACAATAGCGTCAGCAAAATGGGCGCGACCGCATTTAAAAATTGTACCTGTACAGCATTTAGCGCAAAACCAATTAAAAAAGCAACAATCAAACCAAAAATCAATCCTACACTGCCGAAAAGCACATCTGTTACAGGGATTTTCACTAACGAATCTTCAGCCCATTTAATAAAATTAAAGACATAATCTACTGCCCAAAAGGTTATAAGATAAAAAATAATAGCACCTAAAATAGCAGCAACATACGAATTGTTAATCACTGGAATGTCATTGATATGAAATAATTTGAACAATTCCGGTAATAACAAGATCCCCAGCGTACCTCCAATAATGAGGAAGCAAGCTTGCACAATACGTTTTAACATTCCTTCACCTCCTCTAATTCATTATAAACATATTCCTAGAATTGAAACCTTGATTTGTTGATTATTTTTCCAAATTGTAAACGGTTTGAAATATAGTTGTTATCTTCAAGTCTTACTATCCATAGGGTAGCACTGGAAAAAAACCGTGTCAAACAAATGGCGGCGTGGGACGTCCTTTTGCTTTTACAGCTGCCGATCGGTATTTAACCGCTCCTTTATCAATCTAAAGCCTTCTTGGATTTTCTTTGCCCGCACTTCGCCAATTCCTTCTACATCATCCAGCTCCTCCACCGTGGCATTGGTAATGTTTGAAAGCTCACCAAAACTACTGATTAGATTTTCAATAATGACAGTCGGAAGTCTTGGTATCTTATGGAGAATTCGATAGCCGTGCGGATTTTTGTTTTCATCCAAATGAACATAACCAAGATACCCCATAAGTTTTAATAAAACGATATCCTCAATAGAGCCGTTATTCGCTAAAACCTGCATTCGATTGAGGACATCCTGGGCTTTAATGTCACGTTCGAAGGCATAATCCTTAATAATGAGCATGACCTCTTTTTCCAAATCGGTTAAAATCTCCTTCAACTGCAGGCGTATGAGCCGTCCCTCTGTCCCAAGTTCATGCAGATAGGTTAACAATTCATTTTTAATCTTTAAGACCATTTCAAAACGGTGGAGAACTAGTAAAAAATCGTTATATGTAACCGATTCCTCAAACTCTAAAATACTCAAATTAGTGATACTATGCTCCAGCACTACCTTGTACTTTTCCAGCGTCTGAATCGCTTGATTGGCTTTTGCTAAGATGACCGCAATATCCTTTAACGCATAGCGGAAATTTCCTTGATATAGGGTAATGACATTTCGTCGTTGAGAAATCGCGATACATAAGGCTTTTGTCTGCTTAGCAGCCCTTTCGGCTGTGCGATGGCGCATCCCTGTTTCTGTCGATGGTATTTCCGAGTTTGGGACTAGCTGAGCATTAGCAAAAAGAATCTTGCTGCCTAATTCATTTAAGATGATGGCACCGTCCATTTTTGCGAGTTCATATAAAAAGCTTGGAGAAAAAGGGCAATTGATTTCAAAGCCGCCGTCCACAATCCCCTTTACCTTTTCGTTATAACCTACAACGATAAGACCCCCTGTGTTCGCCCGGAGGACATTATCAATTCCCTCGCGAATCGGTGTACCGGGTGCAAGAAACTGTAAAACATCACTGACAGATTGCTCACCAAGCTTCTTATTTTCCATCTGTGTTTTAACCTCCCAGAGCTGCTTTTAGTGCTTCACTGACAGATGAAACACCAATGAGTTGGACACCGGCTGGCCCCTTCCAGCCGCTCAAATTATTTGCAGGTAATATTACGCGTTCAAAGCCCAGCTTTGCGGCTTCCTGAACACGCTGTTCAATTCTTGAAACTCTTCTTACTTCACCAGTTAACCCCACTTCACCAATAATGCAATCCGTTGGTCTCGTTGGTTTATCTCTGAAACTAGAGGCAATACTGACTGCAACAGCGAGGTCAATCGCCGGTTCATCCAATTTGACGCCACCGGCTACTTTTAAATAGGCATCTTGATTTTGCAGCAGCATTCCAACCCGCTTTTCCAAGACCGCCATTAAAAGCGGGACTCGGTTATGGTCAATTCCCGTTGCCATTCTTCTCGGATTACCAAAGCTTGTCGGCGAGATTAAGGCCTGTATTTCAACAAGGACTGGCCGCGTCCCTTCCATCGAGGCAACAACAGTCGAGCCTGCCGCACCGCGTGAACGTTCTTCTAAAAAAATCTCTGATGGATTCTCCACTTCATCAAGACCAAATTCCTTCATTTCAAAAATACCCATTTCGTTAGTGGAACCAAAGCGATTTTTCACGGCTCTAAGAATTCGGTAGGTGTGATGTCTCTCCCCTTCAAAATATAGAACGGTATCCACCATATGCTCAAGCAGCCTCGGGCCGGCAATTGAACCTTCTTTTGTCACATGCCCGACAATAAAGATAGCAATTCCTTTAGTTTTGCCGATTCTCATTAATTCAGACGTACATTCACGGACCTGTGATACACTGCCCGGCGCTGACGTTACATCGGGATGAAAGATGGTCTGAATCGAATCAATGATGACGAAACTTGGGTTTGTACCTTCAATGGTCCGGTTAATTTCTTCCAGGTTTGTTTCAGCATAAACGAACAAATTTGCCGATGATATCCCTAATCGTTCTGCCCGGAGTTTTGTTTGCCGCAACGATTCCTCACCGGAGATATATAAAACCTGATTGCCTTTATTGGCAAGCTGTGAAGATACTTGCAAAAGCAGGGTTGATTTGCCAATCCCGGGGTCTCCGCCAATTAACACTAACGAACCCTTAACCACGCCGCCGCCTAGAACCCTGTTCAGTTCATTTAAGTCGGTTAAAATTCTCGGTTCATTTTCCATTTCAATCGTATTGATCGCCATAGGTTTAGATAAAACGGTTGAACCGCTTTGAGAATGTGCAAAGGCTCCCCGTCTAGCTGCACCCGTTACTTCCACTTCTTCAACCATCTTATTCCACTGTCCACAGCCAGGACATTTCCCCATCCACTTAGGGGATTCATACCCGCACTCTTGACAGATAAACTTTGTTTTTCGTTTTGCCATAAACACTCTACCCCGCTAGTAATATAAAAATAAAAAAAGAGGCACACGATTCGACCTTATTCACGTGTACCTCTGCTTGTTGTAAAGCATCTAAAATCATTATTGATGGTTCTATTTTCCTAAGCTTACTTTCTCGGTCATTTTTACGATAAATTCACCATTATCCACATCAATAATAGCATGCTGACCCGTTAATAGCGTTCCTTTTAATAGCTCTTCAGACAACCGGTCTTCAATATGCTTTTGAATCGCACGGCGTAGAGGTCTGGCCCCATACTCTGGGTCGTATCCCTCTTGCGAAATTTTCTCCTTCGCTGCCTCCGTTAACTCTATTGAAATATCCTGCTCCCTTAAGCGTTTGATTAACTGCTCAGACAACAAGGTGACAATTTCATTAAGATGCTTTCTCTCCAACGCATGGAATACAATGATTTCATCAATCCGATTCAAAAATTCAGGACGGAAGGCTTTCTTGAGTTCCTCCATCACTTTACTCTTCATGTCTTTGTAATCCTGCTCACCATCCTGGATATTAAAACCGACATACTTGTTGCGTTTAAGCGATTCAGCACCTACATTGGAAGTCATAATTAGGACAGTATTACGGAAATCAACTGTTCTTCCTTTTGAATCCGTTAACCGGCCATCCTCAAGTACTTGCAGTAGGATATTAAATACATCTGGATGCGCCTTTTCAATTTCATCCAGCAAGATAACAGAGTACGGTTTCCTGCGGACCTTTTCCGTTAATTGCCCGCCTTCTTCATAGCCGACATATCCTGGCGGTGAACCTACAAGTCTTGATGTAGAATGCTTCTCCATGTATTCGGACATATCAATCCGAATCATCGCATCTTCATCCCCAAACATCGCCTCAGCTAAGGCGCGTGCTAATTCGGTTTTTCCCACCCCAGTTGGTCCAAGGAAAACAAAGGAACCTATCGGGCGCTTCGGATCTTTTAATCCTGCCCTTGCCCGGCGAACGGCCTTTGAGACAGCTTTAACGGCTTCCTCCTGACCAATAATTCGGGAATGAAGGATTTCCTCTAAATTAAGTAACTTTGCTGTTTCCGTTTCGGCAAGCTTGGAGACAGGGACGCCGGTCCAGCTTGAAACCACACTGGCAATATCCTCCACCGTTACTTCATTGTTTTCTTTTCCCTGCTTTTCTTTCCATGTCTTCTTCGTTTCTTCTAGCTGTTCACGAAGACGCTGTTCTGTATCCCTTAATGATGCCGCTTTTTCAAATTCCTGACTTTGAACAGCGGAATCCTTTTCTTTTCGGACTTCCTCAAGTTTAACTTCTAATTCTTTTAAATTAGGAGGTGTTGTATAAGAACGAAGCCGTACTTTTGAACCAGCTTCATCAATCAAATCAATCGCTTTATCAGGCAGGAACCGGTCAGAAATATAACGGTCTGAAAGCTTTACTGCTGCCTGGATGGCTTCATCGGTAATGGAAACGCGATGATGAGCCTCATAGCGGTCACGTAAGCCTTCTAAAATTTGAACTGATTCTGCAGCCGTTGGTTCATCAACACGAATCGGCTGAAACCGTCTTTCCAGCGCCGCATCTTTTTCAATATATTTCCGGTACTCATCTAGCGTTGTGGCTCCAATACACTGAAGTTCTCCACGGGCAAGTGATGGTTTTAAAATGTTCGAAGCATCAATCGCCCCTTCAGCACCGCCAGCGCCAATTAAGGTGTGCAGCTCATCAATGAATAAAATTATATTTCCTGCCTGGCGGATTTCATCCATGACTTTTTTCAGACGGTCCTCAAATTCACCGCGGTATTTCGTCCCTGCTACAACGGTTCCCATATCCAGAGTCATTACTCGTTTATCACGAAGGATTTCCGGTATTTCGTTATTAACAATTTGCTGTGCAAGTCCTTCCGCAATCGCCGTTTTACCTACACCCGGCTCCCCGATTAATACAGGGTTATTTTTCGTTCGGCGGCTTAATACCTCAATAACTCGTTGAATTTCCTTGCTCCTGCCAATTACAGGGTCCAGGCTGCCTTCACGTGCAATAGCTGTTAAATCTCTGGCGAGGCTGTCAAGTGTCGGCGTGTTTGCGCTGACAGAAGCGCCTCCCTGATGACCGCTGGATTCGTTACTGCCTAATAATTGAAGCACCTGCTGGCGTGCCTTATTTAAACTTACACCAAGGTTATTAAGTACGCGGGCAGCAACCCCTTCTCCCTCACGGATTAACCCAAGGAGAATGTGCTCTGTGCCCACATAGGAATGTCCTAACTTACGAGCCTCATCCATTGATAATTCAATGACCTTTTTAGCTCTAGGAGTATAATGAATTGTTTGAGCTGTTTCTTGGCCCTTACCAATTAAATTCTCCACTTCTTTTTGGATTTTATCAGAGCCTAAACCAAGACCATTAAGTGCTTTCGCAGCAATTCCTTCCCCTTCGCGAACTAATCCCAATAAAATATGCTCTGTCCCTATATTGTTATGCAAAAGTCGAATTGCCTCTTCTTGAGCTAAAGCAAGAACTTTTTGTGCTCTTTCAGTAAAACGGCCAAACATCATATTCTCTTCCTCCTCACCTATTTTTCCTGCTCCATTTTTAGTCGTTCCCTAATTAATCCTGCACGTCTGATATCTCGTTCATGCGGCCGTAATGGACCGCCTGCATATTGCTGTAAAAACCCAGGTTGGGTTAAAATCATTAATTCATTTAAAATTGTTTTAGGTAATTTCTCGATATACCCCATATCGATTCCAAGCCGAACATCTGATAAACACCTGGCCGCCTCTTTTGACTCAATAATTCGGCTATTAGCCAGCACGCCTAAGGAGCGGAATATTCTATCTTCTAATTGTATGTTCGAAGTCTTTCGTAATGCTTCACGGGCCGACCTTTCTTGTGAAATAAGCTGGCTCACCACCCCTTTAAGATCACGGCCAATATCCTCTTCTGATTTACCAAGCGTTATTTGATTAGAAATTTGAAAAATATTCCCTAAGGCCTCACTGCCTTCACCATAAATCCCTCTGACAACAAGACCTAATTGGTTGATGGCAGGAATAATTCGACTGATTTGCTGCGTTAAGATTAACCCTGGCAGATGCATCATGACAGAAGCACGAAGTCCTGTGCCAACATTGGTCGGACAGCTTGTTAAGTAACCATGTTTTTCATCAAAGGCATATTGAATGTTACTTTCAAGCCAGTCGTCAATTTCATTTGCCGCATCCAATGCCTCCGATAATTGCAGCCCGGGGAACAGGCATTGAATCCTAATATGATCCTCTTCATTAATCATAATACTAACTTCTTCATTTTCGGTTAATAAAACAGCACCATAGGGCGAATCTTCAGCCAGATGAGGACTAATCAAATGCTTTTCGACTAATACCCTTTTTTGAAGCGGCTGCATTTCATCGATTTTCAACAATTCCATTTGACCAAATTTTTGAAAATCCGATTTCCCTATTGTTTCTTCCATATTTACAATAATCACTTTTGCTTCTTCATGTGAAAAGAGTGTTGGAAATTTATAGTCTTTGAAGTTCCGCGCCAAACGGATTCGGGAACTTAGGACAATATCTGAATCAGGTCCTTCCTCGCTCATCCAGGAGCTGACAGCAGTCTTTAGAAAACGTTCAAGCGACACGCTATTCCCCTCCCTTATCGCTTCCAGCTAATTTTTTCTCTAATGTACGGATTTCATCGCGAATCTCGGCCGCTTTCTCAAATTCTTCTTGGGTGATAGAATTTCTTAAGTTATTCTTCAATTCTTCTATTTGTTTACGAAGATGAAGGCCGCCGCCAATTCTTTTTGGAATTTTGCCGTTATGTGTCCAGTTTCCACTGTGGAGGCGCCTTAAAACTGGATTTAACTGTTCTTCAAAGGTTTCATAGCAATGGGCACAACCAAAGCGACCTACCTTTAAAAACTGCGGAAACGTCATCGAACAGTTCTCACATTGAAGGATTTCCTCCTGGTGGAACGGACTTTGACTTTGCTTTTGAAATGCAGGATCGATATTTAATAAACCTGCTAATAGATTATTAAAGGCAAATCCTGTTTCGCTAGTAAAAATAAACATTTCACCCTTTTCCTGAGCACACTTCTCACAAAGCTGTACTTCGGTCTTTTCACCATTAATTATTTTGGTGAAATGAAGTGCTGCAGGCCTTTGATTACACTCCTGGCAAATCATTGCTTTCACCTCTCCGGCTGCGTCAATTATTTATAATATTTTAAAGATGTTAACATTGCTTTTAACATTCTTGCTCTTAATTCATCCCGATACGGAAGATCAATATATAAA
The DNA here is from genome assembly GCF_001591805.1 of Neobacillus novalis NBRC 102450. GTDB lineage: Bacteria > Bacillota > Bacilli > Bacillales > Cytobacillaceae > Neobacillus > Neobacillus novalis. Next base: position 604 of record NZ_BCVP01000031.1, on the reverse strand, counting down.
ACAGAACGATCAATAACACTCAGCATGATTTTCGCTTCGCGCTTTGTAATAATCTCCTCTTGGACAAGACGGATAATGACATCCTCAGCACTTGTTTGACTAATTCGGCTTTGGACAAGCGTAAGCAATTGGTCAATTAAATGAGCCAAATCATGGGATTGAACTTTGATTATCCGAATATAACCGCCGCCGCCCCGTTTACTTTCTACAATGTACCCTCTTTCAATGGTAAAGCGGGTATTGATTACATAGTTAATTTGCGAAGGAACACATTGAAACTTATCAGCAATTTCACTTCTTTTAATTTCAACAAGATCCTTTTCACTCATTTCCAAAACTTGTTTTAAGTACTTTTCAATAATATCGGAGATGTTCCGCATTTTCCCACCCCCTATCTTTTGACTTTGACTATATTTGACTTAAATTATACTCAAATTTTTCTTTTGATGCAACGATTCACTACTATTGATTTTCCCCAAATCTCGCAGTTGTAAAACCTGTGATTATTTAAATAATATTTGGTTGATTGCTTTAAGAAAGAAAAATAAAAATTGAAAACGCAAAAAAGACAACCTTTTCAGGTTGTCCTAGATTTGCCTGGCAG
>NZ_BCVP01000030.1 GCF_001591805.1 Neobacillus novalis NBRC 102450 | reverse complement strand
TGCGTTAAAAATGAAGGTCCATTTTGCACCTAATTCATCTCGCTTATTGAACCACCATGAAAATAAGTTTCTTCAAGAATAGAAAAATGACAATACTAAAGAAGATCCTGCTTAATCGTTAAAAAAAGAGGAGAGCGGAAATTAATCAGCCTATGGATTAGGGTTGACTGGATTAAGGTCAGTATCAGTATTGACACTTCCTACCCATTTTGTTTATGAGATAGAAAAAAAGGCTACTGAAAAATCAGAAGCCCTCTTTTTAATATGTTTCATTAATAATTTTCCCTTGGATGTATCATAATCTCCTAAAGAGTTAACTTCAGACTGAAACTGATTGGATGATAAAATTTCCTTTTCCCTGTTTATAAGTTGTTATTTAGAGTTTAGAAATATTTGATTGACAATTTGATAAATTTAAACTATTATCACTTTAGTTAATTAAAAAATTGAATGTACATTTTCTTCTTATCCAGAGAGGTGGAGGGACTGGCCCTTTGAAGCCTCGGCAGCAGGTTCTTATGAATACTGTGCCAATTCCATCAAGCACATCGCTTGAAAGATGAGAAGAGGGTAATAAAACTCTCTTCTTAGGAAGAGAGTTTTTAATTTATACATAAATCCAACTTAAATTATAGGAAAACTATAAAATTAGAATAGTAGAGGAGAGAATACAAATGAAATATGGTTTTTGGTTACCGATTTTTGGAGGCTGGTTACGTAATGTGGAGAATGAAAATATGCCGCCTACCTTTGATTATGCAAAGAAAGTAATACAATCTGCTGAAAAATGGGGATACTCGACTACCTTAATAGCTGAATTATATTTAAATGATATTAAAGGACCGGAGCACGACTCTCTTGAAGCTTGGTCTACAGCAGCAGCCCTTGCAGCAGTGACGGAAAAAATTGAAATTATGACTGCGATTCGCCCTGGTTTTCATAATCCTGCTGTAGCGGCCAAAATGGCAGCGAATATTGATCAAATCAGTAATGGGCGTTTTACTCTTAACATTGTTTCTGCTTGGTGGGCAGAAGAAGCACGTCAATATGGGGGTATTTTTACAGAACATGATGAGCGATACGCTCGTACCGAAGAGTTTATTGATGTACTAAAAGGTTTATGGACAGAAGAAACCTTCAATTATTCTGGTCAATATTACGAATTAAAGGATGCGAAGCTTGCACCGAAACCTGTTCAAAGACCAAACCCGATTCTTTATGCAGGCGGTGAAAGTGAAAAAGGTAAGCAAACCATAGCAGAAAAATGTGATGCTTATGTTATGCACGGTGGTACAGTTGAAGAGATTGATAGAAAAATAACCGATATGAGGGCACGCCGTGAACAAACTGGCAGTGTGCCATTTAGTTCATTTGGCATGGCTGCTTATGTTATTTGCCGTGATACAGAAGAAGAGGCTCTGGCTGAGCTTGAAAAAATCACGACTGTGAAAGACACTAGCGGATATGCTGGCTTTAAAGATTTCACTACTAAATCACAATTAGAGCAACAAATCAAATTACAGGATTACTCTGTATCCAATCGGGGCCTGCGACCGAACTTAGTAGGAACACCTGAGCACATTGCAGATCGAATTTTACAATATGAAGAAGCTGGCTTAGACTTATTGTTATTGCAATTTTCACCTCAATTAGAGGAAATGGAACGCTTTGCAAAGCAGGTTATGCCATTAGTTGAACAAAAACGTAGTTTAATAAAGAACTAGTGAGGGGACATAATGATGAGCAAGGTATATGTGATACATGAAAATAGTGAGTGGACAGTCCATTTAACAAAAAGGTTAGCGGAACTTGGTGTTCCTTATGAAGAATGGTATTTGGACGAAGGAACGCTAGATTTATCAAAAGAGCCACCAGAAGGAATCTTCTATAGCCGAATGAGTGCATCTTCTCATACACGTGATCATCGTTTTGCAGCTGAATTTTCTGGGCAAGTATTGGCTTGGCTTGAAGCACATGGACGTACGGTGTTAAATGGAACGAGTGCTCTAAAGCTAGAGGTTAGTAAGGTATTACAATATTTAGAGTTAAACAAGTATGGTGTTAAGACTCCAAAAACGATTGCAGCGGTTGGAAAACAAAACATTTTACAGGCAGCTAAAAGCTTTGAAGGACAGTCCTTTATTACGAAGCATAACCGTGCTGGTAAAGGCTTAGGTGTTCAATTATTCCATAGTATAGAAGCTCTAAAAGCTTATGTGGAAGGACCTACTTTCGAAGAGCCGGTCGATGGAATTACCCTTATTCAAGAATACATTCAATCTCTTGAAAGCTACATAACCCGTTGTGAGTTTGTGGGAGGAAACTTTGTTTATGCCGTTAAGGTTGATACTTCGGAAGGATTTGAACTTTGCCCAGCGGATGCATGCCAAATTGGCGATTTATTCTGCCCGGTAGGAGAAAAAGAAGAGAAGCCTAAGTTTCAAATCATTGAAGATTTTGAGGACGAAATTTTAGAAAAATATAAACAGGTTCTAGCTGGTAATAAAATTCAAGTTGCTGGAATCGAGTTCATCAAGAATGCTGAAGGTGAAATTTTTACTTACGATATTAATACAAACACAAACTATAATTCTGATGCAGAAGCAGAAGCTGGTAAATTCGGAATGCTGGAAGTAGCTTTATTATTAAAGAAGACATTAGAAGAAAAATACGTGCCAATAGCAACGGCTTAATTTAGAGAAGTAACGGAAATTTCCTTAGAATTACCTGATAATGAAAGGGAAATTGAAAATCTTCTTGATTTAATTAAAGAAGAAGAAAACCCCATAATGTTAAGCTTATACATTTTTCGGAATTAAATCTAAAAGGAGTATGATCGTCTAATAGGCGGTCATTTTTTATTGCACTAAAGGTGCAGATATATACAGTAACAACTGCAAATCCTTGGAATAGTGCACCTTTTATCTTTGTGTATATGTATCCATTGATAAGCGTTTAAGGACTTAATTTGGACCCTCTGTGGGTACGATTTGTTAACGCACCTGTTAATTTAATAGCAATAGGTAAGACAGTCCTCAACAAGTTGAACATAGATTCCCAAAGGATGTAATCGTAGCGATTTACTTAGAATATGATATGTCTGAAACCGCCAGTATTGGCCTAGGGAAAATTCATTATCCATTAATGGAGGGAACCATATGACTATCTTAATTATTTATGCCCACTCAAATAAGGATAGCCTTAATCATGCGATTTTAGAGAACGTCATGAAAGGGTTAAAGGAAGCCAAACGGAAATTTGAATTAATTGATTTATACGCGGAGAAATTTGATCCTGTTTTAGTCATCGATAAGCAGCATAAACCAAGGGATTTAATCCATGATCCATATACTGAAAAGTATCGAAAAAAAATTGAGCAGGCTGACCAGTTAATTTTCATTTACCCAATTTGGTGGTATGGTGTACCAGCCATTTTAAAAGGCTTTTTTGATCGCGTGTTTGTTTCTGGATTTGCGTATCAACACAAAGGAAAATTTCCGAAAGGCTTATTGAAGAATAAATCGGCATGGGTTATTTACACCATCGATGCTCCCTCTTTATTTATTCGATTGTTTAGAAAAAATGTCGAATGGATTGTAGTAAGAGATTACATTTTAAAGTTCTGCGGCATTAAAAATATCAAAAGAACTCGATTAACGTTTGTTAAACATTCTACCTATAAATCTCGGCAGAAATGGCTTCAAAAAATCTACCAGCTCGCAAAAGTAATTTGAACATATGGGATTGCACGTCTAAAATAAGTAAAGTTAAAAGGAGCGCCAAATTTGTGCTCCTTTTCTTACTAAAATTGTGACTAATGTTTTGATTCTTTTACTCTCATTAAATAAATGCATATTCATATTGCTAGATGAATATGAATACATAGTGAGTTTTTGAAAGAGGGTGGGTTTCATGATGGATCGGGTAAATGCGGAAATCAACCGAATAACCGATCAGTTCATAAAGGACCAATCAGATGACGGGTTCTGGCAATATCCCTTCGAGACCGGAATCGCAACAGACTGCAGTATGATTATCCTATTACGGACATTGGAGATAGATGATGAGGAGTTCATAAAAGAATTGGTGGAACGTATCGCAGGAAAACAGCAGGAAGATGGGTCATGGAAGCTGTTTCATGACGAAGAAAAAGGAAATCTGACAGCCACAGTGGAAGCTTATTATGCCCTTCTTTATTCTGGTTACCGCGATCGAAAAGACCAGGAAATCCAGGCTGCAAGAAGATTTATTATGGCCAACGGAGGGGCTGCGGAAGTCCATATGTTTTTGAAAATCATGTTGGCCATAACAGGACAATGTGAGTGGCCGCACTTCCCCATTAATATTGAAGTAATGCTTTTACCAGACTCCTTTCCCATCAATCTTTTTGACCTCTCCGTGTACGGAAGAGCCAACATTATTCCTTTTTTAATTCTCGCCAATACGAATTTTCGTAGGAGAACGCATAGATCGCCCGACCTCTCCGATTTGTTTCAGAAAAGAGAAGTTCGCCTTTTTACAGAGGATCAAGAAGAAGCGGCCCGCTCGGTGATCAAAATGATTAAACAGGGAATTCAGGCTCTGAAATACCATGGAAACCTTCGTGAATTGACATTATATCGTGCCGAAAAATATATGCTGGATCGAATCGAACCGGACGGCACCTATTTAAATTATTTCAGCTCAACTCTTCTAATGATTTTTGCCTTACTGGCGAGGGGGTATTCGAATACACATCCGGTGATTACTCGTGCTGTGCAAGGTTTAAAAGCGATGACCTGCAGGATTGACGGAGAACTTCACTGCCAATATACGACGGCTACGGTCTGGAATACGACGTTAATTAGTTATGCTCTGCAAGAATCCGGTGTCCCCTATTCGGCGGATACCGTGCAGAAGGCAAACCAATATATCCTCTCCCGTCAACATATCAAATACGGGGATTGGGTAATTCATGAACCGAACTTGTTGCCGGGAGGCTGGGGATTTGCGGACATGAACACGATCCATCCGGATATTGACGACACAACAGCTGCACTGAGGGCGATACGTACTTTGGCCCTAGAGCAAGTCGAATATCGGCAAGCATGGGATCGTGGAGTAAACTGGCTCATTTCCATACAAAACAATGACGGTGGTTGGGCGGCCTTCGAAAAGAATGTGGACAAAAAAATATTGAACTTGTTACCGATAGACGGGGGAAAAGATTTATTAATTGATCCGTCGACAGTTGATTTAACTGGAAGGACTTTAGAGTTCTTCGGTAACTATACCCATTTGGATCAACACCATCCCATGGTGAAACGCGGGATTCGTTGGCTGTTGCGGCAGCAAAATTCAGATGGTTCCTGGGTGGGTCGATGGGGCGTCTATATTTATGGCACATGGGCGGCTGTAACGGGAATGGTTGCGGTTGGAGTTTCTACAAATCATCCAGCTATTCAGAAAGCTCTTACTTGGTTGCAAAAAATTCAAAATCCCGATGGGGGATGGGGAGAATCCTGTAAAAGTGATATTAAAAATTGTTATGTGCCGCTCTGCGAAAGTACCCGCACGCATACCGCTTGGGCTCTTGACACGCTCATCTGTGCCGCGACTGGAGTTACACCTGAAATTGAACACGGTGCAGCTTTTTTAGTGGACGGAAAAGAAAAAGATTGGACAAAGACCTATCCAAAAGGAAGGGGAATGGCAGGATCCTTTTATCTCAATTATCATTGTTATGAATACGTTTTTCCATTACTGGCCCTGGCGCATTATAGAAATTTAGCTGAAGGGAATTAAAAACAGGGCGAGTCGGCAGCTAGGGATGCTAGATAGAGTGATAAAACATATAGGCTGGCATATTTTTATATCCTGTCCCATACACTGAACAAAACTACAACCATACAAAGTCTTGGTGAAATACAAATTCTTTCCAACAAGCAGGAGGCAAAAGATGCTTGAAACTTTACTCCAATTTTTCGATCTTACTACAGTCATTTGGTTGTTCCCTATCATATTTATTTTCCATGACTTAGAAGAGATCATAACAATTGAATCTTCCATGAGTACATACAAATATAGTTCTCAAAAACCTCCCTTCGTCGAACTAACATTAAAAATGAGGAGAAAACTAGGTTCGACAGCTGCCCAACTTTCTGTTTCGGCTACATGGATTTTGCTCATTATCTCATTCACCACATTGATGACTGCCCATTTCTCCTTGAACGGAGGGAGCTTTCTCTTATATACAGCCATTCTCAATTTATTTATTCTGCAGGCGACCATGCATATTGTTCAGTCCATCTTTTTTAAAGGCTATACGCCTGGTATCATAACGGCGCTGTTCCTCCTTATCCCTTACTGTCTTATCGCCTTTTACAGTTTGTTCGAACGCGGTCTGATAGACTGGCATTTAATTTTCGCAAGTATTCCCGTCAGCCTATTAATGATCCCGATTTTTCTTGTTGGCAATTTATTAGGCCGTTTTTTTATTCACTAACTGTTCCTCACTCTTTTATTTACTTGGTCAGCATTTCATTCTCGAATAAATGGCTACTTTTCCTCATTTAACCGATAAGTTAATCCATAATAAAAAGGCAGTTGCTGGAGGCGAGTAAATTGCATGTTGTCTTAACGGGAGGAACCGGGTTTCTGGGTCAAGCCTTAACACACCTGTTGACTCAAAAAGGCCATCGGGTAACCATATTAACACGACGTCTTCCTGATATTAATAGAACAGATGAATTCGTTAATTATGTTGAGTGGCTTTCTGAAGATAATCAGCCTGAAAATGAACTTGAGGTTGTAGATGCAATAGTAAATTTAGCCGGGGAATCAATCAATAGCGGGCGATGGACCAAAGGCAAAAAGGAGGCTATTTTGAATAGCCGTCTCACAGCCACAAAAGAGGTAATTCGAATTATAGGACATCTTAATCCCAAGCCAAAAGTGCTTATTAACGCCTCAGGTGTAAGTTACTACGGGATGTCTGACTTCAAGACGTTTAATGAGACCTCACAAAGTCGTGCAAATGATTTTTTGGCAAAAGTTGTAAGTCTGTGGGAGAATGAAGGGGCTACGGCCCAAGAATTTGGTATTCGAACGGTCTTCGCGCGCTTTGGCATAATTCTTGGTCAAAAGGGTGCCTTACCGCTAATGGTGCTGCCCTATAAATTTGGTATTGGGGGGACAATCGGAAATGGAATGCAATGGATTTCCTGGGTTCACATTCAAGATGTGGTTGAGATGCTTTACTTCGCCATAATTAAACCCGAAATAGATGGACCGTTAAATGTGACCTCGCCTAATCCAATTCGCATGTCATCATTCGGAAGGTCAATTTCAGACGTCCTTCACCGCCCACATTGGCTCCGTGTGCCTGAGGTTTTTTTAAAAGTGGCACTTGGTGAAATGGGTCAGGTTGTATTAAAAGGGCAGCGAGTACTTCCTCAAAAAGCACTTTACCACAATTACTCCTTTCATTTTACAGATGTAAAAAGTGCACTTTCTGATATTCTAGGTTAACGTTGCTTTTATGTCCGTTTATGTCATTAATATGCTTCAATATTCCTTATGCATTTCAAATGTAAGCGTCAAAGACATAGGTAGTCGGATGAGAGGAAGGCGAGCTACAACCAATAAGCCAATAAAAGAATATTAGCGGATTGCAAATTTAAAAAAGCAATTTATTGTTTCTTTTGATTTAATTCCTTAATACATTCTTGAACAAGAGTAACCCCTTGGCTCTGGATGCCCCACCCCCAAATGCAGCCGTTACAGCTACAGTTTCAAGAATTTCTTGTTTTGAACAGCCCCGGTCAAGTCATCCCTTTGTGTGATAGTGCGTTACTTAAAGATCCGGCTGCCATTTTGGTTGCTATTTTTTTTGAAGTAATGGTCAGAAAAGCTGAATATTTTACTTTTGATAAAGCTTCTATACAAAATAAGCAAATAATGGGAAAATTGGGTTGTATTAAAAAAGGTAGTGTTAATTTTTTTTAAAAAAGTATTGGAGTGCTTTTGTTGAAGATCGGATCACAGAAAATGATCAAACTTTATTATAAAAATTGCCCTTTTTCTACCCAAAGGAGGGTTATTAAAGACATTTTAGGCATAGAGACAGCGAGTTTTGCCCCCAAGAAGTTGTTTAAGTTGCCCAAAAGAAAAACTTCCTGTCCGATCACTCACTAAGAAGAATACACAGCTCTAATAAATTATATCAAAATAATTTTGTAACTAAATTGTAATCCCACTGTGACGCCGTTGTTATCCTTTTCTTGTATAGTGTGAGTATCAAATCACGCCAAGGGGGGATAACATTATGCTAAAAAAATTCATCACAGCACTTGCGATTACAATTGGACTTAGCTCAGTGTTCGCCACTACGGGTGATAAAGCAGAAGCGGCTTATTATCATACAAAAGCAATTTCAGTTGCCAAAGCAAATCTCGGTGTTCCATATAAATGGGGCGGAATAACACCAAGGGGTTTTGATTGCTCAGGTCTAATAAAATACTCATTCGGTCAGGCTGGCAAAGTATTGCCACGAACCGCTGCTGACATGTACTATACAAAAGGATATCGTGTAAGTTCTATACAAGCAGGAGACTTACTGTTTTACGCACCAAATAAAGGAAGTAAACCAACACATGTCGCGATGTATATCGGAGCAGGTAAGATGATTATGGCTTCCTCATCAAAAGGCGTAATGATAACCTATACTAATAACAGCTACTGGAATCCAAAATTTATTGGCGCAAAACGTATATAAGCAATGGATGAGAACATCGGCCAGTCCGATGTTTTTTTCTGTTTATAATTAACTGAGGAGCTACCGCAAAATTGTCGAAATCTCTACATATTATCTTCATATCGTCAGGTTACTATTATATTAACAAGACAAATGAAATTTATTAAAAACAGGGAAAAATAAAAAGGTGATCCAATGTACAGTTTAATGAGTCAATTCAGTTCATTTATCAGTAAGCCTTTTTTCGAGCTGGCCAATAGTCTCGAATCCTGGCCGATTCTATTTGCGTTTATTTTAGGACTCGTGGGCGCACTTGCGCCGTGTCAGCTTACTGGCAATATTAGTGCTGTCACACTTTATGGAAACAGTTCCATCCAAAAGAAAATCATGTGGAAGGATGTTTTCAATTTTACACTTGGAAAAGTAGCTGCCTTCTCCATATTAGGCTGCCTAGTGTGGCTGCTGGGAAAGGGATTCGAACAAAACTTAATACTCTATTTTCCTTGGATCCGCAAGCTGATGGGTCCGTTATTAATCCTCGTTGGTATTTATTTGTTAGGCTTTATCAAATTAACAGGGACATTCAACTTGTTTAAGGGATCAAAGGAATACAAGCATGGACATTCACTCGGTTCTTTTATGCTGGGATTTAGTTTTTCGCTTGCTTTTTGTCCAACTATGTTTATTTTGTTTTTTGTCACCTTAATGCCACTCGTCTTATCTAGTTCCTATGGAGTTATTCTCCCGTCCATCTTTGCGGTTGGTACCGCCTTACCATTATTAATTGTCATTTCCCTTATTTGGTACCTTGGCGGAAGCGGTGCATTAATGAAAAAAGGTAGAAGGGTTGGTACCATTATTCAACAGATAGCAGGTGCAGTAATACTTCTATTAGGAATATTTGATACCATAACCTATTGGTCATTATGAACAAATTGTGAAAGTTGAAAAACCCCTTTACATAGGGTAGGGGGGTATAGTAGAATAAAATTAAGCGATGCTTGATTAAAAGCTGATAAAAAGGAGAGATTATTGATGGAAAAAGTAACACTAAACGTTCAAGGAATGTCTTGTGATCATTGTGTGAAAGCAGTAGAAGGAAGCGTAGGAGCACTAAATGGTGTTGGTTCTGTAAAGGTAAACTTAAAAGCAGCTACAGTTGATGTGGAATATAACCAGCAAAAGGTTTCATTGGATGAAATTAAAGAAACCATTGATGATCAAGGTTACGACGTAAAATAATAAAGTGAAAAGACGTGCTAACAATTAGCACGTTCTTTTCGCGAAAATATATACCTATATGGGGTATAAGGAGTTGGCTTTTATGAGTCAAAGCTTAAAAGAGACGAATCTGCAAATATCGGGGATGACCTGTGCCGCATGTGCGACAAGAATTGAAAAGGGTCTAAATAAACTAGCTGGTGTAGAGTCAGCAAATGTTAACCTTGCCTTGGAGAAATCCGCAATAAAATATGATCCATCACAGATAAATGTTGATGATATTGAAAAGAAAATCAGAGATTTAGGATACGATGTTGTAATGGAGAAGGCAGAGTTTGATATCACCGGAATGACTTGTGCCGCATGTGCAACAAGAATAGAAAAGGGCTTGAATAAGTTAGATGGTGTCGTTAAGGCTAATGTAAATTTGGCGCTTGAAAAAGCAACAGTTGAGTTTAACGGCTCAATGCTTACGAATAATGATGTAATAAAAAAAGTTGAATCCCTTGGCTATAAAGCCCAAATAAAAGAAGACTCGAAAGAAACGAGCGACCATCGCCAAAAAGAAATTGCTAAGCAAACGAAAAAATTTATCTTTTCTGCGATATTGTCATTGCCACTTTTATGGGCCATGGTTGGCCACTTTTCGTTTACCTCGTTTATTTATGTACCAAAAATATTTATGAACCCTTGGTTCCAGTTAATTTTGGCTACACCAGTTCAATTCATCATTGGAGGTCAGTTTTACGTATCTGCGTATAAGGCGATTAAAAACAAAGGTGCCAATATGGATGTACTCGTTGCCTTAGGTACATCGGCTGCCTATTTTTATAGTCTATATTTATCAATTATGTCGCTTGCAGATAGTGCTCATAGCGTAGATCTATATTTTGAGACAAGTGCTGTCCTTATTACATTAATTATCTTAGGAAAGCTTTTTGAAGCAAAAGCAAAAGGGCGTTCCTCGGAAGCCATTAAGAAATTAATGGGTCTTCAAGCGAAGACGGCGATAATTGAACGTAATGGTATTGAAATGGAAATCCCAATTGAAGAAGTTGTGGTTGGGGATATCCTCCATATTAAGCCCGGTGAGAAGATTCCAGTAGACGGAATCATTATTAAAGGTCAATCAGCCATTGATGAGTCCATGCTAACCGGGGAAAGTGTCCCAGTGGATAAAAAAATGGGCGATGAGGTAATCGGTGCTACACTTAACAAAAATGGCTTCTTAAAAGCTGAAGCGACAAAAGTTGGCAGGGATACGGCGCTAGCGCAAATCATTAAAGTGGTGGAAGAGGCACAAGGTTCAAAAGCTCCGATTCAACGGCTCGCCGATAGAATTTCCGGAGTATTTGTGCCGATAGTTGTAGCCATTGCGGTGATTACTTTTATCATCTGGTATGTTTGGGTTGCTCCCGGAGATTTTGCAGATGCATTAGAAAAAATGATAGCGGTTCTAGTTATCGCATGTCCTTGTGCATTGGGATTGGCAACACCAACCTCGATTATGGCTGGTTCCGGTCGTGCGGCTGAATATGGAATCCTCTTTAAGGGTGGAGAACATCTGGAAATGACCCATCGAGTAGCCACAGTTATATTGGATAAAACAGGTACGGTAACTAATGGAACACCGGTTTTAACGGATGTTCTCCCGAAAGGCTCGTTTGCTCAGGAAGAATTTTTAGCATTAGTAGGGTCAGCTGAAAAGCAATCAGAACATCCACTCGCACAAGCGATTGTTCAAGGTATTAAAGACAAAGGGATTCCATTAAAAGAAGTCACTGAATTTGAGGCTGTTCCAGGCTTTGGTATTAAAGCTATCGTAGACGGAAAACAAATCTTAGTTGGTACGAGAAAGCTAATGAATCAAAATAAAGTTGAAATTGTTGATGCCCTAGTTAAGATGGAGGAATTGGAGAAAGTAGGAAAAACAGCGATGCTTGCTGCTGTTGACGGTCAATATGCCGGTACTGTAGCTGTAGCCGACACGATCAAAGAAACTTCCAAAACAGCCATTAGCCGCCTAAAGAAAATGGGACTTGATGTCATCATGATTACGGGTGATAATCAGCAGACCGCGGGAGCAATCGCTGCTCAAGCTGGAATTGATCATGTAATTGCCGAAGTTCTTCCAGAGGGGAAGGCGGAAGAAGTCAAAAAATTACAGGCGCAGGGTTATATTGTAGCCATGGTCGGAGATGGAATTAATGATGCCCCGGCACTTGCGATTGCTGACATTGGAATGGCGATTGGTACGGGTACAGATGTTGCAATGGAAGCAGCCGATATCACGCTGATTCGCGGCGATTTAAATAGTATTGCTGACGCGATTTTCATGAGTAAAAAGACGATTACCAATATTAAACAAAATTTATTCTGGGCGCTGGCTTATAATTCGCTTGGCATTCCCATTGCTGCGCTAGGGTTCCTTGCGCCATGGCTTGCTGGTGCTGCGATGGCCTTCAGCTCCGTTTCAGTGGTTCTAAATGCCTTGCGTTTACAAAAAGTGAAACTCTAAAAAAGTCTATCCGATGAATGGAATTACTATGCTGAACATTTTGTAGACAAAATAGGAACAAATAATGACCAAAAATTTTATTCTTGTCTAATGTACTATTTTCACGAGGAGCCGATTAAAGATGTAACAATGAGTTCATCTTTAGGAGTGACTGCCATGAAAATAGACGGTGTTTTTTCAGGAGGCGGAATTAGAGGATTTACACTCGTTGGTGCCTATGAAGAAATTGAAAACAGGGGATTTCAGTTTGCAAGAGTCGCAGGAACAAGTGCAGGGTCAATCGTAGCCGCCTTAATCGCGGCTGGTTATACGAGTAAAGAGATTTATCAATTGGTGAATGAGTTTGATCTGCCCAAAATGCTTGATACCCGTAAATCGATCATTCCCTTTCCGATTGCTAAGTGGCTGCTCGTATACTGGAGATTAGGACTCTATAAAGGAAATGAGCTTGAAAAATGGATGAAAGAGAAGCTGGAAGCAAAGGGGTTAAGAACATTCTCCGATCTTCCTCCACATGCCCTTAGGGTGATTGCCTCAGACCTATCGAAGGGACAAATGATTGTTTTGCCAGATGATTTAGAAAAATACGGGATACCACCAGGTTCGTTCTCAATCGCAAAAGCGATCCGAATGAGCTGCAGTATTCCTTATTTTTTTGAACCAGTTAAATTGCGTTCACTGGATGGAATGAGCGTAATCGTGGATGGGGGAGTACTTAGTAATTTTCCGATGTGGCTTTTTGATAAGGATAATGTAAAAAAGATCAGACCGGTACTTGGTATCAAACTTAGTCCAAGTGAATATGAACATGAAAAACATAAAATAAAAAACGGTATTCAATTATTTGGCGCCTTATTTGAGACGATGAAGGATGCCCATGATCAAAGATATATTTCCAAAAAGCATGTGGAAAATATTATTTTTATTACGGCTGAAGGAGTTTCGCTAACCGAATTTAATTTAACCGAAGAGAAAAAGCGGGAATTATTTGAAATAGGCCGAGAACATGCAAAAAAGTTTTTAAATAATTGGAGTTATTAAAAAAAATCGAACGTCTATAACGACGCTCGATTTTTCTTTTTCCCCTTTTTCCCGTCGATAACGGTTAGGTGTGCAGGAGATTTCTTTTTTGTCTTATTGGTCTTTTTTAATGTTGTTAACGTTCCAAGAGAAGAGGTCTTTGCTGAAGAGTCCCCGCTCTTTTGCTGCAATCGCTTTTTTGACTTTTTTGCTGCTTTAAGAAATGCTCGCTGCTCTCTTTTTTGTGGGCTTGAAGATGAAAACTTCCGAACAAGGAAATAAATGAGCAGACCGATTATGGCAATGACAGCTATTTTCTGTAGGAAACCGGCAGGATCAGCTGTAAATGAACTAAATAGACCAAGTAAGGCTAGAATGATTAGTCCCCCGACAATAATAACGGATGTCCGATTTTTCAAAAAAGCCACCTCCCTAAGAGCATCTTAAGCATTTTTACTAGCTTTTAAACACTTGAAATCTAAGATTTAGACAATTTCTTTATTTTCTAATTCGTACTCAGTTACCTTTTCTCGTCTAAGCAATTCATTAAAGGAAAGAATTGCTACTTCTACTTGGTCATTATTTGGCTCTTTTGTCGTTAACAACTGGAGCCAAAGTCCGGGATAGCCAAAATACTTCAACACGGGAATATCTCTCAGCTTGTTAGTAACCTGAAGGACTTCAAAAGAAATTCCTAGTACAACAGGTATTAGAAGAAGACGATCGACAACCCTTAACCAGAGCGGTGTCGTAGGAACCAGCATATAGACAAAAACACCAACGATGACAGTAAATAGGATGAAACTGCTGCCGCAGCGAAAATGCAGTCGGGAATGGGCCTGCACATTTTCAACCGTCAGCTCAACCCCTGATTCAAAGGTGTTAATTACTTTATGCTCAGCACCATGGTATTGAAACACTCTTTTTATGAGCGGGGTAAGCGAGACAAAATAGATATAACATAGGAGCAGTACAAGCTTAAAAAACCCCTCCACTAAAACCTGTGCAAAATCCGATGGAAATATTGGTTTCGTTAGCACTGCAAGGAAAACAGGGACTAATGTAAAGGCAAATTTTCCAAATAAGAAGGAAATCACTCCTATCGCAGCAACTCCTAAGTACATTGTCAACTTAGAGACTTCTTTTTCCTTTATTGTATCATCTTCTTTTGGGTCGACATCAAACCTTTCAGTCGAAAAGTTTAAATGTTTTGATCCATTGGCACTTGCTTCAATAATCGCAATGATTCCACGAAGAAACGGGATTTTTTTTAAGCTAGTTAAAGCTGGATTTGCTTTCCGCGGTAAATGAAAGTATTCAACAGAGCGATCTTTTCTGCGAACTGCGGTCACATAATGATGTTTCCCGCCAAACATGACTCCTTCAACGACCGCTTGGCCGCCATAAACAGGTTTTTGAGAATTGGACATGTAGTTTAACACCAACCTATATCAAAAGTTGCACAATAGCAGAAATGAAAAAAATCTGTTTGTACTTACTTTTATTCTACTAGAAAAATGAAAAAACCTCTAGGATGACATAATATTTCCATATAAAATCAGAAAAAATATTTTTACATGTAAGGATTAACATTCTAAGGGCATAATATTATCGAATTTAGTATAGATTTTCCATTTTTATTGTGATACTTGAAAAAACACCTTGTTTGATAAGTTCAATCCCAAAAACTTGAAGTAAACGGAGGATGTTACAATGGTAAATGAACAGGAAAGCGTAAATTATCCAAAAGCGATGTCTTTTTTGGCTATGGTATTTTGGACCGGTTTATTTGGAGGGATTTTTTGGGGAACGGTTGGCTTTTTTGCCTACTATTTTAATTTTACAGAAATTCGTCCAAATGTCATACTTGAACCATGGGCTCTAGGAGATTGGAAAAATGGGTGGCTGGGCACTGTGATCTCCATTATTTTACTGGGTGCATTTTCTGTTGTCGCTGCCTTTATTTATTTTGCAGGTCTAAAAAAATTCAAAGGATTTTGGTTCGGTATTGGCTATGGAATCGTTTTGTTCTTATTGGTATTTTTTATTCTAAATCCTCTTTTTCCCGGGATAAAACCGTTTAACGATTTAAACATGGATACAATCATAACCTCAATTTGCTTATATATCCTATATGGAATTTTCATTGGTTATTCCATTAATTATGAGTATCAAATTAATAATGTACAAGAGAAAGAGGCTTCAACCTAAGTTCGGATTAGTCGGAATTGTTAGGTTGTGATAAAATATTTTTGTCCACATGGATTAGAAAAGGAGAGTGGAGACGATTGGAAAAAATTGAAAGACTGAGATCGAATTTTTCAAACCATGGAATTGATGGAATTCTGATCACAAGCCCATTTAACCGCCGCTACATATCCAACTTTACTGGCTCTGCCGGTGTCGTATTAATTAGTGCAGACAAGGCACTGTTTATTACCGATTTCCGTTATATTGAACAAGCTACAAAGCAATGCCACGAATATGAAATTGTAAAATTTTCTAGTTCCATTCCCGAAGAAGTCGCGCGTCTTGCAAAAAATTTAGGGATTCAGAAACTTGGTTTTGAAGAGGATTACTTAACATGCTCCTCTTTTAAATTATATGACAAAGAAGTGGAAGCTGAACTTGTTCCAATCATAGGTGTCATTGAAAAATTACGCTTGATAAAGACCGATGCAGAGATTAAGATATTAAAGGTAGCAGCGGATATTGCCGATGCGGCTTTTAAACATATCTTGGATTTTGTTCGTCCTGGGAAAACGGAATTAGAGGTATCGAATGAATTGGAGTTCTTTATGAGAAAGGCTGGTGCGACTTCCTCATCCTTTGATACGATTGTTGCTTCCGGGCACCGCTCAGCACTTCCGCATGGTGTTGCCAGTGATAAAGTAATCGAAGCCGGCGATTTCGTAACAATGGATTATGGTGCCTACTATAATGGGTATGTCTCTGATATTACACGGACAGTTGCTGTTGGTGAGCCGGACGGGAAGCTGAAAGAAATTTATGAGATTGTTCTTGAAGCGCAGCTAGCAGGTATGGCTGGAATCAAACCTGGGATGACGGGTAAGGAAGCAGACGCGTTGACAAGAGACTACATAACAGAAAAGGGTTATGGAGAATACTTTGGGCATTCAACAGGACATGGGATTGGACTTGAGGTCCACGAAGGCCCAAGTCTTTCGCTGAAATCTGAAGTCATTTTAGAAACTGGAATGGTGGTAACGTGTGAACCAGGTATCTACATTCCGGGACTAGGTGGCGTTCGGATTGAGGATGATGCTCTATTAACCGAGGATGGGAACCAAGCCCTTACTCATTCCACAAAAGAACTAATTATATTGTAATGAATTTAGGAGGATTTTAAGATGATTTCTGTTAACGATTTTAAAACAGGTTTAACAATTGAAGTGGATGGCGGCCTATGGCGCGTTTTAGATTTCCAACACGTTAAGCCTGGTAAGGGAGCAGCGTTTGTTCGCTCTAAGCTGCGTAATCTTCGTAATGGAGCGATTCAAGAAAAAACCTTCCGTGCTGGCGAGAAGGTGGAAAAGGCACAAATTGATAACCGCAAAATGCAATATTTGTATGCCAGCGGCGATCAACATGTGTTTATGGATATGGAATCCTACGAACAGGTAGAACTTCCAGCTGCGAACATTGAATATGAACTAAAGTTTTTAAAAGAAAATATGGAAGTCCACATTATGATGTTTAATTATGAAACCCTTGGAGTAGAATTACCAAACACGGTTGTTTTAGAAGTAACGGAAACAGAACCGGGAATTAAAGGGGACACATCTTCCGGCGGAACAAAGTCTGCTACCCTTGAAACAGGACTTCATGTTCAAGTTCCTTTCTTTATCAACCAAGGTGACAAGTTAATCATTAATACAACAGAAGCAGCTTACGTTTCACGTGCGTAATTAGTTTAAAAGGTCTAGCTCCGAAATATTGGAGAAAGGCCTTTTTTTCATTTTAAAGGAATATATTATTTTACCTTTTAATATCTTGAAAACTTCACTAAATAGTAAGAATTAGCGACTATTTATCCAATAGCTTTTTGATAAGATTATATTGTATAAATGAATAGAAAGAGGTGATACAAACAATGAAACGAATTACGACTCTTTTATTTTTCTGTTTTACAGTAGCCCTGATAGTTGCAGGCTGCGGTTCCAAACTCGATAAAGAAAAATGGGCACTTGATAAAAAGCATAAGTCATTACCTGATTATGTTTTAAGTTCTTCAGAAAAAGTTCAAGAAACATACGTAATGGCAGCAACGTATCCTGAAGTCATAGCATCTGTCCCTTGCTATTGTGGTTGTAGTGTAGAGGGTCATAAGAGTAATCTTGATTGTTTTGTTAAGCAAGTTGGTGGAGAAAATGCAGTAACAGAATGGGATTCGCACGGAATATCATGTGACACCTGTGTAGATATAGCCAGGGATGCAGTAGATATGCATCTTGACGGTAAAAGCCCTAAGAAAATTCATGATTTAATCACGAAGAAATATGAAAATTACGGAGATCCAACACCAACACCTGAACCAAAGTAGGTATAAGCCATGAAAAAAATATTAATCGGAAGTTATGTTTTGATTATTATTGGGGTTATTTTTGGCATTGGCAATAGTGGTATTTTTGACAGCAAGAATTCAAAAGCCATTGCTTCAGGAGAAAAGATTTATATCAAAAATTGTCTTGTCTGTCACGGTGAAACCGGAAAAGGTGAAGGGTCAAATGCGGGGACAGCCATTAATAATCAGCGTTTTTTAAGTATTGTTTCCGATAAAGACCTATATAATTACGTGAAATATGGCAGGGAAGGTACTGCAATGCCTGCTTACGGCCCAAGATTGTCGGAAAAGGATTTGGTGAACCTTACAGCGTTCATGAGAAATTGGCAAACAAAAGAGCTTGATTTTAATGTGCCAAAAACAGTTTCCGGTGATCCAGATCGTGGGTTGAAACAATACAATGTCTATTGTCTAAACTGTCATGGTGAGGCAGGAGCTGGCAAAATTAAAATGGGTACAGCTCTTTCTAATCCGCAATATTTAAAATATACAACAGATAAGCAAATCTGGATTACCACCGCTTATGGCCGCGAAGAAACAAAGATGGGTCCGTCATTAAAGGGCCTTGAAGGTGTGCGCCAGTTAAAAAAGCAAGATATTTCGGATATCATTAGTTATATACGTTCAATAAAAGAAAATAAAGAAGTGCCTAACGATTACCTTAAACCTTGAGCCCATTCAAATGGACTCGGGGTTTTTTTGTTCTGCTTATCTTAATTGTGTCAATTTTGTGGTGGTTTTTTGACGAAAAGGGAACGTTTTTCATCCTTTAACAAAATGTTCAAGAGTGTCTCAACAATTAGGGTTGGATAAAGATTATATTTATTTCAAAGAGGACTATAGTGGAAAATAATGCTCCCTAGTGATGAGTTTTCCATATCAAGGAGGATTAACATGTGTAAGAAAAAGTGGTTGGCATTATTCGTTACTGCATCATTTGTCTCTAATTTTATCCTACCAAAGGCAAGTGCTGAAACAGCTTTCCAGGCAGAAAAATTTCCGATGAAGGAAATGCAGGTTCAAGTCATGCCAGAGTTTGATTACCCTGAGGATTGGGAATCCAAAGATGTTCCTTCGTTACTAGTCGGTCAGTACGGAACGATTACAAACAAAAGCGGCCAAGATTATGATGGCAAAATTGAAATTTCAGTTCCCGCGGGTGATAAGGGCTTTGAGGCTGCTTTAGTGGCAGAATTTCCAGAGGAAAATAAACCAGAAGTACAGCGTCCGTTTGATGTCAATAAGGAAAAGGGAATCATTAGCTGGAAACCCGCAAAACCAATCAAAAATAACGAGGCTTACAAATTTGTTATCGAATATTACACAAAAACAATTGATGTAAAGGACAAAAAGAGCTTTACATATCAACTCGTCAACAATGCCGATATTGATCTGCTTGATGTTGTTTTTTATGCGCCAATGAACGCCAAGGAGATCCAGTTAGAACCGAAAGCGCCAAACAATTCCAAAAATGAATATGGAGAAGAGCTCTATTATTACCAATACAAAAATGTAAAAGCCGGAGAAAACATGAACTATACCTTCGCATACAAGAAAGATGGCACGGAATCAACAATGGAAGCAATAAACAAGGCACAGCCGCCAAATGATGAAAACCATACAGGAGTAAATGGGACTGCAACAGATCAAGTTCTAAATGGCGGAAACGACAACTCAAAACGTCCAATTATCGGAGTTGGCGGTGCATCGATTATTGGAATAGCGATTATTATTGCTGGTCTCTTCGTTTACCTAGGAATGAAAGGTAACACACAGTCAACTCATACAGCAGCAAAGGGTTCAAAACATAACAAACAACAGCCAAAGAAACCAACTGAAAAAAGAGATAACAAAGCTGCCAATGCTGAGGAAAAAAAGGAACTCCGTAAGAAACTCTTAACCGGAAAGATCGACCAAGAAATGTACGAAGAAGAAATGAAGAAATTAATCTAATGAGGTGAGAAGGATGAAAAAAAATACGCTTGTCATGCTTGGCGGTTTTATTATTGCTGGAGCCATTGTGTTCTTACTGATGGCGGCAACACCAGGTTCGAGTGGGGTGGAGTTGACAATGAAAGAGCTGCTCGCAACCCAAGATCAGCATAAAGATGACTTTGTAACTGTAGAAGGGTTATTAATGGAAGACTCGATTAAATGGAATCCCGACAAAATTGAGTTGAAATTTGATGTAAAAAATAACGAAGGTCAAATCATGCATGTTATTCATAACGGACCAAAACCAGATAACTTCTCTGAAGGTGTCATCACTATTCTTCAAGGATCTCCGACAAAGAAAGATACTTTTGAAGCTGAGTCAGTGAAAACAAGATGTCCTTCCAAATACGAAGGAAATGATATTAAGGACTATGATCCTGAAACACATAAAGATAAGTTAAATCAACCACCGAAAGAAAAATAACAGGCAAACTTAAGAAGGTGATGAAATGTTTTTATTTGCTAACGCAACTATTTATATCGGATTAGCCATTGCAATTTATTCACTCCTCATAATCACATTGGGAATTAGTACTAAAAATCAGAAGTTTGTAAACAGCGGCAAAGGCGGTTTAATTGCATTATTTGTCTGTGCGGCCCTTGCGATGCTTTCCTTGTTCTACCTCTTAGCAACATCGCAATTTCAATACGAATACGTTCATGATTATACCAGCAGTGAGCTGCCAATCATTTATAAATTAACAGCCCTTTGGGCAGGTAACGCTGGTTCCTTGCTATTGTGGACATTCTTCTTAACGCTTTACATGATAATGATTGTCTTTTCCAGGAAGATGAAAGGAAACCCAATGGTTCCGTATATTTCAGCTATTCTTTTGGCTAACGCGGTTTTCTTCTACTTTATCCTGGGGTTTGTAGCAAAACCTTTCCTTCTATTAGATACTGTTCCAATCGAAGGGAAAGGTCTAAATCCTATGCTCCAAAACCCTGGAATGATTATTCATCCAGTAACACTGTACCTAGGTTATGTCGGCCTTGCCATTCCATTCGCTTTTGCAATGGCAGCCCTAATCTTGAAAAATGTCGATGACTTCTGGATAAAAGCGACGAGACGCTGGACAATTATTGCCTGGTTGTTTTTAAGTCTTGGAAATATTTTTGGCGGCCAGTGGGCATATGTAGAGCTTGGCTGGGGCGGCTACTGGGCATGGGATCCAGTTGAAAATGCGTCGTTTATGCCATGGTTAACGGCTACTGCCTTCTTACATTCTGTGATGATTCAAGAACGGAAAAACATGCTGAAAATATGGAATATCAGCTTAATCATCGTTTCTTACGCATTGACACTCTTTGGAACATTCCTAGTACGAAGCGGCGTTCTAACATCTGTTCATGCGTTTGCCAATTCAAATCTAGGATTATACTTCTTAATCTTTATGGCTGTAGCCGTAATCCTAGCATTATATGTGTTAATGAGCCGTTACAATATGCTTAAACGAAGCGCTGGTGAATTCCAATCGTTTGTCTCTAAAGAAAGCAGCTTCTTAGTTAACAATCTATTATTAGTTGGTGCCGCATTTGCTGTCTTCTGGGGAACGATTTTCCCGCTAGTATCTGAAGCTGTCCGCGGAACGAAGGTAACAGTAGGGCTGCCGTTCTTTAATAAGGTAGAGGCACCGATTCTCTTATCAATGATGTTTGTGATGGCGGTTTGTCCAATGCTTGCCTGGCAGCGGTCAACGGTAAAAAATTTGAGGAAAAACTTCATGATGCCTGCAATCCTTGCTGTTCTTGGGATGATCCTCATGGTTGTGTTAGGTATCCAAAAAGCATGGGCAGTCATTGGCTACGGGGTTATCATTCTATTATTAATCACCCACTACTTAGAGTTTTATCGTGGTGTCAAAGCCAGAAGGAAAATGACGAAAGAAACACCTTTTGTTGCATTGTACCGATTGATGATACGAAATCGCCGCAGGTATGGAGGATACATCGTCCACCTTGGCATCGCGTTCATTACTATGGGGATCATCGGCTCACAAAACTATAACTTAGAGACGATGAAGACTGTTAGTTTAGGACAATCGATTGAAATAAAAGATTACCGACTCAATTACGAGCGTCTTGATCAAAAAAGAGAAGGTATCAACGATATTGTTTATGCAGATATTACGGTTTTCAAAAATGGTAAAAAACTTGGTTCCTACCAGCCGGAAAAAGTGTTTTATGGCAACTGGGAACAGCCTTCTTCCGAAGTAGCGATCATTTCTTCACTTAAGGAAGACTTATATATTGTATTAAGTGCCTGGGAAGATGATGGCAAAGCAACCTTTGTCGTCAAGGTTAATCCAATGATGAACTGGTTATGGTTTGGTTCGTTCATGATTGTCATTGGTGCCTTGTTCGCGGTTTGGAACGGAAAATATGGGAATGTCACTCCAAGATACACAGGAGTACGTAGTGAGGTGTCTTAATATGAAAAACAAAATTTATATAGGGCTCCTCCTCATTGCGTTTATCTTTCAAGGATCAATATTACAGGTGGAGGCCAGTCAAATAAACTATAAATCTGCCGAATTTAAAGCCGTCGCTTCCCAATTCGCCTGTACATGCGGCTGCGGACAAGATCATTACGAATGTGATCCCAATACGTGTAATCTTACAACCGAGTTCAAAAAAGACCTTGTCGAGATGATGAACAAGGGCTGGGATAAGGATAAAATCCGTAAATACTATGTCAATATTTATGGTGAAGAAATATTGACTTCTCCAGAGAAAAGCGGTTTTAGCTTAATGGCTTGGGTTCTTCCATTTGTAGTACTCGGAGCAGCTGCAGCGGCTTTGTTTATCATCATTCGTAAATGGGTGAAGAAACGAGGAGCAGAAGAAGAAGTAGTCACTGAATATGAGAACACTGAGGATGAAGTAGAAGGGGAAATCCTTTCTTCCATGATCGATGAGGAACGCAAAAAGTATCTTTAGGATGTGAGCAAAATGCATGATATCACAATCATTTCAATGATTTTTACAGCCGCGCTGGCGCTTGTCTGTTTGTTTCTAATATTGTCACCGTTATTTAAGTGGGATACCTATTTACATGTTAGTACTAAAAATCAAGATTTAGCGTCGACGAAAGAAGCGCTTTTGACCACTCTGAATGAAATAGAGTTTGAGTACAAAATGGATAAAATCTCACACGCCGATTACAAAAATTTAAAGAAACAATATGAATCAGAAGTGGCCAGCATTATGAAGGAAGAAGAGCAATTAACGGATAAACCAGTGGACCAAGAATTAATGGCCGAAGTGGAAAAAGAAATAGAAGCGCAGATGAAAAGCTATCAAAGTAAAAAGGGGGAAGGAAAGTGATCAAGAAATTCACCGTTCTCCTCCTTGGGCTTATGCTGCTAATACCGTTAAACGGATTGGCAGCATCTGATTCCAAAATCATAATTGATATGCAGTATATCGTTGTTGGACCTTCCGAAGATGGCTCGACCTATTTGAATAATAGGGGCTTCTATTTAAACACAGCAGCTGATGAATATAAAGGTGATGGAAAAAGTGAGGCCGTTTTAAATGTAACCCTCCCTAAAGGAGCAAAGGATCTAGATTTTTCAGAAAATAAAATTGCTTCTAAGCAAGTTGATACAGGCTTTATTACCACTACTCCCATTCCGGGAGATCAAAGGATTGAGCTTCCCTACAGCTATAGAATAGAAAAAGGGAAGGACATCAATTTATCCTTTGATTATACGGTAAAATCGTTAATCTTCCTTGTTGAAGAAGGGAAGGGCAGTCTTGAAATGAGCGGGATTCAAGCCGTTAGTCCAGAGCTGCTAAATATGGATGGTAAGAACTTTTGGATTTACACCATAGAAGATATTCAAGCGAACTCGCCATTTTCACTTGTTTACAACAAAGACGTACAGCCTGCTAAGAAGGATACCGAACAGAAGCAAACAACAAGTGAAAATGGGGCAAATAGTGCTGTTACCCATACGGCACCAGCATTCCATAATCCCGGCCATCTAAGAATGTGGGCGCAGTCACCATTACATCGTTTTAACCCACACGTTTTTTTGATTATAATCGGAGCCATTGTGATCGCGGGGATATCCTATTTTGCCTACTTTAGACGGAAAGCAAGATTAGAAGAGGAACGACTTGGGGCTGACAAGGAAGAGAAGGCCTTTAAGCAGTTAATGGCGAAGCAGAAGGCGATAATGGATAAGATTATCGAACTGGAAGAAACCTTCGGTGATGGGAAGCTTTCCGAAGCAGAGTACCAAGCCAAACTAGCTGCCTATAAACAGCATTTAGTCCAGGTTAAGTTAAGTTTACGTAATTATATCGAATAACAGCTTGTTAGGAGTGACTCTTATGATTGAAATAAAAAAACTGACGAAGCAAGCTGATAATAAGCTAATCTTACGTGGTGTTGACCTCTCCATCAAAAAAGGGGAGACCGTTGCGATATTAGGACCAAACGGTGCCGGTAAAAGTACACTGCTTAAGGTTCTGGCAACCCTGATTAAGCCGACATCAGGCCTAATTAAGATTAATAGCTTGGATTTGAAAAAAAATCATCTTGAAATCAAAAAACTATTAGGTTATTTACCCCATTCCAGCTTGCTATATGATCATTACTCGCCGTTAGAGAACCTTGTTTTTTTTGGAAATATATACGGTGTCGATGATGTAGAGCAAAGAGCGATTGAGCTTGTAAAGGAAGTTGGGTTATCATTCTTTCTAAATGAACCAGTGAAGAATTTCTCTCGAGGCATGATTCAGCGGATTGCCATCGCCCGTGCGATTATCCATGATCCGGAGATTTTGCTGCTCGATGAACCACATACCGGTTTGGATCAGGGTGCTATTTCCATTCTCAATAATGTGATTCTTTCCATGAAGGAAAAAGGTGCGACAACCTTAATGGTTACCCATGATTTCAAACAAGCAGCGGAAATCTGCGACCGGATTATCATTGTAAAAAACGGCAAAATTGTCGATGATTTCAAGATTGAAAATCGTAACTTAGGTTTTGTTTCTGAAAAATATGAGCTCCAAGTGGAGGGTGTATCATGAACCTATTCCGCACAGCGCTATTACTTGCTAAAAAAGATTTATATTCTGAGTTAAAAACAAAACAAATCTTAACTACACAAATTATTTTTGCAGGACTTGTTATTGTGGTTTTCAGCTTTGCCTTTGATCCAGCTAATAACACAACAAAGGCTGTCATTCCGGGAGTCATTTGGGTCATTATCGTATTTGCTGGAATCTTAGGTTTGAACCGCTCGTTTATTTCCGAGCAGCGAAACGAGACGATGCAAGGGCTGTTGGTTGCACCCATGGAGGCTGCGAGCATTTACTTAGGAAAATTCTTAGCTAATTTCGCGATGATGCTTGTAGTTGAACTCGTTTCTATTCCGTTTTTATTCTTACTATTTGATTTCAAGTTTCTTGGCAGCGTACCCTATTTTATTTTAGTAGTTTTCTTAGGCAGTTTTGGATTTATCGCCATTGGGACGTTCTTAGCGGCCTTAGCTGCTAACTCTAAGAGCAGTGAAATGCTGCTGCCACTGCTGCTTTTTCCAATCACAACGCCAATCCTAATCGGTGTTGTCCAGGCAACGAAAATCATTTTAACGAATGTCGAAAAACTTTCGAGTGCGATTGCCTGGATTCAATTGGTTACAGCGTATGATGTTATCTTCTTTGTTGTTTGTTTCTTATTAATCGATTATGTGCTGGAGGTTTAAGTGATGAGTATGAATCTCGAACGAGAGAAAGCGATGCTCCCTGGAACACCGTTGACTAGTGTGAAATCAGCGAATCTATCAAAAATTCTGTTTGGTGGTACAGTCATTTCCATGCTGGTATCTCTATATTTTATCTTTATCTTTGCGGCGGAAGAATCAACGATGCATGCCGCGCAAAAAATCTTTTATTTCCATGTCAGCTCTGCATGGCTTGCTTTCATGGCGTTTTTCGTAACATTTGTGTTCAGTATTTTGTTCTTAATCAAGCGCAAGCGAATCTTTGACACTTATGCCTATGTTTCAGCAGAAATTGGTGTGGTCTTTACGATCATTGTTTTAACAACTGGACCAATTTGGGCAAGGTCAGCTTGGAATACCTGGTGGGTTTGGGAGCCGCGTCTCATTACGACACTAATCCTTTTCTTTATCTACATTGCTTACATTATGATTCGCCAAATGGATGGTGTTTGGGATAAAAAGGCTCGGCTTTCCGCTGTCTTTGGCATCATCGGTTTTGCTGACGTTCCAATTGTATTCTTTGCCATTCGCTGGTGGCAGACAAAGTTCCACCCAATTGTCTTTGGTGACGGACCTTCCCAACAAGGCGGCGGGATTGAAAGCAGTATGCTTGTGGCATTGCTAGTCACGATTACAGCGTTCACGATTCTTTATGCTTACCTGCTTCAAAAGGGCGTTTCCTTTGAGAAGATGAAATTGAAAGTCGAACGCTATAAAGAAAAATTAAGAGAAGAATTAGAACAATAGGAGGAATTAATCATGAATTATGAATATATGTTTGGAGCGTATTCCGTTGCTTGGGTTGTCATTTTTGGTTATATGTTCATTATTGGTAAAAAACACAGCAAGCTTCAGAAGGAAATTGAGTTTTTAAAACAGCTTGAAAAATAACAGGTTGGTTTTGCCTGTTGATTTTATCGGTGTCAGGAGGAAATATGATGAACCAGCGAGTTATCAAATTACTCGTATTTATTCTGATTGTAGGTATGTTCGGCTTTTTTGGTTATAGTATGGTAACAAAAGGAAAACATACAGATGTCGGTGATAAGGCATACCAATTCGAGCTGCCAAATTTAGATGGAAGTACCACGAAGCTCACTGATTTTAAGGGGAAAGTAGTTATTTTGAATTATTTTGCATCATGGTGTGCCCCGTGTAAGGAAGAACTTCCAGAGCTCGAGGCTTTCCAAAAAGAGTATGGTGATCAATATAACCTCCTTATGATTAACCGCGGTGAGACAATGGATAAGATTAAAAAAGTTACCGACAACAATAAAGCTGGAATGAACTATTTATTTGATTACAATGCGAAGGTTTCTAAATTGTACAATGTTACCGGGCAGCCTGAGACATTTGTTATTGATAAACAGGGAGTCATTCGAGAGCACTACAATGGAGTTATTACGGAAATGGAATTGTATAAATGGGCAAAGAAATATGATAACTAATGCAAAAAAAGGATTGAACCTGCTATGGTTCAATCCTTTTTTAATGCGTTGGAAGATAGTGGAATTCCGCTACTATACTTGCCTTTACCAGTATTTGTCCCGGCTCAAATTGGGTGGAGCTTATCCCTTTAACAAGTGTTTCCGGTTGATGATAAAAGGGCTGGGCAACGGCTCCTCCTTCGATGATCAAACTAGGAGTCTGAACTAGTGTCACATTTAATGCAGCTGCAATTGTTTTCGCCTTTTCAATCGCATTGTTTATTGCCAAGGTAAGAGCCTGATGGTAATAAGAATCCTTGTTTTTCACTTTAAACTGGATATTTGAGACATAATTTACTCCGTTTTCGACCCCAGTGTCCACCACTTTTCCTATTATCGATAAATCTTCTATTTTCACCTGTAAGATATGAGTGATTTTATAGCCCCGAAAAATTTGTTTTCCCTGCTCATAATCATAATCGGATTCAATCCGGTAATCGAATGTTTGCACATGACTATGGGGGATGCCAAGTGATAGCAGGGAATTGATAACCTTCGTTGACTCTTGAGAATTTTGCTGCTGGGCCGTTATTAGTTCCTTATTTTCAGTGATAACCCCTAGATTGACAGAGGCAGTGTCAGGTTGGACTGCCAGTTCTCCGTCCCCGGTTACCTTAATCAATGATTGTCCTTTGCCTAGAAGCCCATTCCTTATTGGCGGCTGGTAATTATACAAATATACTTCTCCTCCTTTACACTTCGAGCTTTCTATAAAATACGGCAAACCTCCAGTAAATGTTCCTTTGTAAGAATTCTTCTATTTTGTCTAGTAAAAGGCTTAAGAAAATAGAATCGAATGATAATTTTTGAAAGAATGAACAGATTTGAAAGTCATAATGCGTCCAAGCAGGCATACATTTTAAATAATGAGAGACAAGGAGGAAACCTTCGTGGAAACAATACTAAACTTCTTACCCAAAAAAATTGCCGAGCTAATCAGCCAAATCCCTCCTAATGAAAAAGAAGAATTAGAGGAAATCCGCATTCGCATTAACCGGCCTGTAGAAATGACGCTTAAGGGAGAACCAAGATTTTTATCCTATCTTATTCAACCCGAAGATGCTGTTCATTTAATGAATAAAATAAGCCACTTCTCAATATATACACTTGAGGAAGAGCTCAAACGAGGATATATTACCGTTTCCGGGGGACATCGGATTGGTCTCGCTGGTAAGGTGATCCTTGAAGAGGGAAGGGTCAAGGCAATTCGGGATATCTCCTCTTTTAACATAAGGATTGCCAGGGAAAAGGTGGGGATAGCTGAACCACTAATTCCCTATCTTTATCAAAGGAATTGGATGCATACGATGGTCATTGGACCACCGCAAACAGGGAAAACAACCTTGTTACGAGATATTGCAAGAATCATTTCCTCCGGGAACAGGGCAAAAGGCTTTCAGGCTCGTAAAGTAGGTATCGTAGATGAGCGGAGTGAAATCGCTGGTTGTGTAAATGGCGTACCGCAATTAACCTTTGGCCATCGGCTTGATGTCTTAGATGCCTGTCCAAAGGCTGAAGGAATGATGATGATGATTCGCTCGATGAGCCCGGATGTCCTGATTGCCGATGAAATTGGCCGTATAGAAGACGCTGAGGCCATTCAAGAGGCGGTCCATGCCGGTATCAAACTAATCACCACGACACATGGGACGAGCATCGAAGAAATACGGAATCGGCCATCCCTACGAGCCATTATTGACCAACAAATTTTTGAGCGCTTTGTCATTCTGAGCCGCGCTGCTGGGCCCGGAACGATTACACATATACTTGATGCAAGTGGAAATGAAATGAAACAAAAAGTGAGAGTGACATGAATGATTAAGTTAATAGGAGCGATCATCATAATTGTTGCGACGACTTGGACTGGGTTTGAGGCAGCCCGAAATTTTAGTGACCGGCCTAAGCAGCTAAGGGCGTTAAGATCGGCACTACAATCACTAGAGGCGGAAATCATGTATAGTCACACACCGTTGCATGAGGCTGCCAGGAGATTAGCTGCACAGCTTTCAAAACCTCTTTCCCTGTTTTTTGAAGCCTTTGGAAAGAAACTGACAGACACAGAAACAACGGTGAAGGATGCTTGGGAAACTAGTTTAAAAGAGGTTTGGAAGTCCACAGCATTAAAGCAGGGAGAATTTGAAATTATGAAGCAATTTGGGGAAACCCTTGGCCGCCATGATCGCTTTTCCCAGCAAAAACATATTATGCTGACGCTGACACATCTTGAAAGAGAAGAATCGGATGCCATCGACCGGCAGGCAAAATATGAAAAGATGGTAAAGAGCCTGGGCTTCTTATCAGGATTATTACTGATTATTTTATTATTTTAGGGGGAAAAGCAATGGGTTTAGAAGTAGATATTATTTTTAAAATTGCCGGTGTTGGCATAGTGGTTGCTTTTTTGCATACTGTTCTTGATCAAGTGGGTAAAAAGGAATACGCACAGTGGGTCACCTTGTTTGGATTTATCTATATTTTGTTTCAGGTGGCCTCGATTGTGGACGACCTCTTTCAAAAAATAAAATCTGTATTCTTGTTTCAATAGAAAGGAGGGCTCTGCTATTGAAATCATTAAAATAGTCGGTGTCGCTCTTATAGCAACCTTTCTTGCTTTAATTATTAAAGAGCAAAAACCAAATTTCGCCTTCCTTTTGGTTGTTTTTGTCGGCTGTGTCATTTTTCTGTTTTTAGTGGATAAGATTTTTGAAATCATTCATATGCTCGAAAAATTAGCAGTGAATGCCAAGGTGAATATGGTTTATGTTGAAACGATTCTCAAAATTATTGGGATTGCCTATATCGCCGAATTTGCGACCCAAATAACCAAGGATGCCGGCCAAGGAGCCATCGCCTCAAAAATTGAATTAGCAGGAAAAATAATCATTCTCGCCATGGCGATACCCATTCTAACCGTTCTAATTGAAACCATTATCAAACTAATTCCGAGCTAATGGGGTGTAAAAATTGAAGCAGAGGCTGCAGTTTATTCCTATCATCATTCTTGTATTCTTTTTTTTATTGATTCCTAGTGTCCAAGCTGCCGAAGAATCTAAAGACACCTCTAACCCGCTTTCACCGCAGGAATTAGTAGATACACAGCTTAAAGCCTTGGACTTGGCGGAACTTAAACAATTCTGGGAAGATATCACCAATAAATATGGCGGCTTTCTCCCGGAAAGCCAAAAAGGAAGCTTGTATGATTTTGTAAAAGGCGATAAAAAATTCTCCTTTAAACAATGGGGGCAGGGAGTTTTAAAGTTTGCTTTCCATGAGTTTGTTGCGAATGGTAAATTACTGGGTTCGTTGATCATGCTAACGATTTTTAGTATGTTCCTGCAATCGATGCAAAATGCTTTCGAGAAAAGCGCAATCAGCAAGGTTGCTTATTCGATCGTCTATATGGTGCTGGTGATTCTTGCCCTTAATAGTTTTCATATCGCTATCGATTACACGAATGAAGCTATCGGGACGATGATTTCCTTTGTGCTTGCGCTTGTGCCGTTACTGCTGGCGTTAATAGCGGCTTCCGGAGGAATTGTCTCCGCGGCTTTCTTCCATCCAGTCATATTATTTTTAATGAATATGAGCGGGTTATTTATGCAGTATATTATTCTCCCGCTCCTCTTTCTAGCTACCTTGCTTAGTATTGTCAGTACAATGTCAGAACAATATAAAGTTTCGCAGCTAGCAGCCTTGCTAAGAAACTGGAGCATCGGGTTAATGGGGCTGTTCTTAACAGTATTTCTAGGTGTTATCTCTGTCCAGGGGGCTTCCGCCGCCGTAACGGATGGCGTGACCATCAGGACAGCGAAATTCGTTACCGGAAACTTTATTCCGGTCATCGGCAGAATGTTTACCGATGCTACCGATACAGTCGTTACCGCATCTGTTCTGTTAAAAAATACGGTTGGGATTGCCGGGGTAGCCATTCTGCTAATCATCGTTGCATTCCCTGCGATTAAAATTTTGATGATTGCCTTTATCTATAAATTTGCGGCCGCTATCCTGCAGCCATTAGGCGGCGGGCCAATCATTACTTGTTTGGATATTATCAGCAAGAGTGTGATTTATGTTTTTGCCGCACTAGCGATTGTCTCACTGATGTTCTTTTTAAGTATTACGGTTATTGTAGCGGCCGGAAATTTGACGATGATGATGAGATAGGAGGGCCCCGAAAATGGAGTTTTTGAAAGAGTGGGTAACGAATATTATTCTGTTTATCCTGTTAGCTACAGTCATTGATATGCTGCTTCCAAATTCGAGTATGCAGAAATATACGAAAATGGTTACAGGACTGCTCTTAATCGCCATTATCTTAACCCCAATCCTTAAATTGATTTCCAAGGATTTTGAATCAGCCTTTGCAGCCATTCCAACGTATCAAGCACCCGGGGAAAAAAATATGGAAAATTTAATAGATTTGAAGAAAAAAGAAATACAAGCATCCCAGAGTGCATATATTTTAAAAGACATGGCTGTCCAGCTGAAAAAGGACGTTAAAAAGGAGTTGATGGACCAATACGGATTGGAGATAGAAACAATTGACCTAGCCATTAACGAAGAAAGCGACAAAGCATTTCCTGAAAACCTCCAAAAGGTTGTGGTTCTTCTGAAGCAGCCAAAAACTGGCGTGAAGACAGTCGAAGTGATTAAACAAATCGAAATTAACACAGGAACACCTCTTCCATCCAAAGGATCAACAGAAGAAACAGAACAAATAGCCGCATTTCTTTCGAAAAAATGGAATGTATCAGAAGAGTCAGTTGAGGTTTCGATTGAGGGGGGGATCAAAAAGAAAAATGGATAACAATCAAGGACCATTATCATGGCTCAAAAAAATACTCAAACCTGATGAAAATGGCGAGAAGAAACCCGGTAAATACCAGTATATGATCCTTGTCCTTTGTATTGGCGCCGCGTTTATGTTTGTAGGCAATATTGTGTTCAAAAATGACACAAATCCTGCTGCGGTTCCTGCTGCAACCAGTGGGAAAACAGAGTCCGAGGATGTAGCAGCATTTGGCCTGAATAAGGGTTCAGGCAATAAGTCGATAGCTGATTATGAAGAAAAATATGAGAATCAACTAAAGAAGGCACTTCAGGAAATGTTAGGAGTAAATGATGTTACCGTCGTTGTGAACATTGATTCAACAGATAAAAAGGTACTGGAAAAAAATCGGGTAACAAAATCCCAAACAACGGATGAGGTAGATCGTGACGGCGGGCAGCGGAAAGTTCAGGATTCCTCAACGGATGAACAACTGGTGATAATCCGTGAAGGAGAAAAAGAGGTTCCAATTGTAGTCGAAACAAAAAAACCAGAGATTCGCGGCGTATTGGTCGTTGCCAAGGGTGTTGAAAATATCGAGGTAAAAAAATGGATAAGGGAAGCAGTTACGAGAGTTTTAGGAGTGCCGAGCCACAGAGTGGCTGTTATGCCTAAAAAATAAAAGGGGGATTTCTTCATGCTTTTAAAAAAACAAACAGTTTGGTTATTGACAATGTTAAGTTTAGTAGTTGTGCTGACGGTTTATTATATTACCTCTCCTGAGCAAAAGACGAATGAACTGACAGCCGTCCAACAAAAGGCTAAAGATCAAAATCAGGGTAAAACAAAAACCGAAGCCAAGGATGGCAAATCTGTCATATCTTCTGTAGCGGGCGATGCTCAGTTTGAAGAACTTAAAATGGACCTTGAAGACATGCGGAGCGAACAGAGACAGGACTTAACTACCCAACTTGCTTCCACCAATCTTTCCGCGGAAGAAATAAGTAAGGTAAAAGATCAAATGAATAAGTTAACTGAAACAGCGGCAAAGGAAGAATTGCTTGAACATTTTATTAAAACGATGGGCTATGATGATGTACTAGTTAGAGCCGACGGGCCGAAAGTTATCGTTACAGTTAAAGCCAAGAAGAAGCCATCAGTAACGGAAGCAAATAAAATTATGCTCGAAGTGAAAAAAGAAATTGATGAAACGAACTATGTTGCAGTAGAATATCAGCCTTCAAAATAAACCGTTAAAAAAGGGAAGCCTCGCTTCCTTTTTTACGTTTATTTATTTTTTAATAGGGAAAAATAGTGTTTTGTATTGATATCTACAGTAAAAATTCCCTTTTTTAATAAAAAATATTAAGATAGAAGCATGGGGCAAAGTGAGAAATCCGATTAAGATTATTGAACTTTTACTTAGTATTATATTATAGTATTAGTAGTAAGTCATAAGAAAAGCGGAAGCACCCGTTTAGCGAAGTCACTAGCCACTGGGTGCTGAGCTAGCCAGTATTCAAAGTTAAAAGCATTTTATTAAAGTCGTACGAGGGGTGTTACATAATGTTAAAAGTACAAGAAATTCGTGAATTGATTAAATTGGTTGACCAGTCGAGTATTGATGAATTTGTATATGAGAATGACGGTTCTAAAATCAAGATGAAGAAGAATGGTCCAGCAACAGTAACGACTGTTCAGCCAGTTATTCAAGCAGCTGCTTCAGCAGCACCGGCTGCCGTTCAAACAATCCCGGTTGCAGCTGTTACTCCAACTGCGCCTGCAGTGGAAGTAAAGCAGGAAGCTCCAAAGGTTGAAACAACCACTGAAGCGGATACAGAAAATCTACACAAGATTACTTCACCAATGGTAGGAACTTTCTATGCCTCTCCGACTCCGGATGCAGATGCATATGTGAAAGCAGGGTCACATGTAACGAAGGATTCCATTGTGTGTATTGTCGAAGCGATGAAATTATTTAATGAAATTGAAGCAGAAGTAACTGGAGAAATTGTGGAAGTCCTTGCAAAAAATGGCCAATTAGTTGAATACGGACAGCCATTATTTTTAGTAAAGCCTTAAGTTAGGAGCGGTAACAGAATGATAAAAAAACTGTTAATTGCAAATAGAGGAGAAATCGCAGTAAGGATTATTCGCGCCTGCCGGGAAATGGGAATTGAATCAGTTGCCGTTTTCTCAGAAGCAGACCGTGAAGCATTGCATGTTCAGTTGGCTGATGAAGCCTATTGCATTGGTCCTACTGCATCAAAAGACAGTTATTTAAACGTAACAAATATTATTAGTGTCGCCAAGCTAACCGCTTGTGATGCCATTCACCCTGGTTATGGCTTCTTGGCAGAAAATGCCGATTTCGCTGAACTCTGTCGTGAATGTAATATAACCTTTGTTGGACCAAGCCCAGAAGCAATCACCAAAATGGGTACAAAGGATATCGCAAGAGAAACGATGAAGGAAGCAGGGGTGCCGATAGTTCCCGGATCGACCGGAATTATTAATGACATCGATGAGGCCCTTCAACTCGTGGAAGAAATTCAGTATCCAGTCATTATTAAAGCAACAGCAGGCGGTGGCGGCAAAGGAATCCGTGTTGCCAGGAATGAGCCGGAATTAATTAAAGGCATCAATATTACCCAGCAGGAAGCACTTACCGCTTTCGGGAATCCCGGTGTCTATATTGAAAAATATATTGAGGATTTCCGTCACGTTGAAATTCAGGTCTTGGGTGATTCTCACGGCAATACCATCCATTTAGGCGAGAGAGATTGCTCCATTCAACGCAGGCTGCAAAAGCTGCTTGAAGAAACGCCTTCACCTGCCTTAGACGGAGAAATTCGCGAGGAGATGGGTGCTGCCGCTGTAAAAGCAGCAAAAGCAGTTGCATATTCAGGTGCCGGAACGGTAGAATTTATCTATGACTACCGCAATCGTAAATTTTATTTTATGGAAATGAACACCAGGATTCAGGTGGAGCACCCTGTAACTGAATTGGTCACTGGAATCGACCTCATTAAAGAACAAATTCGAGTGGCAAACGGTGAAAAGTTATCATTAAAACAGCAGGAAGTCACTTTTACAGGATGGGCAATTGAGTGCAGGATCAACGCTGAAAACCCAGAAAAGAATTTTCTCCCTTCTGCTGGAAAAATCAAAATGTACTTGCCGCCTGGAGGTTTCGGAGTTCGTGTTGATTCGGCTGCATACCCAGGGTACACGATACCGCCTTACTACGATTCTATGATTGCGAAAGTCATCGCATATGGTGCCAGCAGGGAAGAGGCAATCTCAAGAATGAAACGGGCATTAAGTGAATTTGTTATCGAGGGAATCCATACAACAATCCCATTTCATTTAAAACTGCTAGAGCATGAAACATTTGTAGAAGGCGGATTTAATACGAAATTCCTGGAATTGCATGATGTGATGAAGTCTAGCTAATTTATGGAGGTGAACGGAAAGATGAGCGAGTTTAGTGTATTAGAAATGGAACAGGGTAATAGCGGGCATGGGAAGATTGAAATTGCCCCTGAAGTAATTGAGGTCATCGCGGGGATTGCCACTTCCGAGGTGGAAGGTATCGCCTCGATGCGGGGAAACTTTGCAACGGGTGTTGTAGAACGTTTAGGGAAAAAAAATCACGGTAAAGGTGTTAAAGTGGAGCTGACGGAATCAGGAATAAAGGTTGATGTGTACTGCTTGATGAAGTTTGGAGTATCGATTCCGACTGTAGCTGGGAAAGTACAAGATAACATCCGGCAAGCGCTCCTTAATATGACTGCATTAGATGCAGAGGAAGTAAATATTCATGTCGTTGGAATTCAATTTGAAACCCAAAAGAATGAACCGGAAATTGATTCAGAGATGTAAGATGTAAAACCAAAGGAACTTAATCCTTTGGTTTTTCTTTTCCAATGATTCAAATTGAAAAAAAATGATCCTTACAGTGCGAATCCATGTTAGTTATGCTATTATCTTTTTATGTGCAAACCATCTTTATTAGTTTTAATCCAATATCATGTATGAAATATAGACAAAATTTTTTAATATATCTAAAGGAGTTAACGGTATAATGAAGAGAAGAACAGCAAGGGAAAAAGCATTACAGGCTCTGTTTCAAATCGATGTAAGCAGCACTGAGGCATCATCCGCGATTGAACATGTTTTGGAAGGGGAGGCAGGTGACGAATATCTTTCTAAGCTCGTTATAGGCGTTGTCGAAAATAAAACAGAAATTGACAAATTGATAAGTGAAAACCTTGAAAAATGGACGATAGATCGTTTAGCTACCGTTGACCGAAACCTATTAAGAATGGCTGTATTTGAATTATCATACTTTCGAACAGAAGTTCCGGAAAATGTTATTTTAGATGAAGCTATAGAGATAGCCAAAATTTACGGGGATGACCAATCAAGCAAGTTTATTAATGGTGTTCTTTCAAAGGTGAAACAAAAGCTTCTTAACGATTAATTGATTGGTCCCTCTCACATAAGGGGAGATATAATAATGACTGCTCAAATTATTAATGGAAAAGAAATTGCTGCGAAGAAAAAAGTAGAAATTGCCGAACATGTGGCTACCCTTAAATCTCAGGGAGTAACCCCAGGATTAGCCGTTATTCTTGTCGGAAGTAACCATGCTTCACGGACATATGTAACTAATAAAGAAAAGACATGTAAAGATCTTGGCATGTACTCCTTATTAATTGAAATGCCGGAGGAGGTTTCCGAAGAGGACCTGCTTGCGAAAATTGAAGAATTAAATGGGGACCCCGCCATCCATGGGATTTTAGTTCAACTGCCGCTTCCTAAACATATTGATGAAAGAAAGGTAATTGAGACGATTTCCCCGGTAAAGGATGTCGATGGCTTCCATCCGATTAATATCGGCAGGATGATGACCGGGCAAAATACCTTTTTGCCCTGTACACCTTATGGAATCATGGTGCTTCTGGAGGAAACAGGAATATCTATTGCCGGGAAAAACGTCGTCGTCGTCGGCAGAAGTAATATTGTCGGCAAGCCGGTAGGGCAATTATTTCTTAATCAGCATGCGACCGTAACCTACTGTCATTCCAGAACCAAAGATTTAAAGTTACATACTAAACAAGCGGATATCCTTGTTGCTGCAGTCGGGATCCCGAACTTTATCAAAGCGGATCATGTTAAAGAAGGCGCGGTTGTCATTGATGTAGGTATTAACCGTAATGAGGACGGCAAGCTTTGTGGTGATGTGGCCTTTGATGAGGTGAGTGAAAAGGCTGGATATATCACACCGGTACCAAAGGGAGTAGGACCAATGACGATAACGATGCTGATGTATAATACGCTAAAATCCGCCGAGCAAAGTTTAACGCGCGATTAGCAGGATCATGTCCTTATCTTTTATATTCTCTAAAGAATAAGGACAGACTCGCGAATTGGTTGAAAAGAGGAACTTATTATGCAGGAGCAAAGATATCTATCCGTAAATGCTTTAACTAAATACATAAAACGAAAATTTGATGCTGATCCACATTTACATGATGTCCATGTAAGAGGCGAAATTTCAAATTTTAAACAACATTCGAGCGGCCATATGTATTTTACTTTAAAGGATGAAAAAGCCCGAATTCTTGCGGTGATGTTTGCCAGCCAGTCTCGGTTCATGAAATTTACTCCGGAAAACGGAATGAAAGTGATTGTAAAAGGCGATATTTCCGTGTACGAACCAAGCGGACAGTATCAAATCTATATTAGAGAGATGCAGCCTGACGGCATTGGAGAATTATTTCTAGCCTATGAGCAGTTAAAACAAAGATTAGAGGCTGAGGGACTATTTGTAATGGAAGCGAAAAAGGCCATTCCCCTGTATCCGAGAACGGTTGGCGTGATTACTTCTCCAACAGGTGCAGCGATAAGAGACGTCATTACGACAATTAAAAGGCGTTATCCAATTGCCAATATTCTTGTTTTCCCTGCCCTTGTCCAAGGTGATAATGCCGCACCCTCCATTGTTAAAGCAATTGATAAAGCAAATGAGATAAAGGAAATAGATGTTTTGATTGTTGGGCGCGGGGGAGGCTCTATTGAGGAATTATGGGCGTTCAATGAGGAACAGGTAGCCCGGGCGATTTTTTCCTCAATGATTCCGATTATTTCGGCCGTCGGTCATGAAACAGATTTTACGATTGCAGATTTTGTTGCTGATCTAAGAGCACCGACCCCGACAGGTGCTGCTGAGCTCGCTGTTCCACATATTGAGGAACTAATGGACCGGATTTTGCAGCGGCAGACACGTCTTTTAAGAGCCATGCAGGAAAAATTCCGGTTTGAAAAAGAGCGGTTAAACCGGGTGCAAAAATCATATGCCTTCCGCTATCCACATCGTCTCTATGAACAGAAGCTAGAGCAAGTAGACAAATTAACAGAAAGGCTTGTTCGCGGATCTTCCCGGTTATCATTATTAAAAAAAGGCCAGTATGAAATTCTTAATAAACATTTGGAGCGAAACCACCCGAGTGAAGCATTACTTGAAGCTAAAAATCAGTTCAACCGTAGACAAAAAGAAATGAACCGGTCTATGCTTCAAATATTCTCAAAAAAACAAACGGATTTCAATCATGTTCTGTCAACCTTACAAGCCTTAAGCCCGTTGAAAATAATGGAACGAGGCTATAGTTTAGCCTATACCGAAGATTACAGCCTTGTTAAAACGGTGAAACAAGTTAAAGTGAATGAGCGGGTTCAGATTCAATTATCAGACGGGAGTCTATACTGTAATGTGGAGAATATAAAGGAGAGCGGAAAAAGTGACGAATGAAAAGAAATTATCTTTTGAAGACGCCATGACGAAACTGGAACAAATTGTCGATAAGCTTGAAGAAGGAGATGTTCCATTAGAAGAAGCGATTACTTTTTATAAAGAAGGTATGGAATTATCTAAAATTTGTCATGATAAATTGAAAAGTGTTGAAGAGCAACTGACTCAAATTATAACGGAGGATGGGCGAAAGGAGAACTTTTCGATTGATGAGGAGGAATAAAACTTGGAAACCAGGTTACTAGACGCATTTGCCGAAGAATATAAACAACTGCTTGAAACAGAGCTGCGGAAGCTGGTTGATAAGCTCATTGCTCCACCTATTATTAAAGAATCGATGATCTATTCCCTTGAAGCAGGCGGCAAGAGAATTCGTCCATTATTATTATTTGCGACATTGGACGCCTATAGCGTAGATCCGAAAAAAGGGCTGTTTGCAGCTGCAGCAGTTGAGATGATCCATACCTATTCCTTAATCCATGATGACTTACCTAGTATGGATAATGACGATTTACGTCGTGGAAAGCCGACCAATCACAAAGTCTTTGGTGATGCGATAGCCGTATTGGCCGGCGATGCCTTATTAACCTATAGTTTTGAAGTTATTGGGAAAATCTCGTCTGATTTCGCTTCTCCTGACACATTGCTAAAGGTAATCATTGAAATGGCAAAAGCAGCCGGGAGTGAAGGAATGGTTGGCGGCCAGGTGGCAGATATGGAAGGCGAAGGGAAGTCTTTAACCCTTCAGGAGCTTGAGTATATTCATATTCATAAGACAGGCAAGCTGCTCAGGTTTAGTGTGTTAGCAGGGGCGATCTTGGCAGGTGCAACGGAGAGCCAATTAGAACACCTTTCTGCCTTTGCGCACCACCTTGGTATTGCTTTTCAAATCCAGGATGATATTCTTGATTTAGTTGGCAATCAACAATTAATTGGCAAGACTGTTGGCAGTGATACAGTAAATCATAAAAGTACGTATCCCCAATTACTATCTTTGGAAGGTGCAAAAGAAGCATTGGATAAGCAAATAAACCAAGCGAAAGTACATCTAAAAAAGACAGGTTTACATACAAACCTCTTAGAGGAAATAACGGATTTAATTGCATCAAGAGACCATTAAAAACAGGTTTTACGGCGCTCCTTCCTTTATCATAAAGGGAATTTGAGGCAATGAATGAAGTGTGTTATAATAGTTTTCAATGTAGAAAACGTTGACAAATGCCGTTATCACTACCTGTGTTAGCGGCTATTTTTTCAGAAAAAGTATGAAAGTGAGTGGTCCAAAAATGGATCTGTTAGCAATAAAAGACCCGTCCTTTTTAAAAGGAATGTCGAATAAAGAACTGGAGGCTTTAAGTCAGGATATTCGCCAATTCTTGATTGAAAAGCTATCCGTAACCGGAGGCCATATTGGACCGAATTTAGGTGTTGTTGAATTAACTCTAGCTTTACATAAATGTTTTAATAGTCCAAAGGATAAAATTATTTGGGATGTCGGGCATCAGTCCTATGTCCATAAAATTTTAACTGGCAGAGCGCGTGAATTTGATACACTAAGACAATTCAAAGGCTTGTGCGGTTTTCCGAAACGAATTGAAAGCGAGCATGATGTATGGGAGACAGGGCACAGCTCCACCTCGCTTTCTGCAGCGATGGGGATGGCGATTGCCAGGGACTTAAAAAAAGAAAAATCCTTCGTTGTACCGGTTATTGGCGATGGTGCCTTAACAGGCGGAATGGCTCTAGAAGCCTTAAATCATATTGGCCATGAGAAAAAAGACATGATTGTGATTTTAAATGATAATGAAATGTCGATTGCTCCAAACGTTGGGGCTCTTCATAATATTCTCGGTCAATTGCGAACAGCTGGAAAATATCAATGGGTGAAAGATGAACTAGAAGTCCTGTTGAAAAAGGTGCCTGCTGTTGGCGGTAAACTTGCAGCAACTGCGGAACGGATAAAGGACAGTCTTAAATATCTATTCGTTTCAGGTATGTTTTTTGAAGAGCTAGGTTTCACCTATTTAGGCCCGATTGATGGTCATAATTTTGACGATTTATTTGAGCACCTTAGTTATGCTAAAAAGACCGCCGGACCCGTCCTCCTTCATGTCATTACGAAAAAGGGAAAAGGGTTTCAACCGGCTGAAACGGATAAAACAGGTACATGGCACGGTACAGGTCCATATAAGATGGACACCGGTGCCTTTGTAAAGCCAAATAAAAAGCAGCCGCCAGCGTGGAGCAGCTTAGTCAGCGAAACCGTTCGCAAGCTCGCGCGCGAGGATGAACGAATTGTGGCGATTACACCAGCGATGCCAGTTGGCTCAAAGCTAGAAGGCTTTGCCAGCGAGTTTCCCGAACGAATGTATGACGTCGGAATCGCTGAGCAGCATGCGGCAACAGTAGCAGCAGGATTAGCGACGCAAAATATGAAACCTTTTTTAGCGATTTACTCGACTTTCTTGCAGCGGGCCTATGACCAGGTTGTTCATGATATTTGCCGGCAGAACTTAAATGTATTTATTGGAATCGACCGTGCCGGTTTAGTTGGTGCAGATGGTGAAACACATCAAGGGGTTTTCGATATTTCCTTTTTAAGACATATACCAAACATGGTCCTAATGATGCCGAAGGATGAAAATGAAGGCCAGCATATGGTTTATACGGCATTGAATTATGACGATGGGCCCATTGCGATGAGATTCCCGCGCGGCAATGGAATCGGTGTACCAATGGATGAGAAATTCCAGAGCATTCCTATTGGGACGTGGGAGGTTATCAAAGAAGGCGAGGACGCAGCCATTCTAACTTTTGGAACGACGATTCCGATGGCTATTGATGCGGCGATGACCCTTGAAAAGCAAGGAATCTCCGTGAGAGTGGTCAATGCCCGGTTTATTAAGCCGTTGGATGAAAAGATGCTAACGAAGTTATTAGAAACTAACATCCCGCTCCTAACCATCGAGGAAGCGGTATTGCAAGGCGGATTTGGAAGTGCTGTTCTTGAATATGCACATGATCACGGCTTTTACCATGCTCAAATTGACAGACTTGGAATTCCTGACCAATTTATTGAACATGGGGATGTCGGCTCCCTCCTTGAAGAGATTGGGCTAACGACTGACGGAGTGATCAAGAGAATTTCAAAACTGGCAAGGAAAAAACAACAAAGGGCTTAACTTATGAAAAATAAAGAACGTTTAGATGTTTTACTCGTGGAACGAGGTTTAATAGAAACAAGGGAAAAAGCTAAAAGAACCATCATGGCGGGTCTGGTTTATACAAATGAAGAACGGCTCGATAAACCTGGAGAAAAAGTCAAGATTGATATCCCGCTAAACATAAAGGGGAAAATGCTCCAGTATGTCAGCCGCGGGGGCTTAAAGCTTGAGAAGGCGCTGAAAATATTTAATGTCAGTGTCCTTGATAAAGTGTTAGTAGATATTGGGGCTTCCACCGGCGGATTTACCGATTGCGCACTGCAAAATGGCGCGAAAATGTCCTATGCCCTCGATGTTGGCTACAATCAGCTTGCGTGGAAGCTAAGGCAGGACGAACGAGTTGTGGTGATGGAGAGGACTAACTTTCGCTATGTAACACCTGCTGATTTAACCGGTGAAATGCCAAATTTCGCTTCAATTGATGTATCATTCATCTCGCTAACCTTAATTTTGCCTGTGTTAAAAACACTTCTTGTCCCTGGAAGTGATATTATTGCCCTTATTAAGCCACAGTTCGAGGCTGGACGAGACCAGGTTGGTAAAAAAGGCATTGTGCGTGATGAAAAAGTACATTTACAGGTAATCGATAAAATCATTAATTTTTCCGTTCAACAAGGATTCCTTGTCGAAGATCTATCCTTTTCGCCAATCACAGGCGGTGATGGGAATATTGAATTTTTACTTCACCTTAAATGGGAAGGTGAACGGAAATCAGGCGTCATTCAGCTCCCTGTTAGTCCTACGGACGTAGTTAAGGAAGCACATAATGAATTTCATACAAAGAAAGAATACTAAGGATAGGCTGATGCCTATCCTTTTATTCGATTTATTTTAAAAGAATAAATGTACAAGGTAATAAAAATGGGCTAACATATGGGTAGATACGACATTTTAGTACAAAATACTCTAATGTTTTTAACAACTAGG
Organism: Neobacillus novalis NBRC 102450; assembly: GCF_001591805.1. Lineage (GTDB taxonomy): Bacteria > Bacillota > Bacilli > Bacillales > Cytobacillaceae > Neobacillus > Neobacillus novalis. The sequence continues at coordinate 24,832 of NZ_BCVP01000030.1, read as the reverse complement.
GGTGAAAAAATGAATAAAGGGCAGCGTCTTATAAAAATAAGAGAGATTATTGCCGGCAATGATATTGAGACACAGGATGAGCTTGTTGATGAGCTCAAAAGTGCCGGCTATAATGTGACCCAAGCCACGGTTTCACGCGATATAAAAGAATTACACTTGGTTAAAGTACCATTACTTGATGGCCGTTATAAATACAGTCTGCCGGCAGACCAAAGATTTAATCCATTGCAAAAACTAAAACGTTCATTAGTCGACGCGTTTGTCAGAATTGATTCAGCGGGGCATTTATTAGTCATGAAGTGCTTGCCCGGTAATGCGATGGCCATTGGTGCGCTTATCGATCATCTTGATTGGGAAGAAATATTAGGAACGATTTGTGGTGACGATACGATATTAATTATTTGTCGCACACCGGAGGATACAGAAGTCGTTACCAATCGATTCCTAGATATGCTGTAATTGGGGGAGAGTTCCTTGTTAGCAGAATTGTCAATAAAAAATTTCGCCATAATTGAAGCCCTTTCTATCTCTTTTAAAAAGGGATTAACTGTTCTTACAGGGGAAACAGGTGCAGGTAAATCGATTATTATTGATGCCATTCATTTACTTACAGGTGGCAGAGGTTCAGCAGAGTTTGTCCGTCATGGAGAGGAAAAGGCAGAAATAGAAGGATTATTCCAACTTGATGATCCAGACCATCCTGTGATTAAGAAAGCTTTAGACTTTGGGATCGATATTGAAGAAGAAATGGTTGTATTACGGCGCGGTATTTCCCGAACAGGAAAAAGCGTTTGCCGTATAAACGGAAAGCTTGTAACGATATCAACACTTCGGGAAATTGGACGAACCCTTGTGGATATTCATGGTCAGCATGAACATCAGGAATTGATGGATGAGACCAAACATTTACAATTGCTTGATCAATTCGGTTCGGAAGAAATCTTAGCCTCGGAATCTGAATACCTGCAAGTATTTCGGCGTTACGAACAGACTTTACATAAGCTAAAAACTTTAAGTGAAAATGATCAGCAGACGGCCCACCGCCTTGATTTAATTCAATTTCAATTAGATGAAATTCAAAAGGCTGAATTAAAACTTCATGAAGATGAAGTGCTTTTTGAGGAAAAAAGAAAATTGGGGAATTTTGAAAGAGTATTTGAAGCGATTCAATCAGGTTATGCCGCGTTAAATGGAGACCAAAAAGGGCTTGATTGGATTGGCATGGTTATGGGGTACCTCGAAGATGCTGCAGCGCTTGATTCAAGCTATAAAGGAATTTTTGATTCCGTATCAAATAGTTTTTATCTGTTAGAGGATGCAGCAAGTTCATTAAGAAGTGAATTGGATGCGTTAGAATACGATCCGGAACGGCTAAATGAAATTGAAAACCGTTTAAATGAAATTAACCAGCTTAAACGGAAATACGGCAAAACAATCGATGAAATAGTAGAATATGCAGCGAAAATCGAAGAAGAAATTGAAACGCTCCAAAACAAAGAAACACATATAGCTGAATTGGAAAAAGAATTAACCTCGATTAGAAAAGACTTAGTTCTTGAAGCCAAGCAATTAACTGAACTTCGTCACAAATGGGCTGAAAAGCTAACACGATTAATACATAAAGAATTGAAGGAATTATATATGGCGAAAACCGTTTTTGAAATTCGTTTTGAATCCGACATTCAGCATTTTTCAAAAAATGGCGTTGACCATGTAGAGTTTTATATTTCAACCAACCCGGGAGAACCGTTGAAGCCTTTATCGAAAGTCGCTTCTGGAGGTGAGTTATCACGGATCATGCTAGCTCTAAAGAGTATTTTTTCCAAGCATCAAGGTGTGACTTCGATCATTTTCGATGAGGTAGATACGGGTGTGAGCGGGAGAGTTGCCCAGTCAATTGCGGAAAAAATTTATAAAGTTGCGATAGATTCCCAGGTGTTATGTATTTCTCATTTACCACAGGTGGCAGCTATGGCAGATACTCATTTATTTATTTCAAAGACGATTAAAGGCGGCAGAACGACAACTTCGGTTACTCCATTGTCTTTAGCAGATAAAATTAAAGAAATTGGCCGGATGATTTCCGGGGCGGAAATTACCGAACTTACCAAACAACATGCAGAGGAATTATTAAATTTAGCAGCAGAAAATAAAATAAGGTGAAATTTCAATCATTTAGAGGTCTTACCGCCCATTAATTCGGAAAAAATTGTAATGCTATCCATCTCGGGTAGCTTTTTTATGTTTATACCAGTTATAAATGCTTGTGAACGAGGCAAAATTAAAGATGTAGCCATTTTTAACTGTAGTAACTAGAAGCGAGGAGAGTGAAAATTTTGAGGTTTGAGATAATTAGAAAAATTATTGGTGGAATTCTCCTTGTTTCATTAGTTAGCCTTATTTTTTTTCAGCCTATGAGTCAATATTTAAGTATTCCCAAGACGATTACTGTTTTTGAAGGACAGGATTACACATTCAATAAGGCTGCCCCGGTATCAGCCGCCTTTGATTCTCACAATTCTAAAAACACGCTTGATCAGGAAAAACAATCGGTTACAGTAAAAGCAACTGAAAAAGGCAAGAATGAAATGCTGTTAGAATTTGCTGGTATTCCAATAAAAAAGGTCGATGTACATGTCTTAAAGGATTTTCGAGTCATTCCAGGCGGTCAATCAATAGGTGTCAAATTAAATACGGTTGGTGTCTTAGTTGTTGGCCACCATTTAATCAATACAACAGATGGAAAAAAGTCCCCAGGTGAAATTGCAGGAATAAAAATTGGGGATATTATTACAGAAATTAACGGCCGTAAAATAGAAAAAATGACCGATGTTGCTCCGTTTGTGCAAACGGCAGGACAAACAGGTAAAGCTCTCGATATCTCCATAAGCAGGGAAAGTGGAAAGATATCCACCAAACTCACCCCATTAAAAGATAAAGGGGAAAACACTTATAAGCTTGGTTTATATATTAGGGATTCTGCTGCAGGGATTGGGACAATGACCTTCATTCACCCTCAATCTAAAAAATATGGTGCCCTTGGGCATGTCATTTCAGACATGGATACAAAAAAACCAATTGTGGTCGAGGATGGCCAAATTGTTCGGTCAACCGTCACGTCCATTGAAAAAGGCAGTAATGGTGATCCCGGTGAAAAGCTTGCCCGCTTCTCAAATGACCGTGAAATCGTTGGGAATATTCAAAAGAATAGTCCGTTCGGAATTTTTGGAGAATTAAATGAAGAATTAAAAAATGGCGTTATGGATAAACCATTGCCAATTGCGTTATCTCATCAAGTGAAAGAAGGACCTGCAAAGATATTAACAGTGGTGAATAACGACCGAGTAGAAGAATTTAATATCGAAATTGTAAGCACAATTCCGCAAAAGTTTCCAGCTACTAAAGGGATGGTCATAAAAGTTACCGACCCTAGGCTCCTTGAAAAAACAGGAGGAATTGTTCAAGGGATGAGCGGAAGTCCGATTATCCAAGATGGAAAGCTAATCGGAGCCGTAACACATGTCTTTGTCAATGATCCGACCTCAGGTTATGGGGTGCATATAGAATGGATGCTGAATGAAGCTGGAATTAACATATACGAAACAGCAAAAAGCAAGGCTAGCTAACTTTTGAGCAAAATAGGGGAAAATCTCTATTTTGCTTTTTTATGTAAAAAGAATATTCGACAAAAACCAGTGATATATTGGAAATAAAGCGAATTTCGTCGAAAAGAAGAGAAAAACCAAGAAAAGATAAGTTTTTATCACTATTTTAAGAAATATTAAAAAAATGAGAGGAATTTTTGTTGCGTTGTCGAATTTGTAAATTAGAATAGAATTAAGAGATTACAGCTGATTATCGATTTAAGATGAAATAGAGATGAGTTGAACTTGAGGAGGAACAGGAATTGAAGAAAATAAAAGTTTGCGTCGTTGATGATAATAGGGAGCTAGTTGGATTATTGGAGGATTATATTTCATCCCAAGAAGATATGGAAGTGGTTGGGATTGCTCATAATGGCCAGGAGTGTTTAGACATGTTAGGGAGTGTAGACCCTGATGTTCTTGTTTTAGATATTATCATGCCCCATCTTGATGGTTTGGCCGTCCTTGAGCGTCTACGGGAGTTAAAAAGAGGGTCACTGCCAAATGTCATTATGCTGACAGCTTTTGGGCAGGAAGATGTGACGAAAAAAGCAGTTGAACTTGGAGCTTCCTATTTTATTTTGAAACCATTTGATATGGAGAATCTAGGGAATCATATCCGCCAAGTCAGCGGCAATAGCAATTCGTTTACTCGTAAGGCTTCGACGTCAAGCTATCGTTCTCAATCGGAACAAAAACCAAAAAATTTAGATGCAAGTATTACGAGCATTATTCATGAAATTGGTGTTCCGGCGCATATTAAAGGCTATTTATACTTGCGTGAAGCCATTTCAATGGTTTACAACGATATCGAGCTTCTTGGCTCAATCACGAAAGTATTATATCCGGATATTGCCAAAAAGTATAACACGACAGCAAGCCGAGTTGAGCGTGCAATTCGTCACGCCATCGAGGTAGCGTGGAGCCGCGGTAATATTGACTCGATATCCAGCCTTTTTGGATACACTGTCAGCATGTCAAAAGCAAAACCGACCAACTCGGAGTTCATCGCCATGGTCGCCGATAAATTACGCCTTGAGCATAAGGCTTCTTGAAAGGAAGAATAAAATAAAAGGCCTCAGCAATGAGGCTTTTTATTTTGAAGAATTATTGTTTTCCTTTTCCAATTCCATTATCTTTTGAATAAGAATATGTTGGGGCATATGCATAAGCTGTTCTATCGGTACTTTTAATTTTTTGGAAAGCTTGATTGCTGTTTCGGGTGATAATTGTAAAGGTTTCAATTGTAAGTCCTCCATTCTAAAGTTGGGAAGTGAAAAAATGACGCAGATTTTTGCACATCGCGGCTACGCTGTCTCTTTTGCTGAAAATACAATGGGTGCCTTTGGTGAAGCAGAAAAGGCAGGAGCGGATGGGATCGAACTCGATGTTCAATTGACGAAAGATGGTGAACTAGTTGTTATTCACGATGAAAAAGTCGACCGAACAACGAACGGTAATGGTTTCGTCAAAGACTTTTTATATAAAGAAATTAGAAAACTAAATGCCAATAAAAAAGGCGTTAAAAAAGAGCCGATTCCAGCCCTGGCAGAAGTCCTTGAACGGATGAAGACTAACAAGCTTCTATGTAATATTGAACTGAAAAACGGTCTGTTTCCTTATGAAGGTATGGAAGAAAAGGTCATTGATCTTGTTCAAAGCTACGGCCTCTCCAATCGGATTATTATTTCCTCTTTTAATCACTATAGTATCGTTTACAGTTATCGGCTGGCTCCGGAAATTGAAACAGCTCCGCTTTTTATTGAAGGCATATATATGCCGTGGATTTATTCACAATCGATAAGAGCAAAAGGGATTCATCCAAAACATTCTGCGATGTCAGATAAGATCATCGTTAATACGATGGCAAATGGAATTGCCGTAAGGCCCTATACCGTCAATAAAGATGCCGATATGCATCGTTTCTTTAAGATTAATTGCACGGCAATTATTACCGACGATACAGTTAAGGCACTTCGAATCCGGAAACAATATGAAAAGAGACCCTAGCGGCCTCTTTTCTTCCTTATTTTTTAAAACGAGTTTGGACCTTATTTCTCTTTTGATCGCGATGAAAAATAAATCCTGTTACAAACGCAAGACCGCCGATGAAAAAGAGTAGACCCACAAGAAATTGAAGCCACAAATAAGGGAATGGCGCCTGAAGAATCCCGAAGGTCATATCACGCATTAATTTTATCCCATAAGCGGCTAAAGCTCCTGGGATCAATAATATGATAAGGGCAAAAATACGTATCATAAATAGTTCCTTCCAATTGCTAATAATAATGACAAGGTATATCTAATTATATCTCAAGAAAATATTATTACATAGAAATAATTTGTCAAACATTGTGTTTGGTAATAAAATAGGGAGAGTGAAGGAAATTGCATGCTTTTACCTATGGAAGAATGAAAAATATTTCTTTAATTAAAAGGGGCAGAAAAAATGCAGAACGTTATGATTGTTGGGGCCGGTAAGGGTGGGACAGCAATCTTAAAAATTTTAAAAGAATCAGAAGTGTTACATGTTCAGGTGGTGATTGATCGAAATTTTGATGCACCAGGAATTATATTGGCTCAAGAAGAGGGGATTAAAACAGGGACCAATTGGCAGCCTTTTCTGACCGAAACTATCGATATCATCATTGAGGTAACCGGGAATGACGCAGTCTTTCAAGAATTAAGAAATGCAAAAAAGAAAAAAACAGTATTAATTCCAGGAAGCGTTGCTTTTCTGTTGTCGAAGCTTATGGAAGAGAAAGAAGATCTTATCGCTAAGCATCAAAATGAATCATATAAACAGGAACTGATTTTCAATGCAACGAATGATGGGATGATGGTGATTGACAATCATGGAACGGTCATCTTATTTAACAAACGCGCAGAAGAAATAATGGGAGTAAAAAAAGAGGAAGCATTAGGAAAACCCGTCGTTGAAGTCATACCCACAACCAGGCTGCCGCTCATTCTTGACACTAGAAGGATAGAAGCAAACCAAGAAATGGTCCTGAGTAATGATCGGAAAATCATTACCACCCGCATTCCGATCATTGAAGAAAACGGGACGTTAATTGGCGCATTTGCTGTCTTTAAAGATATTACCGAGGTTGTTAATCTGGCGGAGGAAATCACAGATTTAAAAGAAATCCAAACCATGCTTCAAGCGATTATCCATTCCAGTGATGATGCCATTTCTGTTGTCGATGAAAATGGCCGTGGAATACTCATCAATCCGGCCTATACCCGTATTACTGGTCTCACTAAAGAGCAAGTAATCGGCCAGCCTGCTACCGCGGACATCTCTGAGGGGGAAAGTATGCATATGAAGGTACTGCAAACCAGACGAGCTGTTCGGGGAACTCCGATGAGGGTAGGTCCAAATAAGAGGGAAGTCATCGTTAATGTCGCACCGATTATCGTCAAAGGGAAATTAAAAGGCAGTGTCGGGGTTATCCATGATATGTCGGAAATGAAATCGCTAAGCCGGGAATTAAGTCGCGCAAGACAAATAATCCGGAAACTAGAGGCAAAGTATACCTTTGAAGATATTATCGGAAAATCTGATGAAATGATGCTGGCCATTGAGCAGGCAAAGCTAGGGGCGAAAACCCCCGCAACCGTTCTGCTGCGGGGGGAATCGGGTACCGGAAAAGAATTGTTTGCCCATGCGATCCATAATGCAAGTGATCGAAAATATAACAAATTTATACGCGTCAATTGCGCCGCTATATCCGAATCCTTGCTTGAAAGCGAATTATTTGGCTACGAAGAAGGAGCCTTTTCCGGGGCAATAAGAGGTGGAAAACTTGGTTTCTTCGAAGAAGCGAATAATGGCAGCATTTTTCTTGATGAGATAGGTGAGCTTTCCGCCAATACCCAGGCTAAACTGCTGAGGGTTTTACAAGAGAATGAAATTACCCGTGTAGGCGGGACAAAGCCTGTTCCCATCAATGTTAGAATCATCGCAGCAACCAATGTTAATCTGGAAAAGGGTATTGCAAAAGGCTCCTTTAGGGAAGACTTATATTATCGTTTAAACCGTATGCCAATACATATTCCGCCCTTAAGAAAACGAAAAGAAGAGATTCCTGTATTAAGTGAAAGACTCATTCAAAAAATCAATCGTGATTATGGAAGAAATGTAGAAGGGGTTACCCAAGCAGCATTACTGCAGTTGATGGGCTACGACTGGCCCGGGAACGTGCGGGAATTAGAAAATATCCTTGGCAGGGCGATTATTTTTGTGAATTATTTTGAGACATTAATCGATGTCCATCATTTACCCGAATTAAACAATAAAAAATTAACCAATGAGCTTTCTGAAACCTATAGCAGCGCTTCTTTTACATTAAACCAATCGTTAACAGAAATGATGGATGAATACGAGGCAAAAATTATTCAGCAAACGCTTTTCCGCTTAAAGGGAAACAAAACCCTTACGGCCAAAACGCTGGGCTTGTCAGTAAGAAATCTATATTATAAACTTGAAAAATACAAACTTGAAAATAATAGCACGCAATAATTTTCATAGTATGAAAAAAGTTGCGTGGAAGAGAAAGAGAATAAAGCGTTTTCATGGAAGTTAGTTTTGGCACGAATCTTGCATATTACTATATCGGAGTTGCAGTAAGAGGAGAAAGGGTTGATGACAACTTGTTGCTGGATTCACTGATTGACAAAGCAGCCCAGGAAGGCACAAATACGGTTGCAGTTGCTGCAGCAGAAGATGCTGAAGTAATTGAAGCAGTTATCGATGCACTAGACCGAAATCTTGCTCGTTTTATCCTGTTCGGTGATAAAGAGAAAATTTCCTCACTCATCGAAATGAAAAAATTTGATTGGATGAATAATAATCGGCTGAAAATTGTGGATGCTGATTCTGAAGCCATTGCGGCTGAACTAGCTGTTAAAGCTGTTTTTAACAAAGAAGCAAATGTTTTGATGAAAGGCAATATTCCAAGCAATATCCTTTTAAAGGCGGTCTTAAATAAGGAATATGGTCTAAGAACAGGGAATGTTTTATCGCATGTTTCCTTTTTTGAAATTCCCGGTTATGACCAATTTACGATTATCACGGACGCAGCAATGAATATTGCGCCTGACTTGGAACAAAAAGCACAAATTATTAAAAATGCTGTTTTACTCGCCAAAGCTATTGGAATCGAAACTCCGAAAGTAGCGCCGATTGCTGCGGTAGAGGTAGTGAATCCTGCGATGCAGGCTACCGTGGATGCTGCTGCGTTAACAATGATGAATAAACGCGGTCAAATATCCGGGTGCATTGTTGACGGCCCGCTTGGGTTAGATAATGCCGTTTCAGCATTGGCTGCAGAACACAAAGGGATTTCGAGTGAAGTGGCCGGCAGAGCGGATATATTATTGGTTCCAACTATTGAGGTTGGAAATGTGTTATATAAATCATTAATTTACTTTGCAAAGGCAAAGGTTGGAGCGGTGATTGCCGGGGCGAAAGCGCCGATTGTGTTAACCTCAAGGGCCGATTCAGCGGAAAGTAAGCTTTACTCTCTTGCGTTAGCGTTATGCTGTGTTAAAAAATAGATACTCAAAATTCGAGGAGGAATATGAACATGGAAATCTTCAATTACTTAGAAAAATACGATTATGAGCAAGTGGTATTCTGTCAGGATAAACAATCGGGTTTAAAAGCGATCATCGCTATTCATGATACAACACTTGGACCTGCTTTAGGCGGAACCCGTATGTGGACATACGCATCAGAAGAAGCTGCGATTGAAGACGCCCTTCGTTTAGCAAAAGGGATGACATATAAGAATGCTGCTGCAGGTTTAAATCTCGGGGGCGGTAAAACAGTCATTATCGGCGACCCTCGAAAAGATAAAAATGAAGCAATGTTCCGTGCATTTGGCCGTTATATCCAAGGACTGAATGGCCGCTATATTACTGCGGAAGATGTAGGTACAACTGTTGCCGATATGGATTTAATTCACGAAGAGACAGATTACGTTACCGGAATCTCACCGGCCTTCGGTTCATCAGGCAATCCTTCTCCAGTAACGGCATTCGGCGTTTATCGCGGAATGAAAGCAGCGGCGAAAGAAGCCTTTGGCACTGATTCACTAGAAGGAAGAGTAGTGGCTGTTCAAGGTATTGGAAATGTAGCGTATACTCTTTGCCAATACTTACATGAAGAAGGCGCTCAGCTGATTGTAACCGATATTAATAAAGAAGCAGTAAATCGTGCGGTAGAAGCATTTGGCGCGCTTGCGGTAGACCCGGATGAAATTTATGGTGTCGAATGTGATATTTATGCTCCATGTGCTCTAGGAGCAACCATCAATGATGAAACGATTCCGCTGCTAAAGGCAAGAGTGATTGCCGGTTCAGCTAACAATCAATTGAAAGATACCCGCCATGGGGATATCATCCACGAAATGGGGATTGTTTATGCTCCGGATTATGTCATTAATGCCGGTGGTGTCATCAATGTTGCGGATGAACTCTATGGATACAACCAAGAACGGGCAATGAAGAAGGTTGAACAACTCTATACGACGATTGAAAAGGTAATAGAAATTTCAAAACGTGATGGTATTCCAACCTACGTTGCCGCAGATCGAATGGCTGAAGAGCGAATTGCAAGAATCCGTAATTCCAGAAGCCAATTCCTGCAAAATGGCCACCATATTTTAAGTCATAGAATCTCAAGATAGGCAAATTTTTCGTTAAATAGAAAACGGCAGGGCGCTGAATGGGAAATTCAGCGCATTTGCCTTTAATTTAGTTGTTTTGTTAAATGGAGGTTACTACGTTGCTAGATAATGAATATCGGATTCTCATCATCAACCCAGGCTCAACATCCACCAAGATTGGAGTCTTCGATAATGAAATTTCCATTTTTGAAAAAACCATCCGTCATGACTCCGTGATGATCAATAATTTTTCAACTATTATTGATCAATATGAATTTAGAAAAAACACTATTTTGGAAACACTGGATAATGAAGGAATTAACATTTCGAAATTATCGGCTGTTTGCGGACGCGGCGGCTTGCTCCGACCGATTGAGGGCGGTACATATGCAGTCAATGATACGATGCTGCAGGATTTACGTTCTGCTCATACAGGACAGCACGCATCAAACCTTGGCGCTATCATTGCCTCGGAAATCGCCTCAGGCCTTAATATTCCAGCGTTTATTGTCGATCCAGTCGTTGTCGACGAACTTGACCCGATTGCAAGAATCTCTGGATTTTCCTTAATTGAAAGAAAAAGTATTTTCCATGCTTTAAACCAAAAAGCAGTGGCAAGAAGAGTGGCAAAGGAATTAGGAAAAAAATATAACAACTTGAATCTGATTGTAACCCATATGGGTGGCGGGATAACCGTTGGCGTCCATAAGCAAGGCAAAGTTGTCGATGTTAACAATGGTTTGCACGGTGACGGCCCCTTTAGCCCAGTGCGTGCGGGGACGGTTCCTGCAGGGGATTTAATTGCTTTGTGTTTTTCAGGTGAGCATTACCGTGAAGAAATTATGAAGCGGCTTGTCGGTCAAGGAGGCCTTGTCGGCTACCTTGGAACAAATGATGCGGTAGAAGTAGAGCGAAGAATTGAAGCTGGCGATGAAGAGGCGCGGCTTGTTTATGACGCGATGGCCTATCAGGTTGCCAAAGAAATTGGTGCTGCCAGTGCTGTCCTTTCCGGCAAAGTAGATGCTATCATTTTAACAGGCGGACTTGCCTATGGAAAAGGCTTTGTGAAATCTATCACCGATAGGATTAATTGGATTGCTGATGTGATTGTACACCCTGGTGAAAACGAACTCCAAGCACTTGCAGAAGGAGCACTCCGCGTTTTACGGGGTGAAGAAAACGTAAAGACATATCCAGGGAATTTTACAACAGCAAAAATTTAACGGGAATGGGGAGGAAACATAAGTGGCACAAGAATACGATTTGGTCATTCTTGGCGGTGGAACAGGCGGCTATGTAGCGGCGATTCGCGCCTCACAGCTAGGCTTAAAAACAGCCATCGTTGAAAAAGGAAAACTTGGCGGAACCTGCCTTCATAATGGCTGCATTCCAAGTAAGGCGTTGCTAAGAAGCGCGGAGGTTTTTGCAACAGCAAAACGGGGTGAAGATTTTGGTGTTGTAACCGGCGAGGTTTCGGTTAATTTCGGAAAAGTACAAGAAAGAAAAAATAAAATTATCGATCAATTACATAAAGGTGTTCAGCATTTGATGAAGCAAGGAAAGATTGATGTTTATGAAGGGTTAGGCCGCATTTTAGGGCCATCGATTTTCTCGCCGATGCCTGGCACAATTTCAGTTGAAATGAACAATGGCGACGATAATGAAATGTTGATTCCAAAAAATGTAATTATTGCCACCGGATCAAGACCAAGGACACTGCCAGGGCTTGAAATTGATGGTGACTATGTCTTGTCCTCTGACGAAGCCTTACAGCTTGAAGCACTGCCAAGTTCAATTATTATTGTCGGAGGCGGCGTAATTGGGATTGAATGGGCCTCAATGCTTTCTGATTTCGGGGTTGAGGTGACGGTTCTTGAATATGCTGACCGGATCATTCCAACAGAAGACAAAGAAATTTCAAAGGAAATGCAGCGTTTGATGAAGAAAAAAGGGATTAAACTCGTAACAAGTGCCAAGGTTCTTCCGGAAACGCTTGTTAAGGATAACGGAGTTGCCATTTCTGCCGAGGTTAAGGGTGGAGTGAAGGAATTTAAAGCAGAGAAACTTCTCGTTTCGGTTGGCCGCCAAGCCAACACGGAGGGCATCGGACTTAATAATACAGAAATTCAAGTAGAGAAGGGCTTTATTGTAACAAATAAATTCTTCCAAACGAAGGAATCCCATATTTATGCGATAGGCGATGTAATTGGCGGCTTGCAATTGGCCCATGTTGCTTCGCATGAAGGAATTGTTGCGGTAGAGCATATCGCAGGGAATGACCCGTCTCCATTTGATTACAATCTAGTTTCTAGATGTATTTATAGTAATCCAGAGGTGTCGAGTGTAGGGATTACCGAGGATCATGCTAAAGAGAAAGGTCATAAAGTGAAGGTTGGTAAATTTTCTTTCCGTGCAATTGGGAAGGCACTTGTTTTTGGAGAATCAGATGGATTTGTGAAAATTATTGCTGATGAGGAAACCAATGATATTCTAGGGGTGCATATGATTGGTCCACATGTAACAGATATGATTACAGAGGCTGGGCTTGCGATGGTATTAGATGCAACACCATGGGAAATCGCCCACACGATCCATCCTCATCCAACTTTATCAGAAGCAATAGGTGAAGCCGCACTTGCGGTTGATGGGAAAGCTATCCATTCATAAGCATTATAGTCGAACAAATGGGAGGTAAATAATTAATGGTAGAAAAGCGTCATGAAGCTTTAGGTTTAAGCGACGGCAAGGTATTGGAAATATATGAAACAATGCTTTTGGCTCGTCGTATTGATGAACGGATGTGGTTATTGAACCGTGCCGGGAAAATCCCGTTTGTTATTTCATGTCAAGGGCAGGAAGCGGCCCAAGTAGGAGCGGCTTTTGCTCTTGATCGGGATAAAGATTACGTGCTGCCTTATTATCGTGATATGGGCGTCGTGTTAACGTTTGGGATGACACCAAAGGAACTGATGCTGTCAGGGTTTGCTAAAGCAGAAGATCCAAACTCGGGCGGTAGACAAATGCCAGGGCACTTTGGTCAAAAGAAAAATAGGATCGTGACTGGTTCATCGCCAGTTACAACTCAGGTTCCGCACGCAGTCGGTGTTGCCCTTGCCGGAAAAATGGAAAGAAAGGATCTGGTTACGTTTGTAACCTTTGGGGAAGGTTCTTCTAATCAAGGTGATTTCCATGAAGGGGCTAACTTCGCCGGTGTTCATAAGCTGCCAGTCATTTTCATGTGTGAAAATAATAAGTATGCGATTTCTGTTCCAATTGAAAAACAATTAGCTTGTGAAAAGGTGTCTGATCGTGCGATTGGTTACGGGATGCCGGGCATTACGGTTGATGGCAATGATCCATTGGAAGTATACAAAGCTGTTAAAGAGGCGGCTGACCGCGGGCGCCGCGGCGAGGGCCCAACATTGGTTGAAACAGTTTCTTATCGTCTCACACCGCATTCTTCTGATGATGACGACCGATCCTACCGCGCTCCGGATGAAGTGGCAAAGGCAAAAACACAAGATCCAATCATTACGTTTGGTGCTTATCTAAAGGAAACCGGCGTTATGAATGATGAAATAGAAAAAGAAATCAATGACCGTGTGATGAAGCAGGTAAATGAAGCGACTGATTATGCTGAAAATGCTCCTTATGCAGCACCAGAAGAAGCAATGAAATATGTATATGCGGACACGGAAGAGTAAGGGGGACATATCATGGCGATCATTTCATATATAGATTCAATTACAATGGCCATTCGTGAGGAAATGGAAAGAGATCCAAAGGTTTTTGTACTCGGAGAAGACGTTGGCGTAAAAGGCGGCGTATTTAAAGCGACACAAGGCTTATATGAGCAATTTGGTGAAGAACGTGTCATCGATACACCTCTCGCAGAATCAGCGATTGCCGGTGTTGGAATAGGTGCCGCGATGTACGGTATGCGACCAATTGCCGAAATGCAGTTTGCCGATTTTATTATGCCGGCCGTCAATCAGATTATCTCGGAAGCAGCTAAAATTCGCTATCGTTCGAATAACGATTGGAGCTGTCCGATGGTTATTCGTGCTCCATATGGCGGCGGCGTTCATGGCGCACTCTATCATTCCCAATCGGTTGAAGCAGTATTTGCCAACCAGCCTGGTTTGAAAATAGTGATGCCATCGACACCTTACGATGCAAAGGGCTTATTAAAAGCGGCGATTCGCGATAACGACCCAGTATTATTTTTCGAGCATAAACGGGCCTATCGTTTAATCAAGGGTGAGGTTCCGACAGATGATTACACTTTGCCAATCGGAAAAGCAGATGTGAAGCGTGAAGGAGAAGACATTACAGTTATTACTTATGGTCTTTGTGTTCATTTTGCCCTTCAAGCAGCGGAGAAATTAGCTAGTGATGGAATTTCTGCCCATATTCTCGATTTGCGCACTGTCTATCCTCTTGATAAAGAAGCAATCATCGAAGCTGCTTCCAAGACGGGGAAAGTCCTGCTTGTAACCGAGGATAACAAAGAAGGCAGCATTATCAGTGAAGTGTCAGCTATTATTGCAGAAAATTGTTTATTTGAATTAGATGCGCCTATTAAGCGGCTGGCTGGACCGGATGTACCGGCAATGCCATATGCACCAACGATGGAAAAATTCTTTATGATAAATCCCGACAAAGTCGAAAAAGCAATGCGCGAGCTTGCGGAGTATTGATAGAAAAGCGGAGGCGCCTTGGGCAGCCCCGACAAGCGCTTGAGGGCCTGACAGTGAAGTCGTTCTTTGACTTCATTGGCAGGACCGAAGCGATTCGAGGGGCTAGGCGCCGGAGCTGGACAATAGGAGGTATGAACAGTGGCAATTGAACAGATAAAAATGCCTCAGTTAGGGGAAAGTGTAACCGAAGGTACAATCAGTAAGTGGCTTGTTTCCGTAGGTGACAAAGTAAATAAATACGACCCTCTTGCAGAGGTAATGACAGATAAAGTAAATGCAGAAGTCCCTTCCTCCTTTACAGGTGTGATTAAAGAGTTAATTGCTGGTGAAGGTGATACATTAGCAGTAGGTGAGATTATCTGTACAATTGAGGTTGAAGGCGGTAAGCCTCAGGAAGCTGAAAAAGCTGAGAAAACCGCTGCAGCAACCATTGGTGCAGAATCAGGAATCCAAGCGGATCAAGGAAATAAAGCCCGTTACTCTCCAGCAGTGCTTAAAATTTCTCAAGAACATGGCATTGATTTAACTCAGGTGTCAGGCACCGGTGCGGGTGGACGAATTACAAGAAAAGATCTTCTGAAATTAATTGAGTCAGGAAATATCCCAGTAGCTGGCCAAAGGCTAGAAGCGCAGGTAGAGCCTGCAGCAGCCCCGGCTGCCAAACAAGAAGTGGCGCAGCCTGTTTCTAGTCCAGCGCAGGCGGCACCTGTGGTGAATATCCCAGTTACTGCTGGTGACATCGAAATTCCGGTAACAGGCATCCGAAAAGCGATTGCTGCTAATATGCTGCGCAGCAAGCACGAAGCACCACATGCTTGGACCATGATTGAAGTGGATGCAACCAACTTGGTTGACTATCGAAACTCACTAAAAGACGAGTTTAAGAAAAAAGAAGGCTTTAATTTAACGTTCTTTGCTTTCTTTGTGAAGGCAGTGGCACAGGCATTGAAAGAATTCCCACAAATCAATTCGATGTGGGCCGGGGAAAAAATTATCCAGAAAAAAGACATCAATATTTCGATTGCGGTTGCAACCGATGATGCACTTTATGTCCCAGTTATCAAGAATGCCGACGAAAAAACGATTAAGGGAATTGCACGTGAAATCTCCGAGCTTGCTGTAAAGGTTAGAACAGGGAAGCTTAGATCGGAGGATATGCAGGGTGGAACATTCACCGTGAACAATACAGGCTCTTTCGGCTCTGTTCAATCAATGGGTATCATTAATTACCCGCAGGCAGCGATTCTACAGGTGGAGTCAATTGTCAAGCGCCCAGTGGTTATGAATCATGGCATGATAGCTGTTCGCGACATGGTGAATCTATGTATGTCCCTTGATCACAGAGTATTAGATGGTCTCGTTAGCGGTCGTTTCTTACAACGTGTTAAAGAAATATTGGAAAATACTTCAAAATCAACAACCTCGATTTATTAATTAAACAACCGCTGCATATCGGGTGCAGCGGTTGTTTTGTTTTTAGGCGACCGTTTTCCATTGCCTCAATTCTATTTGTACCATAAAATAGTATTTAGAAGAGTTAATTGAATTTTACTTTAATTAGTAATTGAAAGGGGGATGAGGAGTTTGGAAAAAATAAAGAATCAGTCTTTTGCCTTAAAGACAAGGTATGAATGGGAAGAAAAAGCTGAAGCATCTCTAAAAGGCAAAACGGTCGAATCATTACAAACTACTACATATGAAAACATAGTTTTGAAACCGCTTTATACAAGACAGGATGAGCAGTCCGTTCCAGAATTCCCAGGTGGTTCCGATTTTAGAAGAGGGGTTTATCCTCTTGGATATATGAAAAATGAATGGAAAGCAGCACAGCGTATTACCTATCAAACACCACAAGAATTGCAGGAGAAACTCCACCAATCATTTGATAAAGGGCAATCTGCCATTTCATTTGATGTGAAAAAGGTGCTGTTTGAGGAGGAGAAAAGCCTAGTAAACATACTAGCAGGAATCTATCATCAATACCCATTTGCTATCAACGCAAAAGACTTACAAACGTCATTTCTTACAGAAGTAGCAGGGTTGGATGGCCACAATCAACTCTGCGGATATATTGGTTCCGACCCAATAGCTCTGTTTGCAGAAGAGGGAATTATTTCCAATGAATTTTTCACTGAATGGGTTAAGAATATCCAGCTATCAAATAGTAATTTTCCTAACTTACGCACAATCTTAATTGATTCTGTTCCTTATCATAATGGCGGGGCAAATGCTGTTCAAGAGCTTGGGATTGCCATCGCGGTAGGAGTCTATTATCTTGAAAAACTGCAGGAAAAAGGAATAGAGCTGGAGGAAATTTTAACGAAAATGATCTTCCAATTCTCGATTGGCAGTAATTATTTCATGGAAATAGCTAAACTGCGGGCAGCCCGCGTCCTCTGGAATCGAATAACCGAACTATATGGTGCAACAGAAGAAGTACGTGGGATGGTAATTGCTGCGGTAACTTCTTCTTTTACCAAAACTGTTCATGACCCCCACGTAAACCTGCTAAGAGGAGGGAATGAAGCCTTTGCAGCTATTATAGGTGGGATTCAATATTTACATGTAAGTCCTTATGATGAACTTACTGGTACAACACCGTTTTCTGAGAGAATCGCTAGAAATATCCAGCTGCTCTTAAAAGAAGAAGCGCATCTAAAAAAAGTAATAGATCCTGCCGGCGGTTCTTGGTATGTGGAAGCATTAACTAACCAACTCGCTGAGAAAGCGTGGGTCTTTTTCCAACAAATCGATTCATCAGGCGGAATTCTTGAAGTGTTAAAATCCAGCTGGCTCCAGCAGGAAATAACCGCTGTTTATGAAAAAAGGAATAGCGATATTCAAACAAGAAAACAAAGTATTGTTGGGACAAATGTCTTTGCTAATTTAGCTGATGCTGTACCTCAGAAACCACTAGTAAACGAGAAACCATATTTTGCTGATGGGGGAAAAATTGAAGCTATTCTCGAAAAACGGTTGGCCGAACCATATGAAGAATTGCGAAGAAAAGCAAAAAGTATCGAAGAAAAATTAGCTGCGAAGCCATCAGTAGGTTTGATTTGTATTGGGGAATTAAAACAGTATAAGGCAAGGCTTGATTTTATGAAGAGTTTTCTTGCTACGGGTGGCTTAGAAGTAGTAGAAAGTAATGCTATTTCATCCATAGAGACTGCAAAACAATTTGTCTCAGAACTGTCGACTAAGTACGTCTGTATCTTAGGTACAAATGATCAATATGAAACGATTGGTCATGAAATCCTAGCGGCATTAAAGGCTGAATTCCCAGAGCGGGTTTTTTATTTAGCAGGACTCCCCGAAAAGGAAAAACAAGACCAATGGATAAACGAAGGCATTAAGCAGTTTATCCATCTGAAAAGCAACTGCTATAAAACTCTGTCGGCAATCTTGAGCGAACTGGAGGTGAACACCAATGAAAAAACAAAAGCCTGATTTTCAAAATTTAGCATTGTTTGACGAGCAAAAGTTAATCACAAAAGAACAGTGGCAGAAAAAAGTCAAACAGGATATTGACATTTCCATTGAGGACCTACTGTTTGAAACAAATGAACAAATCGCTATAAAACCACTTTATACAAAAGAGGACCGGGAAGGGTTAGCGCATATTGATGATCTTCCGGGACTCCCACCTTATACAAGAGGACCGTATCCGACTATGTATGTCAATCGTCCATGGACGGTCAGACAATACGCAGGGTTTTCAACTGCTGAGGAAAGTAACGCCTTTTACCGGCGCAATCTAGCGATGGGGCAAAAGGGGTTATCGGTCGCCTTTGATTTAGCAACCCACCGCGGCTATGATTCCGACCATCCACGGGTTGTTGGTGATGTTGGGAAAGCGGGTGTGGCGATCGATTCTGTTCTCGACATGAAGACACTTTTTGACGGAATTCCATTGGATCAAATGTCCGTTTCGATGACAATGAACGGGGCCGTTCTTCCGATACTGGCTTATTTTATCGTAACGGCCGAAGAACAGGGAGTCAGTCAGGACAAACTATCAGGAACGATTCAAAATGATATTTTAAAAGAATATATGGTTCGTAACACGTATATTTACCCGCCGGAAATGTCGATGAAGATTATTGCCGATATTTTTGAATATACGTCAAAATACATGCCAAAGTTTAATAGTATCAGCATATCCGGCTACCACATGCAAGAGGCCGGGGCACCGGCCGATTTAGAGCTAGCCTATACACTTGCGGATGGTTTGGAATACGTAAGGACAGGCCTTAAGGCTGGAATTGAAATCGACTCATTTGCCCCAAGGCTGTCGTTTTTCTGGGCCATTGGGATGAATTACTTTATGGAAATAGCCAAAATGCGGGCGGCCCGCTTAATCTGGGCAAAAATGATGAAATCCTTCCAGCCAAAAAATGAAAAATCATTAGCATTACGAACCCATTCACAAACTTCCGGATGGAGTTTGACCGAGCAGGATCCTTTTAACAATGTTACTAGAACACTGATTGAGGCACATGCGGCAGTAATGGGGCATACCCAATCATTGCATACAAATGCCTTGGATGAGGCGATTGCCTTGCCAACTGACTTCTCGGCCCGAATCGCCCGCAATACCCAGTTATTTTTACAAGAAGAAACGGGAATGACGAAGGTTATTGATCCGTGGGCAGGCTCGTATTATGTTGAAAAATTGACCGATAAATTGGTGCAAAGAGCCTGGACACATATTGAAGAGATTGAAAGTCTTGGTGGAATGGCGCAGGCAATTGAAACAGGCCTGCCGAAGATGAGAATTGAGGAGGCAGCCGCTCGAAGACAGGCGCAAATTGATTCCGGGAAGGAAACAATTATTGGCGTCAATCGTTACCGCCTCGAAAAAGAAGAGGCTATTGATATTTTAGATATCGATAATACGGCTGTCCGCTTAAAACAAATCGAAAAATTAAATTCCTTGAAAGCCAGTCGTGATGACCATAAAGTGGAAGAAGCACTGAGCGCTTTAACGAAGGCAGCGGAAACAGGTGAGCAAAACTTATTGGAGCTCGCAGTACAGGCCGCACGAGTGCGAGCGACACTTGGTGAAATTTCTGATGCGCTTGAGTCGGCTGCCGGCAGACATAAAGCAATCATCCGCTCGATAAGCGGTGTATATAGTACAGCGTTTAACAATGAGGAGGAAATCACGGAAGTACAAAAAATGACCTATGAATTTCTTGAAAATGAAGGCAGAAGACCAAGAATATTAGTGGCGAAGATGGGCCAGGACGGTCATGACCGCGGCGCGAAGGTCATTGCCACTGCATTTGCCGATCTCGGCTTTGATGTCGATATCGGTCCATTGTTCCAAACGGCTGAAGAATCCGCATTACAGGCAGTTGAAAACGATGTTCATGTAATTGGCATGAGTTCACTTGCCGCCGGGCATAAAACGTTGTTACCACAGTTAGTGGAGGAACTAAGAAGATTAGGCAGGGAAGATATATTGGTTGTTATTGGCGGAGTTATTCCTGCCCAAGATTATCAATTCTTATATGACCACGGTGCATCAGCTATCTTTGGGCCAGGGACAATTATTCCTGTTGCAGCCCAAAAGGTCATTAAGGAGATTTATAAACAACTTGGTTATGAGGAAGTGTCAGAGTAATGGCGACGGATCATAAACCGGAGTGGAGTGACCCAAATAATCCTGAAAATTGTTCAAGTATCGTAAGAAAAGGTCAGGAGCATGAAGGGCAATCGGCTTCGATTCAAAAAAATATCCGTTTTCAAAAACGCAGGAACTCGGAACCATCAGTTGATGAGCTTTATGAAGGTGTAATAAAAGGTGAACGGAGTCTACTAGCAAGGGCCCTCACCCTAGTGGAAAGCAATGCTGAACAGCATTTCCAAAAAGCACAGCAGCTCTTGCAAAAACTTCTGCCTAATGGCGGCAAATCCATTCGCATTGGCATCACCGGTGTCCCCGGCGCAGGCAAAAGTACCTTTATTGAAGCCTTTGGGAGTTATTTA
Organism: Neobacillus novalis NBRC 102450; assembly: GCF_001591805.1. Lineage (GTDB taxonomy): Bacteria > Bacillota > Bacilli > Bacillales > Cytobacillaceae > Neobacillus > Neobacillus novalis. Next base: position 3,820 of record NZ_BCVP01000030.1, on the reverse strand, counting down.
TGTGACCTCGGTCACCGGGTTGCCGTTCTGGCCATTGACCCAAGCTCGAGTATTAGCGGCGGCAGTATTCTTGGAGACAAAACAAGGATGGAGCAATTGGCGAGAAACCCAAGAGCCTTCATCCGCCCCTCACCAACTGCGGGAAAGCTTGGCGGGGTACACCGGAAAACAAGGGAATCACTGCTGATTTGTGAAGCGGCGGGCTATGATGTGATTTTAATCGAAACAGTAGGGGTTGGCCAAAGTGAAGTCATTATTCGGGATATGGTCGACTTTTTTATGCTCCTTGTGCTAACAGGAGCAGGTGACGAATTGCAAGGGATGAAAAAGGGAATCATGGAACTGGCTGATGCGATCCTTGTTCACAAAGCGGATGGAGCAAATAAGCAGAAGGCGGAGCAGACAAGAAAAGAGTATAACCGCATCCTCCACTTTCTGCAGCCAGCTACAAAGGGCTGGGCAACAAAAGCGTATACATGCTCCTCGATGACCCAGGAGGGCATCAGTGAAATCTGGAGGGTCATTCAATCCTTTGAACAAACAGGCAAAGCATCAGGAGTGTTTAACGAAAGAAGGAAAAGCCAAGCAAGAGAATGGCTTTATTCGATGATTACCGATCAGCTCGAATTCCATTTCTATCAACACCGTGGGATAAGAAATCAGCTGCCTAAGTTGGAAAATGAAGTTATTGCGGGAGAAAAGACGGTCGCAGCTGCTGTTGAAACTCTATTTAATACCTTTTTAACGAATAAAGAATAATCATTTCATTTGGAAAAAGCACATTATAACTGGTATGATGTAGTTATGTAAAACACTAAGGAGTGACATTTTTATGAGCATGGACTTTAACTTTTTTATGAATGATGTGGTTAACCAGGCACGTCAAGAAATCGTGTCTGCTGGGTATAAAGAACTAAAAACAGGTGCGGATGTAGAAGAAGCACTTGCACAAAAAGGCACAACGTTAGTGATGATTAACTCTGTTTGTGGCTGTGCCGGCGGCGTTGCCCGTCCTGCAGCTGCTCATGCTGTTCATTATGATAAGCGTCCAGATCACCTGGTTACCGTTTTTGCCGGACAGGATAAGGAAGCAACCGAAACAGCGAGAAGCTTTTTCACCGGTTATCCGCCATCCTCACCATCTTTTGCGTTATTAAAAGATGGAAAGATTCTCTCAATGGTCGAAAGACATCAAATTGAAGGCTTTGATCCAGCAACGGTCGTTTCAAAACTGCAAAAAGAATTTGATGAAAACTGTGAAGAATTTTAAGCTGAAATCATCAGGACTAATCTCTTATTGCGGTTAGTCCTTTTTCTATGGAAAAAATTACAGTAAAAAAATATATACGAATTTTTAAAAACATATTTGCATAATTATTAGTTTGTGTTAAAATTCATTACATTGAATAATTATTAATCAAATAATCTATCTATCTTGAAAATGAGATGAATATTACGAGTTCAAATTTTCGGATAAATTATAGGAGGAAAACAAATGAAAAAGGGCTTTATTTTATTATTTACCATGATGCTGACAGTAGGAGTGCTTGCCGCATGCGGTACGAGCGATAAAGCAAATAAGAAAAGCGGGGATAAGAAGGTATTAGTAATGGCAACCTCTGCGGATTACCCGCCATTTGAATATGTTGAAACGGGAAAAAGTGATGAAATCATTGGCTTTGATGCAGATCTAGCTAAAGCAATTACGAAAAACCTTGGATACGAAGTCAAGGTTAAGGATATGGATTTCAGTGGTTTAGTTCAATCCTTGAAATCTGGACAAGCCGATTTTGTCCTAGCGGGAATGACGCCAACGGAAAAAAGGAAAAAGAACGTTGATTTCAGTGATATTTATTTTACAGCCCATCACTTAATAGTTTCTAAAAAAGACAGCGGCATTAAATCGATTGCGGATTTAAAAGGAAAAACGGTTGGTGTTCAGCTTGGCTCGATTCAAGAAGGGAAAGCACAGGAAATCAATAAAGAAGTGCCGATTAAAATTGAAAACCGTAATCGTATTCCAGATCTCATTCAAGAAATCAAATCAGGCCGTTTTGATGCTGCGATTATTGAAGACACAGTAGCAAAAGGGTATTTGGAGAAAGAAAAAGATTTTGCAGGCTTCACCCTTAGTGATGACCCTAAAGAAGCAGGTTCTGCAATTGCCTTTCCGAAAAACAGTGAGTTAACAGCGAAATTTAACAAAGAGTTAAAGAAAATGAAAGATAACGGCGAGCTGCAAAAATTTGTTGTGAAGTGGTTCGGCGGGGAACAATAATCTAGATTCGCATGAGACGTTCGATTCTGAGCGTCTCTAAACATTTTTATTAAAGAGAGGACGGAAGATGAATGAACTTAGATTTTACTCAATTCATTCCCTCCATGCCATATATTTTAAAGGGTATTTTAGTTACCCTTCAGATTGTGCTATTAGCTGGGGTATTAGGGTTTGCACTTGGAATCATTTTATCATTATTTAAAATTAGTTCGGTAAAAATTCTTAACTGGGTTGCGGATGTGTATACCTCGATTTTCCGAGGGACACCGTTAGTATTGCAATTGATGTTGATTTATTATGGTTCACCGCAGCTAATCGGCTATCAAATTGAGCCATATACTGCGGCCATTTTATCATTTGCACTTAATTCAGGTGCCTATATTTCAGAAATTATCCGGGCAGGAATTCTCGCTGTTGATAAAGGCCAGCAAGAAGCAGCGATGGCATTAGGTGTGCCGTATAGAAAAATGATGTGGGATATCATTCTGCCGCAAGCACTTAAAAATATCCTTCCAGCGTTAATGAACGAATTTATTACCCTAACCAAGGAATCGGCGATTGTCACCACAATCGGGGTTATGGATATTATGCGTCGTTCTTATCAAGTGGGGGCGGAAAACTACTCGTTTTTTGAACCATTATTAATAGCGGGTTTAATTTATTACTTAATGGTGATTACCTTGACCTTCTTAGGAAAAGCGCTTGAAGGGAGAATGAGACGCAGTGATTAAGATCGAAAACTTGTATAAGAACTATGGAAAACTAGAAGTTCTAAAAGGCATTTCCACCTCCATTAATAAAGGGGAAGTCGTAGCAATCATCGGCCCTTCAGGATCTGGTAAATCTACTTTCCTCCGTTGTTTGAATCTACTTGAAGAACCAACTGACGGGAAGATTTGGGTAGGAAATGAAGATGTTACCGATAAAAAAACAAACATTATGAAGGTGCGGCAAAATGTCGGTATGGTTTTTCAGCACTTTCATTTGTTTCCGCATAAAACCGTTTTGCAAAATCTTACTTATGCACCTATTAAAGTAAAAGGGCTATCAAAGGATCAAGCGGAAAAAGTAGCCTATAAGCTATTGGAACAAGTAGGCTTATCGGAAAAAGCCAATGAATATCCTACAAAATTATCTGGCGGGCAAAAACAAAGGGTGGCGATTGCCCGAGCGTTGGCGATGGAGCCGGAGGTTATGCTGTTTGATGAACCAACGTCTGCTCTTGATCCGGAAATGGTCAAGGAGGTTCTTGAGGTCATGAAATCGCTTGTCGATACAGGCATGACGATGGCGATTGTGACACATGAAATGGGCTTTGCAAGGGAAGTCGCTGACCGGGTTCTGTTTCTTGATGGCGGCATACTCGTTGAAGATGCCCCGCCAAAAGAATTCTTCGCCAATCCAAAAAGCAAAAGGGCACAGGATTTCTTGCAAAAAATGCTTTAATAAGGATATGCTAAAGATGGTCTTAAGGGATCATCTTTTTACTTTACAGATAAGAAAGTATAAATTTTTGACTTTGAGAAATGTCTAGCTCCAGCG
>NZ_BCVP01000029.1 GCF_001591805.1 Neobacillus novalis NBRC 102450 | reverse complement strand
GCCGCTGAACAGGGCGCTTGCGCTTTTCTTTTTGGAGAGATGAAATATGAAATATCGCATCGGATATCGAACCATCAAAACGGCTGCAGGCACGGCTATTTCAATCTTAATCGCGCAGCAGCTCGGGCTTCACAACTTTGCTTCGGCAGGTATTTTAACGATTTTATGTATTCAGGTGACGAAAAGGAGATCGCTTCGAACAGCATGGGATCGATTTTTAGCCTGTGTTTTAGCCATGCCTTTTTCTGCCGTGTTTTTCGAGGGGATTGCCTACCATCCGCCTGTTATCGGGGTTTTGCTCGTATTCTTTATACCAACTCTAGTAATGTTGAAGGCAAAAGATGGTGTTGTCACAAGCACCGTTATTATTTTGCACATCTATATGGCTCACAACATCTCACTAGCCAATTTTTTAAATGAGCTTGGGGTCATTTCAGTGGGTATAGGTGTTGCTTTGCTCATTAATCTTTATATGCCAAGCGTTGAAAAAATATTGAGGGACTATCAACGTAAAATTGAGGAAAATTTTAAGATTATATTCTATGAAATGGTGCGTTACTTAAGAACAGGAGAAAGCGATTGGGAGGGCAAAGAAATTACCGAAAGTGCCCGTTTGCTTGATGAAGCCAAAATGCTGGCGTTAAGGGATATGGAAAATCACTTTTTAAGGGAAGAAAATATTTATTTTCACTATTTTAAAATGAGAGAAAAACAATTTGAAATCATTGAGCGGGTGTTACCAATTGTTACATCCATGACTAGCAAAGTAAAACAAGGGAAAATGATTGCTGATTTTCTTGAGGAACTATCAGAAAATATTCATCCTGGGAATACGCCGCATCTATATATTGATAAATTAAACGGGATGAAAAAGGAATTTGAGGAAATGGAGTTGCCGAAAACAAGAGAGGAATTTGAAACCAGGGCAGCGCTGTTGCAATTAGTCAACGAAATGAACGACTATTTGATTATTAAAAGTTCCTTTCAAGCGAAAAAAAGAAAGTGAATGAAAGAAAGAAATTTGAAGCAAACTAGGGAAAAAAAGGCAGGTGGATGGTTTGTTAAAAATCTTATCGCCAATCCTGATGACTTTTTTCCTTTCACCACTATGGCCGCTGGGACCGAATCCTGTTCCTGGCGACCCGTTTGTAATTGTCAATAAAAGTAGAAATGAACTAGCCTTTATTAGTGAAAACAAAGTCCAAACGGTCGTAAGTGTCGGTACGGGAATGACGCAGGAGTTAACACCTGAAGGTCTTTTTACGATAACGGTAAAAGCAAAAGATCCTTATTTTCGAAGGGGAAATATTCCAGGCGGGGATCCTGCAAACCCACTCGGGGTTAGGTGGATTGGCTTTGATGCAAAAGGAACCGATGGACGCATCTACGGTATTCATGGAACAAATCAGCCCGCATCAATTGGAAAATATGTCTCCCAAGGATGTATTCGCTCGCAGAATGAGGTTATTTCCTCGCTATTTCCGTTAATCCCATTAGGAACAAAAATATTAGTCATCACTTCAAAAAAATCATTTGAAAAGCTGGCTCAGGAAAACGGGGCAATCAAATAAGCAAAAGGGACTGTTCATTTGAACAGTCCCTTCTTAATATGTTTTATTATAGTAATGAACCGATTCCAATTAAGAGAGTTGAGGCAAGCATGGCGAAAAGCATTAAATAAACAATGATTTTCCTTGTTTTCTTTTTTTGCAATATGGGTCCCTCCCTTTAACTTTCAATAGCTTTATTTCTATTGTACAGGGAAAAGCCCAAATGAACAACGGAACTAGTTAGCAAATTGGGAAGGATTTATGAACTTTTTACCGAATACAATAATTGTCGAATTAATTTTAAAATTGGAACAGAGGGGTATGCATGATTAAAAAGGTCGACCATATTGGAATTGCCGTGAAATCTCTTGAACAAACACTTCCATTTTATACGAATGTGTTGAAGCTTACATTGTTAGCTATCGAAGAGGTTGACACTCAAAAGGTCAAAGTAGCTTTTTTGCAAGCAGGTCAAACAAAACTGGAGTTGCTTGAGCCGACTTCGGAGGAAAGTCCAATTGCTAAATTTATCGAAAAACGCGGGGAAGGCATCCACCATGTTGCCCTTGGTGTTGAATCAATTGAAGAACGAATCATCGAAATGAATGAAAAAGGCATTCGCATGATTGATGAACAGCCAAGGCTTGGAGCAGGGGGAGCTCATATTGCCTTTATGCATCCAAAATCAACATCCGGTGTTTTATACGAGCTTTGTGAGAAGAAAGGGATGAAGGGGTAATGATCGACATTTACGAAAAAATTAATGATTTGTATGACAAGCGCCGAGAGGTTGAGCTTGGCGGCGGTGATGAGCGAATTGAGAAGCAGCATGAAAAGGGGAAATTAACAGCGAGAGAAAGAATTGAACTATTAGTAGACAAAGGCACGTTTGTCGAATTAAATCCGTTCATTGAGCACCGGACAAATGATTTTGGTCTCGATGAGCTAAAGGGACCTGGAGACGGAGTCGTGACTGGATTTGGAAAGGTAAACGGCCGCCCAATTTATCTGTTTTCACAGGACTTTACGGTGTTCGGCGGGGCATTAGGGGAAATGCATGCGAAAAAAATTGCCAATGTCATGGACCTTGCCGCAAAAAACGGCACCCCATTTGTTGGTCTTAATGATTCCGGCGGAGCACGGATTCAAGAAGGTGTAGTTTCTCTTGATGGGTATGGGCATATCTTTTATCGGAATGCGATTTATTCTGGTGTGATTCCACAAATCTCTGTGATTATGGGTCCGTGTGCGGGCGGAGCTGTTTACTCGCCTGCCATTACTGATTTTGTATTTATGGTCGAAAAAACAAGCCAAATGTTTATTACTGGCCCGAAAGTGATTGAAACGGTAACAGGCGAGAAGATTTCTGCAGAGGACCTTGGCGGGGCAAATGTCCATAACTCCATCAGCGGAAATGCCCATTTTCAAGCGGAGTCAGAGGCTGAAGTTTTACAAAATGTCCGTAAGCTGCTCGGGTTTCTGCCGCAAAATAACGAAGAAAAACCGCCAAGACAAGAGGTGGAGCATGAAAACGACTACCGTCCGGATTTAACCGACGTGATTCCATTCGATGCCGTTCGCCCGTATGACGTTCGTAAAGTGATTGAACAAGTAACGGACGCAGACTCGTTTATGGAAATTCACAAGGATTTTGCGAGGAATATTGTCGTTGGCTTTGCTAGAATGAAAGGAGAAACAGTTGGACTGGTCTGCAACCAGCCAAAGGTGATGGCCGGCGGCTTGGATATTGATTCCTCGGATAAGGCGGCCCGATTTATCCGCACCTGTGATTCTTTTAATATTCCAATCATTACGTTTGAAGATGTAACTGGCTTCTTCCCGGGAGTTAAGCAGGAGCACGGGGGAATTATCCGCCACGGAGCGAAAATTTTATTTGCTTATTCTGAAGCAACCGTACCAAAGCTGACGGTTATTTTAAGAAAGGCCTATGGCGGTGCCTATGTAGCGTTAAATAGTAAGTCTATTGGTGCTGACTTGGTGTTTGCTTGGCCAAATGCAGAAATTGCTGTAATGGGGCCACAGGGGGCTGCTAATATTATTTTTGCCAAAGAGATTAATAATAGCGATAATCCAGAGCTGACCAGACAGCAAAAAATTGATGAGTACCGGGAAAAGTTTGCGAATCCATATGTGGCGGCAAGCAGAGGCATGGTTGATGATGTCATCGATCCCCGGGAAACAAGAATCAAAATTATCCAAGCGCTGGAAATGCTGCGAAACAAAAAAGAGTCCAGACCATATAAAAAACATGGAAATATCCCGCTTTAATTAAACTCATGTTTCTTTCATTTGATGATATCAACTGGAAAGAGGTATACTGGAATAGTGAGTACATAACATGGAGGGGTCAATAAAATGGTGAATCAAGAACGTCTGTTAAATGAATTTTTAGAACTTGTACAAATTGACTCAGAAACGAAATACGAGGCTGAGATTGCGAAGGTATTAAAGAAAAAATTTACTGATTTAGGTCTTGATGTTTTTGAAGACGATACAATGGCTGTGACTGGCCATGGCGCAGGAAACTTAGTTTGCACACTTGCGGCAACGAAAGATGGCGTTGATCCAATTTATTTTAACTGCCATATGGATACTGTTACACCTGCTAAAGGAGTTAAGCCGTCGATTAAAGATGGCTATGTTGTTACGGACGGAACGACTATCTTAGGTGCCGATGATAAGACTGGTATTTCTGTTATGCTAGAAACCATCCGCCTGTTAAAAGAAAACAATCTTCCGCATGGCTTGATTCAATTTGTGATTTCAGTCGGTGAGGAATCCGGTCTGCTTGGTGCTAAAGCGATAGATCCATCATTGTTGAAAGCGAAGTATGGTTATGCCCTTGATAGCGACGGCTTGGTTGGTAACGTAGTTGTCGCTGCGCCAACGCAAGCAAAAGTAAAAGCCGTTATTTACGGAAAAACCGCCCATGCGGGTGTGGCACCAGAAAAAGGAGTATCCGCAATTACGATTGCAGCAAAATCGATTGCGAGGATGCCGCTTGGAAGAATCGATCATGAAACAACGGCTAATATCGGCCGTTTTGAAGGCGGTCAAGCAACCAATATCGTGTGCGACCGTGTTGATATTTTAGCAGAAGCGCGTTCGCTGATTCCTGAAAAAATGGAAGCTCAGGTTAGCAAAATGAAAGAAGCATTTGAAACGGTTGCTGCGGAAATGGGTGGCCGTGCCGAAGTAGAAGTTGAAATTATGTATCCTGGCTTTAAATTTGGCGAAGGCGACCAAGTCGTTGAAATTGCCCGCAAAGCAGCAGGCAAAATCGGCCGTAGCTGTGAACTGCAGCATAGCGGCGGCGGCAGTGACGCTAACGTATATAATGGCTTCAACATCCCAACTGTGAACCTCGCTGTTGGTTATGAAGAAATCCACACCACAAACGAACGGATGCCGCTTGAAGAATTATATAAACTTGCAGAAATGACCATCGCAATTATTGACGAAGTGACAAATCAATAATTGGTATTATTTTACGAAGGAGAGCCATTGGTTCTCCTTTTTGTTTTGCTATCTTTTCTAGCCAATCATATTAAGGCTTTAACCTACCTGTTTATATAACCTCCGTTGGAAAGCTTCAAAGAGGTATCTTTCGTTATCAAAATCACTCAAACTGTTTTTATGTAAAAATTCGTTATGGTTACAACAACAAGGCAGGATTGACAGAATTAATTCAATACTTTGATAATGGGGATAAGAAGTTAGATGAATACACGATGCTATATGACCGCAGCGGATTCATTACGAATGGAGGATTGTATAACAACTATGATGCAGGGAAGACGGTCATTAAAGGGTGGACTTCTAATCATGCTTACTTTAAGGGAGAAGGTGACCAAATTAACATAGGGCTTGGCAGAGGAGCTGCATTAGATATATTTAATAAAAATATTATTGATTGCAATATGGTAGGAAAAAGGTGACAAGAATGAATAATCAGGAAAGAGAATTAATTGAGAACCTAATGTTTAAATCTATAACCCAGGAAAAATTTTTAAAGAGCTTTAATGTTGAAATTGAATTGATGCCAAAGTATATTAATGAACTATTACATGTTGCATATATTGAAAAAAATGCAGATGATGTTGAGTTATTATTATATGTTGGATTTGTATTTAAATTATTTTCAAAGGATTTTGTTGGGGATTTATGTGAAATTTTAGAGGAATCCTGGCATAATCAACACGAAAATATCGCTAGAATTTTACAAAGTATAGAGTCTCCTGAAGCTATTGAATCTCTATACAAAGCGGCATTAACCC
>NZ_BCVP01000028.1 GCF_001591805.1 Neobacillus novalis NBRC 102450 | reverse complement strand
AACAATTTCTGGTTACCTCGTTTGAAGCAACTTTATAACTGTATCATTTCGTTAATTCCTTGTCAACATTTATTTAAAATGTTTTTTCAACATCACCATGTTGTTAACTCGTGATTAACGACTGCTTTAATATAATAACACCCTGGGTATAGAACGTCAACAACAAATTTACACTTTTTCTTTTCCTTTTATAGTTGATTAAGAGAAGCCGACCATGTGGCCGGCTTTTCTATTTATTTTGTAATCTTAACAATTCCTTCTTGTTTTAAGTCCACAAGTCCTGATTTTTCAATGACCACCTTTTCGCCTTCAGCTAAATTAGTGAAGACAATTGGCGTAATGGCTGAGGTTGCATTTGCTTTTACATAATCTAAATCTACTTTTAGTAACGGTTGTCCTTTTTCAATGCGGTCATTTTCGGACACTAAAGTTTCAAAGCCTTGTCCTTTTAAGTAAACCGTATCGATACCAACGTGAATTAAAATTTCACGGCCGTTATCGGATAAGATACCAATCGCATGTTTCGTCGGGAATAGGTTGACAATTTTTCCGTCGACAGGTGATACCACCATACCTTCTGCCGGTACAATTGCAAAGCCATCTCCCATCATTTTTCCTGCAAAAATCTGATCAGGTACTTCTGTAATTGGTTTGATTTCGCCTTTTAACGGTGCGACGAACACATCATCGGTCTTACGTCCTGATTGCAATGCTTCTGGGAGTGCTTCTTCAATTTGTTGTTCTATCCCTTCTTCCAATGCTTTTTCGATTACACGAGGTCTTTTTCCTACCATTATATTTATCATTTGGCTCTTAATTATTTCAGAACGCGGTCCGAAGATTGCTTGAATATTGTTTCCTACTTCTTGGACACCTGATGCCCCTAACTTCTTCAACTCTTCCTTATCCACATTCTTCACATCATTTACTGAAACACGAAGACGGGTAATACAAGCATCAAGATGGGCAATGTTTTCCTGCCCTCCCATGGCATTAAGGATATTATAGGGTAAGTCCTCAACCTTTCCTTTATTGCTTATTTCATCCTCTTCTACCTCTTCACGGCCTGGAGTCAATAAATTAAATCTAGTGATGGCGAATCGGAAGACTGCATAGTAAATAACAGCGAAACAAAGTCCTAATAAGATCGCAATCCACCATTTCTCTCTTCCAGGTAAAATGCCAAATAAGAAAAAGTCGATGGCACCGCCTGAGAAGGTATAACCTAAATGAACATTTAGGACCGCCATCAATACAAATGAGAGTCCGTCCAAAACGGCATGAAGAACGAATAGTAACGGCGAAACAAACATAAATGAAAATTCAAGTGGCTCTGTGATCCCTGTTAAGAATGATGTTAATGCACCTGATGCTAGCAAACCAGCAACCTGCTTTTTCTTATCTGGTCGAGCTGTGTGATACATAGCTAAGGCTGCGGCTGGTAAGCCAAACATCATAATGGGGAACTCTCCCCCCATAAAGTTTCCAGCTGTAATTTTTACATTATCCTTTAATTGAGCGAAGAAGATGGTCATATCTCCACGAACAATATGGCCCGCTGCATCCTTATAAGAACCAAATTCATACCAAAATGGAGCATGGAAAATATGGTGTAAACCGAACGGAATTAGTAATCGCTTAATAAATCCAAAGAAGAAGACAGCAATATACGTTCCCTCGCCCATAAGCCAAACGGATGCAATATTCATAGTATGTTGAATCGGCGGCCAAATAACTAATAACAATAAACCAGCAATTAGCGATAAGCCTGCTGTTGCTATCGGAACAAAGCGTTTGCCTGCAAAGAAGCCAAGAAATGAAGGCATTTCAATATCATGGTAGCGATGATAACAAAATGCTGCAATCAGACCGACGATAATACCGCCAAATACACCCGTTTGTAAGGTAGGAATACCCAAAACACTGGCATAGCTCGGATTCTCAGCGAGCATTCTTGCTGTTACACCTAACCATGAACTCATAACCTGATTTAACACTAAGTATCCAACGATGGCGGCAAGCGCTGCGGCGCCATCACTCGCTAAACCAATCGCCACACCCGCGGCAAAGATGAGTGCCAAATTACCAAAAATAATTCCGCCTGCATCTTCCATGACACTTGCCACTAATTGTATCCAATGGACATCTAAAAATGGCAGATAGTGTAGCATTGTTTCTTGTTGCAAAGAATTTCCTATACCCAACAATAAACCCGCGGCCGGCAAAAGGGCTACCGGCAGCATTAATGCTTTACCGATCTTTTGTAAGACCCCAAAAACTCTTTTAAACATTTAAATTACCTCCTGAAACGATTACGCCCTAAAACGTTTACATTTCCCGATAAAATGAACAATAAAAAGGGCATGAGCAAAAGATCCATTGAATGAAGGTATAGGAATAGAGTACCCCTAAAACTTCATTTCAAGTCCTTTTCACTCATGCCTGATCGAATCAGTAACACGTAAAAATAATCGCTATTTGAATTTGCTTTGAAGCCTCTGTAAATGCATGGTCAGATACACTGCTTCTGCATCAAAGACCTTCATTTTTAATGATTGCTGCATCACTTTAATGATTTTCCACGAAAGATTATAGCACACCGGATATTCCTCTTTCAATAAGGAAGCAATTTTCTCCGGTTCTGCTGCCCTTTCACCCTTTTCTACACGTTCAATAGCAAAGCGCAGATGGCGAACGAGTCTCATATAATCGATGCTTTCTCTATCGATTTCAAAGTTAAACTGCTTCTCTACCATTTCAACTAGTCTGCTGACAAGCTGCGAATGTTGATTTACCACTGATAGATCTTTATTCGTAATCGCACTATGGATGTGCAGAGCTATAAATCCAACCTCTCCAACCGGCAGGCTTATTCCCGTCTTGTCATTAATATACCGAACGACTTCCGCCGCTACTTCATACTCTCGGCGGTATAGTGTTTTTGTCTCAATTAGAAAGGGATTCCTCATTTCCATTCCTTGCGTGGCCCTTGTCAGAGCAAACATTAAATGATCTGTCAGCGCCACATGAATATGTTCATTTAACACAGAATTTGTCCGCTCTTTAATGAGGTCAATGGCAGAAATAATGATTTCTAAATAATCGTTATCAATAAACGGAAGCAGCTTAATGTAATTTTGTTGCTCTTTTTCGTTTTTCAACACAAAAAGCTTTTCCACTGCATCCGTCTCGATATAGTCTCCTCGTTTCCGGTTGAAGCCAATCCCTTTACCAATTACAACAACTTCTTCATAGGAAGGGTGTTTAGCGATTAATACATTGTTATTTAAGACTTTATCAATTAGTAAGTTTGCCAAACCATTTCCCCATTCCTACCTGCTTTATATTATAATTTCATGTTATAAGAGGTACTAAGGGAAGTCAACGATATAAATCGACAGATTTTTGAAGAAACACCACGAACATTATTCAAATTTAATGCCGCGTAAGCCAATGAAAAAGAATAAGGCAGAAAACCCAACCAACGCTAGTGTGTCCTTCACAAGAGTGGCGGAATGAAGACTCCCACTGATGATTTCTTTAAAACCTGACATCGCCCAGCTTTGTGGGACACCCAGTGCAATTTTCTGCATGATATCCGGGACAACATCTATTGGCCAATAGACACCGCCGAGCATACAAGTGCTGACGATTAAAACTGCACTGATTGCCGAGGCCTGTTGTTTTGTTTTGACCAGTCCGGCAATCATCAGACCGAAGCCAACCACACTTAAAATCACAAGCGAGACAAATGGAATCAAATAGGTTAATTTTCCCCATGTTGTTGCGAACATCAAGTTCATCGTGGTCATCAGCACTGCAAACTGAATCCACCCCATGAAAAAGTACGCTAAGAGGTAACCGAGGATAATTTGCAGTTTGCTGGCAGGTGAAACCATCAGTCTCCCCCAAGTACCGCCCATTCGTTCTTCAAGTATTGCCGATGCTGCTCCGGACAGACCAAACATCATAAACATAATCGCAAAACCAACAAACAATAAACTTGCTTCCACATTAGTTTTCGTTTCCTTTTGGATCGTCTGTTTTTCGACTGTCACACCCTTATTATTGGCGATTGTCTCGAGCACTTTAGGAAAAGCATCCGCTTCCAGTTTTGATGTCGCCTGATAAGAGCGAAGAACAAGTCCCGCCGTTCCCTCTAAATGGGCAGACAAAGCAAGATACGTTTCACTTTTTCGCTGGACGATAATGTCCAGCAATGGCTCACTTGCTAAAATTCTTTCCCCGATATCATCCGGAATCACCACAGCGGCCGCCACATCCTGTGCAGCTACATTTTTTTCAGCCTGTTGTCTCGTTGCCTTTTTCCATTCATAATGGTGTTCCTTCGTTAATAAGTTAAGAATTTGCCCACTGATTTCAGTATCATTAAGAACCACATTAACAACAGGTTTATTCTGTTCCGAATTCATGGTCATTCCGCCGAAAATCCCACTAAATAGGACAGGCATGACAAACATGAGCACCAGTACGCCAGGTGATTTAAAAAACTCCTTCAACTGAAGCGTTAGAATCGTCCAGATTTTACGCATATTTACCTCTCCTTTCCAATGAAAGGCGCATTAAGCCAATCGCGAAAAAGAATAAGCCTAAACCAACCGATGCGCCGATGGACGGCAGAATTTTTGAAAATGCTGCCCCGGACATCAAATCTAAATACGTTTGCAAGGCAAGTCCATTCGGGAAAAACTTTGTAACGTAAATGGCCCAATCAGGAAAAACATACAATGGGACCATACTGCCGCCTAAGGCGGCCATAATCTGGGTACCAAACATTCCGGCAACACTAAATGATTTCTCCGTCTTAATAAATGAGCCAGCTAATACCCCCAGTCCGCTGGCATTTACGACAAACGCAAACGTCATCACGATAATACCGGAAACGGATGGACCCCAATCAACCCCAAATAGAAGGTTTGTTCCAACAATAATGATGAAGGCTTGGGTCAAACAGATTACCATTAATCCAAGCATTTTCCCAAGAAGATAATTCGCGTAGGTTAAATTTGTAAGCAGCAACCGATTAAATACATCTTGTTCTTTTTCGAGGATCATGGTGGAGACACCTTGAACGACTGTCATCAAAAGAAACATCACACCCATTGCAGCAGCGTAATATTGAAACGAACTGACCGGCTTCGTTTTCGCATCGATGGTGGTTTCGTTTATCAGCGGCTTCTTTCCATAGCTTTCTATGTCAATTCCACCTGGATTTCCCGCCTGAACAGGCTGGGACATTTGTGAAACGAACGCTTCAATCGGAACCGAACGGGAAAACTGCTCAATCACGTTTTGAACGATGGTTGCCTTTATAACGGTGTCAGGCACCGTTATAAGTTGTACCTTCGTTCCCTTTCCTGACATTAATGATTGGCTGAAATCTTTGTCGATCACAATACCAATTTCAAGCTCGTGGTCTTGTATCTTTTTATTTAGTTCATTTTCCTGATAATACTTCACTGCGATTTGTTTAGATAAATTTTTCGAAAACACTTCTTCAGTTAACACTTTACTCAGCTGACCTTGGTCTAAATTAACGACCCCGAGTGTAAACTTTTTAATCGAAACCTCTTCGTCTTCCTTCATCATATTCCCAAATGCCGAACCTAAGATGGCAATTAACAGCAGCGGCATCATGATCAGGGTCAAAAAGGCCTTTTTATCCCGAGCGACAAGGATCAAATCCTTCAACGCCAGCCACAAAAATTTCATCACATCCGCCCCCCTAATCACGCAATTTCCGGCCGGTTAAATGTAAAAAGACACTTTCAAGATTGGGCTCCACAATATCCACAGATGTAATTTTCGTGCCACTTTTTGCTACTGACTGAATAAAATCAGTTAAAATCAGCTGCGGTTCTTTATGAAAGACCATCACTTGATGATCTTGGATTTGAATATCTTTTTCTGAAAAAAGACTTGTTAATGACTGAGCAAGTCCGTCCAGATTCGAACTATCTTTATCAATCGATAAGATGATTTTTGAATGATCACCAATGGTCTCCCGTAATTCACTTAAGGTGCCCGAGGCGATTAACTGACCATGGTCGACAATCCCAATCCGTTCACAAAGGTACTCGACTTCCTCCATATAATGACTCGTATAAATAATGGTCATTCCTTCGCCGTTTAGACGTTTGACAGTTTCTAAGATGTGATTTCTTGATTGCGGGTCAATGCCGACGGTCGGCTCATCCATGATTAATAATTCCGGTTTATGTAAAATTGCTGCACCGATGTTGACACGTCGTTTCATTCCGCCGGAAAAAGTCTCTACCTTATCTTTCGCCCGTTCGGTTAATCCAATGATTTCAAGGACTTGATCAACACTTTTTTCAAGTTCACTGCCGGATAAATCGTACATCCTCCCCCAAAACTTTAAATTCTCCCGCGCTGACATGGATTGATACAGCGCAATCTCTTGAGGCACGACGCCAATCCATTTTTGTGCCTGCTTCGGGTTTTTGATGACATTGATGTCTTTAATCTGAATTTCACCCGAAGTGGGCGGAAACAACCCGGTTATCATATTAATCGTTGTTGACTTACCTGCTCCGTTTGGCCCGAGCAGGCCGTATGATTCCCCTTTTTCCACTGAAAAGTTTACACCCTTCACTGCCTCCATATTTCCAAAGCTTTTTCGCAAATCTTGAACGGTTAGCATGTTCATCGGCAACCACTCCTTATTTCAATCATTACCATCCACTCCCCATCATACCGAAGGGCTATGGCGAAATTTGTAAATCGGCGTCGATTATAAAAAATAAAACAGGGAACTGCAGCAGCCGCAGTTCCCTTTCACACACTATTTTAAGAAGATAAAATATAATACAAAGATTACAAAGAATAAGTACATAATTGGATGAATTTCTTTTGTTCGGCCTTTGACAATCATCGTAATCGGGTAGAAGATAAAGCCTATTGCAATCCCTGTCGCAATACTATAGGTTAGCGGCATGGCAATCATCGTTAGGAATGCCGGAACGGCAATTTCAAACCGTTTCCAGTCAATTTTTCCTAGAGAAGAGACCATCAACACCCCAACAATCACTAACGCTGGCGCTGTCACAGGTGCGGTGACGACTGATAATAACGGAAAGAAAAAGAGTGATAAGATAAATAGCCCCGCTGTAACTAATGAAGCAAATCCTGTTCTCGCACCAGCAGCAACCCCCGCTGATGACTCGATGAAAGAGGTGGTTGTTGATGTCCCAAGAACGGCACCAACACTAGTTGCAACTGAATCAGAAATTAATGCTCTTCCTGCGCGGGGAAGCTTATTGTCTTTCATTAATCCCGCTTGACTGGCAACGGCAACAAGCGTACCGGCATTATCAAAGAAATCAACAAACAAGAACGTCAGGATAATTCCCAGCATCGCTGTCGTATAAAACGAGCTGTCTCCAAACGAGGAAAACGCAGCTCCAAAGGTTGGCGCTATACTCGGAACCTGGCCAACAACTTGATGTGGTACTTTAATTTCTCCAAAAATCATTCCAGCAATAACCGTTAAGATCATCCCATAAAATACAGCACCTTTAATTCCCCGTGTCATCATAATCACAGAAACAACGATACCGAAAATGGCCAGCAACGCAGGGCCTGAAGTTAAATCACCTAAGCCAACAAGCGTGGCATCATTTTTGACAATAATATGGGCACTTTGCAAGCCAACAAAGGTAATAAATAAGCCAATTCCAGCTCCAACCGCATACTTTAATTCGATGGGAATGGCATTGATAATTTTTTCACGAAGTCCTGTTAATGTTAGCAAGAAGAAAAACACTCCGGAAATCAACACGGCACCAAGTGCATGCTGCCACGGAATACCACTACCTAGGACAACAGTAAAGGCAAAAAAGGCGTTTAATCCCATTCCCGGTGCCAATGCCATTGGATATTTACCGATCAGTCCCATGATAATCGAACCAATCGCCGCGGCTAGGGCGGTTGCGACAAATACCGCACCATAGTCCATTCTTAATGCGTCAGGGAAATCCTCAATTGCCGCAAGTGATAGCGTAATTGGATTTACCACTAATATATAAGCCATGGCAAGGAATGTTGTAAATCCGCCGATGATTTCCCTGCGATAATTCGTCCCATATTTCTCAAACTCAAAATATTTCTTCATGTCTCTTCCTCCTATGAATCTATCTTTCTTACACAAAATACGCTCCGGTAGATTCTACCGGAGCGTGACTTTAGGCATGTGCAATAAATAGAGGGAAAGACATCCGCCTCTTTATTCAAAACACTGCCTCGTAGTCAAGCCATTTACGGTGGCTCGGTAGAAACTTTTGGGCCATATTCCCAACATTATACGATGCAATTATATGATTTCTTTGATTACATTTTTTATTTTAGCAGGAAAAACCCAACTTGTAAACAAAAAATACGAACGATATTATAGAAAATAATAACATCGTTCGTGTTTTACTGTTATTCCCACTCTATCGTCGCTGGCGGCTTTGAGGTGATATCATAAACAACCCGATTAACATGTGCGACTTCATTCACAATCCGAGTCGAAATGGTCTCAAGCACATCCCACGGGATTCGTGCCCAATCGGAGGTCATCCCGTCAATCGAAGTAACCGCGCGGATACCAATTGTGTAATCATAGGTTCGTGCATCTCCCATGACACCGACACTGCGAATGTCGGGAAGCA
This sequence comes from Neobacillus novalis NBRC 102450, assembly GCF_001591805.1. Lineage (GTDB taxonomy): Bacteria > Bacillota > Bacilli > Bacillales > Cytobacillaceae > Neobacillus > Neobacillus novalis. The sequence continues at coordinate 66,258 of NZ_BCVP01000028.1, read as the reverse complement.
CCGTGAAGTATTGCCAGATTTCGCGGTCAAGCCCTGCTTTCTTAATTTCTTCCCGTAAGATCCAATCCGATTCGCGAACAATCTCAAGCTTATCCTCAGATATAGCGCCAAGCACACGAATGCCTAAACCCGGTCCTGGAAACGGCTGTCTCCATACAATGTCATCCGAAATCCCCAGTTCTGCTCCAAGGGCGCGGACTTCATCTTTAAACAAGGTGTTTAATGGTTCAATTAATTTAAACTGCATATCTTCCGGCAGCCCGCCGACATTGTGGTGCGACTTAATTGTTTGCGCCGTTGCTGTGCCGCTTTCAATAATATCGGTGTAAAGCGTTCCTTGAGCTAAAAACTCGATGCCTTCTAATTTTGTTGCTTCATCATCAAACACATAAATAAATTCATTGCCGATTATTTTCCGCTTCTTCTCTGGGTCAGATACGCCCTCCAGCTTCGATAAGAACCGCTCTTTTGCATCCACTTTAATGACATTCATATGGAAACCTTCTGTGAAAGTCTTCATTACACCTTCTGCTTCATTTTTGCGGAGCAGGCCATGATCAACAAAAATACAAGTTAATTGGTCGCCAATTGCTTTATGGATCAACACCGCAACAACAGAGGAGTCCACTCCGCCGCTCAAGGCACAAAGAACCTTTTTATCGCCAACTGTCTCACGAATCTTCGCAATCTCTATTTCAATGAAGTTTTCCATTGACCAATTGCCGCTGCATGTGCAGACATTAAAGACAAAATTCTTCAGAAGCTCATTTCCATAAACGGAGTGGAGCACTTCAGGGTGAAACTGTACCGCGTAAAGCTTTCGCTCTTCATTACTCATTGCCGCAATCGGGCAGGATGGGTTGGTGCCGTCGACCGTAAACCCTTCCGGTGCTTCAACAACAAGGTCACCATGGCTCATCCACACGGTCTGCTCATTTGGCTGACCGTTAAATAAAGCAGACTGATGTTGTATCGTCATTGTCGCTTTTCCGTATTCACTATGTTTTGCTTTTTCAACCTTTCCATTGAAATGGACGGTCATCAGCTGCATTCCATAGCAAATCCCTAGGATTGGCAGACCCATTTCAAAAATGGCCTCATCACAGCGGAACGCATTTTCGTCATAAACACTGTTTGGCCCACCGGAAAAAATAATCCCCTTTGGGTTCAACTTGCGGATTTCCTCTGCCGTAATCGTATGTGGATGCAGCTCACTATAGACACCGAACTCGCGGATGCGCCGTGTAATCAACTGATTATATTGGCTTCCAAAGTCTAAAACAACAATTATATCTTGCTTATCCGTCAAAACAGCCACCTCAATTTTTAAAGTTATTATTAGCTTTTACTAAAATGGAAATAAAAAAACTAGAATTCTCCCCTCCACAAATATTAGGAAGGCAGAATTCTAGTTTTCTCACAAAAAAATACAGACAGAAATCCTGCCTTCATAGTCAGGTCATTACAGTGGCGACCCGGTAGAGACTCTCGAACCCTATTTTCGAGGATATATGAAGGAAACGTACTCATTCAATTAATAAGACATATTGTAACAATAGGTTGTTTTTCCGGTCAAGCGATTGTCCTTTTAATTAAATTTTCCCACAATTTATAACTCTCTTTCCATGTTCCCTTTGGCAGCTGCTGATGATAGATATATTGTTCGTAAAGGTGCGTCAACCGGGTCATCTCCCGTGTGGAATAGAACGAATCGATATAGCTGGCATAGCTCCTTAGCGTCTGGTTTTCCTTCCGCTTGATACCAAAGCGATCCAGTTGCTCCAGTAAAACTAAGTAGGCAGCACCAAAGGACTCGTCCTTTTTCCTAAAGCGGTACCGAACCATTAAAACAAACGGAAACCACTTGCCGCGAATCCGATAAAGAATCCCCGCCATTCCAGCTAAAAGAACAATCACTAACATGATCAGCAGCCAATTGTTTTTCAAAAATAATTGGATGTTATTCCATAACTTATTTAAATCAAAGAATTTTGCTTCACTCTTAGGCTTGCTGGTTTCCTCCAAATCTTTCTGCTGCGGCTTCTTCACCGGAGCAGGAGGGGGAGTCTGGTTGTTAGATGAAGTCTGGCCCGTTGTATAGTCAATATTGATCTCATTGGTGAATCCCTTCGTTGGTTCAAACGGGATCCATCCTTGGTTTGGTAAAAAAACTTCTACCCAAGAGTGGGCATTGTTATTGGTAATTTGGTAAATCCCCTTCGCTTGCTCGTCTCCGCTGTATTCCATAAAATCTCCGCCGGTAAACCCCTTAATCCAGCGGGTTGGAATCCCAATTGTTCGGAGCATGACGGCCATCGAAGTGGAAAAATTATCGCAATAGCCTTGCTTCGTGTCAAACAAAAACTGATCGACATAGTCATCCTGTTCCCCCGGCAATGCAACCTTCTTTTGATCATAGGTGTATTCCGTATTACCGAAATACCTTTCAACCTCACGGGCTTTATCAAACCAATTATCTTTTCCAGCGGTAATTTCTTCAGTGAGCTCCTTGATCCTTGGCGGCAGCCCATCAGGTAACTGGGTATATCTTTGATGAAATTCAGGGCTCATGGTTGAAGGGTCAAACCCTGTGGTTTCCTTTAAATCGAGCGCCTTATATTTTGGAGTACCAAATTCTACTCGATAGTTGCTAATACCATTACTTACAGCCGTGATCTTTTCTTTTGTCGAATCGAACTGGAACGTGTAGGGTTGTGGAACTTGCGGTTCTACTTGCAGGATTTTTTGAATTCCCGCAGGATAAACTAAAAACGTATTCGATATAGAATTGTTAATAAAAGACACTGTAGCCGATTCATTTATCGTTTTCACTTTATTCGGAATTCCATAAACAGGAGTCAAATAACCTTCCATAAAGGTAATCGGTGTTGAACCAGAAGGTATCCACCCTTTTCCTGTGTACACATCCTTTGTTTCGACCTTCCAATAGTTTTTCCCATTGGCTTTAACCGTGAAAACGGGATTGTTATCACCAATAAACGGCCCGCCTAATCGTTCATCATTCGACCCATAACCAATCCGGCTTATACCCCCTTTGCCATCGCCGCCATTGTCCTTCGCCGCTGTGAAATACGGAACCGGATCCGGCCATATCGGCGCCGCCTTAGGAGAAGCAATGCCAATAAGAACACTAACAGCAATCATCCCCGCAAGCGGTACCATCCATTTCCTTAAAAAGGTTGGAGTACTGTTCACCTTTTCCTTCCGGGTAATCCGGTAATAGGTCAGCATTCCCATTACGGCAAACCCGATGACAACCGTCCGGACAATCGCTGCATTGGCACTATAAAGTGTAAACGTATCGAGAACGGTAATATAAACCAAGGTCATAAAGAAAAAGATAAAAATCCTTTGCCGATTTAACAGCCAATAATGGATCAAGTACACCATTAACCACAGCAGGATAAAAAACAACAACGTGCGAAATTCATTGGATAAATCATTCCACTGCCTAGCGAAAAGCAAACTGATATTATTTACCAAATCCTTCGCGAATGACTTCAACCAACTAAACTGGAAGAACCCGACATCATAATAAAAGCGATTGATAGAAAACAAGATAAATAACACTTTAACGATCCCCTGCCAAACCCACTTCATCTGAAGAAAGGATAAAGCAAAGGAGAACAGCATGAAAACAATGAAGGTTCCAATATTACCCGTTTCTGTTAATTGTCCAACAGGTCTAAGCCATTCCCACAAAAGCAGAAAACCAAACGTGTATAATAGCAGTGCTGGAAAATCTCTTTTCATCACCGTAAATTCACCTCCGAAAAGGCTGCAGTAAATTCGCCTTCATGGACCATAATCACGCGGACTCCACGTGCATTCGCAATCGCTATCAGCGAGCGTTCACCTTCCGCCGGTGCTTCTTTTTGACCTTTTATTAGAAAAAGCGTAATCGACCCTTTTCTTTGACCAAGAAAACTTGCTTTTTCAACTAGCTGTTTCGTTAATTGGGCTGTTACGAGCATAAACGAAACGGAATGCTGGATAAACAGTCCGTCCGTCTCCAACACCTTTTCCAAAGGGATTAAACATTTAGCCTCAATTTTGGCAAGGTGGTAAAACAGCTCCTGAAGATGGCGCTCCCCGCCTCTAATCGGAAACGAGGCTCTTTCCTTGCTGATGGTTAAGAGCCCCGTTTGCGCCCCCTTTTTCAATGTCGCACGCTGTAATGATGCCGTAAAAGACACAACTGCCTCAAACCGCTTATCAGGCACACAGTCCATAACCACAAAGACATCATGCGATTGCCGCTGCTCAAATTCCTTCGTCATAATCTCGTTCCGCTTTGCCGTAGCTTTCCAGTTAATCCAGGAAAAACGGTCGCCCGGCTGATAATCCCTTACCCCAACCACCATGGTCGTGTCGCGCTGCACCCGCTCTCGTGACGCAGTCAATCCTTGGTCATACTGGTTTTCAAAGGGACGGTAGATAAACTCTGAATAGGCTGGATAGACAATAATTTTGCCATCAACCGGTACTTTCCTTTCTTTCTCAAATAAACCGAGCGGATCTCCAATCCGCAGTGTGAAGGAACGAAAAAAGTGCTCGCCGCGCGGAAGCTCATCAATGATATACTCATAGGAAAATTCCTTTTTCAGTCCAGGCAGCAGCAGCGCCTTCGCTTTTTGATGTTGTGATGCGTATTTCAACGGATCATCCAACGTATCTTCAATTAGTAAATAAAATAATGGGAACTTCCTTAGCCTTTTTATCTTGACCGTTACCTTTAAGGGCTCGCCGGCATTATAATCTGATTTTAACAAAACCCTTGTTACTTCAAACTCTTTCAAGGAATAAAAGGATATCGCAACACAATAAACAGCAAAGGGAAGGAAGCTATAGAATAAAAACCAGCTGACAAATCCCCCTTGGAACATCGCATAGGAAAAGGCTAAGAGAATCAAAAAAAGCAACAGGATAAACTTCCATACTTTTTTGAATGGAATCCATAGTTTTTTCATGTTACTTCACTAACCTTCGCACCGGAACAGGAACCCTGGCAACGACCCGATTTACCACTTCTTCAGCTGAAATGCCCTCAAATTTTGCTTCTGATTTTAGAATAATCCGATGGGATAAGACAAATGGCGCTAAATATTGAATATCGTCCGGAAGCACATAATCACGGCCGTACATATAAGAATAGGCTTGGGCAGCTTTCATGAGGGCAATCGAACCCCTCGGACTTGCACCAAGATAAACGCTGCCATGAGTCCTTGTCCGATTAACAATGTCGACAATATAACGTTTAATCGTCTGGTCGACAAAAACCTCTTTGATTTCCTCCTGCAAGGAAAGGAGCCCCTCTAGATCAATCACAGGATGAAGGTCCTCGATTGGCGGCATCTTTTGAGCACGGTTAAGAACTTCAATTTCCTCGTCCAAATCAGGGTAGCCCATTTTCATTTTTAACAAAAAGCGATCGAGCTGGGCTTCCGGAAGTGGATATGTACCTTCATATTCAATCGGGTTCTGTGTCGCCATTACGAAGAATGGCTTGTTCAACCTATGGGTCACGCCATCAATCGTAATGCTCGCTTCCTCCATCCCTTCCAACAGCGCCGATTGGGTTTTTGGCGAGGTCCGGTTAATTTCATCGGCAAGGATAATATTCCCCATTAACGGGCCAGGACGGAATTGAAATTCCATCTCTTTTGGATTGTAAATCGAAACTCCCGTTACATCAGATGGAAGCAGGTCTGGCGTGAATTGTATTCGGCGAAAACCAGCATTCACAGACTTGGCTAAGGCGCGGACCATCATCGTTTTCCCGACGCCCGGGACGTCTTCAAGAAGCACGTGGCCCCCAGCCAGCAAAGCAACAAGACTTAGTTCAGCGACATTTCTTTTTCCAATCATCACCTTTTCGATGTTAGCTAATATCTTTTCAATCGTGGGATTCATTTGTTCATAGGACATGGTGATTCCTCCTCGGGCGAATTATACCGACTTATGGCATTCTATCTATGTATTCTATTTTTAACTGGAAAATTCCTGTATGGGAAGACACATAATATTCAAAATCCACATAAAGATTAGACGGAGGAGGGATGAAGAATGTTTCAAAAAGATAAAATGAACCAAAATCGAACCGCAGGGACAGTTCTTTATGGTTCCAATGAGGTTACTATGCTATTTCACAGCCATTCATACTATGATAAAAAACAGACAGAAAAAGAGCTTCTGTCTGTTTTTCATTCATAGTGTTACATAAAAATTCCTCTTCAACATTTGCAACCGTTAGTGAAATTCCGTAAAAGATTCAGCACCTTCATCCTTTTGTTCAAGTTCATTTATTTTTTGACGTGTATATCTATTGGAATATAACAATAATATTAGAAATAAAACCAAACAACCACTAATAATCAACAAGAAATATTGGAACCACGCACCGAAATCTAAGAACTCCAATTAAATTCCCTCTTTTCCTATTAATTTTCCCTTGACTAAAGGCACTTATTATCTAAAATTTATATACCCCAAAACCAGTAAATGAATCATAAAATTTACAGATAAATTCCTACCTTGGATATCTAAAATAGTCGGCAAAATTAGATTGGTTGCTCTTGAACTTACATCATTCTATCAATTCTCTATATTTCCAACATTAATTAAAGGTACAAGAGGGTTGAACGTTCGATTGAACCTAAATATCTTCTCATAATTTGAGATATTTCCCGGGAATTTGTTGAAATTTGAAAAATAATGTATCCCAATATTCGGAACAAAGGAATGACATGAAGATTTCTTTTAATTGATTGGGGTCGGAGGGGGATTTTTCATGCGTATCGGGTATAGCAATCCCTGTTTTATTGGTTCCTTCTAATCTTTCTTTTTGTTGAAACACAAGGTCTATCGTGTATCGTCTAGGGCTTGTCCGTATCGCGTAACGATATATCGCTTTGAAGTCGGAATGAGTTATATCGCCCAGCGATACGAAACCAAAGAAGAGCCGATTTACCTTTTCTTGAGGGACTCTATTAAGGATGACTCTTGTTTTTCACTAAGGTTCTCAAAAGCCTTCTCCCCCCATTTTTTTCGAACACTCCATTTTTGCTTGCTTCGAGTTGTGGATTTTGTTTAGACGCATATCGCTTAAACTGACAATTTATTTTCGGAATATGGAGAAAAGCCCTCCCCATTTTCCTTTAGGTTTTTGTATCGCTTCTTCTAAACGTTTATTGAAATCATTTTGTGAACTCCATTCTTTTTTCTGTTCATCCCGCATATTTTGTATTTCTTTTTGTAAGAGTTCACTTTTTTGTTTTTCTTGTTGCAGCAACGTTTCGTATTGGGTATTTTGTTGTTCAGTTAATTTTTCAATTTTAGCATTCGTTTTTTGCGCTGAATTTCCAATACTAGAACTTATTACATGATGATCTTGCCGGAGTCGGGAAACCGTTATTTTAAGCTGTGACATATCGTTTGTCAGTTGGACATTCATTTCACGTGTGGCTGCGAGTTCATTGACTAAAAACGTTAAGACCTCTTTTAATTGATTGGGATCATGAGGTAAATTCCTATATGTATCGGGTATGGCAATCTCTGTTTCATTGGATCCTTCTAATCTTTCTTTTTGTTGATACACAAGGTCTTTAGCCGTATCGTCCAGGGGCTTGTCCGTATCGCGTAGCGCTATAAGCGCTTCGATATCAGATTGAACAAAGATACGTCGATCACCATCTTTCAAAAACTCATATCCATTCTTCTCTAAAATTTGGCCATACTTTCGTACAGTGGGAGTTGCAATCCCTACTTCTTCCGCCACTTCCTTGGAAGAGAAAGCTTGTTCATTCGGTTGTATATCACGTCGCATATCGTATCTCCTTTTCTATTTAATATGAAGGTTTTTAGGTTTATTTGCAAGCTATATCGCCCCGCGATACGAAACAAAAAAAGGAACTGTTCAGCCCCTTCTTTAGGAATTCTAATTAGGCAAAAGCTTGTTTTTAATCGAAGTTCACCACCGCCTAAACTGAAAACAATAAAAGACGACCTAGGTGGTCGTCTTTTGTTTACTCAATTTTTATTCTCATTAAGCAATTTGTTCAGTTTGCTCCGCTACAAGCTTGTTATAAAGCTGTAAATCTTCTGCATATAATTTCAAATAAGTTGCCATTCCTGTATTCTTCAATTTTTCAAAGCTTGCCCAGTCAACAATACCGTATTCCATATTCAATTTTTCAGCATTCGCCCAAGCCGTTTCTTCAAAAGTGATATTCATCTCATGCTCTTCAATTAGCATAGCAAGAAGATTGGGATCACTGTATCGTTCGTATATTGGATAGTTTTTTTTCATATCGTAATATTCAAGTGTTTTTGTCAGTGAATCCAATAAAGCGTTCCGGTCTAACGCATGCCCTAACTCATGGAGTGTAAAAGCTTGAATATACGATTTGAGTGAGACTGATTCCTGCATTTCCATTATAGCTTCTTCTATTCGTTTATCATCATAACCTAAATAGTCAAGGATAAAATTATAGCTCATATTTACCCCAGTAATCTGATGCTTCAGTTCAATATCGATTCCAACAGTTCTTATAGTGGCCTGTATTAATTGCTCAATCCACTTATTTTTCTCGTTCACTTATTCCCCTTGCTTTCTCATTTATTTTATCTTATGTGGCAATAAGACTTATTTGGTTATTAATGTAGAAGTCTTCTAGCCACAAATTATAGTAGATGAAATTTCTTCCAACTATATAAATATATATCAAAATAAAGGACATTTCAACAGATAATATACTATGTATTAACCTCTATCTTCAATAAAATAAAAAAAAGCGTTCTCTGAATAAAGCGGCGCTCCGCCCCTTTTCCACATAAAAGGGCGTCCCATAATATATGGGACGCCCCTTCTTAGATCATCTCTCAAATTAAATTCGATGAGTGTTCCTTAGTATTTAATCGTTATCACGTTGTCTGGCACGTGCTTCGCCGCCTTTACGACCTGCTTCTGCTTTGCTCATTTTTCCATCGCGGTTATTATCGTCGTCGCGTTGGTTAGCACGTGCTTCTCCACCCTTTTGACCAATTTCCTCGTAAAATTCTCTGTCATGATTTTTAGAAGTTGCTTCGCCGCCTTTGCGACCAATCTCCTCATAGAATTCTTTGTCATGGCTTTTAGCTGTAGCTTCGCCGCCTTTACGTCCTGCTTCTTCGACGGTCATCTTTCCATTATCATTGTTATTTTGTCTTTTGTCAGCCATTAAGAATCCCTCCATAATTTTAATTGAGTTCCCTTACACGCTTTATATTCCCGCCCTCTATTAAATGAAACCTTTTTCTATTACTCTTAAAATTTCTCTAAATTGATAGATTATGTATCCAAGACAAAAAAAGAGGTTTCCTATAAGTTTTCTCAACTTTGGGAACCTCATATTTTTATATTATTTAAATCATTTTTCCTTAGAAATGGAATTATAATTTTTTAATTTTGAAAACCGTTTTTTCTTTCTTATATACTTTTCGTTAAGCACAAGAACTTTCCCGTTCTCTGCGGGTGTATATTTTCGAAGTTTTTCTGATTCAATATTTTTACACCTTTATTATCGAAAAAAACTTCGTTAAAAGCCAAGGTCCTTGTGTGAATCCCAATGTTAATTGCCAGGCACCTAAGCCTTGTAGTCCATATTCACGAATTAGTACCATTTTAGCACCCATGCTTCTTACATCTTCAAACCAAACTTCATGTGTTAATCCCTTTTGATCTGTATAGTGGAAAAAAGGCGACTCAAATTCAGTTGAATACTGTATTGGTGATTGGTACTTCATAGCTGTTTCAATAGCATTCTGATTTGAAATCGCTGGGGCAACTCTCCCTGGACTGTATGGAACGATCCAATCATATCCATATAAAGGCATACCTATAATAATTTTTCGACGAGGAACATATCTTATAGCAAATTCAACAGTTCTTCTTACCTCAGTAATGGGAGCTGCAGGTCCTGGTTCACTTCCTGCATGATGCCAGTCATAAGCCATGATAAACATAAAGTCCACAACTGACCCTATTCCTCCGTAATCATACCCCCTAAGCCAAGGTATTTCTTCACTTGTTTTTGCAGGAAGCGCAATTGTTAGCGTGCGTCCTATTGGCTTCAAACGATCTCGTAATTCACGTAAAAAGCCTGTGAAAAGATCCCTATCTTCAGCCCTAACACGCTCAAAGTCAATATTGACTCCTCCATACCCCCTATTGTTCACTAAATAAGTAATATTATTAACAAGGTTCGACCTTGTAGAAGGATTGTTTAATACTTGATGAACTAGTTCGGGACTAAAACCCTCAGGTGTTAAGTTCGTGACAGTCACAAGAGGTCTTACCCGATGACTCCAAGTTGTTTGAATAGCAGTCAAATCATTTAAGGTGTTTGCGATATCTCCATTACTAGCAATGTGATATTCAAAAATGGATATGGCAGTACAATATGGGGCATCATCACTGATTAAAGCCCTGTCCAGTTCCGGACTTCGAATAACATAGAAGCTCAGTACTGATGCATGGTAATTTGATATATTAGGAATCGTGAGCCTCATTCCTGGTTGTAATGCAGCAGGATTAACAGCAGGGTTGGCATCTGTTAGTTGTTTTAAAGATAAGTATGATTTTCTAGCAATCCCTGTAAATGTATCCCCAGGTTGCACAATATACGTATATAACGGAATGAGCAAGGCCTGACCCGGAACAATATTGGTCTTCTCTAAACCATTCACACGGCGAATCTCATCAATAGAAATTCCAAACCTGCTGCCGATCGTAAATAAGGAATCCCCAGCTTGAACCTCATGAAAAAACATATTTGTCCCTCCACTAAAGGGCCCCAAAATTTATATACCCTTCACTCAGGTTTAATGGCCAGATCGATTTTATAAAACTATACAGTAAATTCCTTTTATTATATGAACAATTCTTATATGTAGAACACAATTCTTGGGTAAATAAGATTTTAACTCTTCCCCTGCCGCTTTCTCCATTTCTTTTAACTTTTTATCTACCTCTTCTAATGTATATATTTTTATAACAGTTACTCGAATATGGAGGAAAATATAAGCGCTTGAAATAAAATAATCTTTCATTTTACATCATAATAAATTAATCTGTCAACATAAAATTTGTGGTATTTCTATAAATATGTTACAATAAAAATACAATTATTTTTTAAATCGTATTTCAAATTCTTGTGTAATCTTTTTGCAGATAGAATTTAGGTGCGTTTTTTTTATATCCCTTTTTCAAATCGAAGGAACTGAAGAAAAAGGAAGGTTGTAATGGAACTAGTAGTTTAAATAATGAAAGTCACCTGTGAAGGGCATCAACCAGATAGGAGAAAAGGCACTGCAGAAACTTCGGCTTCAAATAATAAGAGAGCTTACTCTAATAGAATGAACCAAGTTTTAGTATTACAAGGAGGTCAAAAATAATGAATCTAATCAATAAAGAAGTAACACACAAGCGTTTTGGCAAAGGAAGTGTTGTTGAATATAATGATTCTTCCATAGAAATACATTTCGCAACGGAAAATAAAAAGTTTGTTTTTCCCGATGCATTTGGAAAACACCTAAAGCTACATGATAAAAGTGCTGCCAATTCACTAGAAAAGGTTATACAAAAAAAGGAACTAGAACAGGAGAAGGTAAAACAGGAAAAGGAAGAAGAAAAAAACCGACAACGTAAAGAACAGCAACTTCGTTTGGAACATGAAAAACTTATGAAGAATCATAAACTTCATCCCGAATCACAAATGGTTTTTTGGTGTGACGACGAAGAACTGAGCAGGGTTTTTACAGAGTGGAAGGTTTTTACTGGCGTAATAAAAAGCGGTAATAACAAAGGAAAGCCAAACAAACCTACCCGCATATACCAAAATAGTGTTTGCCTTTTAACAGCAAGAGATTCCAGTATACCTGAAAAAGACAGACGTATCTTAGGTGTTTATATGGTGAATGAAGATTTTATCGGTAAGTTTTGTGAAGATGGATATATTCCTGCTCATTCAGAATACAGACTACAACTTACAGAACAGGAATCTGATAGGATGCCTCTTTGGAAATATTACGTAAATGAAAAATCCCCTCACAAAATGAGTTGGAATACAGGTAAATACCGTTATTTTGATAATGTATGGATGGCTCAAATTTTACTTGATATTGTTTCTTTGAAAAGTGACACACAGGAAAAAGAACTAGCACAGAACTTTTTTGAACATTTTTGTAGATTAAATCGGATCAGGGAAGAAGAGTTACCAGAGCCTAATGGCGCATTAATGCGTTTATAGATTTTACTACCAAAGAAGTCAGTAAATAATTTTTTCCGTTGTATATTCAAATGCAAGTGAACGTGGTAAGTGAAGTACACCAGCTGTTGCGGTGTTTTATGCATCGTTTCCAAGTGTGCTAGTATCCCATCCATCGAGGCTTCATTAACAATCATGCCCCGCCAAATAAAAAGAGTCAGTCCCCAACCCATTAATGGATTGGGGACTGACTCTTCTTTTCCGATGATATAAATTGTCATTACAGCATGCGCCGCAAAAGAAACCATTATAATAATAAAAACATTACATATATGAAAAAGTACATCAGCTTTTTTTTCGCGAAAAAGCTGCTCCAGTTCAGTCTTAATCATAAGTGTGTTACATTAAACTTACAACAATTCCCGCGCGATTAATCGATAAACATCGAGACGTTTCTCTTGTGAATGGGGAATACTGACAATCATCGCTTCATCAAACCCGTATTGCTCCTGTTCTTTTTGTAGCAACGTAGCTATATCTTTCGCATCTCCAACTAAATGTATGTTACGATTTTCTTTAATAGTCATACGATCCATTTCCGTCAATTGATAATCACGGGCCTCCTCCGGTGTTAACAGTGGTGTGATCCTGCCTCTCATAAACAGTAAACGCCAAATATCTTGAGGCTTTGCTTCGAATTCAGCTTCTTCTTTGGTTTCGGCTGTTGTCACCATATAGGAAACATTGATTTTCGGTTTCTCCATAAAAGCAGAAGGTTTAAAGTTCTTTTTATAAGCATCTAAAATTGGTTTGGACAGCTCACCATTGAAAAACTGCGCAAAAGAATAGCCGACGCCCCTTATCCCCGCCTGAATAGCACTATTACCAGTAGAACCCAATAGCCAAGCTTCTGGCAAATCGACTTGGGATGGTGTGGCGATTGTTTGATTATATAAGCCATCTTCGGGTACTTCATCATTGATTAACTGCAATGCCGTATCAAATTTTTCATACATATTATGCAGCAGCGGCTGACGTCCTTCAGATAAAGCATAGATGGAACGCTGGTCCCCACCCGGAGCTCGACCAACGCCAAAATCAATCCTACCTGGCGAAAATGCGCTTAACGTTTTAAACACTTCAGCTAGTTTTAATGGAGAATAATGCATCATCATCACTCCCCCAGTGCCGATTCGAATATTTCTCGTTTTAGCAGCCAAATGAGCTGCCGTCACTTCTGGAGCTGAACTTGCAAAATCGTTTGTTCCATGATGTTCTGCCATCCACATTCGATGATAGCCTAATTCATCTCCTAAAATAGCCAACTCTTCCGCCTTTTTTAATGCATCTGCAGCCTTATTTCCCTTCGTAATCGGGGCTTGGTCCAAAATACCTAAATTCATTTTTCAACACCCTTCCAACCAGTTTATTCCATCAACAATGAAAGCTTTCATTTATTATAAAGCTCCTATATTTTAATACTAAACCAACTTTACTCTAGATTGAATTGTGACCAAATGCTTACGCTCCTTATTGTTCAGAAAATCATTAGTATGCTAACGATTTCCATAAAAGAGCCGAACTTATGATAGATTATCTGCCATTTTTTTCAAGAGTTTTTTTAATAATAATAGCTCCTCGGATGACATTCCATCCAATAACTTATCCTGCTGCTTTCTCCAAACTTTTTCAATTGGCTCTTTTATGTCTTGTCCCTTAGGTGTTAAATAGACTCTGTTGACTCTTGCATCTAATGCATCACGCTGCCGGTAGATTAAACCGTAGTTTTCCAATGCTTTCACCATATTTGCAATAGTTGGGGGTTCACAATTCAAACGTTCGCTTAACTGGGTCTGTGTAATGCCATCCTCTTTCCATAACCGGCATAATAACTGATCTTGACCTATATGAAGATCTATTTGACGCAGCATTTCTGAATAGTTCCTACGCTTCTTGGTCGATATTTCATCAAGCATTTCCCGAATTTCATCCTCAATCAAAAGTTCACCTACTTCCAGTAGTAATTAGTTAGTATGCTAAGCATATCGATAAATTGGTTTAACTTCAAGCAATTTGTTTTATAACAAATATCTTCTATATAAAAATAAGTTGATTCATGGATTGACATTGGGGACAGTCCCTCCAACTGAATTAAAAGCTTTAATGCGCCGGAGGACCCCATATCCTGTTAACATCGTGTTCAAAGAGTAAGATAAATCAGAGTTTTTTTAAATTTTTCCTGTAACATCTTTAACGGGATTTTACTGTTTCTCATGAGATTGCGTTAGCAAAACAAAAGAACTATCTGATTAGCAGAGTGATAACTAAAAAATCATTCCTTGGCGGCCACTTTTTAGGAATTTTACCTGAGTTAAACCCAATACATTAGTTGTTACTTAGAATATCGTTAATACGATTTAATTCTTCCTTTGAAAAAATAATTTCACTCGCATGAATGTTTTCAAGTATGCGCTCTTTCCTTTTTCCTCCCGGAATAACTGCATCAACACCTGCTTGAGCAAGTAACCAAGCTAGCGCTAAATTAGGAAGAGACGTTTCCTTTTGAGCAGCAATTTCTTTCAATTTGTCCACTACTTCAAGTGTTCGGTGAAATTGCTCACCTTGAAATAAAGGAAGAGAATTTCGCCAATCCTGTGAATCTAACTTAGAGTCTTTTGTGAAACCCCCGCCTAGTAATCCAAATGCTAATGGACCATATGGAATAAAGGAAATATTATTTTCAACACAATATGGCAATACCTCTGCCTGGGCTGAACGATCTAACATATTATATGGTGATTGTAAGACGGAAATTTCACCATGAGCGTTCGCCTCTTTTAATTGTTCAATTGAAACGTTTGAAATCCCAATTGCACGAATTTTTCCTTCTTCTTTTAAACGAGCTAATTCACCAATTGATTCTGCAAAAGGTGTTTCATTGTCTGGGAAGTGTAAATAATACAGGTCCACATAGTCTAGTTGTAACCGTTGTAAACTCTTTTCAACTGCTTCTCGAAAATATTCAGGACGATTGTCCGTTTTTACAGAACCATCGCGGAACCAATGTTGCGCTCCCTTTGTTGCAATCACAAAGTCATCTCGTTTAAATTCTTTTAATACTTCACCTACTAATTCTTCGGAACGTCCAAGACCATAAATATCTGCTGTATCAATAAAGTTTACCCCATTGTTCAATGCTGCTCTTACAAAGTCTATTCCATCCGCTTCATTTAAATTTTGAAACAAATTATGCCCGCCAACTGCATTGGTGCCAAGTCCAATCTCTGATACTTTAAGTTCTGTATTTTTTAATGTTGTATATTTCATGTCTTTTTCCCCCTATCATTCATTAGCCTTATCATAATGACCAAAAATAAAATCTACAAATTATTTCGTTCAAGTTTCATTTATTGAAACTTTCTTTAATGAGTATCCTATTCTCTCCGAAATTCGAAAAAACCCCACTACCTTTATTGCCACCAATCATTAAAATAACGTGCTTATATTTATTTACCATCTTGAAAGTTTCAAATAATGAAACTCCTTCTACATATTTTGAGACAATAAGTATAAGAATCTATACTAGTAGAAGATGAGGTGAGCAAATGGCAAACAATGAAGTATCAACACTGAAAAAAGGACTTCTCGTTTTAGAATTAGTCAAACAATATCGAGGGATTACGTTGAGAGAAGTGATGAATCAACTCAACCTAAGTAAATCTACGGCATTTCGATTATTAACAACGTTAGAAGAGATGAATTATATCTATAAAATTCAAACTCAATATTTTATTAATCATAAAATGTTTGGTGACAATTTTGAAAAACGCTCCGAAAAGGATTGGGCCTCATTACATTCCATCCATCAAGCAGCACAAAATTTACAAATGAGTACCTATTTAGGCAAAGTGGATGATACCGATCTTGTCATGACTCAGGTATTACATGCTCCATTTAAAAAGTCAGCTGACGAAGAAATCGGAAATCGTTCAAAGTTACATCAATCGGCTTTAGGAAAAGTCATTTTGGCCCATTTAGATGAAGAACTGTTAGCGCCTTTATTCAGTAAAATGTCACTCGAACCTGCGACGGAAAATACGTTCCAAGACTCTCAACTATTCCATTATCATTTAAAGGTAATTCGTCAAGAAGGCTATGCATTTGATGATGAGGAACGGATCGTCGGTATCCGTTGTGTAGCCGTTCCAGTATTTCGTCATAAAAAAGTAATTGCTGCATTAGCTATTGCAGCACCTGCAGAACAAATTTCACGCGGCAATATAAAATATATTGCCCAAAAGTTAAATACAGGTAGCGAAGCCATTACAAAGGAAATCGAAGCTTTAGAAACTATTCATTAATTATGAAGCTTAAAAGAGGAATTCATTAAAGGAGAATTTAAATGAAGGATAACTATCAAAAATTATTTCGAGATTATACATTTAAAAGTGGTGTCCATGTAAAAAATCGTCTCATGATGGCGCCAATGACAACTTTTTCTGCTGACGAGAATGACTATGTATCACAGGAAGAACTTAATTATTACAGAGAACGTGCAAATGGTGTCGGTACGATTATTACGGCATGTGCATATGTTTCGAAAAATGGGAAAGGTTTCGATGGGCAAATGGGCATTGATCATGATGGTACAATTGAAGGTCTTTCCAAATTAGTCGATGTGATTCATTCTGGCGGTGCTAAAGGAGTCGTTCAACTTTATCATGGCGGACGTTTAGCCGTGCCAAGACTTATTCCAAATGAGGAAACCGTAAGTGCTAGTGCCATTGCTCCACTTGAAGACCGTGGATTTTATAGCATTAAACAAGCACCACGAGCATTAACGACTGAAGAGGTATACGATATTATTGCTGATTTTGGTGAGGCAACACGTCGAG
This sequence comes from Neobacillus novalis NBRC 102450, assembly GCF_001591805.1. Lineage (GTDB taxonomy): Bacteria > Bacillota > Bacilli > Bacillales > Cytobacillaceae > Neobacillus > Neobacillus novalis. The sequence continues at coordinate 49,097 of NZ_BCVP01000028.1, read as the reverse complement.
CTATCGAAGCTGGGTTTGATGGTGTTGAATTACATGGGGCAAGTGGTTACTTAATTCAACAATTTATTTCACCCCATTCAAATAAACGAAAGGACGAATTTGAAAATCCGTTCCTCTTCCCATTTAAACTTATCGCAGAAGTTAAAAAAGTAATTCAGGAACATGCCAAAAAACCGTTTTTAATTGGCTATCGTTTTTCACCAGAAGAGCCGGAAACACCGGGCATTACAATGAAAGAAACGTTTTCTTTAATTGATGAATTAATCCAGGCAGATATTGATTATCTTCATATCGCAACAACAGATGCTTGGGCAAAACCACGTCGAGGTATTGTGAGTGAAAAATCACGTACCGAATTAATTGCTGAATATATTAACGGGCGTGTACCGTTAATTGGTGTAGGTAGTATCCATACATCTGATGATGCAGCACTCCTATTAGAAAAAGGAAAAACAGATTTTGCGGCGATTGGAAGAGCGCTAATTGTTGATCCGCATTGGGTTGAAAAAGTACAGAATCATAAAGAAGGAACGGTTTCTCAACAGTTAAAACAAAACGAACAGCACCATGCTGTCATTCCAACTCCTTTATGGAAATTGATTTTAGAGGTTGAAGGTTGGTTTCCCATTGAGCGATAAATTAACTTGTGTATCATTTAAAAAAGTAGCTTAATGAGCTACTTTTTTTGTACACTTATTGGACTCTACCCTGCATACTTATGATTGGGATTTGATAGGAATTGTCTGAAGCTAAAAAAGTCTATAGCAGAAGGCAATAAATGCTTCCGCTATAGAACTGATTGAAGATAAATTTTTGCTTAAAAAGTATTGAAATAATTATTAGTTTTGTTTATACTTAAAAACGGTAAAAGACATCGAGTATTAAAAGTCTAATAGTAACTTAGCCTGGTAGAGCATTTACTATAAGATACTAAGTGTTGTACTAATAAGAATTGTTGTTCTCTTCATTAGTATTTTACCACATTAAAGTACTAATGTGATAGGATTAAACACCCGAGGCTTCAAGTTTACTCGTATCCTCAGCTTCCTCTGTTTCAGGTTTTACATAGTCGATCATCGCTATAGTTTCATCATCCTCATGGTTGATCGAACAGTTACTATAATCTTTTTTAATATCTGCTACTTTTACGGCATGGCCGATTTCAAAATCAGTGATGTCAATTTCAATTTCATTTGGAATATCATTTGCTTTTGCTGTGATATCCAATTCGTGAAGATATTGTTTAGCAATTCCTCCGACTTTCTCACCTTTAGATGTTCCCTTTAGAATAACACTCACTTTTGCATTGATTTCAGTATGCTTATCAACTTGAAGAAAATCCACATGAAGTATCTCCCTAGTTACAGGGTCATTCTGATAATCTCTTAACATTACATTTTTTGATTTCCCATCAAGATTTAGAGATAAAATACCATTCCTACCAACATCCCTCATCACTTTTAATAAATCTGCATTTTTTATAGAAATAGATTCCGTATCAATATTGTTCCCATAAACAATTGCAGGGATTTTCCCATCGTTTCTCAATTTTTTCGAAGTAGATTTTTTGTAATTTTTCCTTTCTTGAGCTACTAGCGTATTCATTTTATTTCCACCTTTCTAATTATATAAATCTTAGACATTAATTTTTATAGAAATATCTAAGATATTTAAAAATTACTTACAATTCAAGTATATCTAATCTTATATATTATTTCAAACTTACCTTATCGGTTAACTGAGTAAGCCGTGTAATTTTTTATACTCTTTCCATACTGCATTGCCGTTATCAAAGCATAAATCACCTTGCAATCTTTTGCAATATTATCTTATAATTATAAAAAAGTTGCAAAAAATTGCACCTTATTGCAATGTAGATTATTCTATACACAGGGAGTTGTTTTATGCTAATCGAAGAGAGACTTGAAAAAGAAAAGAAAATTATTGAAGAAAATATTAGTGTGACAATTGAAAGTCTTGCTGAAACACTTGGAGTTTCAAAAGATACGATAAGAAGAGACTTAATTAAACTAGAAAAAAAGAATGTTATTAGAAGAATACATGGAGGAGCAGTGTTAGCTAGTAAAGAGGCTCTTATTTTAAATTACTCAGAAAGAGCAAATCAGGAAAACACTATTAAGGAAAAAATTGCAGAGAAGACTGCTAAAATAGTCAAAGATCATTCATCCGTTATTTTTGATTCGTCCACAACAGTGGAAGCTGTTATTCCTAAATTAAACGGGAAGAGTTTGAAAGGGATTACCAACTCTCTTACACATGCTATTCTTCTTTCTAAGAATGAAAGGACAACTGTTTCAGTTCTTCCTGGCAAACTTAATATTGAACAGTTGTTTTTATATGGGGCAGATACGGTGGATAAAATCAGACAATATAGTGTTGACTATACATTATTAGGGGTTTTTGCAATTTCTGAAAAGGGCTTGTTTATTCATACAGAGGAGGAAGGGTTGGTTAAACGGGCAATGGTTCAAAGAGGGAACACGGTAATTGCTTTAGCAGATCATACAAAAATTGATACAACGGGGTATTTCAAAATATGTTCCCTCGATGAAATTGATATATTGGTTACTAATAAGATGCCGGAGCAGAAATTTGTGGAGTCTTTAGCTCAAAATAACGTAGATCTTGTAGTTACCGAAGAATGATGAAAAGAATAGGAGAATATGTTTATGACAATGAAGAAACAAGTACTATTGAAGGAAATAGAACAGCCTGAAATTGAAGAAAATGTTTCTCCCGTTTACTTAACGGATGAGACGATCAACGAAAGAAAAGAAAAACTTCTTCAATTGATGAAACAAGAAGAGTTTGATGTATTGGTGATATACGCTGATAAAGAACACGGAAGTAATTTTGAATACTTGACGGGTTTTATTCCAAGATTTGAAGAAGCTCTTTTTGTAATGAAAAACAATGGAGAATGTTCATATATTTTGGGGAATGAAAATCTAAAAATGGCAAAATATGCTCGTACAATGGGTACTGTTTATCCTTTTTCACTTTTTTCTTTGCCTAATCAACCGATGAACGATGATCATCCATTAGAAGGTATATTGGATCAAATTAATTTCTCAACGAGTCAAAAGATTGGCCTTGTCGGCTGGAAAATGTTTACTTCAAAAGCACAAGCTAACGATACGCTATTTGACATTCCTCATTTTATTGTTGAGGCATTACAAAATGCAAAGCATGATCATGCAAAGATTGTCAATGCCTCTTACATATTTATAGGAGGAGACATTGGGGTTAGGACAACAAATAATCCTAATGAAATTGCTCATTATGAATATGGGGCAAACCTTGCTTCATCTTGTATGCTAAAAGCTTTAAATGCGATTGATATAGGTGTTAAAGAATCCTTTTTAGGAGATATTCTGAATGCTGATGGGCAAGCAAATAATGTGGTTACCATTGCGGCTACTGGCAAGCGTTTTGAATATGCAAACGTTTATCCTACTAATAAACGGACCAAAGTAGGGGATCCTATATCATTAACCACAGGCTATAAAGGTGGTCTGACCAGTAGAACTGGGTTTATTGTTGAAAATATTGAACAACTCCCGTCTACTCAAAAGGATTATTTAGATAAAGTTGCAATTCCTTATTATCAGACTGTTGTATATTGGTTAGAGAACATTAAAATAGGGATGTATGGTGGAACTTTTTACGAGGTAATTGAAGGGATCTATCCGAAAGAAAAGTACAATTGGCATTTAAACCCCGGACATCTTGTTTCCGATGAAGAATGGATGTCTTCACCAATATACCCAGATTCAATTGAAGAACTTAAAAGCGGCATGATTTTTCAAATTGACATTATCCCTTCCATTGAAGGCTATGCTGGTGTTAGTGCAGAAGATACCATTGCTCTTGCAAATGAAGAATTAAGAAATAAGCTAAAAGACGAATACCCACAATTATGGAAGAGAATTCAAAAACGAAGAAATTACATTCAAGAACAGTTAAATATCAATCTATCGGAAGAAGTACTCCCTCTATCAAACACCGTTGGTTATTATAGACCATATTTACTAACGAAAGATAAGGCATTAGCCTCTGAATAAGGCAAAATAAAAGGTCTTCATCCATTCAGGATGAAAGACCTTTCTTTCATTTTACTTTAAATTTTTAACCCCAGTTTCTAATATTTCCATTTGCAGCAGTGTCTGTTCATCTGTAATGGTTTTATCATTACCATTTATGATGGCTTCATATAAATCATCATATACTCTTCCATAATCACCATTTACGGATTTCACTGTTTCTTCGTGGATTGTACCTTCTTCATCAATATATGTGAGTACACCATAATGGTTTATTGTATCTATCCCAAAGTCTTTGTTATCAGGCATATAAAATAACTTTAAATGTTCTTCCTGACGATCTTTGGAATATTTCACAAAGCATCCCTTTTTTCCATAGACGACAAAGCTAGGTCTTTCTTTAAGTCTAAAATAACTGGATTTTACAGATACTTTTAACTCACCATAATATAAATCTAAATCAAAATAATCATTCATTCTTCCTTGGCCTAATAATTGCCTTACATCATAATGAATATGTTCCGGCTTGCCAAAGTAGCTGATAACCTGATCCAGTGTATGACAGCCATGTCCATATAAAAATGACTCTGCGGGATTAAAGGAATGAGCAGACTCTGGTACTTCGGGACGATAATAGTCATAATGCATTTCCACTTCCAGCAAGTTCCCTAGTTTCCCTTCTTCGATGACTTTTTGAACGGTTAAAAAGTCACTATCAAAACGCCTGTTTTGATATGCCTGGACAATTAATCCTTTCTTGCTTGCCATTGCAAATATTTCTTTTGCCTGTTCTGAGGTTTCCATAAAAGGCTTTTCAACCAAACAGTGCTTATTATGCTCTAATACTAATTTTGTGTATTCGTAATGACTGTCAGTTCTTGTGCAAACAACTATTAGTTGAATGTCCTTGTCATGTAATAGTTTATCTAAATCAGAAGTATAATTAACCCCTGCAATCCTTTCCCAACTTTCATGCTTAGGATTTCTTTGATAAATAGTTTTTACCTTTATATTCTCTCTTTGCAGTACGAACGGCAGATGATATCTGTTCGTGCTTTTTCCATTTCCAATATAACCAATAGTAAGCATGGCTGCCTCCTAAAAAATATTTATTTTTATATGAAAAGCACCTCCGATTATTATAACAGGAGGTGCTGCTCTATTTTATTATTACATTAAGTGTATTAAGTGGAAGACGATACCAACCACGAACAATCCAAGAATCATAACGATTGGAGAAACTTTCTTCTTAAGAAGCCACATGCAAAGGAATGTGATAAGCAATCCGGCTAAACCAGGAATTAAGCTGTCCAAGTTGGCTTGTAACGTAGTTACTTTAACAGGTTCTAATGAAAGACCACTAGCTTGCTGTTGTAAAGCAGTTTTAATCCCTTCTGCCCCAGCAGGTAATTTATCCCAATCAATATAAGCGCCTTTGGAAAGTTTAACTTCGGATACAACTGGCGCAAATTGTACAGATACCCACCGGTTAACTAATGCACCAAGGATGAACATACCCAGAATGGATGCACCCTTGGTAATATCTTGAAGTATTCCGCCAGATAAGTCGTCAGTAATTTTAGAACCAGCTTTGTAACCAAATTCTTGCGTATACCACGTGAATCCCATACGAATGAGATTCCATAAAACGAAGAAAATAATCGGCCCAAGGATGTTACCGGTCAATGCAAGAGAAGCGCCTAATGCACCAAGGATTGGTCTAACCGTGAACCAGAAAACCGGATCTCCGATACCTGCTAATGGCCCCATCATACCGACTTTAACCCCTTGAATGGCTGTGTCGTCAACCGGCGCACCATTTGCACGTTCTTCTTCAAGCGCTAAAGTTACACCAATAATAGGTGAAGCTACATATGGGTGAGTATTAAAGAATTCTAAATGACGTTTTAGTGCCGCAGCACGATCTTCTTTCGTTTTATATAATCGTTTGATTGCGGGAATCATCGTATATGCCCAACCACCGTTTTGCATACGTTCATAGTTCCAAGAACCTTGAATGAATGTGGACCGCCACCAAACAGAAATACGATCTTTTTTTGATAATCTCAATTCATTTGCCATTTTTGTGTCCTCCTCCTTCTTAGTAATTATCAATAATATCGCCTAGTGGATCACCATGTTTACCGTTTCCGCCATTACCAGAACCGCCTTGTTTAGAAAGCGCTAAATAGATAAGTGCAAGAGCCACACCGATAGCACCTAAACCGATAAGTGTGATTTGTGAAACAGTCGCTAATACGAAACCAATTGCGAAGAATGGCCATACTTCTTTTGTAGCCATCATGTTGATAACCATTGCATAACCAACGGCTACGACCATTCCCCCACCGATTGCTAAACCGTCTGTCAACCAAATTGGCATAGATGTGAGTAATTCTCTAACCGGACCTGCACCAATAGCTATAATTAATGCAGCCGGAATAGCAATACGTAACCCTTGCATGCAAATAGCAACGATTTGCCAAAATTCAACTTTTCTGATGTTTCCTTCTTGAGCTGCAGCATCCATAAAGTGTACGATTGCTGTTGCAAGTGTACGAACGATGATTGTTAATAAAAGGCCAGCAACTGCAAGCGGAACAGCAATCGCAATTGCAGAAGCCACACCAGCTTTACCTTGTCCACCTAAAACTAAAATAATGGCAGATGCAACTGAGGCTAACGCGGCATCCGGTGCTACGGCAGCTCCGATGTTTGCCCAACCTAAAGCGATCAATTGAAGTGTACCACCTAAGATAAGACACGGTACTAAGTTTCCTGTAACTAAGCCAATCAACGTACAAGCAACGAGTGGTTGGTGGAATTGGAATTCATCCAAAATTCCTTCCATACCAGCTAAAAATGCTATGACAAAGACTAATATTATTTGAATCACATTCAAATCCATGTTTATTAATCCTCCGTTTTCTCTGGATTTATTTTTGTTTGTTTAACTCTTCTTGAGCCTTCTTGATAATTTCGTTCATGTCGCCTTTTGAATCATTCGGCACTTTACGTACATCGAAATTCAAACCAGCTTCTTTTAACTTTTTAAAAGTATTTATATCATCTTGGTTAAAGGCCAATACCTTATTCGGTTGAACTTTACCAGGTGAGTGTGCCATAGAACCAACGTTGATTGTCTTCAACGGAACGCCGCCTTCTACCGCTCTAAGCACATCTTGCGGGTTTTCGAAAAGAAGTAACGCGCGCTGGCCGCCGAAATGTTGATCATCTTTTGCAAGATCAATCATTTTATTAACAGGAACAACGTGTGCCTTTACACCCGGAGGAGCAGCCTGTTGGATCAATTTCTTACGAAGGTCATCCTTAGCTACTGCATCAGATACCACGATGATACGTGTAGGCTGTGTCGTTTTTGTCCATGCAGTTGCTACTTGTCCATGAAGAAGTCGTGAGTCGATACGTGCTAACACGTATTCAAATTTACCAGGAGCACCTGCATTTGATGGCCCTTCAGCTGCAGTAACAGAAGTAGCTGCTGCTGGTTCTAATTGTTCAGGTCTTACTTTAACTCCTTCTTTAGCTGTGCCCAAAATATGGGCGGCAATTTCATGGGCTGTGTTCATTGAGAAGCGCGATGCAAAAGCTTCAATCAGCATCGGTAAGTTCATACCAGCAACGATTGCCCATTTGTCATTGTGTTCTTCAAACAAGCTGTTGGCTTGATTGAAAGGAGTTCCACCCCAAAGATCGACTAAGAATAATACTTCGTCTTGGTTGTCGAAAGAAGCAATTGCTTCTTTTATTTTTGCCTTTACATCATCAGGTCCTTCGCTCGGCATCAATGTAACAGCTTTAACATTTTCTTGTTTTCCAAAGATCATCTCTCCAGATTGCAAGATACCATTGGAAAATTCACCGTGACTTGCAATGATAATTCCTACCATCTTTTTACCTCCTATTATTATTTTTTCAGCTCATCTAAAGCGGTTACAGTTTCAACAAAACAATAAAAAAAGCATGAGCAAAAAGTAGATTGAATGAAGATATAGGTATAGAATTACCCTTAATCCTTCATATCAATCAATACTTTTCACTCATGCCTGATCGGATCAGTAACACGTAAAAAATAATAGCGATTTAAATTTATTTTGCAAACGCTGTAAATAGAGTGTTAAATAAACAGCATCTGCGTCACTTCAATGAGCTTCCACGATAATTATAGCACACTAATTATTCCTCTTACAAGAGGAGAAAAATTTATTTATCGTAAACAAATTTTCGGAATTGTCCCAACAAAAAAAAGACAAGCTCCAACCTGTCTTGTATGTAAAGCTATTACTTTTTAAATTTACTCTTCAAGCCGCGTTTGATAACATCCAAGAAACTTAATGATTGGACCATCTGATTCGGATCAACGTATTCACGAATTGTTCGCAAAACTTTTTTCTGCTCTTTTGAAGAAAATGTATACTTCCCATTTCGTTTAGTTTGGATAGCATACCGTGGGATCCATTTCCCTTTGAACATGACTGAAGCGATCACGTACTCAACTTCTACCCAAGGAATTTGAATAAACTTACGAGCATCACGATTATTGAAGAATTCAAATCCTTTGTCTCCAATCATGATTTTACCATAATCTGAAATTCCCATATGTGAGGTTGCATCAATAACTAAATCGACTTTTGTATTGATTGATTGGACCATTTGATGTACTCCATTTCTTTCTTATAATAATAATTATTATACGCGTTTTTTCATTTCACGCAAAAAATACTTGGGACAAGTTCGGGCATTATCCTCAAAATTATAACAGACCGATTAAGTATCCGACAATATCGACTAAGAATAGACCTAAGATAATAATGAATACTCTGGCTGACAATAATTCTAAGAAGAAAAGAGACATTGGGGTCAGGCATCTTGATTAAATTATATAGAACGTACTGAATCAAATGCTTATATTACCTTAATACATCCGTAATAAATATCATCGTTAACAAACCAATAACAAAGGAAAAAGTTGCTGATCTTTCATTACCATCGCCGTGACTTTCTGGAATCAATTCTTTGTAGACAACAAACATCATAGAACCGGCGGCAAATGCTAATCCATACGGAATAATATCTAAATGTTGGTCGCTTATTTGCAGACCAATAAATGAGGAAACCAATTCTATTCCCGCAGTAAAAGCAGTATATAAGAGTGCTTGTACCTTTGGGATTTGATTCGTTATTAAAAATAGGCAAACTAAGAATCCTTCGGGTATGTTTTGAAGACCAATGGAAAAAGAAACGAGGGAGCCTAAATCGTCTAGTTGACTAGCATAGCTGATTCCTACTGACATGCCTTCAGGTATATTATGTATCGCCATTGCAGCGATTAAGAGAAGAGGATTGGTTTTCTGGTTAGCGTGGACCGAGTGATCCATCTCTAAATGTGGTAAACTAATCTCTAATAATGTAAGTGTCGTAGTTCCTAGTAAAATTCCAATCACCAAAACAAACATATTAGATAACTTTAACGTTGAAGGGATTAAAGCATAGGTAGAAGCTGCTACCATGATTCCAGCACTATAGGCTAATAAATTATCCTTAATACGATGTGTTACATTGCTTAATAATAAAGCGGGCATCGCACCTAAGATTGTCCCTAACGCACTAATGAGTATTCCTAAATTAACTGCCACGAGTATCCACCTTTAATTAGCTTTTTAGCATTATATGTAAGGGGATTGTATTGCAGAATAAAGAACAACGGAAATCCCTATTTTTCAATAAGGATTTCCTCCATGGTACAGTTACAGGTCTAATTTTTTAAGAGTCTTAAGCCATTCAATATAACTAAAATGGTACTTCCCTCATGTCCAATCACACCTAGCGGCAAATCCAAAACTTGAAGGAAATTTGAGGATATTAAAACCATGATAACTAAAATAGAAAAACAGATATTTTGTTTAATGATTCTGTTCATTTTCTTTGAAAGTTGAATCGCTTGCGGAATCTTTAAAAGCTCATTCTTCATCAGAACCACATCCGCAGTTTCTAATGCTACATCCGTCCCTTCTCCCATTGCTATCCCTATACTTGCAGTTGCTAGAGCAGGCGCATCATTCACACCATCTCCAACCATTGCTACAACCTTATATTTCTTTTTCAATTCCTTTACCTTCTCAACCTTGTTTTCCGGCAGACAATCTGAAATATAGTCGCTTAACTTAATATCTTTTGCGATTGCTCTAGCTGTTTTTTCATTATCTCCAGTAATCATAACCGTTGCAAGATCAAGAGAATTTAAATCTTGTAACGCTTTCTTAGCATCAGAACGAAGAATATCTTTTAATGCCACTAAAGCAATTACCTTTTCATTTTTTTGAATATAAACCATTGTTTTCCCTTTTTCAGTCATGTCAACAAGAGGCGCACCAAATATTTCGGAATCCTTCTCTAAATTTACAAATTCGGCTTTACCAATTTTCCATATATCTCCTTGTATTATAGCTTCAATACCGAAGCCTAAAACATCTGTTATTCCTTCTATTTCAACCAAGTCCACATTACCTTTTACAACATGACGAACGATTGCTTTGGCAAGCGGGTGGTTTGAATGGCATTCAATGGAAGCTGCCATTTGTTTGATTTCTCTTTCATTTTCCTCCTCAACGACAATAAAATCTGTTACTTCAGGAGTTCCTCTTGTAATAGTCCCTGTTTTATCAAAGGCAATAGCTTTTAATGACCCCAAATTTTCCAGGTGGACTCCACCCTTAAATAATATCCCATTCCTGGCACCATTTGATATCGCAGAAAGGGTTGCTGGCATAATCGATGCTACCAATGCACATGGTGAGGATACAACCAAAAGGACCATCGCCCGGTAAAAAGTTTCCTGCCATGACCAGCTGAATAAAAAGTGAGGTAAAATCATCATTAGCGCGACCACCGATAACACCACTTTTACATAAGTGCCTTCAAACCTTTCAATAAATAACTGTGAAGGCGACTTCTCACTTTGAGCCGTTTGTACAAGATTAATAATTTTTTGAAAAATGGTGTCAACACTCAGCTTCGTTACTTGAATGGACATAGAACCAGTTATATTCACTGTACCAGCAAAAACTTCATCGCTGATATTTTTTTGGATGGGCATGGACTCTCCCGTAATTGCAGATTCATCAATGGCACTTCCTCCTTTAACCACCACTCCGTCGGCTGGAACTCGTTCACCCGGTTTTACAAAGATCACATTTCCAATTTCCAGTTCAGAAACATCCACTTTTCTTTGCTCTCCATTTGATACAAGAAAGGCTTCTTCTGGCTGCAATTCCATAAGAGAGGATATTTCTTTGTTACTTCTATTCATCGTATAAGTCTCCAACGCTCCACTAAGCGCAAAAATAAATATTAGGATTGCTCCTTCCGTCCAATATCCTATAATGGCTGATCCTACAGCAGCGATGAACATGAGCAATTCAACATTTAATTCTTTCTCCTTAATGGTCGCCTCCAAGCCTTCCTTTGCTTTTGCAAATCCTCCGATACAAAACGCCATGATATATAGGGTGATGGATGCAGTATTTATTTCTGCCTTGTTCAACAGCCAGCCGCCAAAAATCAGGAGACCGCTTAGGATTGCAGCCATTAATTCTCCATGCTCTTTCATCTTACCTTTCATCCGGCTTTCCATAGCTTTAGTCTGCACCACTTGATTAGTGGCAATTTTAGCTTCTGAACTCATGTATCTCACTCCTAATTGATAATAATATTCAAAATCACTGACCTTAAAAATGCGCGAAAGCTGCCATCCGTATGGCAGCTTTCAAAATATTAATAGTTTTTTAGTTTCCTAACCACCGGAATTGTTTTCAACAGCTAACTCGGATGCATTTTCTGTTGTCCTTTTCTTCTTTCTACTCCCCTTATTCTTCATTTTTATTTAAATTTCCCTTATGAACAAATGTTGCCCAAGGGAAAGTTTGAGGGTAAAAAAATTTACCTATATCTGATTATGATCCCTCTCTTTCTGCTAATTTTATTGGTGGTGATTTGATTTAGATTTGTTAACGATTAAACGATATTCTTCTTCCTTAATTGCACCTAACAGTTTACAAAGATAGGCACTAACTACAATTTTCTTTTTAATTCGTTTAGATTGATACATGTAAATCAACTCGCTTTATTTGTATTTTATTCATCATTTTCAAAATGTTTCCTTAGACCAATAAAAATTTATACTATAAAATTTATTTCCTGGAGCCAACTTTTTTTACATCATTGTATTAATTACCAGCAATTTTGAAGGAAATATTTTTTTCCTTCCCCTTTTACTAATGATTAAAATCCCATTGGTTATTTTCCGTAAATTCAGTATTATGGATAATAACATTTTACCTCATGCAACTTTTTAAGTCTAGGTAAAAAAAGGAGGTTAGTGTAAATTTTTTTCGACAAAGGAAATGCTGGTGTTACAACATGGTTGAAGGCATATCAACTCTATAGGTTTCTTTTGGACTTAAATACAGGTGGAAGTAGAATTAGATGAGTTTATGGATAGATAAGGACTTGAAGATAATGAAGAGAAAAGAAAAGTGTATCTTCATCTTACAAACCATAGTAGAAGAAATACCTCGAACAAATTCAGCAATTTGGTTCGAGGCATTAGAAAAAATAAAACCTTGAAGGCATAGTTACCTTCACACTACATAGGCTTCCTGAACCTTGTTAGGAAATCTTATTACATATGAGCAGCCCAATTTTTTGTCGATTTCTACCCAAAATTTGTAGATATTTCCCGGGAATTTGTTGAAATTTGAAAAATAGTGATTTCTTTTAACTGATTGGGGTCGCTGGTAGATTTTCAAATGTATAAGGTATCGTAATTTCCGTTTCATTGGTTGCTTCTAATCTTTCTTTGTTGATACACAAGGTTTTTAGCTGTATCGTCTAAGGTTTTGTACATATCGGGTAACGCTATAAAAGTCCCGATGAATTGCAAGGCATATCACCCTGCGATACGACCATCATCTAAACCCTATCTTCTATAAACTTTAACATATCGTACCTTATTTTTTTGCAAAAAAACTTCCCACAAGGTTAAAACCCGTGAGAAGCTTGAATTGTATCCTTTAGTAAAGAGTCAGTTAAGCGACTAAAGAATAATATGATTTTCGTGATATAAAAAGTAATCAGCTCTAATGAGTGATTTCACCACTATTTAATAAATGACCCTCCAATTATGATTTACGGTTGCTTTTACTACTTTATTTTCAAGTATATAGTTTGCTATGATTTCTGAAATATCTGTTTGGATCTCTTTAATAACCGGTTTGTTTTGATACATAAGATAATTCCCGCCGCCACTTGCACGATAGTTATTCATAACAACGTCATAATCTTTTTCCGGTTCAACCGGTTTGCCTTTGCACTCCAGCTTTACTATTCTTTCACCAATGGGCTTCGAGATATCAATCAAATATTCAATCCCTTCCCACATATCATAATTGTAATGTTGCGGTTTTGGTGTAATAAATGAAGGATTTACTTTTATTTCCTCACCGTCAAATTGTTCAAAATAAGAGGCTGACTGCTCCAATGCATCCTTCATATCTTGTCCCGTAATACGGATTACCTTTAAGGTATTCGGATAGATATAGTTTGAAACAACTGCTCTCATTGTTACATTCTCGGGAAACCCCTGTGATAGGATATCAAATATGGCTGTATTTGAGATATCAGCTCCCGTAACCTCCATTTGGACACGGTTGATAAATTCTACTAGCGTATTATCCTTTGTTCTAATTTCCATTGGATCTCGAAAAATCATATCTCCTTCGATTTTTCCAATCGGTTGATCCAACCATTCCTGTGTAACGTCTTCGTACATCTTCACCTTTTCCAGTAAGCTGATATCTTCTTCGACAGCAGTTATGGATAGCAATTCAGAGGATTTTTGCACACATTTCCAGCTAGGTTCATCCTTTTCTAGCTGTAAAGTTACTTTTCCTAAGGCACTCCCATCTTTTCCAGGCTGAACAACGATCACTCCATTAATCCTGTTTCCAGCAATTTGACGATGCTGGTGACCTGTTAATAGCACGTCAATACCTTCTACTTCCATACAAATTTGGTATCCTTGATTTTCACCTGTCAATGTTTCAGTTGGCTCTCCAGTTTCTAAATCTCGTTCAAACCCACCATGGTAGGAAACCACGACAATATCTACTTTTTCATCATCCTTTAATAGCTTAACCCACTTTTTGGCCGTTACAACAGCATCCTCAAATCTCAACCCTTCAATATGCTGAGGCTGTTCCCAGTTAGGTATATACTGGGTTGTTAAGCCAAGAATGCCCACTTTTAGGTCTCCTAACTTTTTTACTATATAAGGTTTTCCAAAGTAGGGTTCACCCGTTTCTTTACTAACAATATTAGCTGAAAGCCAAGGAAACTTAGATTCATTGACAGCCGAAGCTAAGATGTCTTTACCATAATTGAATTCATGATTTCCAAAAACAGCCGCATCATAATTCAATTCATTTGCTAACATAATCATTGGATTGGGCCGATCGCCTTGGATTTTGGCATAGTGATAGGTTAAAGGAGTTCCTTGAATTAAATCACCATTGTCAATCAATAATACATGCGGGTTTTTTACTCTCTCCTTTTTGATTAAAGAAGCAATTTTACCTAAACCAACATCGGATGATTGATTACTGCCATAGTTAATCGGGAAAATGTTGCCGTGTACATCACTTGTTTCAAGGATGACAAGATCCATTTTTTCCATTTGTGAACTCCTCTCCTTAATTTGCAGTTATTTGATGATCTTTTAAAACATAATCTACACCATAATCCACTAGCATTTGCATTCCGGATTTAGGTTTTAACCTTTCTGGATTAAAGCTGTGTAATGGAATTAAGATTTTTGGATTGATTCGATCTACGATATATTTTAAATGCGAAGGAATAGCATGTCCCCCTGCACCAATATAGACATAGTCGACTTTCAATTTCGTTAAGATTTTCTTTAGATTTTCATAAGCGGGATCAAAGTCCCCCAAAGGCACACCGTTTGAATGGATGTATATCCCCTCACTAACATTTATATCAAATAACTCGAGGACATTTTCATACGTATTTTGCAAATAATATTCACCAGGACTATTATTAATCATTTCTGCACGAATTGTGTCATGCTTATTGAACAAATTCAATTTCCATTCTGGTAATGTTCCTGCTTGTTCTTCAAATATTGTTTCAATTGACTTATAAACTAGAAAGTCATGCTCATTTGTTAACTTGTCTAGTAAATAAGCGGTCTCTGGTTCAAAAACAGCTTTCCTAGAAGAGTCTTGTGCTGCTTTTATTATTCCGGTTAACCGATCAAGATTTCGATGATAAACGTTAAATATTCCCAAACCTTTGGTCTCTTTTAGCCTGTCACTCATTTTTTCAGGAATATTTCCTTCTGTTGTCATCCCCTCAGGAATGATAGGATTCCCCATAATTGCCTCTCTCATTTCTTCCACACTGCCCAATGTGGTTCCTTCCATGATCATGGCATCTAAACCAAGTCGATTTACTTCATTAATAAAATGGTCTATTTGTTCTGGGTGTTTCCCATGCATTCTGAGGTCTCCCGTATAAAGAATGACTCCATCTGGTGTTTGGATATGGTAAGCACATGCCCCGAGAATATCATGGTCAACCTGTATAGGAGTAATCTTGATTTCTCCTATTGAGAAAGATACACCATAGTCACAGAATTGATAATCACGGATACCCGGAACCCCTTCCCCTATCACTTCTAATGCTTGATAAAGTTCATGGCTTTCTTTCGTTACATACACAGGAATGGAAGGAGCAATTAATCCCATTGCACCAATATGATCAAGGTGTAAATGAGAAATGATAACAGCCGTTTCTTGACCATATTCTTCCGCTGGGATAAGGTCTCGCTGGTAGGAACCCAGGCTCTCGGCTGCGTATAAGCCATCAATAGGTGGAATCAAATTTAGTCTGAGGTTATCACGCACCATCCCACGAGAACGTCTTTTTATTTGCCCATCGAAAATATTCGTTGCCGGATCATACGTAAGACCAAAGTCAAAAATAACACGAGAATTTTTGTATTCTACAGATACAACTGTTCCACCAATCGTTTTCAAGCCGCCCCAAAATCTTATATTGGTATGATGTAAATCTTTTGTCATTTAATTTTTCACCTCGTAAAATATTTTCAACGATTGAACTGTCTATTTTAAAGAAGAAGGGAACCATTGACTGGCCCCCATTTCTTCTTTTTTCTATTTATTTATTAGCCTTGTCTAAAGCATCTTGAGTATTCTTTGCAGCATCTTGGAGTCCTTGATCAACTGATTTTTTCCCAACTAATACTGCTTGAATTTCAGTAGAATACGCTGATTTCATTGCAAATGCACCGTCAAGATGCGGGAAGAAGTAACCAGCATCAAATTGTTTTTCTGCAGCAGCGTATTTTGGATTTTCTTCAATATATTTTAACCATACAGGGTCTTTTAAAGCTGATTCACGAACTGGTACATATCCAGTGTTTTGAGCCCAATAAATAGTCTGGTCTTTACTAGCAAGGAATTTCATAAACTCCCAAGCCGCAAGTTTCTGTTGATCGTCTGCTGAATTGAACGTCACTAAATTTGTACCTTGGAATTGTGTAGATGCTTTCTCGCCTGCAGGAAGTGGAGCTGTTGCCCAATTAATTTTACCTTTCGCTCCAGCTTCTACGAAAGAGATTCCTGCTGATGATCCGATATACATTGCTACATCACCACGGCTAAATGGATCAGACATATAGTTATCTTCACCAGCTAGTCTTGCAATCTTTTTATCGTTAACCATATCATTTAAGAAAGTAAGTGCCTTTTTACCCTCTTCAGAATCGAAGGTAACCTTTTTGTTGTCAACATCTACAAATTGGCCGCCGGCTTGTTGTACCCAAGTTGGGAAATTGAGACCAATTGCATTTTCAAAGCCCATCCCAATTACATTTCCCTTTGTTAGTGTTTGAGCGGCATTTCCAAGTTCTGCCCAAGTAGTTGGAGCTTTTAAATTATTTTCATTAAACATATCTGTATTATAGTAAAGAACTTCTGTACTTTTATTAAAAGGAACACCGTAGAATTTATTATTCCAACTATTCTCATCCCGGAATACTTGTACAATATCATTAAGTTCGGAATCAGACCAACCTACTGTTTTATTTTGAATATATGGGGTTAAATCCGTGATTAAATCGTTATTAATATAATCCTGCATCCAGTCTTCATATGCTTGTGCCATTACAGGTGAAGTATGTGATTTAGCTGCAGCCATTAACTTTTTGTTTAAATCATCATATGTCCCTTGATTGACCAGTTTAACAGTGATGTTTGATTGTGAATCATTAAATTTTTGTGTCATCGTTTGTAACGTCTTTTCTAAGTTACCGGTCATGGCATGCCAAAATTCAATGGTTACAGGCTTATCAATTTTCGTTGGGATATCTGCCGTTTTTTGCTTTTCAGGACTAGATGGTTTCGTTGCATTTGAACAGGCAGCAAGACTAATAGCCAACAAACAAACGAATAGAACATGTACGATTTTTTTCATGGTGTCTAACCTCCAATTTTTTATAAAAAATATGATAATAGCGTTTTATTTAAAACAGGATCACTTAGTGACAATCACCCCCTTCAATATTTTTTGAATTAACCCTTAATTCCCGCTCTAGCAACACCTTCAATGATATATTTTTGTAAAACGATATACAGAATAATCATTGGTAAGATAATCATCGATGACGCTGCCATTAATAATTCATATTTCGTACCGGTATCTGTACTAAATGCGATTAATCCCACTGGTAAAGTTCGCATATTTTCAGAACTCGTAACGATTAAGGGCCACATAAAAGCGTTCCAGCTGCCAATAGCTTTAAGGATGGCAATCGTTATTAATGCTGGTTTTGCCAGGGGAACCATAACAGACCAAAGAAAACGAAAATCACTGCAGCCATCGATTTTTGCAGCAAAAGAAAGTTCCTTTGGAATCGAGAGGAAAAATTGCCGCAATAAAAAGATGGAAAAAACACTTGCTAACCAAGGAACGATTAATGCCTGGTAATGATCAATCCATCCTAAATTCGATAAGGTGACAAAATTAGGAATCAGTAAGACTTCACCAGGGACCATCATGGTTCCAAGCAGTATAGAAAAAATAATATCGCGGCCATAAAAATTAATTCTTGAAAAAGCATAGGCAGCGAGAATTGTAGTGATTAGCTCACCTATAGTACTTGCGATGAGAACTATCACACTATTAACCGAATACACAGCAAAAGGAGCTGAGAACCACGCTTTTATATAATTGCCCCATTGAATATCAGTAGGAATCCACTTTGGAGGCATAATCATCACTTCGTTTGCTGCTTTTAAGGAGGTACTTATCATCCATATAAAAGGCAAGAGCATCAATAGGCTGCCTAGGATTAACAATAGATAAATAAAACCTTTAGAAAGTGCTTCTTTTTGCAATATTCTCCCCCCTTGTGTTAATAATTTACTTTCTTCTTACCAACATAAAGTTGAATTAGAGTAAAAATAAAAATAATAAATAGCAAGACATAGGCCGCTGCTGAGGCAACCCCAAAGTTCCATTCTCCGTAAAACTTATTATAAATATAGTAAACAATCGTCTCCGCACTTCCTGCAGGGCCTGGTTGTCCACCAAAGAGAGCAAAGACTTCATCAAACACTTTAAAGGAGTTGATAATGGAAACAATCGAAATAAAAAATGTTGTCGACGATAGTAATGGGACCGTAATATTCTTAAATCGTTCCCAAGCCCCTGCCCCATCGATTCTAGCGGCTAAATAGTATTGCTTATCAATATTTTGTAATCCTGATAAGAAAATAATGATATTGTAGCCAAGACCTTTCCATATCGCTAAAATAATCAGGGAAGGCATGGCCCAATCAGGGTCGGATAACCATTTAATCGGTGATATCCCCAAAAAACCAAGGGCATAATTCAGCACACCGTATTGGCTGTGAAAAATCCAGCGCCAAACAATTGATACTGCTACGACAGATGTAACAAACGGGATGAAGTAAATGGTACGAAACAACCCGCGAAACTTTATTTTTTGATTTAAAAATGTAGCAATGACCAATGAGATAATAATAGACAGCGGAACAACGCCGATGACAAAAATCATCGTATTTTGTATCGATTTCCAAAATTCAGGATCCTGGAAAATAAATGTATAGTTATCCAATCCTCTTGCAAAAACAAGGTCTTTAAAATAGTCATAATCCGTATAAAAACTCATAAAAAAGGACTTTATAATGGGATAAAAACTAAAAGTTCCAATGATTAGCAATGCAGGAATAAGATAAAGAATCGCCTTCATTGTTTTTTTCATTGTTGGTTTATCATTCAAAATAAGTACCTCCTATCCTTTTAATGCAGCAAGTTTTGACCATTACTCCTATCAAATAAATGAGTACGTCCAGGACGAATAGCTAATTTAACCCTTTCTCCTTGATTGACCTTTACATCCGGAGAAACAATGGCACGCAGGTTTGTTTGTCCCAATCTTGCATACAATAAATTATCTCTTCCAATTCGCTCAACCATCATGACCTCTACTGTGATCCCCGCTTTTGCTAAATCGGATTCAATGTAAAAGTCTTCTGGTCTAACACCAAGCTCCAATTTACTATTACTATCTACATAACTTTTTACAAGTGAATCTAATTGATAGGTATCCTCCGTATCGGGTAAAACAATCGTTTGCAAATCATTGCCGAGTTTAACCGATAATAAATTTATCGGGGGATTCCCCATAAATTGAGCGACAAACTGATTTTCAGGATAGTCATACATATCTTGCGGAGGACTAAATTGCTGTCCTTTTCCATCCTTCATTAATAAAACTTTATCTGAAATACTCATGGCTTCTTCTTGATCATGAGTAACAAAAATGGTTGTAATTCCAACTTCTTGTTGAATACGTCTAATTTCTTCTCTCATTTCTAAACGCAGTCTGGCATCTAAATTGGACAACGGCTCATCTAACAGGAGGAGTTTTGGCTTTTTAACCAAAGCTCGAGCAATTGCCACACGTTGCTGCTGTCCACCTGATAATTGACTTGGCTTACGATCTAATAAGTGATCGATTTGAACGAGGGCGGCCATTTCTCTAGCTCTTTCTTCTGCTTCCTTTTTTGGTACTTTCGCCATTTTTAACGGGAACATGATATTCTTGAGAACGGTCAAATGAGGATATAGTGCGTAGTTCTGAAACACCATTCCAATTTCGCGGTTTTCTGGTTCCACTTTATTTACGAGACGTTCGCCAAAATATAATTCACCTTCGGTTGGTTGATAAAGGCCTGCTAACATAAACAAAGTAGTACTTTTTCCACATCCGCTTGGCCCTAATAAAGAAACAAGCGTACCTTCTTCAATCGTCACATTTAAACGATCAACAGCGGTAACATTATCAAATCTCATGGTGATATCTCTTAGCTGTATTTTCAAAAGGATGCCTCCTCGTGTTTAGTTTTGTTTACTCCCTAATAGTACCGAAGATTTATTAAGTATTTGTGAATTTAATATTCAGATTACATGAATACTATGGTATAATAAAATCTTGACCGTTTACCTAAAATTAAAAAACATGATAAATCATTGGTCTGTTTTTTAACATATAGGTTGTTATTACCTTGCACAAGAAATGAAAAAAGAGGCTTCTCATAAGTTCAGTGAACTTATGAGAAGCCTCAATTAACATCCTCAATGACATTGGGGTCAGTTCCCCTTCCTATTAAGAAGAGGATAAACCGCCGAAAACCTTCTGGATTCATCATCTTTAGCCTTATTGCTTTTTCTAATACAAAAAGCACCTCATTTTTATTGTTCCGCAGATTGTTTGTGACTATTGTTAGCATCCCTACCCGTTAGAACAAATTTATTTAAGGCTTTCGTTTAATTCAATTAATGAACTAGCTATTCGCGATTTTCAGGGTTGTTCTTGCTCTTTTTTAAGTCATCCTGCACGCTTTTGTCCCATAGTTTGACTCCTGAATTGTATGAAGCCCTGCCAATAAGATGGCCTGCAACAGGCGTAGTCAAGAAAAAGAAAACAATTCCTAGTAATATTCTTGAATTAAAATGATGATTTATAAAATAAAAATATAGAAACGTTCCAAGCAAAATAGACATGATACCAAGCGCCGATGCTTTAGATGCTGCATGGTTCCTTGTGTAAACATCTGGAAGCCTGATGACTCCCAAAGCAGCAACAAGGTTTAGAAATGCTCCAACCATAATAAAAAAAATAATAATTAGTTTAACGATCTCGATCATTTTCAATCACTTCTCCCTTCTCTAAGAATTTAGAAAAGGCGACAGTTCCAATGAAGGCGAGAATGCCAATCAGTAAAATAACATCAAGAAAAGCATTTGTATCAAGTACAATAGATATGAGTGCAGTCAGGGCCACTAAATTGATCCCAAGTGCATCAAGTGCAATCACTCGATCAGGAATTGTTGGACCAATAATTGCTCTGTAAATAAACCCTAACATCGCGAGTGCGATAAATAAAATTGCAATCAAGATCGCTGTATGAAACATTATCGTCCCACCTCCATGATTGCTTTTTCAAAAGTATTTTTTATCGAATCAATCGATTCCTTTTTAGTATTAATATCCATAGCATGAACATACAGGATTTTGTTATCAGGTGATACGTCAATGACTAATGTTCCAGGTGTTAAGGTGATTAGATTGGCGAGAATTGTTATTTCCCAATCCTTTTCCAGAACAGTCGGATAGGCAAATATACCTGGATTCATATCAAGCTTAGGTTTTAATACCGTTTTTACCACGGCTATATTTGATAGTATCAGTTCTCTTACAAAAATATAAATAAGATTAAACACGGCAATCACATTTAAAAGATAAAACCGTGAATGGAAAAATCTCCTGAAAGCAAAGATAATGAGAAGGCCGAAAAGGTATCCTTTCAAAAAGGCAACAGGTTCAAATGTTACCGTTAGTAACATCCACATAAAACCTAGGAACACGTTTAATAATAGTTGAAATGCCATTCTCATCTCTCCTTTAAGACTGCTTCAATGTATATTTCTGGGTTTACCAATGTTTCAGCAGCCTGTGAGATATAAGGAAAAATCACTTCAGAGCCTACTCCGTAAAAGACAGAAATCGTAACAAGAACCACTGGTGCAATCATTAACGTTTTTACCGGTACCTTCTCTTCTCCTTCATAAGCACGAGGTGTTCCCCAAAACCCATTTATAAAGATTTTCATAATTGAAAATAGGATCAAGAGACTAGACATTAATACAATGGCGGCTCCCCAATATTGCTCTGCTTCAAATCCGCCCTTAATAATTAAAAGCTTACCGACAAATCCACTTAGAGGGGGAATCCCCGCAAGCGCCAGTGCGCTTATGAAAAAGGTCCAAGCTAATCCTGGATAGCGTTTAATCAGGCCGCTAATATCCTTTAAGTTACTTGTGCCAGAAATAGCTATCATAACACCTACCAATAGAAATAACGCTGCTTTGATAAGCATATCATGAATTAAATAAAACACCGATCCTGTAAGAGCATCGGGTGTCATTGCAGAAACACCGAAAAGAATGGCTCCCACCGCAATAATGATGTTGTAAATAATGATTTTTTTGATATCCCAATAGGCAATTGCACCAATTACACCAAATATAATGCTCAAAATGGCCAAAATGGCAAGAATCTGGTGGGTATAGCCAGTATCATGATAAAAGAATAAAGTGTACGTTCTCATGATGGAGTAGACCCCCACCTTTGTCAGCAATGCACCGAAAAGAGCCATTACAGGAACAGGCGGTGCATAATAAGAGTCTGGCAGCCAGAAGAATAAAGGGAAAATCGCACCTTTTAATCCAAAGACAATTAGAAATAGAATCGCGATGACTGTAATAATTCCTGGCTGTCCCACTTCACTAATTCGCTCTGATATATGCGCCATATTAAGCGTCCCAACCACTGAGTAAAGGTAAGCGACTGTTATCACAAATAAAGCGGATGAAATCACATTCACAAGCAGATATTTGATCGTTTCACGCAGTTGTATTTTTGTTCCCCCAAGCACCATTAGTGCGTAGGAGGCCATTAACATGACTTCAAAAAAGACAAAGAGGTTGAAAATATCACCTGTTGTAAACGCGCCATTTACTCCAACTATTAAGAAGCTATAGCAAGGATAGTAGTAAAATTTTTCTCGTTCTTCTCCAATGCTTCGGAATGAAAAAAGGAGACAGGCAAATGCAACAATGCTTGTTGTTAATACTAGCAAGGCAGAAAGCATATCAGATACAAGTGTGATTCCAAAAGGAGCATCCCAGCTAGAAACGTCAAGTGTTTGAATACCATCCGTTTTAACCTTTTGTACCAACATTGTAGAAACAATAATCGTTATAAATGAAAAAATTCCTGCAATCCATCTTTGCCATTTGATATGTTTTGGAAAGAAGATGAGAAGGACTCCGGTCATTAACGGGATCAGTATCGGTAATAGTAAAAAATTAATCATTTCCTTTATTTCCTCTCATTTTATCCATATTATCTGTACCAAGTTCCTGATAAGCACGATAGGCTAAAACAAGGAAAAAGGCTGTAACACCAAAACTAATAACAATAGCAGTTAAAATTAATGCTTGGGGAATTGGATCCGTATAAGAGCTTGCATTTTCTCCGAGCAGCGGAACGGCTCCTCTTTTTAAACTGCCCATTGTTAGAATGAGTAAATGTGCACCATGACTTAATAATCCCGTTCCAACAATAATGCGGAGTAAGCTCTTTGAAAGCATTAAATAGGTTGCACACATAAATAATATTCCTATTACAAAGGCCATTAATATTTCCATTATTCATCTCCCCCAATCGTTTGAATAATGGTCATCGTTACACCCACAACGACTAAGAAAACTCCAAGATCAAATAATGTAGCGGTATGAAGCGATAGGTCACCAAGAATCGGTAAATCGATATGAGTAAAAGCATGTGTAAGAAAAGGAACATTAAAAAGCAGCGATCCTGCTCCTGTTCCGATTGAAAAAAGCAGGCCGATAGCAATCATATAGATATAATTGAATGGTAAAAAATTTTGCAATGTTTTTAGGTCAAATGCTAATAACAGTAAAACAATAGCTCCAGATGTCAATAATCCGCCTACAAATCCTCCGCCTGGCGTATAATGACCCGCAAAGAATATATAAACTGCGAAAAGAAGAATGATAAACACCACAACTTTCGTCGTTGTTTGTAAAATAAGGTCATTGGTTTTCATTTTTCTTTCCTCCTTCCAGACGCAACTTGATCATTCCGAAGATTCCAAGTGCTGCGATGGCAAGAACAGTGATTTCAAACATCGTATCAAAACCACGGAAATCAACAAGGATTACATTCACCATGTTCTTTCCGGCTGCTTTTTCAAAGGTGTTATCAACATAGTATTGGGCGATAGAATCAAATAGCTTATTACTATGTGCTGACAAAGCAATCATTGTTACAATAGCTCCAACTCCAACGGAAATAACCGCATTTGTGATTCTGAATCTCATTCGTTCTTCTCTCTTTTTTAACTTTGGCAAATGATAGAAGCAAAGCAGGAATAAGGCAACAGAGATCGTTTCAATAACCAGCTGTGTCAATGCTAGATCGGGCGCCCTGAATAAAACAAAGAATATTGAAACAGTGTATCCTACAGCCCCCAATAAGATGATCGAGGTTAATCTTGATTTGGCAAAAATAATACTAATAGCACCAATAGATATAACAAGAGCAAGGATGGCCTCAGATATATGAATGCTTGATACATTATTTGTTTTAATGATAAAGGCATCTTTTACAAATAAAGTAGTTGCTAAAATGATGATAAAAAATGCAAATAAATAGAGGAGATAGGTCCTTGAAAAGCCTGTCAAATATCTGTTGGTAATCGTACGAGAAGCTCTTTGTGAATCGGCTAAAATACTATTATACAGACGGTTTAACGAGAACTTCTCTGGGAAAAGCCTGTACACCTTTCTCCATTTCGGGAAAGTTTTATAAAGCAAAATACCTAGCAGAATGACTCCAATTGTCATAAATAATTCTGTATTAAATCCATGCCAGAATGATATATGAACATCCACTTTAAAATTAGGCATGATAGCAGACACAGCTGGTGCAATAATCGTATTTGAAAGAAGGTTAGGGAAAAAACCGATAATAATGACGAGAGACGCCAAAATAATAGGGGAAATTAACATTCCTATTGGAGCCTCGTGTGGTTTTTTCGCTAATTTCTCTGGCTGAAACTTGCCTGTGAATGTTTTAAAGACGAGGATCACGCTATAAACAAACGTAAATATACTGGCAACCCAAGCAATGATAGGGAACAGGACTCCCCATGTTTCCAGATTGAAAAAATCGATTTCAAGTACACGCACCATGGCGGTAAAGAACATTTCTTTACTTAAGAAGCCATTAAAAGGGGGAAGACCAGCCATTGAAAAGGTTCCGATAATTGCAATGGTAAATGTAATAGGCATAAAGTGCATTAACCCGCCGAGCCTGCGAATATCCCGAGTCCCAGTTTCATGATCGACAATCCCGGCTACCATGAAAAGGCTGCCTTTAAAAGTTGCGTGATTGATTAGATGGAATACTGCAGCTACTGTAGCAACACTGAAATAACTATCATTAATTGAATCAAAATGCAAGGCCGCTCCACCAATACCGAGAAGAGACATAATCATTCCGAGCTGACTGACAGTAGAAAAGGCAAGAATACCTTTCAAGTCTGTTTGTTTAACGGCTGAGAATGATCCCCAAAATAACGTCACAATCCCGAAACCTGCAACTAGCCATATCCATAGGCCATTTTCAGCAAATATCGGACTCATTCTAGCGACTAAATAGAGCCCAGCTTTAACCATTGTCGCTGAGTGAAGGTAAGCACTGACTGGAGTTGGCGCTTCCATCGCATCAGGTAACCAAATATGAAATGGAAATTGAGCTGATTTTGTAAATGCTCCAAGTAAGATGCACAGCATAGCTGGTATAAACAATGGATTTGTCAAAATTTCATTCGATTGTTGAATGATCTCAGATATACTGAAAGTACCAGTCATTAAATAGAGGAGAATGATCCCTCCAAGCATCGAAAGCCCGCCAAAAACCGTAATAAGCATCGATTTCTGTGCCCCGTATCGGGACTTTTCTCTGTCGTACCAATATCCAATTAGCAGGAAAGAGGAAAAACTAGTTAGTTCCCAAAATGTATACAGGACAATCAAATTTTCAGAAAGGACAACACCAAGCATGGCCCCCATAAAAAGGAGCAAGTATACATAAAAGGTGTTTAATTGTTCTTTATCCTTTGATAAATAATAGATGGAATAGAGAACTACTAACGAACCAATACCTGTAATTAAAAGAGCAAATAACAGCCCTAACCCATCGACTTTAACAGTAAAATCAATACCAAGGGTAGGAATCCAAGCGATGGATTTTATCACAGTCTGTTGATTAGAGGTAATAGGAATATAAGATAAAAAATAAATGAATAAAAAGATTGGCAAAGGAAGAACAAACCAACCCGCATGTACTCGCCTGAGAAGCTTATACAAAATTGGTACCAAGATGCCCAGTAAGAATGGTGAAATTATTGCTAGATGAAGCAAAGACAAAACAAGCCCCCCTTTAATAAATGTTATCCATGTAATTTAATACAGATGGTAAAGTAATTAGATATTATTAATTAAGGTTTCCCTTGATATTGTTAAATAATGTAAAAACATTGAAAAGATCATATAAAAACCCGTTTTTATTAAACCATCTTGTATAAAAATTTGTTGATTACACAAATTATTTATAGGATGGTGTTGTGTTAATGAAAGTGAAGATTTATGTAACCATTTCTATTTTCGTCTTACTATTCTCCTTTGGTTGGCTATTAAATCAAAAACAAAAACGAGAATTTTATCTACCAGTACTTAATCAAGAAACATTAGAAATACTTCAGATTAATAATGAGCTAGAAGCAGAGATAAAACAGAAAATAAGGGCATTTCAGCCTAGAGAATATGTCAGAGTTGAAAGAAATTAATAAAAGCTTAATTATGTATCCAGGATTAAACCAATTATTTATTCCACCTCGATTTTTATCATTTGTTTAAATGGAAAAAAACAAAAAGAGCCTATCACCAAGGGCATAGTTATCCCTTGGTGACAGACTCCTCCAAGTACAATCAATATTTTATTATTTATATAATAACATATCTATAGGTTTAAATGAAATTATCTTTGTACTTTGACCATTATGGTCTTTAATTTACCTGCTAGCAATTGGGGGTGCTTGCCCGATTCTTGCGCCTGTTGATTTAAACAGTCATTAACACAACCATGAAACCATAATATAAAAGCTAAAAAGTTAAGGTGACACCATCTATAAAAACTCAATCTCATAGATTCACAAAGATTCACAAGCTAACCCAGTTTTTTTCTTATGCCCGGAAACTAAAAAAGCATCAAGATTTCTGCCATAATCGGCTAAAATCTCGATGCTTTTTCATCTACGCTGTTAAAAAACGGCAGCTGTCTCAATTTTCATTTGGAACAGCCCCTTTTTATGAATAGGATATGCGATTCCGCATTCACCATCGGCATTAACAAATAACGTTATAGTTCCTGTATTACAAACAAATGCCTGTTATGCTTTTGGAGGTGTTCCTTCAGCGTTTGATACAATTGCATCGATTTGGATTAAAGCATCTTCAGGTAAAGCCGAGACGCCAACTGTTCTTCGTGCAGGAACACCGCCTGGGAAGAATGTTTTGTAAGCTTCGTCTACAGCATCAATATCTGCAATGTTTTTAAGGAAGATATTTACTTTAACTACATCGTCCATTACGTGGTCGATACTTTCTACAATTGCCTTGATATTTTTCAAGCACTGTTCAGCCTGCTCTTTTACACCACCAGCTACCAATTCACCAGTAGTTGGATCCAAAGGCAATTGAGCTGAAAGGTTATTGTAGTGAGAGAACGCTACAGTTTGTGTAGATAGAGAACTCTTTGGTGCATTTTCAGTGTTGTTTGCCCATATAACGATTCCATGTCTGTCTTCAACAGCTTGTGGAGGTGTACCATCTCCGTGTGACACCACTGCTTCAATTTGTACCAAAGCATCCATAGGTAAAGCTGCAACTGCAACTGTTGTCCGTGCAGGGACATAGGCTACGGCTCTGGCGATAGCAGAGTCTGGGAAGAATGTTTTATAAACTTCATTTACGGCTTCAGTATCCGAGAGGTTTTTAAGGAAGATAGTAATTTTAACAATATCGTCAAAAGGAACGTCGATACTTTCTAAAATTGCCTTGATATTTTTCAAGCACTGTCCAGCCTGCTCTTTTACACCTCCAGCTACCAATCGGCCAGTTTTTGGATCGATCGGCAATTGAGCTGAAAGATTATTGTAATGAGAGAAAGCTACAGTTTGTGTAGATAGAGAACATGTTGGTGCATTTGCCGTGTTATTTGTAAGCTTAATGAGGTCGCCTGCTTGTGGTGCGTTTGGAATTGTACCTTCACCGTGTGAAACAAGTGCTTCAACTTGCACCAAAGCATCCATAGGCAAAGCTGCAACTGCAACTGTTGTCCGAGAAGGAACATAGGTTGGGAAGAACGTTTTATAAACTTCGTCTACAGCGTCAACATCTTTGATTTCCTTAACGAATACCGTGATTCTAACAATATCGCTCATAACATGATCGATGCTGTCTACAATTGCCTTGAGATTTTTAAAGCACTGTTCAGCTTGCTCTTTTATTCCACCAGCTACCAATTTACCAGTTGTGGGTTCGATAGGTAATTGAGCTGAAAGATTGTTGTAATGAGAGAAAGCTACAGTTTGTGAATATATACCGTTACCGTTTGGAGCATTTTCCGTATTTTTTGCTGATACTGCGTTAAAGCCGCTCATGATGTATTCCCCTTTTAGATGAATTTTTTAATATTTATAACTCAAGTATGCACCGAAAAAACCGGTTTAATCCGGTTTTAAGTAAGTGATGTTTTGGTTTAGCTCGCAGCCTATTTATATCAAGGCTTTAATGCCTGATTTCTGCTGCGAAACTTGAGTTGGTAACCCCTTGGAGGGTTAAGCTTGCAATTATAGCAGGCTTTGTCCATTTTGACTACCACAAGGCGTTCTTCCTTTAACCGTATATCCTTTATAAAGGGTACTTTGAAAAGTATCTGCATTTTTTCTTCAATAATATAAGGAATTAACACCGCATTCACTTAGGCATACACATACGTCACTGCTTGCCGAGGAAGGTGTCTCACTTGAGCAGATTATGGACAGGCTAGGTCATACCATTGACCAGATTACGAAAAATGTGAACCTACCCGTTACGCAAGAAATGAAAAAAGAAGCCTCCCAAAAGTTCAGTGAACTTATGAGAAGCCTCGATTAAAATCCTCAACGTTAGCAAACCACTCTCATCTTACTTACAAACCCAGTCATATCAAGGGTTCAGGCGGCAGTTTACATCATGCCGCCCATATGGTTTTAAGCTGTAACATTTTTAACGACAGTAGAAGAAATCCCCGTAGAATCAGCATTTTACGGGGATTGAGTGTAATATCTTTAACCTTGATTTACTGCGTTTTATTGGACTTCGTTAGCAAAATGTTAGCATGTTGTTAGCAGTCAATGATTTTCCATTGACTTGATGTCTCTTATAACAGAAGCGGCGCAAATTCTGTTTGCGTCGCTTTTAAAACGCAGTTACACAATCCACATGGCTCGAGTTGCCATTATTGATGTCCGCGTTCTTGGGAACAAGTCAACCGTTTTTATCGCTTCAGTGGTATGTGGAAACATATCAACGGTTTGCTGTTCTCTGGAACATATCAACACCATGACTACTTATCCGGTGGTAGCCATCCTTCTTCGTAGCGTATTGAATTTAGGAAGGTCTTTCCGTTTCCTATAACCAAATAAGGCACATCATCACGGTTAACAAAAGCTTGATTTTTCTCATCTATAACATATTCTTCAAAGACTATCATAGGATTATCAAGCTGTCACAGTACTGACAATAATTTGATTGTCCAATCACTACTTCATTACTTGCGCCACATGTTTGACACTTAACTATCTTCCTAACAAACTTTTCAGGAATATAATTTTTATCCACCAACAGTCCCTGCTTATAGTCAATATAGTACCCATTTATGTAATTTGAATCGATCATATTTTGAAGGTCATTCATAACTTGGCGTGGATTTGAATTATTAATATCCGCGATTTGTTGAATTAATAGTTTGTCATTACCTTTGATAATAGCAAAATAATTTTTATACTTTCCTGATAATTGAGTCAATCTTAATGCAATAACAAGACAAACAACTGCCACTAATATTAAAACTATAGCTTCTATAAGATATGGTATCCTCTCACTCAAATCATGATGAATCGTAGTTTCTGTTGTTTTTTTCCAGAAAAGGTGCCCTGTTTCTTTTGTGATTGTCTTATTTTCTTCGGTAAAAGCACCATAGGATAATAAACCAAAAGCAAAAGCGAAAAATGCGGCCCACAACAGTCCATTTCTAAGTCCATTGTGATATTTCAACGGAACTTTACTTAAAGCATTTGTTAACATAATCTACAACCCCATTATCTCTTTCTTCTTAGCGTCAAATTCATCTTGCGACAAAATTCCGTCATCGAGCAAGTCTTTAAGCTTCTTGACAGCATTGATTTGCTCATCAAACGACATTTCGGGTTTTGATTCACTGTTTGAGGCGTTTTGTGGGTTCAAATATTGAGCCATATTCATTCCAAAAATCATACCTGCCCCATCCCCTAAACCATTGTCTTGAATGCCCTGTGCAATTTTTTGTTGAGCAGCAATATTTGATGACCTTTGAGAAATATCTTCGAAAGCTTTAAGATTCATTTTATTTGAAGAGTATTGTTTAACTAATTCTCTTGATTCAGGTGAAAATTCAATATTTTCAATACCCACTTTAACAATTTCAAAACCAAAACGATCTTTCCAGGTTCCAGCGTTTGAGTTGGCATCAGAAATTTTAGCGGCAATTTCGTTTGCTTGTGATGGCAATTGTGAAATTCTATATTTTATCGAGAGGGAATTTAATGCATCAACAAAAGATTGCAGAAATTCTGATAGCACCTGTGCTCTCGCTTTTTGATCATCGAATGAATAGAAATTGACATTTGTGGGAACATAGTTTTTAATGAATTTTTCTGCATCTACTATCTTTAATGAAAATGCACCAAAAGCCAATATTTCAAGGTCAGTACCATAAAATAAATCATTGTAAACAAGTGGCCCTTTTGTACCGAATTTTATGCCACGAATTTCACGTAAATTTACGAAAGCGATTTGTTTTTGGTCGGATGTTTGTCCGCCATACCCGATTCTAACTTTTACTTGTTTTAAAATAGAATTTGTAATTCCGTCACCATTAAAAATACTTTTTTGACCATTTTGGTATTCATATCCACCGGAAGTTGTAATAATTTCTTCAATTCCAGATTGACTAAAAATGAAAGCAGCTGTATTTTCAGGGATATAAATTTTCGAACCATTTGA
This sequence comes from Neobacillus novalis NBRC 102450, assembly GCF_001591805.1. Lineage (GTDB taxonomy): Bacteria > Bacillota > Bacilli > Bacillales > Cytobacillaceae > Neobacillus > Neobacillus novalis. The sequence continues at coordinate 17,367 of NZ_BCVP01000028.1, read as the reverse complement.
AATAACACCGTTTGAACCATTATAGTTTGAACCACGACCTTTGTTTGTTTGTTTCAATATACCCGGAGATACAACAGTATGTTCATCAAAATGACTGGCAGTGATAATTTCTTTCCATTGATCAGCGAATGTTCCGCCAATTGCACCTGTAAACGCTTGAATTATACCCATTTTATATTCACCTCTTAATTTTTATAATTGTTGGACAGTAACGCTCTATTAATATGAAACAAAAGGCACAGGACACACTTGGACGGTTTCTTTGGCTATTGGGCCCCCAACTGAACTAAAGCTTTAATTGTGATCGGGTGACTGACCCCACAAGCCAAAATATTGCAATTGTCACTGACCCAATGTGCCTACAAAGTTTTCTTCACATGCTTCCTTACAATCCCGACACCATCTCAGCCTCTTCCATCGCCCGGGTCTGATTATATTCCTCTGCCAACATGGTTGTTACAAATTCCACTGTTGGGTCTATTTCCTCAACCATCTCTTTCAGGCTTTCAATATTTGTTTTAAAGAATTCTTTCCGGTAATTTACTTTATTCACTCTTTGTTGACTCAATATTTTATGCAACTTGTTTTCCAACCCAACAGCATCATCACTGAATACCATTGCATGTACATCAAATTTAAATGGAACTGAGGCACTACCCAATTCATCAACTCGTTCATGAGGATTCATTCTTCTAGTCATTCCAATTTTAAACATCTGCTCGCCAAAAGAGCCAAGGTTAGAAATGATATAGACATATCCTGCTTTGCCAAGTGTAAGGCTAGCGATTTCCTCTTTCTTAGCATCAATTTCTATAACTTGAAGTTCCAATTCCTTTAGACGCTCCTCTATTTGGCGTAACTTTTCCAAATCCGTTTCCTCTTCTAGCAACTTTTTGTTCCTGGTAATTTCAACAAAAAACTTTTCTTCTTCTTTCTCCAACTTTTTCTTTTCTTCAGCAAGCTGCTTTCTTTCCTCAGCTTCCTGCCTCATCTGTTCCTTAATCATTCTCTGCTCTTCTTTCTCTCGTTCTCTATACACATAATACTTATACTCAATGTTGATTAATTCAACATATAGTGGCTCCATTTCATTTAAGAACCTTGTAATAGTAGGCAGAATAGACATATTACCGGTGGCACAAATAGACAGATACTTTGTAATAATATCTTTGACTAACTGGATAGATTCATCAAGCTTATTATATTTCAATTGCAAGAGCAGAATTTGAATTTCAGCTTGAAGCCCGATAACCATTAGATTATAAATGGTTTTATTACCTTTTGTTGTATACCTATCTTCATATTTACTTAGAACATTTTGAATCTCTTTGTTTGTGGCATTGGATAATTTTCTAAGCTCTTTTGAATTATCTGAGTGTAAATGTAATCTAATTACAGTACCAAGCAATCTTTCTTCATCAAACTCTTTATTCAATTGCTCAAGTTGCTGGTTTACTGAATCAAAATTAATAGTATGAGGAAATCGCTCTTCATAATTTTTCAAGCCAAGGAGATCCGCTTTAAATTTTCTAGCTTGATTCTTGTATCGTTCCACTTCTTTTACTAACTTATTTTGTTCCTCGGTAAGCTCTTCTATGTTCGTTTGATATTCAGTCACTTTTCCAACTATATCCGCAATGCTTTTTGTTGATTCCTGTACAATCTTTTCCGCTTCTTCTTTCGCGTTTGTTAGGATGGACCCTCGTTCTTTACTTATATCTTCTTCAAATCTGGCTTTTAAACCTTGAATAAATGAATCTTGATCATTAATAATTGCATTATTTTCTTCAATCAAAATTTCAAAGTTTTTCAAGGACTCATTTAGCCTTTCCAGCTTTTCTTCCTTTTCTTTAATCGGCATATTAAACAATTCATTATCTTGCAAACTCTTGTAAAATTCACTTCGCTTCTTTGATTGGATGATCAATAGAACAATGGCTACGATAAACGGTATGATAAATATGCTAAAAATAGATAGAATGAAAATCGTAATCGTTGAGTACCACCACTCATCTTTATATTGTTTAATTTTAATCCACTCCCAATTGGTTTAATTAAACTTGCAATACACCATTTGTCAATGCGGCGAAAAGGACAACCTTTTGATGAATGCATAGTTGCTTTAAAGCTTCATAGACTCCTTAAATCTTTTACGAATTGTGCTAATACTATCCTCTTGTGGAACAAGAAAAAAGCGATTCCTAAATTGAACCGCGTCAGTTAATTTAATTAGTGCGGAACTTTTTTAGCATGACACCATTAGAAACAACCCCAATTAACCCAGTAATCGCCAAAATATAAGCTACAACCAAAGGCGTGGAGGAAAGTGATTCAGTAAGTATTCTAAATATAGCAACGGCGAAAATTAGTAAACTACAAATAAGTGTAATATTTATTCGAGTTTTATTTTTCATTCTTACACCTCCAATATAGTAAAGACTCACTTAAACGTTAACGCATCATTTATCTTTTTATGTCAGTTGTTTCTTTAGCTGTTAATCTCCTACCAATTCAACATTACCACAAATGACCAAATCCTTCATTAACTTATATTAAAGACTAAAACAAATCATGGACATGTTTGGCCATACCGATGACCAGATTACGAAAAATGTGTACCTTAAGGGAGGTTGTTAAGGTGAGTTTTAAAATAGTAGAGACAATCGAAATTCTCGAACGCACACCCATGACACTTGATAGTTTACATACTTGGTTATCGGATGACCCAATGAAGGTGACTCCACTAGGAGCGGGAATGTAAAACTTAGAAAATAATTAGTTACTTGGACTGCACATGACCTCAGCCACACCACAAATATAACAAGAGTACTGGCCTATCGCTTAAAAGAGGATGTCGGATCATGGAGGGCTTACCTTCGTATTAGGAATAACTAGTTTTCAAATAATATTAGGAATAAAAAAAGAGGCCTCAACACAAATTTAGTGCTAGGACTCTTTTGCCATTTGTTCAGACTAACACTAATCAACAATTGCAATAACAGGCGGCTTATTCAGAAAAGGCATTAGATTTGCGACATCGGCTTGTAATTCTTGCCCCTCAGCTGAGGCTAAAGCTTGAGTCAATTCTTCTGGATTGTTAAAATGAAGCTCAGCAATTAAGTACAAATGATCATTAGTGTTTAGGCCTTGAAATACACGATGAACCTCAGCCCCTTTAAGTTTGGGAACTTTGTGAACTAAGGGAATATGTACTTCCCGATAATAATTTTCAAAACTATCTTGGTCCTTTGGTTGATCATAAATAACAATAACTTTTGCCATTTCCTCTCCCTTTCCAAAGAAATAAGATTGTACCTCATCTTATATATATGGGAAAAAGGACTTACAATGCTTAATACTATTCGACATTAATCCATCCCATATTTCACGTAACCCAAGAAACGAAAAAAGAAGCTTCTCATAAGTTCAGTGAACTTATAAGAAGCTTCAATTAAAATCCTCTATGTTAGCAAAACACTCTCATCTTACTCACAAACCCATACATATCAAGGGTTGGAGGCACTTATTACATCATGCCGCCCATTCCACCCATACCGCCCATGTCAGGCATACCCATGCCTTGACCAGCTGGTTCTGGTTTGTCAGCAACAACTGCTTCAGTTGTTAAGAACATAGCTGCAACAGATGCTGCGTTTTGAAGTGCATAACGAGTTACTTTCGTTGGATCCACGATACCAGCATCGATCATGTTTACCCATTCGCCAGTAGCTGCGTTGAAGCCTGTGCCTACTGCTTCGCGCTTTAAGCGGTCAACGATGACAGATCCTTCAAGACCAGCGTTTTGAGCGATAGTGCGAACTGGCTCTTCCATCGCACGTAATACGATGTTGATACCTGTTGCCACGTCGCCTTCAGCTTGAACTTCAGCTACTTTGCTGTATACGTTAAGAAGGGCTACACCACCACCGGATACGATACCTTCTTCAACTGCCGCACGAGTTGCGTTTAATGCGTCTTCAATGCGAAGTTTGCGCTCTTTTAATTCAGTTTCAGTTGCAGCACCAACTTTGATAACTGCTACACCGCCAGCTAATTTCGCTAACCGCTCTTGTAATTTTTCACGGTCAAATTCAGAAGTAGTTTCTTCTAATTGAACGCGGATTTGGTTCACACGAGCTTGAATTTCTTCAGTCGCTCCTGCACCTTCAACGATTGTTGTGTTTTCTTTTGTCACAACAACTTTAGTAGCGCGTCCTAAAGATTCAATTGTAGTCGTTTTTAATTCACGGCCAAGCTCTTCTGTGATGACTTCGCCGCCAGTTAGAGCAGCGATATCTTCAAGCATTGCTTTACGACGGTCACCGAATCCTGGTGCTTTAACAGCCACAGCATTGAAAGTTCCGCGAAGCTTGTTCACGACTAATGTAGAAAGTGCTTCACCTTCAACATCTTCAGCAATCAACAATAATGGCTTGCTTTGTTGTACGACTTGCTCAAGAACAGGAAGGATTTCTTGAATGCTAGCAATTTTTTTGTCAGTGATTAAGATATATGGATTTTCTAATACAGCTTCCATTTTGTCAGTGTTTGTTACCATGTAAGCAGAAGTGTAGCCGCGGTCAAATTGCATACCTTCAACTACATCTAATTCAGTTGTGAAGCCCTTAGATTCTTCGATTGTGATAACGCCGTCGTTGCCAACGCGTTCCATTGCTTCAGCGATTAATTGGCCAACTTCTTGATCATCAGAAGAAATAGCCGCTACTTGAGCAATCGACTCTTTTCCTTCAATTTGTTTAGAAATCGTTTTTAATTCTTCAACCGCAACAGCGACTGCTTTTTCAATCCCTTTACGGATACCCATTGGGTTAGCACCAGCTGTAACGTTCTTTAAGCCTTCGCGAATCATCGCTTGCGCAAGAACAGTAGCCGTTGTTGTACCGTCACCGGCAACATCGTTTGTTTTGCTTGCTACTTCAGCTACAAGCTTAGCACCCATGTTTTCGAATGCATCTTCTAATTCGATTTCTTTTGCGATTGTTACACCGTCATTTGTGATAAGCGGTGAACCAAATTTTTTCTCAAGAACCACGTTGCGTCCTTTAGGTCCAAGAGTCACTTTAACTGTATCTGCAAGTGTATCAACACCACGTAACATTGCACGGCGTGCATCTTCACTAAACTTAATATCTTTAGCCATCGTTCAAAAAACCTCCTCATATTTTTTAATCGTTTATTTTTAAAAAATTACTCACCGATAACAGCAAGGATATCGTTTTCACGTAAAAGTAAATATTCTGTACCCTGGTATTTCACTTCAGTACCAGCGTATTTTGAGAAGATAATGCGGTCGCCTACAGCCACTTCAAGGGCTACGCGTTCTCCGTTTTCAAGGACGCGGCCAGTACCAACGGCAACTACTTTACCTTCCTGAGGCTTTTCCTTCGCTGAATCCGGTAATACGATACCGCTTGCAGTTTTTTCTTCTGATTCAACAAGCTCAATGACAATGCGATCACCTAATGGTCTTAACAAATCAAACAACCTCCTCAAAAATATATGTAATTTTGACATTATTAGCACTCTCCACTAATGAGTGCTAACACAATTATTATAATAATAAATCTGAAAATCTTTTGCAAGTCTGAAGCATAATTTTTTTCGTTTTTTTGCAACCTTACAAGTATGCGAAAGTCGAAAGTTTCTATACCTCATTTCGCTAATAATGTTCTTTAACCTCCCGCGACTGAAGTCACGAGTGTGCGCGCACTAATCATCAAAATTGAAACTTTCCTGTATTTAAGAGTACAATAAAAAGATACTATGGAAATAACGGATGGAATTAAAGGAGATATATAATTTGAAGAGGGAATATTGGATTATCATTATTGTTTACATCGGTATGCAGTTTTCCAGCTTAATCGGACTACCTGCATTGATGTTTAGTTTTAACTTTTTAGGTATCAGCCAAAATCTTGCTGTTCCTATTTGGCTCATTGCCAGTTTTTCGATTGCCCTGTTAATCATTCTTTTTATATTACGGAAGGAAATGAATACTCGAAGTTTCGATGAAAAGGGCAGTTCTCTTGGCCAATCGGTGATATGGGCTATCTTAGGAGTATTCTTAGCGTTATTTGCTCAGTACGCAGCGGCCATTATCGAGTCCCTATTAGGCATTAAAATGGGGTCAGATAATACGAAGGATATCCTTGATATTATCAACACCTTACCATTAGCAATGGTTGTTACAAGCATCATTGGTCCAATTTTAGAGGAAATCGTGTTTCGAAAAATAATTTTTGGCTCCCTTCATAAACGCTTTAATTTCTTTATCTCGGCGCTAGTCAGCTCAGTCATATTTGCTTTGGCCCATATGGAACCGGTGCATATACTACTTTATTCAGCGATGGGCTTTTCGTTTGCCTTTCTTTATGTCCGAACAAAGCGCATTTGGGTACCAATTTTTGCCCATGTCACGATGAATACCATGGTTGTCTTGGTCCAGTCTATTTACAAAGATGATATTGAGCGATTAAGGCGTGAGGCTGAGGCCGTTCAAAACTTTATCGGAGGCTTCCTATGAGACGTTCACCCTTGTTTTCCGGATTGATTTACTTCCTGCTTGGCGGATTATTTACTTACTTTGCTATCGATGATGTGCAAAAAAACGGCTGGGGCTTCTTTAGCTACCTGCTAATTTTATTAGCGACATTTGATTTTGGCTCTGGTTTGAAAATGATACTCTTTCATTTTAAACATAAGAACCAGATGAAAAAATAAAGAAAGGGATCCCTAATTTCAGGGGTCCCCTTATTTCTAGTTATCTCCTTTTGGGCAATGAGTGGTCTATGGGACAAAGACGCCAAGGAAATCGTCACAACTGTCCAATAGGGGCAGTCTATGAGACAATACGCCAAAGAAATCAGCGAAACTGTCCATTAGAAGCAGCCTATGAGACAATACGCCAAAGAAATCAGCGAAACTGTCCAATAGAGGCAGTCTATGAGACAATATCGACGAAGATACAACCCCAACTGTCCAATAGAACCGGTCTATAGGACAATATCGACGAAGATACAACCCCAACTGTCCAATAGAAGCGGTCTATTGGACAATAACGACTAAAATACAACCCCAATTGTCCAATAGAAGCGGTCTATAGGACAATAACGATGAAGATACAACCCCAACTGTCCAATAGAAGCTGTCTATGGGACAATATCGACGAAGATACAACCCCCAATGAAGAGTTCTTTCTTTTGCCACCGGAGCTCCTGTTTCAATTATTTCGAACCTTCTCCCCGATGGATCACCATTCGTTCCTTCCCTAAAATAAAGATAAACAGAAATGCCAATCCTGCGGGAACAAGCGCCCAGGTAAAGGTGTGGACGATTGAACTTGATAAGGCGTCGGTTATTTTCGTTAAGATTTGCGCAGGGATATGGCTTCTTGCTTCTTCCGATAATAAAGCACGCGAATCCCCAAAAGATTGCCCCTTCGGCATTGGCCCCAATAACTCTTCCAGGTTCCCGGTAAAATTACTTCTTTGAATCGTACCAAAGATTGTAATCCCCACGGTCATTCCCAGCGAACGAATAAAGTTACTCGTTGAAGTCGCCGAACCCCTTTGCTCCATACCAAATGGATGAATGGCTGCCATACTTAAGACTGAAAAAGAGAAGCCTACTCCAAGACCAATAACAATCATGTAAAGCGTTAAGAACAGCCTGCTTGTATCCGGCGTGATGGTGCTTAGTAACAAGAATCCAATAATCAAAATCACACCAGATAAAAACATGATGTTCCGGTAACTCATTTTTGTCGTCAAAAATCCGCCTACCTGTGCCGTAACAACGGAGCCGAGCATCATTGGCAATAAAATCAGCCCCGAATTGGTGGCACTGCCGCCATATACCCCCTGAACAAATATCGGAATATAAACGGTTGCGGCCATAAATGCTGCCCCGTAAAACAAGCCAACAATCGTACTTCCGGCAAACAGTTGGTTTTTAAACATTGAAAAAGAAATGATCGGATCCTTCACTTTCGTCTCAACCAATAAGAAGATGAGAAAAAGAACCCCAAATCCCGCAAATAGACTTAAAATGACGGTAGAATCCCAGTCATACTTCTGTCCGCCAAGTTCAAGGGAAAACATTAAACATACAACTGCGCCAACTAAGGTAACTGCTCCCCACCAGTCAATCGATTGCTTTTTGTGTATCGGTGATTCTTTATAGGAGAAGACAATAATAATTAACGCTAAAACTCCCAGTGGCAAATTAATATAGAAAATCCAATGCCAACTGATATGATCGGTAATATACGCTCCGAGCAATGGACCAAATATACTCGATAGCCCAAACACAGCCCCGAACAAGCCGCCCATTTTCCCGCGCTTTTCAGGCGGAAATAGATCGAACATTATCGTAAACGCGATTGGAACAAGCGCACCGCCGCCGATTCCTTGGATCGCCCGGTAGATACTTAATTGCGTAATCGTTTCGGCTGTACCACATAATACCGAACCCGCCATAAACACGATTAAGCCAAAAATAAAGAATCGTTTCCGACCATACATATCCGATAGTTTTCCGAATATCGGCATCCCGGCCATTTCCGCCACCATATAAGCGGAAACCACCCAAACAAAGCTCTCCAGCCCGCCGAGATCTCCGACAATCGTCCCCATTGCGGTAACAACTATTGTATTATCCATCGATGCCATTAAAATTCCTAATAATAACCCAGCAACAACCAATCCTAACTTACTTTCCTTCGCTACCATCCCATTCTCCTTTAAAGTTGTGTCTTTGTTTTAATCGTTGATGAAGGGTCATGAGCTAAATCATTTGTATACTCCACCAACCCTATTTGGCAGCCGGGACCAATATTGACCTGTTTGCCGCGAACGATGTCTGCCTTCGTATTTTCAAGGTAGATGTCGTCCCCTTCAATTACTTTGGCAGTGAGGAATCCTGCATCTTTTCCAAACGAAAGCAGCGAATTCTTCTTCCTTTTCACCGTGATTTTCCCGCCGCCAATTTCCTCTGCACGGCTCTCCCCAAATCTTAAGGAAACTTTAATCGTTTCAGCCGTTAATAGTCCTTTGATTTCAAACCCGCCGCTGGAGTCAAATGACTCATATTCCACATCGCCATTAACCGCGATACTCCCTTTAATGGTCGCTTCATCTCCACTAAGTCTTTCGCCGACTTCCAACATCCCAAGAATCTTTACTTTCTTCAATTGCGCACGGCTTCCGACCTTCATCGTCCCCATGACAAGCGTTTGGCCAGCCTCCACATTCCCTTTAAATTCTGCCTCCCCAACGATCTTCACGGAGCCTGCAGTCACATTTTCGACCGCCTCACTTGTTCCATAGACATGGAAAACGGAACATTCGACATCATTCACAATTGTCCCTTCTCCTCTGATGCTGATTTTATCGTAGCGGCCGCCGGGATAACTTCCCGACCCATTTATAATCAGATTTTCGTCTTTTCCCATTTCTTTACTCCCCCTATTAAGCCTTTTTTGAGTCACCAACAACGGCATTTTTATCCTGCGAAAATTCTTCTGTGTATTCGACTAAGCCAATCTGACAATTAGCCCCAATCTTGACCTGATTGCCTCGGACCACTTTTGCGATCGTATTTTCAAGTTCAATAATGTCCCCTTCAATTAAGTCCGTTTCCAGTTGCGTTTTAAGAAAAGGCTTGAATAACGTGCCGATGAACGACCCTTTTTGTTGTTTTACGGCGATTGATTGTCCGCCAATTTCTTTTGCCTTACATTCTCCGTATATCTCAATATCTACTTGATCGGCATTTAACAGTCCGCCAATCGTAAAGCGACATTTTCCTGTAAAAATTTCAGCTTCACAATCTTCACCCACCGCTAAAATCCCATGAAGGTTTATTTCCTCACATTTCACTTTGCCGCCAACAGAGGCTTTACCTGAAACCTGTAAATGTTTTGCATACAGGTTTTTCTCAATTTTTGCTGTTCCTTCAACTGTAACCTGTTGGCTATCGATGGTTCCTTTAAAACTCGCATTCCCACTTACTTTAGCTGTATTTGCTATTACATCGCCTTTAACCGTTCCTGAACCATTGCATTCAAAGTCACTGCACTCCAAATCGCTGTTAACCGTTCCACGTCCATTCAATATAACACGCTGGAACTTTCCGCCATTAGATGCCCCAATCCCATTAATGATCAAATCTCCTCTATTTTTTAATTCCATTGCCATTCTCCTTTATAATAATTTCGACTTAATCTCTTCCATACATGTCATCAGTGACAGCGACGCTACCATTTTCGTTCCCGGTTCTAAATAAACGGCTTCTGCATTAATTAATAATAGACACGAAGATACTCCAAGTTTGCGGATAATCACCAATTCACAGCTCTTTTGCTTGATAAGCGGCGCGTTGTCCTTCAATACCTGTAAAACCATCTTCCCTTCATCTAAATTAATTTCACCTGACTGAAGCAGCTTTTCTAACACATATGCTTCAAGGATTCTTTGGAATTGAAATGTAAGACCGTTCATATCATTCTCTAGATAAAAATTCATCACCGTATCAGAAACAATGTTACGTTTAATTAAATCATCCTTTTCCAACTGCAAATCACTGATATTCGGAGAAAACATATCTGCCAGTGCATCTAACGAAAGGTTTTCCTTCATCGTTTGGATTTTATCGATTCTTTCTAAAATCTTTTCTTTTGGAAAAAAGGTTTCCTGACCGGTAAACGTCGACTTTCGAATAAACCATTCTTCAGGAATTAAATCCTTCCGTTTCCATCTATATAGCTGCCCGTACGAAATCCCCGTTAGATCTAATAAGTCCTTCTTTGAAATTAACTCCTCGCTCATTTTTGAAAACCCCTTTCTGTTTTATAATGTAACATAACACTGTTACGCATGTAAAGTGGGAAAATAAAAAAGGGCCTTTCACGAGGGTATGCTCGCGAAAAAGCCCTTTTAAGATTATTCTTCTATCTCGACTGTTGGATAGTGCTTTAAAAAGTAAATCAGTGATTGCAGCTCTACTGCTAAATCAATATGATGAACCCGAATGGACGGAGGAACAGTTAACCGTGCCGGAGTAAAATTTAATATCCCTTTCACATCCGCCTTCACAAGTCGATCAGTAATCTGCTGAGCAACCGGAGCAGGTACGGTAAGAATTGCTACCGATATATTTTCATTGGCTAGGACGTTCTCCAATTCATCGAGATGGTAGACAGGTACCTCACGAATCATCGTTCCCATTTTATTCGGATCGACATCAAAGGCAAATTCTATTTTTGTGTTATTGTTTTTTAAAAAATTATAGTTTAAAAAGGCGGTACCAAGATTACCGACCCCAATTAAGGCCACCTTTGTTAGTTCATCTTGATCTAAGGTTTTGCGGAAGAAGGTTAATAAGTAATTGACGTTATAGCCGTAGCCCTTTTTCCCCAAGGCACCGAAATAGGAAAAATCCCTGCGAATGGTTGCCGAGTCAACTTTCACTGCTTCGCTCAGTTCTGCTGAAGAAACCCTTTGTTTACCGGAAGAATGAAGGTTTTTTAAAAATCGATAGTAGAGGGGCAGCCGTTTTGCTGTCGCCTGTGGTATTTTCATTGTTTCATTACCCATAATCTCCCCACCCCTTGAATAATTTTGTTAAATTTCATCGGTTCGTTTATAATCCCCGTTTTTACCGCCCGTTTTTTCGACTAAATAGGTCGGTCCAATGACCATGCCCTTATCCACTGCTTTACACATATCATAAACGGTTAAGGCACAAGCTGAAGCGGCTGTTAACGCTTCCATCTCTACACCCGTGTTCCCTTTTGTTTTTACCGCTGCTGCAATATACAGGTGATAGTTATCTTGCTTGTCCGCTTCCCATGAGAAAGAAATATTCACTCCTGTCAGCGGAATCGGATGACACATCGGAATCAAATCCCATGTTTTTTTCGCCGCCATAACCGCAGCAACCTGGGCAACAGCTAGCACATCGCCCTTTTTCATTTCATTATTGGTTATTTTTTCATAAATTTCTTTACTAACAGTTATGCTGGAATGGGCAAGAGCGGTCCGTGCTGTTTCAGGTTTATCGCTGACATCGACCATTTTCGCCCTGCCTTCTTCATTAAAATGTGTAAAATCTGCCATATAAATAATCCTCCTCTCAAATCATACACTATTTTTCCGGTAATGTGTGTGAAACTTTGAACTAGTTGAGACATTTTTTTCCGTTGAAGGAAACCCGCTTTTAAAGCCTTTTATTGCCGACACTCTAGTAATACGGTACACTATTTGTATGTAAGAGGTGAATGAAAATGATTTTACTGCAGGTCAATCAACTACAAAAATATTATGGTGCTGACCTTATTTTATCGAATATCAAGCTCGAATTACAAACGCGAGACCGCGTGGCACTTGTTGGCCGTAATGGTGCAGGCAAGTCGACGCTTTTAAAGATCATTGCCGGACACTTGTCACATGATGGCGGGGAAATTATCAAGCCAAAAGAAGTGACCATCGGTTATTTAGCGCAAAATACCGGATTAGAATCGAATTTGTCCATATGGGAAGAAATGCTGACCGTCTTCGAACCGCTGCAATTGATGGAAAAGTCGCTCCGCAGGCTTGAGGAACAGATGGCTGACCCCAGTGTGTTTGAAAACAATGAAAGATATGAACGAGTTCTTAAAGAATATGACCAGCTTCAGGTGAAATTTAAGGAGACTGGCGGGTATCAATACGAAGCAGATATTCGCTCCGTGCTCCATGGGTTAAATTTCCGCGAAAGTGCACTTGCAATTTCAAGTTTAAGCGGCGGACAGAAAACCCGCCTTGCCTTAGGTAAATTACTATTAACTAAACCTGATATCTTAATTTTGGACGAGCCTACCAATCATCTCGACATCGAAACTCTTTCCTGGCTTGAGCAATATTTACAGAGTTACGATGGAGCCATTTTAATTGTCTCACATGACCGTTATTTTTTAGATAAAGTTGTCACTCAAGTTTACGAAGTATCCCGCAAACAAATCGGGCGGTTTACGGGCAACTATAGTTCTTACCTTGACCAAAAAGCAGCAAATTATGAGCGTGAAATGAAGCTTTACGAAAAACAGCAGCAGGAGGTTGAGGATCTCCAGGACTTTATTCAGAAGAACTTAGCTCGAGCCTCGACGACTAAACGAGCACAAAGCCGCCGGAAAAAGCTTGAGAAGATGGAGATGATCGACCGTCCATTAGGTGGTGAAAAGTCTGCGTCCTTCTCGTTTGAAATCGAGAAGCAAAGCGGAAATGATGTTTTGACTGTAGATTCACTTGGCGTCGGTTATGGAAATGATAAGGTTTCTGAGGACATCAGCTTCCGTGCCTATAAGGGTGAAAGCATTGCCCTTGTCGGACCAAATGGAATCGGCAAATCTACGCTGCTAAAAACGATTATTAAAAGACTGCCTGCGCTGGCCGGAACGATTCAATATGGAACAAACCTTGCGATTGGGTATTACGACCAGGAACAAGCCGAGTTAACCTCCAAAAAGCGCGTGTTGAATGAGCTCTGGGATGATTACCCGTTAAAAAACGAAAAGGAAATCCGGACGGTCCTCGGTAATTTCTTATTTTCCGGTGATGATGTGCTGAAAATAGTCTCTACCTTAAGCGGCGGAGAGAAAGCCCGCCTTGCCCTTGCTAAACTGATGCTTGAGAAGGCAAATGTGTTAATTTTGGACGAGCCCACTAACCATTTAGACCTTGATAGCAAAGAAGTGCTGGAGAATGCCTTAATTGATTATCCAGGCACCATTTTGTTTGTCTCACATGATCGCTATTTCATTAACCGGATCGCGACAAAGGTACTGGAACTGAGCGGAAATGGAAGCAGTGAATATCTTGGCGATTATGATTATTATTTAGAAAAAAAACTGGAGCAAAAAGAACTTGAAGCACTGGCGCTTGAAGCATTAGCTACAAAGGCAGCCGATTCCGCAACGTACGAGAAAAATAGTTATCAACTGGATAAGGAAAGTAAAAAGCTTGAACGGCAGCGAAAAAGAAAATTAGATGAAATCGAGCTACGCATAGAGGTGCTTGAGGAACAAATTAGCGATTATGAGCAGCAATTATGTGCGCCAGAGATCTTTCAAAACCACGAGAAAGTGTTGGAAATTAATCTAAAAAGTGAAAAAGCGAAGACCGAGCTTGAGCAATTGATGGAGGAATGGGCGGAGTTAGCTGAATAATGGTTAAAACCGGGCTGGTTGCCCGGTTTTTTGCTACTGTTGTAAAAATTATAGTAACAAATTTTAATGAGATATTAACAACTTTTAAGAAATCCTCCACTTTTCCACAACTTTATTCACACTTTAAACAGAATAAATTCGGGAGATTTTTATGCTTTTCCACATTATCCACAATAAGTAACGTCTTTATCCACATTACCCACAGTATCCACAGGCTTATCCACAATTATTGCTTTTCCTATCTTTTTTAAAAAAATCTTATCCACAAAGGACGTAAATGGTGTTACTGATTTATTTGTGCGACGCTCTGCCCCTTTTCCATAAAAAAACTCTTCTTATTCAGAAGAGTTAGCTAATCATTATAGATTTCAATATCCAGTCCGGGATTCGCATTTAGGGAAAGCCCTGCCCTGATCCCTTTTTCAAACATCACACTTCCGGCAGCGGCAATCATCGCAGCATTATCGGTACACAAGGATAATGGCGGAATCACCAATTCTACCTTGTCATTATCCGCAAACGCCTTTTTTAACGCCGCCCTGAGGCCTTTATTTGCCGCAACACCACCAGCAACTAATACTTGGTTCACACCATACTCAGCTACGGCTCTTTCCGTCTTCCTAACTAATACCTCAATCACACTTGCTTGAAAGCTGGCGGCAAGATCCTCAGGTGCTATTAATTCCCCTCGCTGTTCGGCATTGTGAACGGTATTAATGACAGCTGACTTTAAGCCGCTGAAACTAAAATCATAAGAGCCTTCTTCTAACCATGCTCGAGGTAAATCAATTGTCGGGCTTCCTTCCTGGGCCAAACGATCAATATGCGGGCCGCCTGGATATGGCATATTTAAGGTTCTTGCCACTTTGTCATAAGCTTCCCCCGCTGCATCATCCCTCGTTTCACCAATCACTTCGAAATGGCCATGCTCTTTCATATAAATAAGCTCGGTATGCCCCCCTGAGACAACTAGTGCTATCAGTGGAAACTTCAACTCCGTTATCAGCCTGTTCGCGTAAATATGCCCGGCAATATGATGAACCGGAACTAGTGGTTTGTTATGAGCAAAGGCTAACGCTTTGGCAGCATTTACTCCTATTAAAAGGGCACCAACCAATCCCGGCCCTTCAGTAACAGCTATAGCATCAAGCTCAGCAAAGGATAGCTTCGCTTGAGTCAATGCCTCTTCAATGACGATTGTTATTTGTTCCACATGATGGCGTGAAGCAATTTCAGGGACTACCCCGCCAAAACGTTTATGGCTCTCAATTTGTGATGCCACTACATTAGCCGCAATTTCACGGCCATTTTTAATAATCGCGACTGCCGTTTCATCGCAACTTGTTTCAATTCCTACTATCCACTGATCTCTTTTCATAAATTCACCCACATGACTAACCCATCTTCCTGGTTATCTGCATAATAATTTTTCCTAATCCCGCCATCTTGGAAGCCTAGTTTACGATAAAGGGATTGCGCTCTATGATTGGTTACCCTTACTTCGAGGGTCATGGTTCTTGCCCCCTTCGCTTTGGCAACGGTCATAAGTTTCACCATTAAGGCTTCCCCGAGTCTTCTTCCTCTATATTCCGGCAAAATGGCCACATTCGTTACGTGAGCCTCATCAATGACAAGCCACGTTCCACAATAACCGATGATTTTTTTATTCTCCTCCAAAACGATATAGACAGCAAACTTGTTATTGTACAATTCATTATAAAATGCCTCCCGGCTCCAAGGCGTTGTAAACGAGGCATGCTCAACTTCTACTATCTGATCTATATCCTCTTCCCTCATATAACGAAACACGTAAGAATCTACCATTTCTCTTATCCTATCCATTTGAAATTTTTCCTTTTGCCTCTAACCACTTTGCTTCCGCTTCGGCTAAACGGATATAATTCGGTACAAAGGAATGTATATCTTCTCCTTGTTTATCACTGCCTAACAATGCAAGTTCCGACGGACGCGGATTATGTTCCGTGATACCAGCAAACATTGCTTTCAACCCGAGCAGTTCTTCAATCTTTGTCCGGTGGATTTGCAAGTCATTCCCAACAAATAAAATGGGCTTGGGCGCTTCAACTAATTTTGCTGCCCAGTCCACTAATAGTATCAACTGATCCGGCTCTACGTTTACAAGCCCTTCGTTCTCAAATTGATACAGTCCTGTATAAACCTGGCCCCTTCTAGCGTCAAATAAAGGAGATATATAGCCATCAAAGTATCGTCCCGTTCCGGCTGCTAAAATTTCCAGACTCGAAATCCCGACAAGCGGAATTTGTAATGTCCAAGCCAATGTTTTGGCAATCGTAACACCAATTCTAACCCCTGTATAGGAGCCAGGGCCTTTTGCCACGACAATCTTCGTTAAATCAGCCGGCACCCTCTCACAATCCTTCATAAGGGTCTCGATAGCCGGCATAATTCGAACGGAGTGGTTCTTTTTTAAATTCGTTATATACTCGCCAAGAACCTGATTATCTTCTAACAGCGCTACCCCTAAGCAATAGTTAGAAGTATCAATCGCTAATATTGTCATCGAAAAATCTCCTTACATAGGTGCTCATATCTTTCGCCCTTTGGCGTTAACACCATTTTCCTTTTATCTCCTTCATCGCGGTACAAGAAAATAGTCAGCCTCTCAGATGGAAGCTGCTCTTCAATTAAATGGGCCCATTCGACTACTGTAACTCCATTCCCTTCAAAGTATTCATCAAACCCAAGATCTTCAAAAGCATCAGCTACACGGTAAACGTCCATATGATACAAGGGCAGCTTCCCTCTATACTCTTTAATAATGGTAAATGTCGGGCTATTAACTGTCTTCTTAATTTCCAATCCTTTGGCCAACCCTTTGGTAAAGGTTGTTTTCCCTGCACCTAAGTCCCCCTCAAGCGCAATGACATCACCTGGTTTTAAAAAGCCGGCTAATCTTGCTGCAAATTGCGAGGTTTCTTCTGAAGTCGTTGTACTCAGTTCAAATTGATTCATCCAATCACCTTTACACTTTAACATATCTTCATTTTACCCTTATTTAACTGCAAAAAAAACCTTAGGATGTCTCCTAAGGATGCTTATTTCATATGTAGTTTATAAAAGACATAAAAAAAGACGAAATCTAGTTTCGTACAAATTTTAAA
>NZ_BCVP01000027.1 GCF_001591805.1 Neobacillus novalis NBRC 102450 | reverse complement strand
CAAAAACCCCCACCAATCAGCACAAAACTTGTCCTGGTTGGTGGGGGTTTATTTTTATAAAAATTGTCCAGCTCCAGTACCCAACGGGCACTTCTGCTTTTCATAAAAAAATTATAACATTCGTCTTTCCGATACGGCGAGGCGATTGATGGCGCGCTGCAATGCTAGCTCAGCACGGCGGAAGTCGATATGCGCGGTCTTCTGTTCGCGCATCCGCTGCTCTGCACGTTCCTTCGCTCTTAAGGCACGTTCTACATCAATTTCAGAAGCTGTTTCCGCTGATTGGGCAAGAATTGTTACCTGATCAGGACGAACCTCTAAAAATCCGCCGCTGACTGCGATAAATTCCATATTGCCCTCTTTTTTAAGACGGACAGCACCAATTTGAAGCGGCGCAACCATCGGAATGTGTCCAGGTAAAATACCGAGCTCACCACTTTGAGCCTTCGTACTCACCATTTCTACATCTGACTCATACACCGGGCCATCGGGAGTAACAACACTGACTTTAATCGTCTTCATTTTTTACCCTCCTGGCGTACTTAGGCTTCTACACCCATGCGTTTTCCGGCCTCAACCACATCTTCAATACGGCCGACCAAACGGAATGCATCTTCCGGAAGGTGGTCATATTTGCCGTCAAGGATTTCTTTGAAACCTTTAACCGTTTCTTTTACAGGCACATAAGATCCCTTCTGACCAGTGAACTGTTCAGCCACGTGGAAATTTTGCGATAAGAAGTTTTGGATACGACGTGCGCGGAGCACAACTAACTTATCATCATCAGAAAGTTCATCCATACCAAGAATGGCAATGATATCCTGTAATTCACGATATTTTTGTAACGTAGATTGTACTTGACGTGCAACCTCATAGTGCTCCTCGCCAACGATACCCGGTGACAAAGCACGAGAAGTCGATGCCAATGGATCCACCGCAGGGTAGATACCCATTTCTGAAAGCTTACGTTCAAGGTTTGTAGTTGCATCTAAGTGAGCGAAAGTTGTTGCCGGAGCCGGATCCGTATAGTCATCGGCTGGAACGTAAATCGCTTGGATCGAAGTAACAGAACCTTTATTTGTAGACGTAATCCGCTCTTCCAATTTACCCATTTCTGTAGCAAGCGTTGGCTGGTAACCTACCGCAGATGGCATACGGCCAAGAAGGGCAGAAACCTCAGAACCCGCTTGTGTGAAACGGAAAATATTATCAATGAACAATAACACGTCTTGTCCTTGCTCATCACGGAAATATTCAGCCATTGTCAAACCAGTCAAGGCCACACGCATACGTGCGCCAGGCGGCTCATTCATTTGTCCGAATACCATCGCTGTTTGCTTAATAACGCCAGAGTCTGTCATTTCGTGGTAAAGGTCATTACCTTCACGGGTACGTTCACCAACACCGGCGAAAACAGAAATACCGCTATGCTCTTGAGCAATGTTATTAATTAATTCCTGGATTAAAACGGTTTTACCAACACCGGCACCACCGAATAAACCAATCTTACCACCTTTAATATATGGGGCAAGCAAGTCTACTACCTTAATACCCGTTTCAAGAATTTCTACCTCAGTAGAAAGTTCTTCAAACGTTGGTGCTTCGCGGTGAATCGAATCACGGCGGGCACTTACCGGTACATCCTCTTTCAAGTCAATTGCTTCACCTAAAACGTTAAATACACGGCCAAGCGTTACATCCCCAACCGGAACAGAAATAGGCTTACCCGTATCCTCAACTTCCACACCGCGAGTTAACCCATCAGTTGTCGACATCGCAATCGTACGAACCGTGTCATCACCTAAATGAAGGGCTACTTCAAGCGTTAAGTTGATATCAACTTCTGATTGATTATGCGCCTTACTGACAACTTTCAATGCATTATAGATTGCAGGCAGATTGCCGCCGTCAAACTTCACGTCAACCACCGGACCCATAATCTGAAGAACGCGTCCTTTGTTCATCGTTTTCCCTCCTAACTTACTCTATCAAACAAATCCAAGCCTCGGGGCTCTTCTTTTTTTTTTGAAAAATATAGCAGAATCAAAGGCAGCACAGCCTTCGACCCTGATGATTGAAATGAATGGTGTCAGGCACCAGATTAGAATCATTCTTTTCTAGCACAATACGCCTGAGCATTTCCGCTTCTCTATTCTAACGCTGCCGCACCGCCGACGATTTCGGCAATTTCTTGAGTAATCGCTGCCTGGCGGGCACGGTTGTAGATTAGAGAATAAGATTTGATCATTTCTTTCGCATTATCGGTTGCGTTTCTCATTGCAGTCATCCGAGCGGCATGCTCGCTGGCTTTACTATCTAATAACGCTCCATAAATCAAGCTTTCCGCATATTGCGGCAGGAGAACTTCTAAAATTTCTTCTGCTGACGGCTCAAATTCGTAGCTTATGAGCTTATGTGAAGTAGATAGGTCGGAAAGCGGCAGGAGCTTCTTCTCGGTCACTTCCTGTGAAATCGCACTATGATAATGGTTGTAATAAATATATAGTTCATCGAAGGTTTCGTCTGTAAACATACCGACGGTCGCGCTCGTAATATCTTTAATGCTTTCAAAGTTAGGCTGATCTGAAACCCCGACGATTTCGAGGATCACATTCATGCCCCGCTTCACAAAAAAGTCACGTGCCACACGGCCGATGGCAATGATTGCAAACTCATCATTCGACTTATGACGGCTTTGAATTGTTTGATGGACACGGCGAATCACGTTACTGTTAAAAGCACCAGCAAGGCCGCGGTCGCTTGTCATGACAATATAACCGGTTTTCTTTACTGTACGGTGCTGCAGCATCGGGTGATTCACACCACCTGAGCCAATCGCAATCGACGCCGTCACTTCTTGGATTTTCTCCATGTAAGGAACGAATGCCTTTGCATTCAGCACACCGCGGTTCCATTTCGCGGCTGAAGTCATTTCCATTGCTTTGGTAATCTGACTCATTTTTTTCGTAGAATTAATACTATTTTTTATATCGCGTAATGATGCCATTAGGTTCTCACCACCCTCATTCAAAGAATGTCTGGCCTGGGCGCGTCACCATGTGAAAAATTCACATGGTGACGCGCATCCAGACCTTACTAAATGTCAGACCCTATTATTCGGAAACTGCAAACGTCTTTTTGAAGTCGTTGATTGCAGAAGCCATATCTTCATCAGAAGGAAGTTCCTTCGTGGTTGCAATATGGTCTAACAACTCTTTGCGGTTGTGGTCTAACCAGTTATGGAATTCAGATTCAAAACGACGGATATCCGCTAATGGAATATCATCAAGGAAACCGCGTGTTAAGGCATAAAGAATCGCCACTTGCTTCCCTACGGACAACGGCTTATGAAGGTCCTGCTTTAGCACCTCAACTGTACGCGCACCGCGGGCAAGCTTTGCTTGTGTTGCTTTATCAAGGTCAGAACCGAACTGCGCAAATGCTTCTAGCTCACGGTAAGAAGCAAGGTCAAGACGGAGTGTACCGGCAACCTTCCTCATCGCTTTGATTTGCGCCGATCCACCTACACGGGATACGGAAAGACCTGCGTTGATCGCTGGACGTACACCGGAGAAGAATAGGTCTGATTGTAAGAAAATTTGTCCATCAGTGATGGAGATTACGTTTGTTGGGATATAAGCAGAAACGTCACCTGCTTGTGTTTCAATAAATGGCAATGCCGTGATCGAACCGGCACCAAGTGTGTCGTTTAATTTTGCGGCACGCTCAAGTAAGCGTGAGTGCAAGTAGAATACATCCCCTGGATAGGCTTCACGACCTGGAGGACGGCGAAGTAATAGGGAAAGTTCACGGTAGGCAGCCGCTTGCTTAGAAAGATCATCGTACACGATTAAGACGTGCTTGCCAGCATACATAAATTCTTCCGCCATTGCAACACCAGCATATGGTGCTAAAAATAGCATTGGAGCCGGCTGTGATGCAGATGCTGAAACAACGATGGAGTAGTCTAATGCGCCACTTTTACGAAGTGTTTCAACAGCACCACGAACCGTTGATTCTTTTTGTCCGATTGCGACATAGATACAAATCATGTCTTGATCTTTTTGGTTGATGATTGTATCAATCGCAACAGATGTTTTACCTGTTTGACGGTCACCGATAATTAATTCACGCTGACCGCGTCCGATTGGAACGAGCGCGTCAATCGCTTTAATACCCGTTTGTAATGGCTCATGAACGGATTTACGAGCCATAACGCCGGAAGCAACTGCTTCAACAGGACGAGTTTTTGTAGTGTTGATTGAACCCATACCATCGATTGGTTGTCCTAATGAGTTTACAACACGGCCGATTAGTCCCTCACCAACTGGAACCTCCATGATGCGGCCTGTACGGCGTACTTCGTCGCCTTCACGGATTTCCGTGAAAGGTCCAAGGATGATAATACCGACGTTATTTTCTTCCAGGTTTTGTGCCATACCCATAACGCCGTTCGCAAATTCAACAAGTTCTCCAGCCATGACATTGTCGAGGCCATGAACACGTGCGATACCGTCACCTACGGAGATAACTGTACCGACATCCGTCACTTGAATTTCTGCCTGATAGTTTTCAATCTGCTTTTTTATCAGGGCACTGATTTCTTCAGCTTTGATGCTCATGAGTTTCACCCCTAATCTTTCAAATCTTAACTTAACAATTTACGTTCTAAACGGCTGAGCTTACCACTCAATGAGCCGTCATATATACGATTTCCAATCCGAAGGCGGACACCGCCAAGCAAGCTGGAATCTACGATATTTTCAATTTTTAGCGATTTCTTACCGATTTTTGCGGCAAAAACTGAAGATAGGGCAGCACGCTCAGCCTCTGTTAAGGCACGGTAACTGTGCACCTCGGCCTCAGCGATACCCATTGCATCATTCGCCAGCTCAATAAACTCATTGGCCACGTCAGCGATTTCATCCTCGCGGTGACGGTCAATTAAGATTAACAGTGTATTGAGTACATTTACATTTACCGATGCAAAAGCCTGCTTTAAAATCTCCTTTTTCTTATCAATTGAAAGCTTCGAAGATTTTAATACGGCTTTAAATTCAGGATGATACCCGACAACTTCCTTCACTGCACGAAGGTCTTCTTCTATTACTCCAAGAGCTTGAGTCTCTTTCGCAATTTGGAAAAGAGCCAACGCGTAGCGCTTTGCTACCATGGAGTTACTCATCGTTTTTCTCCTGCCTCTTGGATATATTCGTTAATGAGTTTGTCTTGATCCGCTGCGCTCAATTCTTTCTCAATTACTTTAGATGCAATTAAGACAGACAACGACGCCACTTGTTCGCGAATCGCGGCAACTGCTTTTTCTTTTTGCTGCTCAATCTCTAACTTAGCGGCTTCTTTAATGCGCTCAGATTCTGCGCGGGAAGCGGCGATGATTTCATCACGCTGAAGATCGCCTTGCTTTTTCGCTGCTTCAATTAAACTTTGAGCATCACTGCGAGCTTCTTTTAACATATTTCTTTGTTCTTCTACTAAAGCGGCAGCTTCTTTACGGCTTTTTTCAGCTGATGTGATTTCATTTGCGACATGCTCTTCACGTTCTTTCATGATGCCCATTAATGGGCCCCATGCGAACTTCTTCAGCAATAACATCAAGATGATAAAGATCACTAATTGGAAAAGGATCGTACCCCAATTAACTCCGGTATGTGCTGCTGCACCTAATACTAGACTGCTTGTAAACACCTCGGGTTCACTCCCTTCAAGAGTTGTTCCTTTATATATACAAAAAACCATCATTTTCAATCGTCATTTTTCGAAAAACTTATATCAGGGTTTGTACTATTAACCTGATGAATACAGATATAAACGAATGGCGAAGGTTCTCAGTTGATCTTCGCCATTGGTCTCGGAGTTAACCTAGATTATTTACCTTGAACCATGAACGCGATAACAACCGCGATGATAGGAATCGCCTCAACTAACGCAACCCCGATGAACATTGTTGTTTGAAGCATACCGCGAGCTTCTGGCTGACGAGCGATACCTTCAACTGTTTTAGATACGATAAGACCGTTACCGATACCGGCACCTAGTGCTGCTAAACCGATTGCAATTGCTGCTGCTATAAGACCCATTTGTAATTTTCCTCCTTAAAATGTATAAATAATTTTATTTTTTTGTTCAATAAAATTGAACAGTTATATTAATGGTCGGTACTCACCTTATGAGACAAGTAAACCATTGTTAACATGGTGAAAATAAATGCTTGAATGGCACCGACAAAGACTGAGAAGCCCTGCCACGCCAACATTGGTACAGCTGCGTAAAGCCATCCGAAATTTCCGGATTGTGCTAGACCACCTGCGAGTAATCCTAGTAAAATCTCACCCGCGTAAATGTTTCCGTAAAGACGGAGACCGAGAGTCAGCGTATTTGCAAACTCTTCAATAATCTTGATTGGGAACATGAACCAAAACGGTTTAAAGAATTCTTTCCCGTAGGCAGCTGTCCCTTTCATTTTGACTCCATAAAAATGGGATAATCCCACCACCAATACCGCCAGTGTCAGCGTTACTCCTGGATCGGCAGTCGGCGATTTCCACCAAAGTGTATCATTGATGACGATTGAAAATGGCAGCCCCAGCATATTAGCGACAAAGACATACATCATGATGGTAATACCAAGCACATGAAATCGTCCGCCGGTTTTCCAATCCATCGTGCTGTTAATGATGTTCTTAACGAAATCCATGACCCATTCCATGAAATTCTGGACACCGGTCGGCTTCATCGCTAGCTTACGCGTCGATAAAACGGCAATTAAAAAGACAACTGCACTTGCGATGGTAATCATTAACATGTCAGCCAAATTAAAATTAAGTCCAAAATATGTTACTATTGGAGCTTTGTGTTCCAACAATATTCACCTCGCTTCCCCGCTTTTTTATGTATTTTTAATGCTGTGAATAAAAAAATCTATCATAATGACAATATAGGATGTCATTAACCCTATAACCACACTGATGAGATGAAGCTGGTCTGGATACATCATCGTAACCATAACGGCCAGCGCCGCCGTCGCAAACCTTGAAAAAGACCCGAGTGACCGTACCTTTTTCCCCTGTTGAATCGACTCGCCGAACTTGTCCATCTTTCGGACCATTAACCACAAATTAAAAAGGCTCAAACTCGTCCCAAAAACCAATCCTAGAAAGATGGGTTGATAAGACGTGAACCCCCAGCCGAGTACATAAATAGCCAATAAAAAAAATATCCATCTTCGCAGTCTTGAAAATATTAGTTGATATTCCGGCATGGTTGGTTTAATCTCCTGAAAAGAAATGACGGATTCGGAATCAATACCTGCTTAAAGTCCAACGAACAATCCGATTATTAAGATAATTATCTTTGCACCGAAGAAGCGGACTTGAGGTATTTTGGAATAACTTAAAATGTGGTATTCAAAGCAGGTAAACTCATGGGAAACCTCATGAAAACCCTGTCATTTTACACCTTTTTAAGCATACAATAGGCAACTTTCAATGTCAATGAGTTTACGTGAATTATTCCACAACCCAGCCCCGTAATTTCTTCCAATATTATTTTCTTGTTTACACTATAATTGTATTGTAAATTCGTAATTTTTTATGGCTAATTTGTGTCGATTTTGTGAACATTCGTTCACAAAAATAAGTAGACTCGGTCCGCCGCCTAGTCTACTTTTTCGCCAATCTTGATCATCCGTTCTATATATTAGAAAAACTCCCGTAGACTTGGCCCCCATCCTAGTCTACTTTTTCACCAATCTTAATCATCCCTTCAATAAAATCCTCCTTATTCGCCTTTTTGGCAAATACCTTCACGAGGTAGGTTCCCTCGGCCGGCAGCTGGTCACTCGGGATGTCTCGCTTGATCAGCCCTTTTTTCACATTCACGGCCGTATCCAAGAAGCCAACAAACCGGTAATCCTCCGGGTTAAACAAGGCAATCCCAAACTCCTCCGCCCCGCCCGGCAAATAGACCTCATACCTGTACTGCCCCGGCTTATCCCCTTCCGCAAAATCAAAGCCCATCACCCTTGGGTAGCCCGGCTCCTCGAGCACATACAAATAAGGAATTTGAATCGCCTTCGCCCCAGCCTGCAAGCTGAGGTAGCCATCATGGATTTTTCCTTTAAAAATCTGCGGGTCGACCCGCAGCTCAAGCGTAACATCCTTTGCTTCGTGCGGCTCTAAGGTGAAGGAGAGCGGGAACCTCCAGTTCAGCCCATCCACAAGGTTCGGAATTTGAAATGAATAGCTTGCCTTTCGCTCACTCGTATTTTCCACATGTAAAACGGCCTTATGACGATCCCTCTCATCGCTAAATTTCCCAAATTGGATACTGCTCGGCGTGACGAGCGAGGCCGTTTTAATCGCCTCATCCACTTGGATTCTGCCTGCCCCCTGTTCGAAGGTGCGATAGTAGGCGGATCGGCCCCCGGCATTTGTGGCCGGCGGACGGTTCATATTGGCGGAATCGCCCCCCGTTTTCACTGCCCCCGTTTTCACCAGCGGTTTCGCCGTATTCATCAACGCCGCCTTAATTTGCACAGGCGTCCAGTCCGGATGCGCCTGCTTAATCAACGCGCAGGCTCCGGCAACGTGCGGCGCCGCCATACTCGTCCCCTGCAGGCTCAAGTAGCCGCCAGGAACCGTCGAATTAATCGCCACCCCGGGCGCGACAATGTCCGGCTTAATTTCCCACGTCCCCGTCACCGGCCCCCTTGAGCTGAAATCAGCGAGCCGATCCCGTTCCTCCGAGACCAAAACCCGTGCCGACAGCCCCTGCTTGATTTTTTTTTGTAAAATAACTCCGTCACCCTTCGAGAGTGATCCGACAGGGATGATACTCTGAGTATCGAGGTTACCCATGAAGCCCCCGCTCATATTATTGTAGATGAGCACAGCTGCCGCCCCCGCAAGACGTGCGTTTTCCGCCTTTTCCGAAAAAGTTAATGTTCCCCTTTTCATCAGGACTAGTTTCCCCTGCGACTGTTTCAATTCAGTTTTCTTTCCGAGCCCGCCATCGACAATGTCGAGCGAGCGGTCAAGCGCCCAGTTGGCTGAGCCCTCCATTGGCTGAATCCGTACTTTATTCCGGCTTCCTTCTATTAATAGAGATGGTATCTCCATCGTCGGCGTCGAGGCCCCGACAGAAATCGCTTTTGAGGCAGTCCCCGGGGAACCGACCGTCCAGACATTGGGTCCGGAATTGCCCGAGGCCGCCACAGCGACAATCCCTTTATCAACGGCGCGGTTGAGGGCAAGACTAATCGGCAAGTCGGGGCCGTTGATATCGTTTCCGAGCGAAAGGTTAATAATATCGACTTTATCTTTGATGGCCTGCTCAATCGCTGCCAGCACCTGCTCGGTTGTTCCGCCGCCGCCCGGTCCAAGCGCCCGGTAGGCAACAATTTTCGCCCCAGGGGCGACGCCTTTTATTTTTCCATTTGCCGCAATAATGCCGGCGACATGGGTGCCGTGGATGGTCGCCTGCCCAAGGCCCCGAGTTTCCATTGGATCCTGGTCATTGTCGACAAGATCGTGGCCGCCGGCATAGTTTTTTTTCAAGTCCGGATGGGTGTAATCGACGCCGGTATCGATGACCCCAACCGTCACGCCCTTTCCGGTCAGGCGCTGATTTTTTTGATCAAAAATACTGCGGACCTCATCGCCGCCAATAATTTTGACACTTTCCTCAGTTTGGATTTGATACTGGGTGACGGGTGAGATGTTCAAGATTTGTTTATTTCCGGCAAGCCGCTCGATTGCCTGCGGCTTCCCTTGGACAGAAAAACCGGTAATCGCCTCGCGGAAAACTCGGCGAAGCTTGACGTCCCTAAACGGGCGGATGAGCTCGTTGATTTCCTGCTTCGTATGCGGTTTTTCTAAGAGAACAATCGCGATTGTCTCCTGAGTGGGTTTAGGAATCGGCGGATGGATGAGTGTTCGCGGAGCTTGAAATGCCAGGATTAACGCAAGCAGTAGTTTCATTTAAAAAATTCCCCTTTTCTAATATCGTTTTCATCGAGTGGGGAAAGTATGCGGTTTTTTGGGAGATGGTATTGAGTACCTCGCTTTGTGCCGGTTGATGGCAAGTTCAGCGAGTGGAGGAGATTTTTCGCCACAGCATCTGAATCAATATGTAAGAAATCCTTGAACTGTGTTCTGGTCATCGTCGGGCTTAAGAGAAGAAAAAAGTCATCAACCGCTGTTATATGGGCCGTTTTTGAAAGAAATTTGCAGATTGGACATTGCCAATTAGCTGAACGATAAATCATCGGGAGTTCATTACATTTTGGGCAGCATACGCCAGTTGGAATCTGATTAGGTGAGATATTGTGATGGCGGAGAATAGCAGGGATTGCAATCGTGTGATCAGCTAACAGGCAATCGGATAGATCATCTAGCTTCTTTTTGCTTAAAAGGGGGGTTTGATATTTCATTTCCAGTTCGTTTATTTTATCAAGAAGTGACTCCCCAAAAATCAAGTGGTTAAAAATTTGCAAATTATCTGGGGTTGTTTCAATAATCGTTGACGTTTTACTAATCAAGGCAATGGACTCAATCGGTAAATTTTTTATATGCTTTTTGCGGAGCCAATTACGAAACTGGATATGGTGTCTTTTTACTTGTTGAATTGGGTTTGAAATCCCTTCTTCTTTGCCCTGATACTCTTTCATGACCTGATTGGAGCCTTTATTAAAGCGTAACCTACCGGAAATATTTTTAATTTCTGCAATCAGCGCGAAGTACTGTGAGAGGATAAGCAAATCCATTTGAAATGCCTTCTTATCATGAAGCCGCAAACCATGGAAAATGTAATACTTCTCCTCCGGTAAGAACGAAAGGTAGAAACGTGTTTCTTTTTCACCGTAATATCCTTTTAGCCGCCATTTTAATTCCCTCTCAATCAACGGTCTTAGGGGATCAAGTTTTGACATCCTTCTTAAGATCGCAATACACTGATGAATTTCAATAGAAACTGCTAAATCCAGTTTAATCATTTGCTAAAATCACCTCTATTTAGTAAATTCATTCATACTATTCGATTCTTGATGAGGAATTCCTGCGAATTTTGGATGATTTTGACGAAATTTCATCTAGTTTTCACAAAAAGTTCAAAATGTCGAGTGAGTTTTTCCCTTGGAAAAAGTTTTGGCTATTTTTCGTGGGGTTTTGGCTACTTTTTATCGGGTTTTGGCTATTTTTTTGATGGTTATGGCTACTTTTCGAGAGGTTATGGCTATTTTTCAAAGGGTTTTGGCTAATTAGACATTATCTGGGAAATCTACCCTCAAAAAACCCACCCGATTAAGCCCAAAATAAAAAGGCGGACATCTCACTGTCCGCCTTCCCTCATAAAAAACTTACTTAATCCAAGCTCCATCAGAACCTAGTTTATAACCGTCAACTGTTGTGCTGTAGGCCATTTTTCCAGACTTCGGATTTAGGTAATACCATTTACCGTTG
This sequence comes from Neobacillus novalis NBRC 102450, assembly GCF_001591805.1. Taxonomy (GTDB): domain Bacteria; phylum Bacillota; class Bacilli; order Bacillales; family Cytobacillaceae; genus Neobacillus; species Neobacillus novalis. The sequence continues at coordinate 93,294 of NZ_BCVP01000027.1, read as the reverse complement.
ATGAGTTTCCAGCCTGTGTTCATCGCACCGCTATTGCTTAAGTGGTACCACTCACCGCCAGTTTTCACCCAGCCTGTCAGCATCGCACCGCTGTTGTTTAAGAAGTACCATTTGCCGCCGTCAAGTGCCCAGCCTGTTTGCATGGCTCCTGATTTACCAAGCAAGTACCATTTACCGCCATCAAGTACCCAGCCCGTTTGCATTGCACCATTTTTATTCATGAAATACCATGTGCTTCCATCTAATAACCAGCCGGTCTTCTTCACATCTTTCGTGTAGTAGAACCATGTGTTTCCTTCTAAATTCCAGCCATTTTTCACCGCTGGTTCCGGTTTTGGATCTGGCTTCGGATCCGGTTTTGGATCTGGTTTCGGATCTGGATCTGGCTTCGGATCTTGATCCTTCACTTCCGCACGGAAGATCGTGACATCTTTCTTCGTTTCGTTTCCGCCAAAGTCAAGAAGACGAAGGCTTACTTTGTTTTCGCCATGCTTCAAGTCAACCGTAAACTCATACGGAGTATCAGCAGGAGTCATTACATCTACTGGGCTCTTGTATGGTTGTAAAAATACTTGGTCAGCGCCAACATATAAAGATAAATAGTTAAAGTTATCTTTTAATTGTAACTTCACCGTAGCTTGATCAACATCATAGCCCACTTTTTCAGGGGCATCGACTACAATTTCACCTGGAGTTGTATCAACATAGACAATTCGGGAAATGCCGTACTCTTTGCCCGCAACGTCCGTTACTGTAATAGGAATCTTATACTTGCCGTCTTTCTCAAACTTAACTGTTGTTGAGAAATTGTATTGCTTCTTCGCTGCATCGTAAGTAAGGGCTACATCCTTGCCATTTACTTGGACTTTGTCCACGCCAAGGTCGTCAGTAGCATAACCTGAAACTGGAACCTCAAGCGATCTGTACGTTCCATTTGCTGAAGGTGCCGACATGTACACAAGCGGAAGTGCTGTGTCACCTGCTGCTGTTTTCGAGCCGCCAATATTGTAGGCATAATCAGTTGCAAATACTTCAACAGACGTTTTTGCTGCCAGCGGAGTTTCGAATTTATAGCTTGTTGCCGTGCCGCTTACTTTATCTGTTACTAATTTTCCATCGACATAGATTGCGTAACTCATCACGCCAACGCCTTGCTCATCTGTTGTCCAATTAACTGTTGATGCATCATTATCGTAGGTTGCTTTCACCTTTGGAGCTGTTGTATCAACATAAACTGGAATCTTCTTCGATTGATATTCAGCGCCCTTGTAATCTACCACAGATTTGATTTCGTAGTAGTACAGGCCGTCTTCTACTTTCTTAGAATTAACAGTCCCATCCCAAGCACGGCTAGATTTCAAGTTATACGTACTAGACCCGGAATTGCCAGAATTAAAATAGCTTTTCCGCACATCTTTCTCCAAGGCAACGCGGCGAAGGAGCTTGCCGTCTTTATCAAGAACGTTAAACTGCGCTTCAGAAGCATTCCGTAAGAAAGTTGGCAGTGGGAAAGCATTATCCATTAAGCCATCGCCATTCGGTGAAACTGCATAGTATTGTTTTCCAGGAACTGGAGCCTGCAAATACGTTTTACCCTCACTTGTAAATAGCATTTCATTCATGCCATGGTTAAAGAACTTCGTTTCGCCAAGATCCTTAAAGCCATCAAGAATGCTAGGGCGATCCCATTTGCCGTAGAAACCTACATATGGAACGTTTAGTGTTGCTTCTAATTTATTGTTCGTATCCGTCAGCGTTACGAAACCTTCAACGAAAATATCCTCTTTCAGGTCTAAAGCAACTTTCTTACCGGCATTATCTAGGCCAGGGATTTTTGCATTTGTTAAATCAACCTTTACGGAAAAATCAACCGATTTACCGGCTGGCACTGTTAACGTTTTTGGCGCATCAACTACCGCACCATCCATGTTGCCGGCAATTAACGCATTCGTATCTGGTTTACCAGTCGTTTGCTTAATCGTGTCCGTTAAAACGTCGGTATTCACAGCGTACGTTACCGCTTTATCCGAAATGTTCTTTGCCGTAAAGTTCATCGTGAATTGTTTGCTTGTGAAATCCTTTAACGCAACTTTGCCTTCGTTGCTTGATTTTTCAACAACAACAACTGGTGTTGAAACCGCGTTGAAGGTTTGCATCATCCCTGCACCTTGACGGCGTGGCGAGAATGGCTGGCCATTCAAATCAACAATTTTGTTGGATGTGTTCATTAAGAGAACTTTGGCAAAGTGTGTCCGTTCGCCAGCTGTTAACGCCTTGAAACGAGCATCTTTCTTCAAGTATTGCTGTACAAGCGCACTTCCGCCGGCAACGTGCGGTGCTGCCATTGACGTACCGCTCATCACTTCGTATTGATTGTTATTAACTGTTGAGTAAATTTTTCCACCAGGAGCGGTGATTTCTGGTTTGAAATCAAGGTTTGGTGTCACACCCCATGAAGTGAAGTCGGTCATCCGGCCCATTTCAGGATCATCTGTTTTCTTTGTTTGGGTTACGCGAAGCGTTGTGTTACCCGCTTTGATTGCAGCTTCAAGCTCAAGTCCCTGTTGTCTTTGAATCTTCATAAACGGAACTTGCCAGCCGCCTTGGTTTTCAAAGAATACAGGGTTATCACTGTTATAGACAATGATACCGGCTGCGCCTGCTGCGGCAGCATTTTTCGTTTTATCCGCAAACGCTAAATCGCCACGCGGCATAACAACAACCTTACCTTTGACATCAAGGCCGGCATAGTCTGCTGGAGCTCCAAGCTTACCGCCAAGGCTGACTAGCTGTAATGTATTATTTTTCGCAAGGTCGGTCCAATCATCAATTCCAAAGCCTGTTGCCGTGAAGCCTGCTGCGCCGTCCACCGTAATGGCATGCTGGTAAAGGTAGCCCACATTACCGGCCGCTGCCACTTGAATGGTGTCCGTATTTAGACCAGGTGCGCCGACAACGCCAATATCCGGATTGCTTGCATATGGATTTGGATTGGCTGCATAACCGTAAGAAATATGTCCTGAGTTACCTGCAGATACCGAGCAGACAATTCCGTTGTCAACGGCACGAGTGATTGCTAAGTCTTCGGCACTCTTTGGATCATAGAAAGAAGCAGTCGAACCTAAGCTCATGTTTAATACATCTGCGCCTAGTTTAATCGAATCATCAATCGCTGCCAGGTAGATATCGGAAGACGTTGAACCATAGTTTGGATCATTACTGAACACCTTCATGCCAAGAACCTGTGCTTCAGGTGATACCCCTTTAATTCCACCGTTTGCTTCATCACCGTTAGCCGCTACTGTTCCAGCAACGTGCATGCCGTGCATGGAGGCACCTGGTGCTAAATCAAGGATGGTATTGTTTTCATCATAGTAGTTGTAGCCATATGGTACTTTATCTGTGAAAAATTTACCCTTTAAGCCAGCTTGGTCAACCTTGGCTTTTGTTAACGCATCCTTGGAAGCATCTGTTACTTTGAAATCGCGGTGAGATGGGTCCACGCCTGTATCAATAACAGCGACAACCATGCCCTCACCTTTCAGTTTCGCATCGGCCCAAGTGGTTTGCGATTGGATAAATGAGTGGCTTGTTTTCATTTCCGGTGTTTCTTCTGGACGGTTGTATTCGTTGGCGATATAAACATTTTTGACGCCGGCAATGGCCTCAATTTTGGCAATTTCGCCGAACTGAACATCACCGCTGAAGCCGTTAAACGCAGTGGTAAAGGTCTTCTTATAGTTTACTTTCACGCCTTTGGCGGAAATCTTGTCTTTTACACTATTTTGTTGTTTTACTAGAGTTGTAGCTAGTGAACTCTTTTTGCTCTCTGCTAAATCTTTGTATAATTTCCCCTCTTGTGTTGCGAATTCGACCGGTGTTTGTCCGTCTACCTCGACGATCACGCGGACCCTATCCGATGGATTTAAGCTTGCGCTTGTCTTAATATCCCCAGAATCGATTGTTTTCAAATCCTTACCTGCCAGCTCCTGCAGCTGCTTTACCTTTGCGGCAAAATCATTTTCTGGCGTGCTTTCAGCAGATGCTGAAGCGGCAAACCCTAGATTAGAAAGTACTAGAGCAGACGCGAGCGCATATGAAGCAGCCTTTTTCTGTGTTTTTTTCTTCATGAAAGCCTTTCCCCCCTATATGTCTATCAAATTTTGATTTGAAATAATTATTCGAAAAATCAAAATAGGTAAACTTTATCTTAAAAGATATTACAAATTTGGTCAATATAATTTTCAATTTTAAAGATAAATATTTTTCGACATTTTTCGAATCTTCAATATAATGGTATAAAGAGGAAAAACATACATCACCAACTTTTTTTCGACAAATCGGAAATTATTTTCATTTTGGTTTGGAGTTTTTTTGGAATATCAATTTATTGAAGGTATTTTATCGATTTACCCATTTTTCAAATGGTTTTTGGGAATGTTTTCTCTTTTAGATAGGCGATTTTTTGCCGTGGAAAAGTTTTGTCTATTTTTATGGGGGTTTTGTCTATATTTCAAGAGGTTTTGTCTATTTTTTTGATAGTTTTGTCTACTTTTCAAACGGTTTTGTCTATTTTTCAAGGTGTTTTGTCTGCTTAGACATTTATTGGAAAAATAAACACAAAAAAAAGCCGAGTAGACTCGACTTTTTTTCAAAAAATTATTTCGTTCCAAATAACCGGTCGCCGGCATCGCCCAGGCCTGGCACGATGTAGCCGTGGTCGTTCAATTTCTCATCCAGAGCGGCGATGTAAATATCGACGTCCGGATGCTCCGTTTTCACGGCCTCGACGCCTTCTGGTGCGGCAATCAAGCACATAAATTTGATGTGTTTCGCACCGCGCTTTTTCAAGGCATAAATCGCATCAATCGCGGAGCCGCCTGTTGCCAGCATTGGATCAACGACGATGAAGTCGCGCTCTTCGACGTCACTTGGAAGCTTCACATAATATTCAACTGGCTTTAATGTTTCCGGGTCGCGGTATAAGCCGACATGGCCTACCTTCGCGGCTGGAATACATTTCAACATTCCGTCCACCATGCCAATTCCAGCACGTAAAATCGGAACCAACCCTAGTTTTTTCCCTGACAACACCTTTGATTTTGTTTTGCAAACCGGTGTTTCAATCTCGATATCTTCAAGCGGCATATCCCTTGTGATTTCAAACGCCATCAATGTCGCCACTTCGTCGACGAGCTCGCGGAACTCCTTTGTTCCCGTATGAATATCCCGTATGTACGTAAGCTTGTGTTGGATCAGCGGATGGTCGAAGACGTATACCTTTGCCACAATAATCGCCCCTTTTTAAAAAATAATTATTCAAACACTCCGTACTATTTTACAGAAATAAATTGCAATGAGCAACTCGAAGCCTGTCTCTCGAAGAAAAAACTTGCCGACAAATACCGGCAAGTTTTATGCATAATCTGGTTCCTTTTTAGCTACACCTTTTTCATTAAATTTTTCCAAATTCCTCGGTACCCTTAAACTGATTTTGGTATTGCAGTAAATTGCTTTGTGCACGGGTAAAGCGCGTGAAGGCGTAAGAGCCAAAATCTTCGCCGCCGGCTTCCTTCATCAAGGCCCAGATTGTCCAGAGAAAATCCAAGAAAATCTTATTCAATAACAGTTGCTGCAGGTTTGCGCTCGTGATCTCGCCGTTGAAGTATTCCAGCAAGAATAGCTTTTCCTCTGCAGGAGACAGTTCGGCCTCAATGATATAGCCGGCGATATCCCAAAGCGGGTCGTTCATCCCGGAAAATTCCCAGTCAATCAAGTACATCCGCTCCTCCCCGTTCTTGACGAAGTTCTCCGCCAGCGGGTCATTATGGCAGGGAACGAGCTGTACCCGTAAGGATTGATAGAAGGCCTCTAGTTCGAGCACCTGTTGTTTCACTTCGGCATGGCCATCGAACAACTTTCCATTTAACGTGGACAAAATAGTTTCATATTCGGTTATTTTTTCAAATACATCAAACCGGGTGCTGAACGTCTCCCCAGATGTATGCAGCGTGTTAAAAATCCCCGCTACCTTGACGAGGTTATCTTCTCGTGTGCCTGTCTTCGGATTAAGTGTTTCCGCATCTGGGATAAAGCGAACAATCTTCAAGCCCGTTTGTTCATCGAAGTAAATCACCTCGGGATTAATTCCAAGCCGGCTGGTAATCTGCGAATGAACCTTCTCTGCCAGCCGATTAATATAGTGCTCGGTTCCTTTTCCCGGTATCCTCACTGCCAATTGATCCGTGCTGGTCATGACTTTATAATTCCGATTCGTTAAGCCGCCAAGCACCTCGACAGCGGTCACCTCTTCGACGCTGATGTTCAAAGCGGCTGCAATGACTTGCTTCAGCTCTCTTTCTTTAAAATCAGCTTCTTTTTTTTGGAGGGATGGGTAGATGTTATCAACCACTTTAAAATGATGCAGATAGCTGTCAATTTCCGCCCAAATCAAATCAGGAATCTTTAAAAAACCAATCTCTATTTTTCTTGATACATCTAGGAGTAAGTACTCGTAATTTACATATGGATTTTTATTGTTCTCAAATAAACGAAGCATTTCCACGTACACTTCATAAGAAATCTTCGTAATCCCCGTCATCTCGCCGTCAATCCGGTTTAACTGGTGAATGTCCTTGGAGATTTTATACAGATGATTGTTCTGAATTTCGATGAATGCCTCATCGCCCAATCCACTTTCTTTTGTGACCAGAATGCAGTCCCGTTCAGGGTGGTTGAGCAGTTCCGTAACGGCCGTTTCCTCGATAAGAATATCATCTTCAAATAGAAGGAAATCATCAGTAATCAAGTCATTCGCCGTGGCAAGTGAGGCCATACTTCCCGTCCACAAATACCTTGGATTTTCAACAAAGTGCAGATTGTCTTTTCCTTTTAAAAATTCTGCTTCGGCAAAGGCCTCTTTGTGATAACCGGTGACAATGATGATTTTTTCAATCCCGTTATTCTCTAAAATGGCAATGTTTCGCTCTAAAAGGGTCGTATCCTTGATGGGAAGCAGGCAGGCCGGTAAATTAAATTCTGACTTTTCCCCGGCCGCGAGGATGACTGCTTGTTTTACCGTTTTCCTTTCCTTGCTGTACAGCTTGATCTTCGTTTCATGAAGCTGCTCTACCTCACTTTTCAGAAATTCAATCCCTAATTCAGTAATGAGATAGCAGTGTTTATTACTCGATTTCTCAATCGTGATGTACTCATCTTCAACTAAATCATTCAATGTATAATTTACTTTCCCGATGGAAAGATTACATAAATCTGCTAATGCTCGTTGACTAATTTCCGGTTCCTTTGAAATCAGTTCTAATAGACGAAATTTGTACATAGTGCGATTCAACTCCAACCTGTTCAATTTTTGAACAATAGAATCATACCATATTTTTTTAGGAAGTATAGATGTCTTTTTTATAGAAAAATCGACATTTTTTTCAATAATCGACTACGATAAAGCGAAAAATCGGCCTTCGTAGTGAAGGCCGACAGGTAACGTTTAATATTCCGGATAAAGGGTGAAGTTGCTTGTTAATGCTTCAACGCGTTTGCTCGCCTCTTCAAGCTTTGCTGCATCCTCATGATTCTTCAATGTGTAGGCGATGATGGAGGCAATTTCGTCCATTTCTTCTAGTCCGAAGCCACGGCTTGTGACGGCAGCTGTACCAATGCGGATTCCGCTTGTAACAAACGGGCTTTGCGGATCGAATGGAATCGTGTTTTTGTTAACCGTGATGCCGATTTCATCAAGCACCTTTTCGGCCACCTTGCCTGTTAGACCAAGGTTCTGGACATCCACCAGCAGCAAATGGTTATCGGTCCCGCCGGAGACAAGCTTTAAGCCTTCTTTTTCAAGACTTTCCGCTAAGCGCTTGGCGTTAGCAATAATGTGCTCCGCGTATTCTTTAAAGCTTGGCTCTAGTGCTTCGCCAAAGGCAACCGCTTTGGCGGCGATGACATGCATCAGCGGACCGCCTTGGATCCCAGGGAAAATCGATTTATCAATCTTTTTGCCATATTCCTCTTTGCAAAGGATCATCCCGCCGCGTGGACCTCTTAACGTTTTATGCGTCGTCGTCGTGACGAAATCTGCATACGGCACCGGATTTTGATGCAGGCCTGCCGCAACGAGTCCGGCGATGTGGGCCATATCGACCATTAAATAAGCGCCAACTTCATTGGCAATCTCACGGAATTTGGCAAAGTCAATCGCGCGTGGATAGGCGCTGGCACCGGCAACAATCATCTTTGGCTTGTGCTCAAGTGCTTTTTCACGGACAACCTCATAATTGATGCGGTGTGTTGTTTCATCTACACCATATTCAACAAAGTTATATTGAATACCACTGAAGTTAACGGGACTGCCGTGTGTTAAGTGACCGCCGTGGGAGAGGTTCATGCCGAGAACGGTATCGCCCTGCTCAAGAACGGTAAAGTAGACGGCCATATTGGCTTGTGCGCCTGAATGCGGCTGAACGTTCACATACTCCGCTCCGAAAATCTCCTTGGCACGGTCACGGGCGAGGTCCTCGACCACATCAACATATTCACAGCCGCCGTAGTAGCGTCGGCCAGGGTAGCCCTCTGCATATTTATTGGTTAAAACGGATCCCTGCGCCTCCATAACCGCTTCGCTGACAAAGTTTTCTGAGGCAATTAATTCGATTTTACTGCGCTGACGGCCTAATTCTTTCTGAATCGCTTGAAAAACCTGCTCGTCCGCTTCTGACAAATGCTTCATGATAAATCCCCCTTAACACGATTACACATTATGTGAAAACGTAAACAATTTGAAAATTCCCTCTCCATTTTAGCACGTTTTTCCCTTATGTAAAAATTTTATATGGTGCCTGACACCATTAACAACCTAACGATAGGTGATAACAGATTAATGGTGCCTGAAACCCGGCTGTATGGCCGTGGTCCTTTGGGCGGGGTGCCTGACACCAGGGGTTTTTGCTGTGGTGCCTGACACCCTAGGGTTTGGCTGCTGGTGCCTGACACCAAGGACATTTTTAAGAACAGCTTGAGTTCTCTTTGTTTCGTTCATAGACGGCTCTGGCGCCGCCAATCAGTTTTGGACGTACTTTAGCTAGGGTTACATAGGCTTGGCCGATGGTTTTTTGCTTGACGCGGATTGGTACGGCTACATGTTTCAAATGCATGCCAATCAACGTGTGGCCGATATCAATCCCTGATTCCGCCTGGACAAACTCCACCACAACTGCATCATCCATTTGCCCAAACGCGTACGTCGCCATCGCTCCGCCCGCCTTGCGGACAGGGATAACGGACACCTCGTCGAACCCGCGCTGCTCGGCCGCTCTGCGCTCGACAACAAGCGCCCTATTTAAGTGCTCGCAGCATTGAAAAGCGAGATGGATCCCCTGCTCCAACTGAAGCTTTTTCAACTCGCGAAAGATCATTTCGGCAACTTCGATGGTGCCCGAGGTGCCGATTCGTTCGCCGATGACCTCGCTCGTGCTGCAGCCGATCACCAATAGCTGTCCCGGCTTAAATGCGGCTTGCTCCTTGAATTCTGTTAAAATCGCTTCCAACTCTTTTTCCCATTCGTGAATCATCATCGGACACGCCCTTTCGATAAGACTATTCTCGGATAATTTGTTGGTTTCTAACGAATCGAATCAGCAAATCTACCTTTTTTCAAAAAATATCGTAAAAATTATCTGCTGGTGAGCCTATTCAGTCTCATCTTCATGTTTATTTACGAAAAAACCTAGTTTATTTGCGAATTTTCCTGTTTTATTTGCGAAATTGCAGCTTTTATTTGCGAATCTACCTGTTTTATTTGCGAAAAGTCACCTCTTATTTGCGAATCAGCAAAAAAGCCTTTTTTACGAAAAGTCACCCTTTATTGTTAGAGATTCTTTTCTTCATATTCAGTGATTTTGCCGACGCGGCCTGCATGTCGTCCGCCCTCAAATTTCTCTGTCAGCCAGATTTCAGCGATATCTCGCGCCAAACCAGGCCCAATCACGCGTTCACCCATCGCGAGCACGTTTGTATCATTATGAGCTCGAGTTGCTTTGGCACTAAACGTGTCGTGCACTAAGGCACAGCGGATGCCTTTCACCTTGTTAGCAGCAATACTCATGCCAATACCGGTGCCGCAAATCAAAATCCCTCTGTCGAACTCGCCGCTCGCCACCTTTTCGGCGACAGGGAGCGCATAATCCGGATAATCCACCGATGTTTCACATTCACAGCCAAAATCAACATAGTCAATCTTTAATTCATCCATTAAATTGGCGATTTCCTTGCGAATATGGATGCCGCCATGATCTGATGCCAGTGCAACTTTCATGTAAAAATCCTCCTGTTCCATTCTTGATCTTCATTTAATTTTGACATACCGGCTTAAAAATATAAAGATTAATACAATTTTGAGCTGGATTCGTAAAATAAAAGCACTCTATTAAAAAAGAGCACTGGTCTAACCTTTATCAGAACAAAAAGCTCCCCATTTAAGTAGAGAGCTTCCGTTAAGCATTATGGTTTTAATTTTTCAAGAGCTTTATTAATTAATTCCTCCAGCTCGCGAAAGGTTTCTTGATACGTCGCGAGGCTCCTGCCGTAGGGATCGCTGACGTCAGGATTGAATCGTTCGCCGCTGTATTCCTTTAAGGTAAAAACCTCGACGTTTACCTGAGGATATTGCAGCAGGATGGACGCTTTATGCGAGGCGGTCATCGTTAAAATCAGATCGGCCCATTCCACCTCCGCCTTGGTCAGCGGGGTTGAGCGATGCTGATGTGAGATCTTGTTGTCGCCGAGCACTTTTTTGGCATGTGCGGACGCCTCACTGCCACTCGCGGCATAAATCCCTGCCGACCTGACTTCGATGCCATCCATGTTTTTATTTTTCAAAATTGCTTCCGCCATGGGACTGCGGCATGTATTGCCCGTACAGACAAACAAAATTCGCTTCATAAAATGCCTGCCCCCTTTCCTCATTATCATTATATCCAAAGTTTCCAGAAAGTCACAAATGGTGCCTGACACCCTATTCATCTCGAAATTCCACAAAATTACAAATAGTGCCTGACACCCTTAACAATTTAACGATAGGTTATAGCTTGTTTACCCATTTGCTCCCAGCCGCGTTTGAAGGCGCTGATTGTGACTTTGCGGTTTTTTGTTACTGATAATGGGTCATTGAAATAAATATATTGGCTGTCATAACCTGTGATGAGAACGCTGTGTTCCTTATAGGTAATGGAAATCTTGCCAGTCGGCGTATTCCACGTCTGCCAATATTGTGATGGGACGGTGTCATACCATGAGGTTACAATCACCCAGACAGGCTTGCCACTATTGAGGTGTTTATAAATCTCTTCAAAACGGCTGCCGCTAAAATCGACGACCCGATTGGGCAGATATTTCTCTGCCAGCTCCGCAATTGGTCCGTGGTAAACGCCAAGACCAGGCGTAGAAAAACTATACATATCACCGACAAACCCTGAATAAGGATTGCCGAAGTAGATTTGTCCATTCTTTTTTGAATACGGGGTCGGATCGCGACGCACCTGGGACGCTAACGTCATTTTGTTCGCCTTCACACCGGCATCTTGGAGCATCATCGCAAGCGAGGTAACTTCACAGCCGCGCGGGAGCTCCGGCATTTGCGCGATAAGCGGGGCATTAAGCTCAACCGAGGACACAGCACCGCTGCCGCTCAGGTAATACCAATCCCCTCCGCTTTGAATCCAGCCCGTTTTCATCGCGCCATCGGAATTAAGATAGTACCATTTGCCTCCATCAAACACCCAGCCGACTGCCATTGCGCCGCTAGCTGTCAGATAGTACCATTTACCGCCATTCGATAGCCAGCCGGTTTTCATCGCGCCATTAGCAGCTAAATAATACCAGCGGTTTCCGTCCTTAATCCAGCCCGTTTTCATCTGTCCCGAGCCAGCCAGATAATACCACTTGCCGCCGTCCAACACCCAGCCAGTCTTCATCACCCCAGTGCTATCGAGGAAATACCATTTACCACCGCTTGAGATCCAGCCCGTCAGCATCGCTCCGCTATTTTTGAAAAAATACCACTTGCCTTTATCGAGTACCCAGCCTGTTTTCATGACCCCGGTTTGATCAAGATAGTAGCGGCTCCCGTTATCGGTAATCCAGCCTGTCTGCTTTTCGCCATCCGGACCATAGTAATACCAAAGCCCGCCTGCGAGCACCCAGCCAGTTGCGGCCACCGTTATTTCGATTGCATATGTACTTCCATCCTCGTTATCCACAGTAATTTTGAGAATCGTGTTTGCAGGCTGCTTCAATATTGCCGCTTCAAATATTCCATCCGGATCGGCTTGTGTCGTGTTGAGCAGGCCTTGTTTATTTTCCACCTTAATGGCGGCATGCGGGAATGTCTTCCCTTTAATGACTGTCGTTTGAGTCGTTACTTTTTCCAATATTTGAATTTCTGCTGATTCATTTGTCCTTACCTGGGTATCTGCCAATGCTAGTTTTGGAAAAAGAACTTGAGAGATTACCAGTAATGTAAGGCAAAGCTTGATCCATAATTTCCGCTGCAACTTCTGTTCCTCCCCTGTTAGATTTAATAGAATACTAGGTGAAAAATTTACCACCTTCTATTCTATCATATTTATAGGGACTTTTGGAAAATTGAAACATTTATGGATGTCCAAAGGCGTAACCCGCTACCAGAACGAAATCAAAAGTTTTAACCGAAAACAGAATGGAATCAAAAGGTTTTACTGTTACCAAAAGGAATCAGCAGCTTTAACTAAAAACTGAATAGAATCAAAAGCTTTATCCGTTACCAAAAAGGGATCAGCAGCTTTAAGCCAAATCCGAGCAAAATCGCGCCGCCAAGCGCCTCACTGTAAGCCCCAAGCCAGCCCCGCACCTTTCTGCCGAGCAGTAATCCGGCCCATGTTTGCACGGTTGCAACGATTCCAAAGCATAGGATAACCATAACAGTTTTAGCGCCGTAGATGCCCAAGGTTAAACCGACGGAAAAACTATCAAGGCTCACACTTAAGGCAAATAACAATAAGCCTAAGCCAATCGGCGTAATGATTTTCTCATCCCCTTTTTTAAAGGTCGACCACACCATTTGCACACCTAACACGAGTAACAGCAACCCGCCAATAAAGGTAGCAAACGTGCCAAACTTTTCAGATAGATATTTGCCGGCTATTAGTCCAACAAGCGGCATCCACACATGAAATAAACCAATCATCAGGCCAATATTAAAAATCCTCCGCAGCGGCAGTTTGTACATTCCCATGCCAAGCCCAACCGAGAAGGCATCCATCCCCAGTGCAAATGCCATTATTGCTAGTGTAAGTATTTCGCCAACCAATTCAGACATTTCGTCCTCGCCCCCTTGGACTAACTAACCTAAGCATATGCACGTCCAACTGGTTTTAGAAGATAATCTCTGGAAATGGGGACGCTTGCTGCCCGCACAGATAAAAAACACCAGCCCCCGTCTTAGAAGGAGCTGGTGTTTATCAGATGCCCGCTTACCGCGACTTATTCCACAATGAAAAACAAGACGATTTTATCCAAAAGGGTTAAAATACGTGCTGAAATGAAAGTCGTATTGGCACCGTTATTGGTATACAAAAACCTTATTTATATAAAACCTCACTTACTTGTAATACGATTCACCGTAATGCATCAAAATAAGGTTCTTTTGCATTTTTGAGCTAAATAAGATGTCTTGTCCATAATCGAGTAACCAACACAAGTAACATAAGCGGAGATTTTCCGGTTAAATGCAGAATGAAGCTCGTTTTGGAGTAAATAAGGGGAGATTTTCCGATTATGCCAAGCAAAATCCCACATTTTCAAATTTTTTGAGTTAATAGGCGGAATTTCTCCGTCTATTTAAGCATTTTTTAACCATAATTACTAATTAAGCGGAATATTTCCGTCTATTTATCAGATTGGGTGCTTAACCTGTTCCCCCAACCGATAAGTGCGGGCCCTCTTGATCTTAGAAACCTTGATAAACATAGAAAAAGACGTATGCCAATTCATACGTCAATTTTTGTGTCTTTTAATAAGAATGCACCCGAAAACAGAGCCCTTTAATTTTATCCAATATGGCTTATGACAAGCTTTTCCGCAGGAAGGCTTACGTCAAACTCCCTTCCGTAATAATCTTATTCCCGGCGGCTTTCTGGAGGCGGTTCATGATGGCATCGCCGACTCCGGTATGCGGAAACATTTCACTAAAAATAATATCTACATCAAGCTCGTTAAAGCGGCGCAGTGTTTCATAAAGCGCGGCGGCAACGGTCTCAAGCTCCGCCCTCCTGCCGCATGCCAGCACATAATCCGCCTGATAGGCAGATTCAAGTTCCTCCGTCGTCAATACACCGACCCTTAGGCCTTCCTGCCGCTTTTCTTCTACTAAATGCTGAAGAAATTCACGGGTGCCTGACACCATAATAAGCGGTGCATTTGGGGCGTAGTGGCGGTATTTCATTCCGGGTGCTTTCGGCTTAGCGCCCGGGTCCGTTAAGGCTACGTCGACCGTGACTTCGCCAATCACAGCTTCGAGCGCTTCTTTCGTGACACCGCCCGGCCTTAAGATGACCGGGATTGCCTCCGTGCAATCGATAACCGTTGATTCGACGCCGACCCCTGTCGAACCGCCATCGAGTACGCCAGCAATTTTTCCGGCTAAATCATCGATTACATGCTCTGCCTTCGTCGGACTCGGTTTGCCCGAGCTGTTGGCACTTGGCGCGGCAATCGGCAGGCCGCATATTTTCAACAGTGCCAAGGCAACGGGGTGATCCGGCATCCGAACCGCAACCGTCGCGAGCCCGGCCGTTGCCTTTTCTGACAAAACGCCGGCTTTCTTTTTAAAAATAATCGTCAGCGGTCCCGGCCAAAACTTGTCCATCAGCACCTCCGCCTTAGCAGAAATCTCCGTAACAAAGCCGTTCAGCTGCTGTTTTTCGGCAATGTGAATAATTAACGGATTATCCACAGGCCTGCCCTTTGCTGCAAAAATCTTCGCAACAGCTTCATCGCTCTCCGCGTTACCGCCGAGTCCATAAACCGTTTCCGTCGGGAGCGCCACCACTTCATTTTCTCGTAAAAAATGAGCTGCATCCACAACATGTGGATTACTTTCTAAATTATCCACATACTTATCCACTTTCCAGACCTTTGTGTTCATTGTTATCCACCTTTATCATAGCTGAGTCATTTATCGAAATTTGGCGAAAATAGTCACTTAGACCGATATTTTTCTGTCAATACGTTTGAAAGTATAAAAGAAGGCGGGGATAAAAACAAGTTTTATCCACAAATTGTGCATAACTTTCCAGTAAAAGTGGATAACTTTGTGGATATATCCACAATTAGAGTGAAAACTTCAAAAATAATGAGTTATCCACATTTAAAACGTGTCGTATATGTTCTAAGTGATAAAATGACAGCGGCAAATCCCCTCGGCCAATCGGCTGGAAACCCAGCATTTCAAAAAGTGTCAGGGCGGCACCTTTATTTGTTGCCAAAAATAAACTTTTCAACCCTTTCTCGTTCGCTAATTGCACCATTTGATCAAATAGAACAAGAATCTCTTTTTCAGCTTGTCCCGGTGAAACAACCAGCGACCGCAGCAGCCCGGAATCTGCGATTACCTCCATGCCAAGCGTTCCCTTTAATGTGCCATCCTCATCCTCTAACAGCAAGAAATTACCGACAGTCTCAACCGTTAGCCCATCCGTCCCAAGGTTTGCTCTTGAAAGAAACTCCCGTAAATGACCCAAATCCTCTCTATCAGCCTTGCGAATTAATGCCTGCATCCCATCCACCTCTTTTTTAGATTCTAGTCTATGAATATGAAAAAGTAGGCCAAATAGAACAGGCGGATTCGGGAATCTAGTAAATATTTTTTACCCTTTTTTCACGCTGGAAGAACAAAAGCGCAAGCGCCTTGGTCAGCCCCGATCCACACTTAAATGACTCTTTAATTTCCTAGATCAGGACAAAAGCCAGTCCGCTTATCTAGGAACTGGCTTAGTTAAAAATCCTTTCCCACATCTCGACGACAAAGAATTTCACCTTCACCGGCGCTTCATCTTCTGCTGTGTATACTGGTGCTTCCTTTTTTGTCTGCTTTGCGGTTGTTTTTTCTTGAGCAGGCTTTTTCGTGACTTTCGACTTTTCAGTTACCCGCTCCTTGTCAATGAATGCTGGTTTTTTCGCTGGCGCTGGATCTGCTGCGATTCCTTCTTCATCGGACGCCTTGTCAGGGGCCAATTGCATTGCTTCAGAATCCTTCTTCTGTTCAGAAGCTATTTCCCCTCCTTCAGAATCCTTCTTCATTTGTTCAGGTGCCCCTGTCACTCCCTCAGAATCCACCTTTCCTGAATCACTTTCCCCAGCTTTAGCCGCTTTTTGTATTTCATCAAAACCCTCACTGACGGCAACCCCATTTGAAAAATCAAGGAAGCATAACGGCGGATACAGGACGCACCACCAATTCGCTCCTTCACCGCTGCCAAGCGTTATCAGAATCGCTTGATACTTTCCCGCCGGGTATAAATACTGACCGTATAACTTCGTCGGAAACTGGACTTTCGCGAACTCTACCTTGACCGGCTGATCTGCGCCTTCCTCAAGGACTACTTTTTCGGCAATCGCTTGAATTTTCGGGAGCTTCGCTTTGATGACTGTCCTCGCTTTTTCCATCGAGGTTAAATCCTGCACCCATAAGGTAATCTGAGCGTTAACGGAGTCGCGAACCTTCCGTTTAATCGCCTGATCCGCTTCATAATCACTATTGGCGAGAATCCTGAGGCGAATCGCCTCCCCGGGAATCACAATTGATTCCTTCTGCGCCGCTTCTGTTTTTGGCATATATAAACTCAACATCGTTGCAAACGATAATACAATCAAATAACCCCAAACTGCCAATTTATTTCTCATTGCCAGCACCGCCCCTTCACTATCAACATTGTCGACAAAAGACAAGAATCTTAAACTAGTAAATTTTCATATTTTTGTAAAGAGCAATAAAAGTTTTTTGTAAAAAAAATCATAAATTTGAGGAAAATGGCGAATGATTATAAATAAGGAAAACTCCAAAATTCATGTTGTATCAATTTTTCTAAGGAGTGGGGTTAAAGAATGGGATTTATGGAAGGTATTAAAGAATCGAGAAGGGGCGCGCAGCTGATTATCGACGGAAGTGACATGATGTCTAAAGCAGTTGTTGATCACTTTCTATTTACATGGCAATGGTGGTTTGGGATTGGATTATTTGTTGTCCCGTGGATTATTTGGCTACTGCTTCGGAAAAGGGAGAGTACAGGAAGGTTACTTCTTGCGGGGTTTATCACGATTATTTTGGCACTTATTATTGATCTGATTGCAGTTGAAGTAGGGTTATGGCGCTATCCGATGAAATTTTCACCTGTTGCCCCAATGTTACTGCTTCCTTATCATTTTTCGTTGGTCCCAGTGGCGATTATGTTTGTGCTGCAAATTAAGCCAAAAGCGAATTCACTGTTAAAAGGGGCGATATTTGCTGCCCTCGCCGCTTTTGGGGCGATGAAGTTTTTTGTCTGGATTCATTTTTACGACCCAAAAGACTGGTTGTCCATTTATGACTTTTGTATTTATTTATTTTTATTCTATGTAGCTTATTGGTTTAGTAAGATTGGCGGTTATGAGTCATTAGCTGAACAATAATTCCTTTGAACGCACCATGAGGACAAATCTTCCTGTTTTTCGGGAGTTTCTGTCCTCATGAACGCCTCATGAGGACAAGAATCGCTCTTTTCACACGGTTTCTGTCCTCATGGGATTCAATATAAGTTTATTTTCCCAACATGAAAACGGAATTATTACCTATTTCTCCCCGAAGCCGATTTCCGCAAACACCATCCGATCCTTGCCGTTGATATCATTGACGACTTCTACCTTCACAGCTGTGAAGGCTTTTTGAAATAGGCTCGCGACCGCTTCGCCCTGACCGGCCCCAATTTCGAAACAGACAAGCGCGTCCGGCGCCAGCACCCGTGGCAGCTCGCTCATAAAGCGGCGGTAAAAATCCAAGCCATCTGCGCCGGCGAACAGGGCCCGGTGCGGCTCATGCTCCGTCACCACCTCGGACATCGTCCCAATATCACCGACCGGAATATACGGCGGATTCGAAACCACCACATCCAGCTTAACGCCCCGTTCCATAAACGGCGCCAGCAAATCCCCCTGAACAAACTCAACCTCGGCCCCAAGCCGAGCCGCATTCTCCCGCGCCACCGCAAGCGACCGTTCAGAAATATCAGTGCCTGTAATAATGGTGCCACTTTGGGTACCATTTTTGGTGCCTGACACCCTCCGTGGACATTTGTCCGCCCCAGGTGGACACTCGGTGCCTGACACCCGATGTGATTCCATTTCTAATTTCAAGCTGATGGCGATGGCGCCGCTGCCTGTGCCGATATCGGCCAGCACTAACCCTTGCCGGCCGCTAAAAAGCCGTTGTATCCGTTCGAGTGTTCCTAAGACAAGCTCCTCGGTTTCTGGCCTAGGAATCAGCACCTCTTCATTGACGAGAAACGACCGGCCGTAAAACTCCTCGGTGCCAATGATGTATTGAATCGGCATACCCTGACCATGTTCGCGGACAGCCGCCTCGAAAGCATCCCAAACCGCCGGCGTTACATCCTCACGTAAATTCGCAAACAGCTGTGACCTTGACATCCCAGTGAAATGGCGCAGCAAGAGCTCTCCGGCATTTTCATCCCGCCCTAAATCGCTTAAAAAAGAAGAAGCCCATTTCAGAGCTTCAAATACTTTCTTATTCATTTGAGGCACTTTCCAGTCTGCGCGCTTGATCGTCCATAATCAAGGCATCAATCACATCGTCAAGCTTTCCTTCCAGCACCTGGTCAAGCTTTTGAATCGTTAAGCCAATCCGGTGGTCGGTCACGCGGTTCTGCGGGAAATTGTAGGTGCGAATCCGTTCCGAACGGTCACCAGTTCCAACAGCTGATTTCCGCACTTGGTCGTATTCCGCCTGTGCTTCCTGTTGGAATTTATCATAGACGCGGGCACGTAAAACCTTCATCGCCTTGTCTTTGTTTTTATGCTGCGACTTCTCATCCTGACACGAGACGACAATCCCGGTTGGAATGTGCGTTAACCGAACAGCTGACATGGTTGTGTTAACGGACTGTCCGCCGGCACCGCTCGAGGCAAACGCATCAAAACGGATATCTTTATCGTGGAGTTCCACTTCTACTTCTTCTGCTTCCGGCAAGCAAGCCACCGTTGCTGTTGAGGTATGGATTCTGCCGCCCGATTCCGTTTCCGGTACACGCTGAACCCGGTGAGCGCCATTCTCAAACTTCAATTTCGAGAACGCACCTGTTCCATTTATCATAAAAATAATTTCCTTGAAGCCGCCAAGACCTGTCGGGTTGGCATCAATGACATCCGTTTTCCAGCCCTGTGCTTCTGCATAGCGGCTATACATCCGGTAAAGCGTACCGGCAAACAGTGCCGCCTCTTCGCCGCCTGCAGCACCTCGGATTTCAAAGATAACGTTTTTGTCATCGTTTGGATCCTTTGGAATCAGAAGAATTTTCAAGCGCGCCTCTAATTCCTCAATTTGTGCTTCCAGCTCGTTTACTTCTTCCTTTACCATTTCACGCATGTCAGCATCAAGCTTATCATCGAGCATGGTCTTGGCTTCCTGAAGCTGTTCACGAGCCTCCTTATATTGGCGGTAAGTTTGTACGGTCTCTTGTATATCAGATTGTTCTTTTGAAAATTCACGAAGTTTTTTGGTATCATTAATAATTTGCGGGTCGCTCAAAAGCTCGTTCAACTTTTCATAGCGATCTTCCACGGATTGAAGACGATCAAACAAGTTTATTCACCTCAGTTTTTAGTCCATAACAGTATAATTATAGTATAGGTAAAAAGCGTCGTCAAAACCAAATTAGTGGGATAAATTTTTTTTAGGGGATTTTTTCCCAAAAAAGCAGCACAGACACTGGCCGCAGAAAAAAACATGCCCTAAAAATCAGAGCATGTTATCTGCGATTTTCTTTCACGCGTACTTCGATATGATAGCGCGGTATGGCTTGAATGAGTTTCCGATGGAGACGGGCTTCAGCATCGACCTTTTTCCTGTCAGAAAGCATCCCTTTTTTATAAACAGTGACCCACATCCGGTCGCCATTTATCCAGACAGAATCGGTGACAAACTCGTTGGTACCCGCAATAACTTGTTTCGCTTTATTGATATCGTTGCCCTGATTCCCTGCACCGGCCTCTCCGCCGCTGCCGGTCCTGTCAAGGTCAAGGAAATTCGGGTTTTGATTGGTAATATCATCTTCCACTAAGTGCTGCTGGTCCTTGCCGCGGTTGGACATATAATTAGGAGCCGTCCGATCAGTCCGCAAATCATACGCCTCTTCCTTCGCACCGCGATTATTGTTCTGACACCCGCTCAACAAAAACAACATAATCACCATGAGAAACATCCACTTCTTCAGTATCAACACCTCCCATTACTATCATGCCCGTCAGGAAGTTGAACTTGCCTAGTGAAATCCTTCCAATAGTAAGGGTGTCAGGCACCGCTCGTGGACAAATGTACGCCCCACGTGGACACCAACTCGTGCAAATACAAAAAAGACATTTGTCCACTCCACACGGACAAATGTCTTTTTTGGGTGTCAGGCACCAGCTTACACAAAGCTTTTATCTCACCGGAATGGCTTTTGGGACTTCGTGGTGGTGGCGGCAGCGAGGCTCGTAGGCTTCGGATGCGCCGACTAAGATGACTGGGTCATGGTAGGATGCGGGGCGGCCGTCAATTAGGCGCTGGGTCCGGCTTGATGGTGAACCGCAAACGGTGCAGACCGCCTGCAGCTTGGTAACCGTTTCTGCAACCGCCATCAATGCTGGCATTTGGCCGAATGGCTCGCCGCGGAAATCCATGTCAAGACCGGCACAGACGACGCGGTGGCCGCTGTCCGCCAGCTGCTGTACAACCCGGACGATGCCTTCATCAAAAAACTGAATTTCATCAATCGCGATAATGTCGAAATCCGCTTCAACATGATGAAGAATCTCTAAAGAATGGGAAATGGGCTTCGCCTGAAAAGAAGAACCATTATGGGATACTACAGATTGCTCGCTGTAGCGATTATCAATTCGTGGCTTAAATACAGCTATTTTTTGTTTCGCAAATTGAGCCCTTCTGACGCGGCGGATCAATTCCTCCGATTTTCCAGAAAACATACTGCCGCAGATAACCTCAACCCATCCGCTTTGCTTCATTAAATACATAAACGGCGTCTCCTCCCTAGCAAACCCTTTTAGATCTATTATTATGATGTGAATTTTTCAAAATAAAAAACAGGCAAGAATATTGCTTTCTTGCCTGTTTTGAGCGATTATTGCTGCTGATTCTTAAGGCCGTATTTTTTGTTGAAGCGGTCAACACGTCCGCCAGCTTCAGCGAATTTTTGACGTCCAGTATAGAATGGATGACATTCTGAACAAGTTTCAACACGGATTTCCTTCTTCACTGAACCAGTTTCAAAAGTATTTCCGCAAGCACATGTCACCGTCACTGTTTTATAATTAGGATGAATTCCTGCTTTCATTCTTTTCATCTCCTTCCGCCCTGAATCTTTCGAAACAGAGTTAGCTAAAGTGCTTGTCTGTCGACGAGCACTGAAATACTTATAGCACACTGCAACAATTATAACAAGGGATATCTGTTTTTGCAAGGTGGGACTTTCAGGAAAAGGTATTATTTCTTTAAAAAGAAAACTCGCCTTTACCCGAAAAAAACGTTTTTTATGCTAAAAATAACCCCGTTCCACTTGTCCCAAAATCCACCGCTTTTTACGAACGGCGGCCCTTTAATTCTTCCCCGAGCTGGGCAAAAAATTCTTCATTCGACTTCGTTTGTCGTAATTTTTTCAAGAAGCGTTCGGCAAAATCTGGTGAATCTGACATCGATTTGCGAATCGCCCATAATTTATCCAAATGATCCTTCGGAATAAGCAATTCTTCCTTACGTGTTCCGGAACGGCGGATATCAAGCGCAGGGAAGATGCGGCGCTCAGCAAGCTGGCGATCCAAATGCAATTCCATATTCCCGGTACCCTTGAATTCTTCATAAATGACATCATCCATACGTGAACCGGTATCGACTAAAGCTGTTGCGAGGATCGTCAAGCTGCCGCCCTCTTCAATATTACGGGCTGCACCGAAGAAACGCTTCGGACGGTGGAAGGCTGCCGGGTCAATCCCCCCGGAAAGCGTCCGGCCGCTTGGCGGAATCACCAAGTTATAGGCACGCGCCAGGCGGGTGATACTGTCCATCAAAATAACGACATCGCGTTTGTGTTCAACAAGGCGCATCGCCCGGTCGAGCACAAGCTCAGCCACTTTAATATGATTTTCAGGGACTTCGTCAAACGTTGAGCTGACAACATCGCCGGCAACCGAACGTTCAATATCGGTTACTTCCTCCGGACGCTCATCAATTAACAGCATAATCAGTTCCACTTCCGGATGGTTCGTGGTAATGCTGTTGGCAATTTCCTTCAATAGCATTGTTTTACCCGCTTTTGGCGGAGCCACAATTAAGCCCCTCTGCCCGAAGCCGACTGGTGCAACAACATCCATAATCCGTGTTGAAAGATGCTTTTGCGTTGTTTCAAGCTTCATTTTTCTGTTTGGATAGAGGGCTGTTAAGGCTGGGAAATAGACGCGCTCTTTCGCCGATTCCGGATCTTCCCCATTTACTGCTTCTACGTGCAAAAGCCCGTAATAGCGTTCATTTTCCTTTGGCGGACGAACCTTACCGGAAACTTTATCGCCGTTGCGCAGGTCGAAACGGCGGATTTGCGATGCCGAAATATAAATATCCTCAGAACTTGGCGAATAGTTAATCGGCCGCAAGAACCCGAATCCTTCAGATTGAATGATTTCAAGGACGCCTTCCATGAAAAAATAGCCCTGCTGTTCGGCACGAGATTTCAAAATCGCAAAAATTAATTCTTTTTTCGTTAATTTGCTGTAATAGGTCACTTTATATTCGCGTGCGAGTTCATAAAGTTCCTTCAGCTTCATATTTTCTAAACTTGAGATTGTTAAGTCCATTTGTGCACCACACTTTAAAATTTTTCTATCAAATCCGCCCGTTTAAGTGAGCGGGTGATTTACCTTTGATCGTTTTTTAAGAGAGTAGAGGAAATTGAAAAAGAAGTAGAAAGGAATGAATAGAATTGCAGAAATTATTAATAATAAAAACAATTACTATTTTACCCCTTGTTCAAAAAATTAATCAACTCATTTTTTTTAAATCCTCTATTGGAAATTTTTTCTGGAAGGAATTCTCTTGGAGAGATTCGGGAGTTTCTCTATTTTTCAGCTGGTGCCTGACACCATGCAGGGGTCAGGCACCGCTAAACCTACAGCACCAAGTTCGGTTTTTTCTTCAGGCTGTGACGGCCCTCGATAAAGCGGACGGTTCCTGATTTCGCGCGCATGACGACGGAATGGGTAGAACCGTATGATCCTTTAAATTGTACACCGCGGAGTAATTCGCCGTCGGTGACACCTGTTGCCGCAAAAATGGCATCGTCGCCTTTGACGAGGTCGTCCATGCGGAGGATTCGATTGACATCCAAGCCCATTTTCAAACAGCGCTCAATCTCGGCATCACTTTGCGGTAATAGTTTCCCGATAATTTCGCCGCCGAGACATTTCAAGGCAACCGCCGCTAAGACGCCCTCCGGTGCTCCGCCGGAACCAAAGAGAATGTCAACGCCGGTATTATCGAAAGCGGTGTTGATGGCTCCCGCGACATCGCCGTCATTAATCAGCTTTATCCGGGCACCGGCTTCGCGAAGCTGGGCAATGATATGTTCATGGCGTTCGCGGTTTAGTACGGTTGCCACGACATCGCCAATATCTTTGTTTTTTGCTTTGGCTACTGCTTTAAGGTTGTCTAAAACGGATGCGTTAATATCAACAAGTCCGACCGCTTCAGGTCCAACCGCGATTTTTTCCATATACATGTCGGGGGCATGAAGCAGGTTGCCATGGTCAGCGACAGCCAGTACGGCTAAGGCATTCCAGCCGCCTGACGCTAAAATATTTGTGCCTTCAAGCGGGTCAACGGCAACATCGACGCGCGGACCGTAGCCGGTTCCAAGCTTTTCACCAATATAAAGCATCGGCGCCTCGTCCATTTCCCCTTCGCCAATGACAACCGTTCCTTTCATTGGAACCGTGTCAAACACATCGCGCATCGCTGAAGTGGCAGCACCGTCGGCCTCATCTTTTTTGCCGCGGCCCATCCAGCGGGCTGAAGCAAGAGCTGCTCCTTCTGTAACGCGGACTAGCTCCATTGTTAAACTTCTTTCCATTGGTCTCCAACTCCCGTTTTCTCTATTACAACCTTCAAAACTTTGATTTTCTGTACTAGAACATTAGCGTTTTTCAAAAGGCAGAAAAATCGCTTTCTATCTACGTATTTTTTTACATCTTCTACGACTGATTGAATTTGCTCGACTGGTGCCGACTCTACGTATTTTTCAGTTGCTCGACTTCATCCTTTGTTAACGCTTCCCGCCAAACCGTTGCACCAAGGCCATTTAATTTTTCTTCGAGATTGCTGTAGCCGCGGTCGATATGCTCAAGCCCGGTTACTTCGGTTATCCCTTCCGCGATCAGGCCGGCAATGACGAGTGCCGCACCCGCTCTTAGGTCACTCGCCTTCACTTTGGCTCCTTGAAGCTGGATCGGACCATTGATGATGGCGGAGCGCCCTTCGACTTTAATATTCGCATTCATTCTTCTTAATTCGTCAATATGCTTGAATCTTGCCCCATAAATGGTGTCGGTGACAACGCTTGAGCCAGCCGCCTTTGTGAGAAGCGTCGTAATTGGCTGCTGCAGGTCTGTCGGGAATCCCGGATAGACGAGCGTTTTAATATCAACCGCTTTCAAATTTGCAGAACCGTTGACAAACACTTGGTCATTGCCCGATTCGATTTGCACACCCATCTCGCGCAGCTTGGCAATTAAGGATTCCAAGTGCTGCGGGATGACATTATCGATTAAGACGCCTTCCCCAATAGCGGCCCCAATAATCATATAGGTACCTGCTTCAATTCGGTCGGGGATAATCGTGTGGCGGCAGCCATGAAGGGTGTCAACACCGTCGATGCGGATGACATCGGTTCCGGCCCCTTTTATTTTCGCCCCCATATTGGTTAACAGTGTGGCTACATCAATGATTTCCGGCTCTTTCGCGGCATTTTCAATGATGGTCCGTCCTTTTGCTCTGACCGCGGCCAGCATAATATTGATGGTTGCGCCAACACTAACAACGTCAAGGTAAATTCGGGCGCCGCGGAGCTCGTCCGCACGCAAATAAATCGCACCCTGCTCGTTCGTTATTTGGGCTCCGAGTGCTTCAAAGCCCTTAATATGCTGGTCAATCGGTCTTGGGCCTAGATGGCAGCCGCCCGGCAGGCCGATAACTGCCTTTTTAAAGCGGCCAAGCATCGCTCCCATTAAATAATAGGATGCGCGCAGCTTTTTCACTTTACCGTTTGGCAGCGGCATGGAAATCATCGTTGCTGGGTCAACGGTCATTTCATCATCGCTAATTTCGACCTTTCCGCCGATTTCCTCGAGCAAGTCCTTGAGGATTTCAACATCAGAGATATCCGGCAGGCCTTCAATCGTCACTGGTGATTCCGCTAAAATCGTCGCTGGAATTAAGGCAACGGCACTATTTTTTGCTCCACTGATACGAACAGTCCCTTTTAACGGATATCCGCCCGCAATTTTAAGTTTTTCCATTTCCGACTCCCTTCTAAGCCTTATTCAAGTATGTATGGTTGATGGAATGGTCCCTTTTTAGGTAAGTGCAATCAGTGACGAAACAGATTGCACTTACGCTTTTGTAAAAAGACCCCTTAACCCAAACAGGCTCCAGGTATATTTTTCCAACATTAAAAGGCAAATTCCGACAGCTTGTCTATTCTTTAGTTTACACGAAAATTCGAATTTCATGTATCCATATTAAAAAAATTTATGCGAAAATGGAAAAAACATGGAGAAACTTAAGCGTTTGTGTGATTATTCCAGTCTTTTAGGAAGCCTTCCATTCCTTTGTCGGTCAATGGATGCTTGGTTAGCTGCTCAATGACTTTATAAGGAATTGTGGCAATGTGCGCACCTGCCATTGCTACACGCGTTACATGGTCAGGATGGCGGACAGATGCAGCAATGATTTGGGCATCTAAGTTATGAATACGGATTAATTCTGCAATTTTAGCTACTAATAGTACACCATCTTCAGAAATATCATCTAGACGTCCTAAGAATGGGGAAACATATGCCGCACCTGCACGGGCAGCTAATAGTGCTTGGTTGACAGTGAAGATTAGTGTTACATTGACTTTAACACCCTTTTTTGAAAGATAGCGAGTAGTTTCTAAGCCCGCTACTGTCATTGGCACTTTAATGGTAACTTTTTCATCGCCGCCATTAATTTTGATTAGTTCTTCCGCTTCTGCGATCATTTGTTCAGCTGTTTCAGCATATGGTGATACTTCTGCAGATACAGATTCCACTTCAGGTACTGCTTGAAGAATTTCCTCGATGCGGTCTTCGAATTTCACACCTTCTTTTGCAACTAAAGAAGGGTTTGTTGTTACACCAGATAAAACGCCCATTTTATAGGCCTTTTTAATATCCACTAAGTTGGCTGTATCAATAAAAAATTTCATCGTTATTCCCTCCAATTTTTCGACCAAATTTTCAGACTTCCATTTACACATTGAAACCGTCCTCGTGTTAAGGACGGTTTCATTTTATCATATTTAGAGCAAACAACAAAAAATGCTGACATCTTTCCGGCTTTTAGCGTTGTCTATCTCCAGCGCCGCGCAAAGGAAGCGTGCTTTTCTTGTTAAGCTCTGCCTGATGAGCCGAATTCGCGCATTTTGCCGATGACGGTTTCTTTAATAGCATCGCGGGCTGGGCCTAAGTATTTACGTGGGTCATATTCGTTTGGTTTAGCGGCTAACACTTCGCGTACCGTCTTCGCAGAAGCGATTTGGTTTTCAGTGTTTACGTTGATCTTTGCTGTTCCAAGCGATACGGATCTTTGGATATCCTTTGTTGGGATTCCTGTTCCACCATGGAGCACAAGCGGCATGCCTGTAATCTTGCCGATTTCTTCCATTTCAGTAAACCCTAATTTCGGTTCACCTTTGTATGGCCCATGGACAGAACCTAGTGCAGGTGCAAGGCAATCAATGCCAGTGCGCTTCACAAGCTCTTCACATTCTTTTGGATCGGCATAGATGACGCCCTCAGCAACAACATCGTCCTCTTGGCCGCCAACAGTTCCAAGTTCTGCTTCAACTGAAACACCTTTAGCGTGTGCATATTCAACCACTTTTGACGTGATTTCAATATTTTCCTCAAATGAGTGGTGTGAAGCATCAATCATAACAGAGGTAAAGCCGGCATCAATGGCTTCTTTACATTTTTCGAAGCTTGAACCGTGATCAAGGTGAATCGCCACAGGTACTGTGACATTATAATCTTCCATTAACCCTTCAACCATTTTAACAACAGTTTTGAACCCGCCAATATAACGTCCTGCCCCTTCAGAAACACCAAGAATAACTGGTGATTTTTCTGCGACAGCAGCTTGAAGAATCGCTTGTGTAAATTCTAAATTATTAATGTTAAATTGCCCAACAGCATAGCCTTCCGACTTTGCTTTGTTCAGCATTTCTTTCATTGAAACTAAAGGCATTTTTCTTCCTCCTTAATTTAAGTGGCAATCATTTCGAAAAGGGCTTTCCGTATTAAGGTTTTCCCTAAATTTTACCGAATATGTATGCTTATAAAATGATAGGCAGCCAGTAAAATTTCATATGTATCATACCAAATCAACGGAGGAATTGCTATTAATCAGGCGGCGTTTTTGAAATTGTCATAATGAAAGCGCACTCAAATCACGATTCTCAAATTTGCCGTTTTTTTATAAAAATTGGTTTACTTCTTTGCTAAAAAATCGCCTATTCTTGGGAGCCTGATTGGGTTAGTTTGCCTTTTGCGGAATATGTTTTCTTACGGCTGCCCGGATATCATCAATATCAAACGGCTTGGCAAAATGAGTGATTGCTCCCAAATCCTTCGCTTCTTGAATCATATCCAATTCACCGTAGGCGGTCATGATGATGACGCGGATATCCGGGTCGATGACCTTCATTCTTTTTAAAATTTCAATTCCGTCCATTCCCGGAATCTTCATATCGAGCAGAACTAAGTCCGGGTCATGCTTCTTGACAATGTCCAGTGCCTGGATTCCATTGGCAGCTTGAAATGTTTGATATCCTTCCTTTTGGAACACCTCGTTTAACAAAATTCGAATACCAAATTGATCATCAACGATTAAAATTTTCTCCTTCATTCATTCCACCTCTTCCGATTAATTAGATTCACTGTTTGTAATTATTTACATCGATACACACTTGTAGATATTCTCCTTCAGTTCTGAAAAATCCTGCCTGAATTGTGACAGATTGGGGAAATATCCTTTTATTTTTGAATTTGCTGGATAACGACTATAATGATAGTGCGTAAAGGAGGATATTATATGTTAAAAATGTTTACTACTCAATTAACCGGCTTATTTAAGCGCATCGAGGAAAAGGCGGAATTTTCATTTGAAGACGGTGCCCGTTTGCTGGCGCAAGCACCCGTTGGAGACGGAGTGATCTATATTTTTGGCACGAAGGAAATGAAGGCGGTCGAGCTTGAAGCCTTGGAAGGTGCGGAGCCGTTTAAAGGGGTCCATCTTTTAACGGAAGCGGAGCTGAGCGATGCCGACCGGGTGTTGATTTTTTCCCGGACCTCCGCCGATGAAGACGCTGTTGCCGTTGGGGCCGAGCTTCAGGAAAAGGGAATCCCTTTTGTGGCGGTATCCACCGTGATCGAGTCTGCTGGAGCTGATTTGGCGGAAATGGCGGACGTTCACATCGATTTGCGGCTGACCAGAGGCCTGCTTCCGGATGATTTCGGAAACCGCTATGGTTATCCTTCTTCCATAGCTGCATTATACGTCTATTATGGCTTGAAATTTACGATTGATGAGATTTTAGCGGAATATGAGGAGTAAAGCAGACAATTTTTTTGGAAAACGGCCGTAAAGAGGCCGTTTTTTAGGTTTATTCAGGCCTAGGTAATGGTAAAAAAATGTTTTGGCTATTTTTTTGAGGGTTTTGGCTATTTTTCTTATAGTTTTGGCTACTTTTTGGAGGGTTTTGGCTACTTTCCAGCGAGTTATGGCTATTTTTCAAGGGGTTTTGGCTATTTAGACATTTACTGGAAAATAGAAGGACTAAAAAGAGGCCAGTCCCCCACCTAAGAAAGGGTTTTGTTTATTTTTCCAAGGGTTTTGTCTATTTTCCCAAGGGTTTTATCGATTTATCCGATTGTTTTGTCTATTATTTCGCCCCTTTTGTCGATTTTTCAAGGGGTTTTGGCTATTTAGACATTTCCTACCAAAAAAAGACCAGTCCCTCTACCAAGGGGAACTGGTCTAACAAATCGCTTATTTTTCAATTGTCGCTTTGATAAAGTCGCGGAAGAGTGCTTGTGGCCGCGTTGGTCTTGAGACGAACTCCGGATGGAACTGTGAAGCCACAAACCATGGGTGGTCGGCCAATTCGATAATCTCGACTAACCGGCCGTCCGGGCTTGTTCCGGAAAAAATGAAGCCGGCCGCTTCCATTTCTTGACGATAGTGATTGTTAAATTCATAGCGGTGGCGGTGGCGCTCGTAAATGACCTTTTCTTCATAGGCCGCAAACGCCTTCGTCCCTTCAAGCAAACGGCAAGGATAGAGACCTAACCGCAATGTGCCGCCTAAATCCTCGATATCCTTTTGTTCAGGGAGTAAATCAATAATTGGATGAACAGTCGACGGGACAAATTCAGCGGAATGCGCATCGGCAAGTCCGAGCACGTTGCGCGCAAATTCAATCGTCGCTAGCTGCATCCCCAAACAAATCCCAAGAAACGGTTTCTTCTGCTCACGGGCATAACGGGTCGCTTCGATTTTCCCTTCAATGCCGCGGTCGCCAAATCCACCCGGCACAAGGACTCCGTCGACGTCATTCAATAACGCCGCCACATTCTCCCTCGTCACTTCATCAGAATTAATCCATTTAATTTCCACATCAGCATCAAAGGTATAACCGGCATGTTTCAGTGCTTCAACCACCGAAATATAGGCATCCTGAAGCTCGACATATTTTCCAACAAGACCAATGCGTGTTTTCCCTGACAGGTTTGTAACGCGGTCGACAAGCGCCTTCCATTCTGTCATCTCAGCAACCGGATAATCCAATTTCAAATGCTCGCAGACGATTTGATCCATATTTTGCTCCTGGAGCGCAAGTGGAATCGAATAAAGGGTATCGGCGTCCTGACATTCAATCACCGCTTTGGCATCAATATCGCAGAATAAAGCAATTTTATCCTTCATGTCCTGCGGAACAGGCATTTCCGTGCGGACAACGATGATATTTGGCTGAATCCCGAGACTGCGCAGTTCTTTTACACTATGCTGGGTCGGCTTCGTCTTCATTTCACCGGCTGCCTTTATGTAAGGAATCAGCGTACAGTGGATGTACATGACATTATCGCGGCCGATATCACTTTTAATTTGGCGGATTGCTTCTAAAAATGGCAGCGATTCAATGTCGCCAACGGTGCCGCCGATTTCGGTAATCACGACATCGGCATTTGTTTCTTTACCGGCCCGGAAGCAACGATCCTTAATTTCATTGGTAATATGCGGAATTACCTGCACCGTTGCACCCAAGTAGTCGCCGCGGCGCTCTTTTCGCAATACTGTTGAATAGATTTTTCCTGTTGTCACGTTGCTGTACTTGTTCAGATTGATGTCGATAAAGCGTTCATAATGCCCTAAGTCCAAGTCCGTTTCCGCACCATCATCGGTTACGAACACTTCGCCGTGCTGATAAGGACTCATCGTTCCCGGGTCGACGTTAATGTAGGGGTCGAATTTTTGAATCGTTACATTCAAGCCGCGATTTTTCAACAAGCGCCCTAAAGAGGCTGCGGTAATCCCTTTTCCTAGTGACGAAACGACACCGCCCGTTACAAATATATACTTAGTCATAAAATATTCCTCCTCCATTACAGTTTGTACATTATTCGGATTGTTATAGAATTTTTTGATAAAAATTATCTGCCCAAACCGGTTAAAATGAAAAAACTCCACCGCTAAAAGGGAGTTTTTCCAAATAAAAAGCGCTCCATCTCGCGATTGCAAGGGAGCGCATTTAGCTAAATAGTGATTCGTTCCTTTTTTAAGGAGCCCAAACAAGATGATACAAGGGGAAGAATAAAATGTCAAGCAGCTTATCAGTCTTCTTCTTCTTCAAGCTCTTCTTCTTCATCCAGGTCTTCGTCAAGCTCTTCTTCTTCATCAAGCTCGAATTCTTCATCCTCTTCAATGACATCTTCATCTTCGTCAAATTCGTCGACTTCGTCAATATCAAGATCCTCTTCATCATCAAGGAGATCGTCTTCCTCGACAAAATCATCGAGATCGTCATACTCTTCCTCTTCGATTTCATCGAAGTCCTCAAGCTCCTCTTCATCGACAACCTTCTTCGCCTTTTTCTTCTTCGGCTTCACAACGGTTACTACTTCTTCTTCCTGGGTATCAACTGGATACCAGAGGCAAAGTCCCCAGCGATTATCTCCTAATGAGAGGAAGCGGCCGTCTGTATTCATATCGGTATAAAATTGTGCCAGTCTTTTGCGAATTTCTTGAGCAGATTTATCGGAAGCTTTTTGAATCTCGCTGACTAAATCACTAAAGGCGATTGGCTGTTTGCTATTTTTTAAAAATTCATAAGCCATTTCGATGAGGGATAACTCTTGTAATTCCTCTTTTGAGTATTGTTTTAAACTCAATATTGGCACTTCCTTTCAATATTTAACACTCGGTTAGGAGTGATTAAGGGCATTTTGGCTAGTTTCAGCGCTTGGAGATCTGCGGGCATATACCAACCCGTTCTATATGCGCTTTCCGCTTTCTATCAAAATACATATTCTTCATTATAAACAAATTCTTCCCGTTTATGCTAGTGTAAGCAATTGTTTCCGCTGATTATTTCCTATTCGGATTCCTTGTCATTACTATTCTTCTTTTCTTTGAACTTTTTTGTTTCTTTAATCGTGATCACAAGAAAGAAAATCGCCAGCAGCAGGAATGAGATTGCACCTAATTGAATTTCATATAGATAGTATAATGGCCAGGCAAAAATAATTAAAGCAATAATCACATGACTAACCTTCATCGTCCCCCACCTGCCTGTAATCTCGAAGTTTTTACGTTAGTTTGATTATATAAGAAAAATCAAAAATTTAATATCTTCTTGTTCAAAAACTTTTACACAAAAAGGCAATGGCTTCCTGAGCAGCCATTGCCAGTTATTCCTTACATATTCCGGCGATACTGGCCGCCGACCTCGTAAAGCGCCCTGGTGATTTGCCCGAGGCTTGCGACTTGAACGGTGTCCATTAATGCGGCAAAAATGTTGCCGCCGCTGACCGCTGCTTCTTTCAAGCGCTTCAAGGCATCTGCCGACTCCCCGGCATGTGCCTCCCAGAAGGCGCGCAAATTGTTGATCTGCAATTCCTTCTCCTCTTGGGTTGCCCGGGCAAGCTCCATATTATTCACATCTTCCTCGGAAGGAGGATTCGGGTTCAAATACGTATTGACGCCGATAATCGGCAATTCCCCAGTATGTTTCTTCATTTCATAGTACATCGACTCATCCTGGATTTTGCCGCGCTGGTACTGCGTTTCCATCGAACCGAGGACACCGCCGCGGTCATTTAGGCGTTCAAACTCCTGAAGAACAGCTTCCTCAACAAGTTCTGTCAGCTCTTCGACCACGAAAGAACCTTGAAGCGGATTTTCATTTTTACTTAAACCATGCTCTTTAGTAATAATCATTTGAATCGCCATCGCCCGGCGCACTGACTCCTCAGTCGGGGTCGTAATTGCTTCGTCATACGCATTTGTGTGCAGGGAATTACAATTGTCCTGGAGAGCCATCAACGCCTGCAAAGTCGTGCGAATATCATTGAAATCTATTTCCTGCGCGTGCAGGGAACGCCCTGATGTCTGGACATGGTATTTCAGCTTTTGACTGCGCTCATTGGCGCCATACTTATCGCGCATCACCGTTGCCCAAATCCGGCGCGCCACCCGGCCAATCACCGTATACTCCGGATCCAAACCATTCGAGAAAAAGAACGACAGGTTCGGCGCGAAATCATCAATGTTCATCCCGCGGCTCAAGTAATACTCGACATAGGTAAAGCCATTTGAGAGCGTGAACGCCAGCTGCGAAATTGGATTGGCACCGGCTTCGGCAATATGATAACCGGAAATCGAAACCGAATAATAATTGCGCACTTGATGGTCGATGAAATATTGCTGGATATCACCCATCATCCTTAAAGCAAATTCTGTTGAAAAAATACACGTATTCTGGCCTTGGTCTTCTTTTAAAATATCGGCCTGCACCGTACCGCGGACCGTCTTCAACGTATACGCGCGAACTTCGGCAAATTCTTCGACAGAGAGCACGCGGCCAAGCTCTGCTTCCTTCTTCTGCACCTGCTGGTCAATCGCCGTATTCATGAACATTGCCAAAATAATTGGCGCAGGGCCATTAATCGTCATCGACACCGATGTCGACGGGTGGCAGAGGTCAAAGCCGTCATAGAGCTTTTTCATATCGTCGAGCGTACAAATGCTGACGCCGCTCTCGCCGACCTTCCCGTAAATGTCGGGACGATAATCGGGGTCTTCACCATATAATGTCACCGAGTCAAACGCCGTACTCAAGCGCTTCGCGTCATCATCCTTCGATAAATAGTGGAAACGGCGGTTCGTCCGTTCCGGTGTCCCTTCGCCGGCGAACTGGCGTTTTGGATCTTCCCCTTCACGCTTGAACGGAAATACTCCGGCCGTATACGGGAACGAACCAGGCACGTTTTCCTGGTAGACCCAGCGGAGGATTTCCCCGTAATCCTTATAGCGCGGCAAGGCCACCTTCGGAATATCGAGGCCTGATAAACTTTTTGATGTTAACACCGTGATAATCTCTTTATCGCGGATTCTCGTCACGAATTTTTCACCTGAATAGGCTGCTTTCGTTTGCGCCCACGTAGAAAGGATTTTCTGAGACTCCGCTGTCAGCAGCGCTTCGGTTTCCTGTTTGACCGCCTCTAAGGCAGCCACAACTTCCGGCTGATCTTTAACCGCTTCTAAAGCGCCCTCAAGCTGGAATAATTTCCGGGCAATGTTCGCCTGTACTTCTGCTTTCTTATGATAACCGCGCACCGTTTCCGAGATTTCGCGCAAATAGTAGCGGCGGTCGGTTGGAATAATCACATTTTGCTTTTCGACTTTTGCCTGCTTTGAAAAAGAAGTCAGCCAATCCGTCGCCATTTTTTGATTGATTTTTTCCACTAATGCCGCAAACAAGGCATTCGTGCCCGGGTCATTAAACTGACTGGCAATCGTGCCATACACCGGCATTTCCGAAGTAGGCTTTTCAAACAGCATATGGCTGCGCTGGTACTGTTTCTGCACCTGGCGCAACGCATCCTCCGATCCCTTGCGCTCGAATTTATTAATCACAATTAAATCAGCAAAGTCAATCATATCAATTTTTTCAAGCTGGGACGGCGCCCCAAATTCGCTTGTCATCACGTATAAAGAAACATCGCAAATTTCCGTGATTTCCGCGTCGCCCTGACCGATCCCGCTCGTTTCAACGATGACAAGGTCAAAGCCAGCCGCTTTCGTCACCGCGACTGCATCTTTAATCGCCAGCGACAGCTCGCTTTTCGAATGCCTTGTTGCGAGACTGCGCATATACACATTCGGCGAGAAAATCGCATTCATCCGAATGCGGTCACCTAACAAAGCGCCGCCTGTTTTCTGTTTCGTCGGGTCAACCGAAAGAATCGCCACTTTTTTATCCGGCAGCTCGTTGATAAAGCGGCGGATCAATTCGTCTGTTAGCGAGCTTTTTCCCGCGCCGCCCGTTCCCGTAATACCGACCACTGGAATTCGTTTCTCAAGTGACTTCACTTGTTCCAGGACTAGCTCAGCTGTTGCCGCTGCCTCGTTCCTTTGATCGACATGAAGTTCAGCTAAGGTAATCAGCTTGGCAATCGCGTTTACGTCGCCTGAAGGCAGCTTTTCAATTTGTTCGCCCGCGTCAAGCGGAACCGTTGAAAAATCGCACTCCTCGATCATCCTGTCAATCATTCCTTGAAGGCCCATCGTCCGGCCGTCTTCCGGCGAGAAGATCCAGGCAATCCCGTAATCGTGAAGCTCGGCAATCTCCCTCGGAATGATAACCCCGCCGCCACCGCCATAAATGCGGATATGGGGCGCCCCTTTTTCCTTTAACAAGTCGTACATATATTTAAAGTATTCAACGTGCCCGCCTTGATAAGAAGAAATCGCAATCCCCTGCACATCCTCTTGAATCGCGGCGTTCACCACTTCCTCAACAGAACGGTTATGCCCAAGGTGAATCACCTCAGCCCCGCTCGCCTGGAGAATCCTGCGCATAATATTAATCGAAGCATCATGGCCATCAAACAAACTCGAAGCCGTCACAAAGCGGATATGATGCTTTGGCTGATAAGTCCCCATCGTACTCCCCCTTTTGAAAAAAAATCTCGTTTTCCCGTTCGCACTTTTATTTTAAAACGAATCTCATCCCACTTTTTGCAAAACGAATCTCGTTCCCGCCTTTATAAAAACAAACCCCATTTTGTAAAAATGAATCTTGTTCACCGTTCGCCATCTGGGTTACTTTTGCGGAATCTCTTGTGGTGCCGAGACCCCACTGCTGATTCCCGATAACAAAATCTCCGTCTGCAAGGCAATATATTCTTCGAGCGTAAATAACTTCCGTAAAGCCCAGCGGCGGAAGCCCCACATTTGCCCCTGGACAAAAATATTATGAGCGATGATTTCGACCTGTTTATCCGATAGTTTCAGTTCGCCGTTTTCGACACAGCGGGCGAGCAGGTTCTCAAACATCGCCACCATTTCCATTTCCTTTTTCAACACATACGGAAGGGCATCCTTGGAAAGTGATTTCACTTCCTGGTACATCACCAGTACCTCGGCCTGCATTTCATCCATTACTTGAAAGAAATTAGCGATTCCCAGCTTCAAACTCGCAAGCGTCCCTGTTTTCAAAGAGAGGTCCTGCTGGAGGCGCTCGCTGACATGGTCATAAATGCTGTCACAAACAAGATAAAGAACGTCTTCCTTTGTACGAATATATTCGTAAAGCGTCCCGATGCTGAAGCCGGCCGCCTTGGCAATTTCCCTCGTCGTTGTCCGGTGGAAGCCCTTTTGTTTAAAAAGGGTGACGGCTCCTTTGATCATTTGATCGCGCCGCTTTTGCACGAGACGTTCATCTTTGACTGATGCCTGAACTTCTCTTTTTTTCATCATTTAGTGATCATTCTCGAGATAACAAGACGCTGAATTTCTTGTGTACCCTCATAGATTTGCGTGATTTTCGCATCGCGCATGAATCTTTCGACCGGATAATCCTTCGTATAGCCATAGCCGCCGAACACCTGAACCGCTTCGGTGGTTACCTTCATCGCCGTGTCGCCGGCAAATAGTTTCGACATCGCCGATTCTTTTCCATATGGCAGACCGTTTGATTCAAGCCAGGCAGCTTGATAGGTTAATAATCTTGACGCTTCGATTCCCGTCGCCATATCGGCCAGCTTAAAGCTGATTCCCTGTTGGGCGGCGATTGGTTTGCCAAATTGCTGGCGTTCTTTTGCATAATCGACAGCCGCATCTAAGGCACCTTGGGCAATGCCGACGGCTTGAGCGGCAATCCCGTTGCGTCCGCCGTCAAGCGTCATCATCGCAATTTTAAAGCCGTCGCCTTCTTCACCAAGCCGGTTGGCGACTGGAACCTTGCAATCTTCAAAAATGATTTCTGTTGTCGGCGAGGAACGAATCCCGAGTTTCTTTTCTTTTTTTCCGACAGAGAAGCCTGGGAAATCACTTTCAACGATGAAGGCTGTTGTGCCTTTTTGTTTGCTAGATGGATCCGTTAAGGCAAAAACGACATAAATATCAGCCACACCGCCATTGGTGATGAAAATTTTTGAACCGTTGAGGACGTAATGGTCGCCTTCTAAGCGGGCCGTCGTTCTCATTCCGCCTGCATCGGAGCCGCTCCCAGGTTCTGTTAAGCCGTAGGCGCCAATTTTTGCGCCCTCTGCCATCGGGCGGAGGTAGGTTTGTTTTTGCTCCTCGCTGCCGAATTTGTAGATTGGCCAGCCGGCAAGGGAGGTGTGTGCGGAAAGAAGGACGCCTGTTGATGCGTCGACGCGGGATAGCTCCTCCACAGCGATACAGTAAGCTAAGTAATCGCTGCCGATACCGCCGTACTCTTCCGGCCAAGGAATTCCTGTTAAACCAAGCTCAGCCATTTTATCAAAAATCTCACGATCAAAGCGTTCCTCTTCATCACGTTCAGCCGCCGTCGGTGCAACTTCATTTCGCGCAAAATCCCGCACCATTTTACGAATCATTTCATGTTCTTCGGATAATTTAAACTGCATTATAGTTGCCTCCTCTTAAATAAAAAGCTCTTTTCGTGGAAAAG
Source organism: Neobacillus novalis NBRC 102450 (assembly GCF_001591805.1). GTDB lineage: Bacteria > Bacillota > Bacilli > Bacillales > Cytobacillaceae > Neobacillus > Neobacillus novalis. Next base: position 55,471 of record NZ_BCVP01000027.1, on the reverse strand, counting down.
GGGCGGAGCGCCGCATAAACGAATCGGTATAACCAGTCCAAGTGAAAATATACAATTCGTCCTTTGAATAGGTGAAGCCGGGCTCTGCTCACACCGCCTTTATTATGTTGGTGTACTAATCACATAAAAACATTTCCATGCATGGGTTGGGAGTTGAAACTCATGTTAGTTTTTAAAGATACTTACTAATCACAATCCGCTGAATTTCGCTTGTGCCTTCGTAGATTTCCGTTATCTTGGCATCGCGGAAGTAGCGCTCCACTGGATAGTCCTCGGTATAGCCATAGCCGCCAAATACTTGAATGGCCTCCGTTGTCACTTCTACCGCAGTACGTGCGGCAAACAGCTTCGCCATCGACGCTTCCATCCCGCATTTTAGGCCACGGCCCCGTAAATCTGCGGCACGATAGATTAATAGTTTGGCCGCTTCCACATTTGTGGCCATGTCAGCGAGCTTAAACCCAATTCCCTGCTGGGCGGCTATCGGCTTGCCGAATTGCTGGCGCTCTTTCGCGTAGGCGGTTGCGGCAGACAGTGCAGCCTCGGCAATTCCAAGGGCCTGGGCGGCAATTCCAATCCGGCCGACCTCAAGGTTTGCCATCGCGACCTTAAAACCATCGCTTTCACGGCCGAGAAGGTTTGCTACTGGAACATGCATATCCTCAAATGTCAGCTGCACCGTTCGGGAGCCATGCAGTCCCATCTTCTTCTCATCCTTGCCAATCACAAGACCGGGGGTATTTTTTTCAACAATAAAAGCAGCAATTCCCTTTGTACCTAATTTCGGCTCGGTCGAAGCAAAGACAATATAAATATCGGCCTCTCCGCCATTGGTAATAAACATCTTCGAGCCGTTGATAACATAATGGTCGCCCTTCTTCACGGCACGGGATTTTAAGCTGGCCGCATCAGAACCGGAACTTGGCTCCGTTAAGCAAAACGCCCCCAAATACTCGCCTGAAGCAAGCTTTGGCACATATTTTTGTTTCTGTTCTTCCGTTCCAAAATAAAGGATCGGCATCGTACAAACTGATGTATGAACCGAAAGAATGACACCAATTGTGGCACTCACCCTTGATATTTCATTTATAGCAAGGATATACGAGGTAAAGTCCATCTCGACACCGCCGTATTTTTCCGGAACGGGAATGCCCATTAGGCCGAGCTCGCCCATTTTGCGAAGAATCTCGCGCGGGAATTCCCCTTTTTCCATGTTATCTATAAATGGAGCGATTTCGCTCTCTGCAAAATCACGCACCATTTTCCGCATCATTTCTTGTTCCGCTGTAAATGTAAGCTTCATGTAAATCTCCCCTTTTGGAGAATCTAATGTGGCAGTATTCATTGTTACAACCCCTTTTCACTGAAAAAATGGGATCAAACGCCCGCTTACTCGTAGGTGTAGAAGCCGCGTCCAGTTTTCTTGCCGAGCCAGCCTGCTTTCACATATTTACGCAGCAGCGGACATGGACGGTATTTGTCGTCACCGAAGCCTTCGTGGAGCGTTTCCATAATGTAAAGGCAGGTATCAAGGCCGATGAAATCAGCTAACGTTAACGGCCCCATCGGGTGGTTCATCCCAAGCCTCATCACTTCATCAATCGCTTCTTTCGTGGCGACACCCTCATACAAGGTATAAATCGCTTCATTGATCATCGGCATCAGCACGCGGTTGGAAACGAAGCCAGGGAAATCATTTACTTCCACCGGGACCTTGCTCAACGTTTTCGTCATGTCTTCGATTACTTGGTACACTTCATCAGCCGTTGCAAGGCCGCGGATAATTTCGACGAGCTTCATCACCGGCACCGGATTCATAAAGTGCATGCCGATGACCTTTTCCGGGCGCTTCGTTGCCGCGGCTATTTCAGTAATCGGCAATGACGAGGTGTTGCTTGCTAAAATCGCATGCGTCGGTGCGATTTCATCAAGCTGCGCAAAAATTTTCGTTTTGATTTCCATATTTTCTACTGCTGCCTCGATGACAAGGTCGACTTCAGCAGCATCGTTTAGGTCGGTTGAGGCGGTTAGTCTAGCCAGCACCTCCTGCTTTTGCTCCGCTGTCATCCGGCCTTTATCGACATTACGAGTGAGATTTTTGTTGATGCCCCCAAGCCCGCGTTCAACAAACTCATGTCTTAAATCATTTAATAACACTTGATAGCCTGCTTGAGCACAAACCTGGGCAATTCCCGAGCCCATTTGCCCCGCACCGATGACCATTACCGTTGAAACCTTCATATGTTCCCCTCCGATTAGGGGCTGAAACTCGAGTTTAGCCCCGGTTTTTTTTAAAAAAATGGTTTTGGCTATTTTTCTTATGGTTTTGGCTATTTTTTCGGGTGTTTTGGCTATTTTTTTCACCCTTTTGGCTATTTTTCATGCCCTTTTGGCTAATTAGACATTTATTGGAAAAATAACCCCTGATTCACAGGTACACTTAAGCCCGCGGAACCTCGATCATGATAGCATCACCCTGGCCGCCGCCGCTGCATATCGCAGCCACACCGATTCCGCCGCCGCGCCGCTTCAATTCGTGCATCAAAGTAATGATAATCCGCGCCCCGCTTGCGCCAATCGGGTGCCCTAACGCGACCGCACCGCCATTGACATTGACCTTTTCCGGGTCAAGGCCGGCGATTTTTCCGCTCACCAAGGCCACAGCTGCGAACGCCTCATTGATTTCAAACAAATCAATCTCAGCCAAGTTCCTGCCCGTTTTACGCAAAAGTTCATTGATGACCAGCCCTGGTGTTTGCGGGAAGTCCTTCGCTTCAACAGCGACAGCAGCATGGCCGAGAATCACGGCTTCCACCTCTCGACCTTCACTTACAGCGCGCTCTTCGCTCATGAGCACAAGGGCGGCCGCACCGTCATTGACCCCGGGGGCATTCCCGGCGGTAATGGTTCCCGTCGAATTAAATACCGGCGCTAACTTCGCTAGCCGCTCTAAAGAAGTGTCCTTCCGAGGTCCTTCATCGTGCTCGACAACCAGCGGCGCCCCTTTTCGCTGCGGTACCTCTACGGCAACAATTTCTTCGGCAAACTTCCCGCTCTCCATCGCAGCAATCGCCCGGACATGGCTTCTTAATGCCCACTCATCCTGCGCCTCGCGGCTAATGTCCATTTCTTCAGCTGTCGAGTTGCCGTACGTGCCCATGTGAACTCCGGTAAAGCTGCAGGTCAAACCGTCATGAACCATTAAATCCTTAACAGCACCGTCGCCCATTCTGTAACCCCATCTTGCTTTTGGTAAAATATACGGCGCGTTGCTCATCGATTCCATCCCGCCTGCGACAATTACTTCTTCATCACCGGCACGGATGATTTGATCGGCTAAGCTGACACTGCGCATCCCCGAGGCGCAGACCTTATTGATTGTTTCTGTTTTCACTTCCCAAGGCAGTCCAGCGTGATGGGCGGCCTGACGAGAAGGGATTTGTCCCTGTCCCCCTTGTAAGACGGTTCCCAAGATGACTTCCTGCACATCCGCAGGCTTCACGCCCGCACGCACCAACGCTTCTTTAACCGCAATGCCCCCAAGCTGTGAAGCGGTAAAGCTGCTTATATTTCCCCCTAATTTTCCAAAAGGTGTTCTTACCCCGCTTAAAATCACCGTTCTCCCCATTCAAAACACGCTCCCTTTCCCCACTATTCATTTATGTTATTGTAAAAAAAACTCCCATCCATCTGCAGCGACTGAACGCTCGCTCGAAAACTAAGCAAAAAAACATGCGGACAACAATCAAAATGTAAGCGTTTTATCCTTCTACCTTATTTTACATAAAAAGGAGCAGAAGTTGAAATGTTTTACACAAAATTGCTAAAATTTAAGAAATTCAGGCAACAAATCAACCTCTGCTATACTATAAATTACAATTAAGAAGCTTCACCACAAACTGCTTTTTCAAGGAGTTCAGCGACATCATAGGTCGCAACCGTTTCTTCAACCTCTTTCGCCTTCGTTCCGTCCGATAGCATCGTTAAACAGTATGGGCATCCAGAACTGATGACCGAAGGATTGACTTCTAATGCCTGCTCGGTCCTGCTCACGTTAATGCGGTGACCGGTTTCTTCCTCCATCCACATCAAGCCGCCGCCGGCACCGCAGCACATCGCCTTTTCGCGGCTCCGTTCCATTTCGACGAGCTTCACGCCAGGAATTGCTTTTAAAATTTCCCGCGGCGGATCGTAGACATCATTATAGCGTCCTAAGTAACAGGAATCATGGAAGGTAATGGTTTCGTTGACCTTGTTTGTGGGAACAAGCCGGCCATCCCTCACAAGCTCAAACAGAATTTCGGTATGATGATACACTTCCACATCCTTCAAGCCGAAGTCAGGGTATTCATTTTTGAAAATATTATAGGCATGCGGGTCGATGGTGACAATTTTCTTGACCTCGGCCTTTTCAAACTCCTCGATATTTTTCGTTGCCAGCTCTTGGAACAAGAACTCATTGCCAAGACGGCGCGGTGTGTCACCAGAGTTTTTCTCTTTGTTGCCAAGGATGGCAAATTTCACGCCCGCTTCGTTCATTAGCTTCGCAAACGATAAGGCAATCTTCTGGCTGCGGTTGTCGTATGAGCCCATCGCGCCAACCCAGAAGAGGTATTCGAATTCCTCGCCGGCCTTGTTCATTTCCTTCACGGTTGGAATTTGAACATCATCACGGACATCACGCCAGTTTTCACGCTCTTTGCGGTTTAAGCCCCACGGATTGCCTTGGCGCTCGATATTGGTCATTGCACGCTGGGCATCGGCATCCATTTTTCCTTCGGTTAACACTAAATAACGACGGAGGTCGATAATTTTATCAACATGCTCGTTCATCACTGGGCATTGGTCTTCACAGTTCCGGCAGGTTGTACACGCCCAAATTTCTTCCTCGGTAATCACGTCGCCAATCAAGCTGGGACTGTAAGCAAGCGCAGCAGCTGATTCCTGGGCCCCCTGCCCTGCCGCAGCAAGGGCAATTTGATTTCCTTTTGTGTTTCCAAACGCAAAGGTCGGCACCCATGGCTGCTTTTGCGTAACCGCGGCACCATGATTTGTTAAGTGGTCGCGAAGTTTAACGATTAAATCCATTGGTGACAGCATCTTGCCTGTTCCTGTTGCCGGACACATATTCGTACAGCGGCCGCACTCGACGCAGGCATAGAAATCGATCATTTGGTGCTGGGTAAAGTCTTCAATTTTTCCAACCCCAAAAGTCTCTTGTGTTTCATCTTCAAAATCGACCTTTTGCAGCTTACCCGGTTTTTCTAATCGGTTAAAATAAACGTTTGCCGGTCCGGCGATTAAGTGTGCATGCTTGGATTGCGGCACGTATACCAAGAAAGTCAATAAGAACAATAGATGCGCCCACCAGGCAATGTAGAAAATCACAATTGAAGCGGTTTCACCAAACCAGGAAAACATAAGCGAAATCACGGAGGCGACTGGCTCTGTCCAGGACGGATCTTCACCGTGCCAGATGATGCCCATGCCATTTCCGACGAGAACGGAAACCATCAAGCCGCCGATAAACAAGAGCACAAGGCCAGATTTGAAATTGCGCTTTAAGCGGACTAATTTTTCAACATAACGGCGATGAAATGCCCAGATGACCGCGACAAGGATCATCAGTGTGACAATCTCTTGGAAAAAAGTAAACCCGGCATAGAGCGGCCCTAACGGCAGGTGCGCCCCTGGTTTAATGCCTTTGATAATAAAATCAATCGCGCCAAATTGGACGAGGATGAAGCCGTAAAAAAACATGACGTGGATGGCGCCGCTTTTTTTATCCTTGAGGAGTTTTTTCTGCCCAAACACGTTTACCCAAATTTTTTGGAGCCGCTCTTTGACATTGTTGTCAAACTCGACCTTTTTGCCAAGTTTAATAAAGGCAATCCTTGTTTTCACGACATAAACGAACAGACTAATTGCGTAAGCGGTTACAATTAAAAATGCAATGAGGTTGACCCATAAAAGACCATTCATATAAAAAACGCCCCTTTCTTCATTATTGATCATTTTTGCAAGTTGTCGAAAATAATTAATTTTCTGAACTTATCCCTAATTCTATTATATGGTGAATGAGCATTCAGTCAACCAATTTTTCGAAAGATTTCCTCGACTTATAGAAATAACCGCGCTCGGAAAGACTAACAACACCGAATGGGGGAAAGATTTCCAATGACATTTACACTCATTTCGAGCGGGCTGCTCGTTCTTATCATTTTATGGCTTGTCCTCGACTTTAGGCTGGGCAGAAAGAAGCATCTTTCGCTGGCAGACCAAAGGGAAACTGCTATCCTCCATGGCCGTTTTGAGATTTTTACACACGGAAAGGAGCTGTTCCGTGATTATTTTGCGGAAATCCATAGAGCGAAAAAACATATCCATGTGCTGTTTTATATTGTTAAAGATGATCGTTTAGGCGAGGAATTTTTTACACTTTTAAAAGATAAGGCGCGGGAAGGTGTAGAGGTTCGGCTTTTACTTGACCGGATTGGGAGCTTTGAGGTTAACAAGGTGACGGTGAAGGGATTACGGGATGCCGGTGTCCAATTTGCGTTTAGTAATCGGATTAAGCTTCCCTTTCCGTTTTATTCCTCACAGGTTCGGAATCACCGCAAGATTTCAATTATTGATGGCGAAATCGGGTACCTTGGCGGCTTTAATGTCGGATTGGAATATATTGATGAAGACCCAAAGCTCAGTCCGTGGCGCGATTACCATTTAAAGATAAGCGGCGAAGGGGTAAATTATTTGCAGAGTGAGTTTTTAATTGATTGGAATGAATACAGCGGTGAGAATTTATTAGACCGGCCAGCTTATTTCCCTGACCTGCCAAGGGGTGAGGTCCGCCATCAATTCATTCCAACGGAAGCCGGTCAGCTTGAAGTAAGCTTTATTCGCTTGATTCAGAAAGCAGAGCAATCCATCATGATTGGCACCCCTTATTTTATTCCAAGTGCGGCGATTTTTGCAGAACTTACGGAAGCTCAGCGCCGCGGCGTCAACCTTACTGTTATGGTACCCTATACCGCTGACCATTTCCTCGTCCAAGAGGCTTCGTTCCGCTATTTACGAAAGCTGCTGGCAGCTGGAGCTTTGGTCTATCAATATAAAAATGGTTTTTATCATGCGAAAACGATTGTGATTGATGACAAAATCTGCGACATCGGCACGGCCAATTTTGATAAACGGAGTTTGTTTTTAAATAAAGAAATCAATTGCTTTCTTTACGATCCAGCTTTTATTAACCGCGTTACGGCTGTAATTGAAAAGGATATCCTTGAAGCCGAGCGATTGACATTGGCCGAACTCAATAAAGCGAATTTGTATCGGTCTGTGAAGGAAGGCCTGGCTGGAGCGATTTCGTATTTTTTATAAAAATGAAAACCGTTGTCGGATACCCATGTATATGTAAAATTGAATAGCGTCCTCGAACCGCTGTCGGAGACTCTTTTCTTATTTTTTATAAATGAATAGAGTCCCCGAACCAATGTCGGGGACTCTGTTAACATTATTCCTCAATAAGATTTAGCACCGGAACATCGCGCTCATTTTCTGGATCCTTCTTTGAATAGATCCGCGCCATCTTTGTGGCTTCGTCGACGTGCTGGATGATGACAGGGTTCCCGTCATAGGTCACATTGATCATATCTGCGGATTCGGCAATCTCCTTTGCTCTTCCTATATTCATCGGTTCGGTTCACTCCTCATTGAAAATTCTCTATTAATATTTGTGTTTTTTTGGAATATATTCGTTTTCATGGGCTGTTTCTGAGAAAAAATCCACTAGCTAATCGGGAAAATCCTTCTGTTGGCATGTTTAGATGATTTACTGTCTACTTTGTTCCTTTTACTGTCCGGTTTTGCCGATTTACTATCCGGTTTTAGTAATTTACTGTCCACTTTTCTATCTTTACTCTCCGGTTTCACCGATTTACTGTCCACTTTTCATCATTTACTGTCCACTTCAAAAAACAAAGCCCCCTTATCCAAGTAAGGGGGCCAAATCCAACCAACTTATTACATTTTTTCCGGTGCCGAAACGCCGATTAATGCCAGCGCATTTTTCAATGAGATTTGCACCGCTCTCACCAATGCAAGGCGAGCCTTTGTCCGCTCCGGCTGTTCGCTATCCAACACTTTTTCCGCATTATAAAAACTATGGAATGTCGACGCTAACTCAAAGATATAATTGGTAATCCGGTGCGGCACGCGTTTCAGCGCTGCTTCGCCGACTGCCGACGGGAACTCGCCAAGCTTTTTCAACAAGTCGATTTCCTTTTCCGAAGATGCCGCTAGCGAAAAATCAACATCCGCATCAGCCGTCAAACCTTGCTCCTCGCCCGAACGTATAATGCTCGAAATCCGTGCATGGGCATACTGTGCGTAGTAAACCGGATTTTCATTCGACTCTGACACTGCTAAATCGAGGTCAAAATCCATATGGGTATCCGAGCTGCGCATTGCAAAGAAATAACGGGTCGCATCGAGGCCGACCTCATCGACCAAATCGCGCATCGTGACTGCTTTTCCGGTCCGCTTGCTCATCTTCATCTTCTCGCCGTTTTTATAAAGGTGAACAAGCTGGATGATTTCCACCTCAAGGGCCTCGCGGTCATAGCCGAGCGCCTGGATTGCCGCCTTCATCCGTGGAATATAACCGTGGTGGTCAGCACCCCAAATATTGATCAGCTTTTCAAAGCCGCGGCCGAGTTTGTCCTTATGATAAGCAATATCTGGAGTCAGATACGTGTAAGAACCATCCTGCTTGATCAGCACGCGGTTCTTGTCATCACCAAAATCGGTTGAACGCAGCCACGTCGCACCGTCCTCTTCGTACACATAGCCGCTTGCACGTAATGCCTTCAAGGCCTCGTCAATTTTTCCATTTTTATAAAGTGAGGTTTCCGAATACCAGACATCAAAGCCGACACGGAAATCCGCTAGATCCTTCTTCAACTTCGCCATTTCGTAGCTCAAACCGTACTCGCGGAAAAATTCAAACCGCTCCGCTTCCGGAACCCCAACGTACTTATCGCCAAACTCTTCCGCCAGCGTCTTGCCGATGCCAATAATATCGGCCCCGTGGTAGCCATCCGCCGGCATTTCTTTTTCCAGCCCAAGCGCCTGGAAATAGCGGGCCTCGACAGACAATGCGAGATTATTAATCTGGTTGCCGGCATCATTAATATAGTATTCGCGGGACACATCGTAGCCCGCTTTCGCTAAAATATTGCAGAGCGAATCACCCACCGCAGCACCGCGGGCATGTCCGAGGTGCAAGTCGCCCGTTGGATTGGCCGACACGAACTCGACCTGAAGTTTCTGGCCGCCGCCGACCGTCGTTTCGCCATACTTGTCCGCAGCCTCCAAGACTGTAGGAATCAAGTCGGTTAAATAGCTATTATTCATGTAAAAATTAATAAACCCTGGACCCGCCAGTTCAATTTTTTCAATCGAAGCCTGCGACCGGTCAAAATTGGCTACCAACGCCTCGGCAATTATCCGCGGCGCCTTTTTCGCCACCCGTGCGAGCTGCATCGCCATATTCGTCGAGTAATCGCCATGCGCTTTTTCCTTCGGAATTTCTAGGATGACATCAGGAATCTGCTCTTCAGTCGCAAGCCCTGCCTTTAGCACCGCCGCACGAATTTCTTCCTTTATTTTACTTTGAACCTGTTCCACTATATTCATTTTTTATCCTCCTGAAAGGTAATTTCTAAATGGTATGTACCACCGGGCGAGCCCTGCATCGCAAAGTCATAAAGGATCTCAATATGACCGTCTGTACGCTCGATTTTTCTCGCAAAGGTCGTAGTTTCAAACGTACCAAACGGCATTTCGTAGCTGCCGCGCAGTATTTTATTTAAACGAAACGGCAGGCGCATTTTCACCGCACCGCCCCTTAATATCAGTGCTTCCTCAGTTGCCACCTTTACAATTGTGCGAACCGTCCCTTCCTCGAGCACTTCCTCATACTGAAGAAAAAACGCATCTCCTTTATGAGAAGCGCGGCCAAACACCACCAGTTCGAACGCTTCCTGCTCATCAATCGTCGTTTTCACATTAATCTTTACAGGTATTTCTGTATTCAACAAAAGTATTGCACTTCCCTCTTAAAAGGAACTCGGAGTCAGCTCTCTTTATTCGTCCTAGAATTCATCCTTAACATCCGCGCCACAACGCATACTTATCTATTATAAACATTGCCACCACACAAATCAAAAGATGCCCCCCCTACGATGGGGAGGGCATCAAACCTTAGGTGTCAGGCACTTGTTAGCTATTTTTACCAGATGGTGTCAGGCACCATTTTCCTTTAATTCCCAAGTGGTGTCAGGCACCAATTACCTATTTTACCCAGCCGAGGAGCATTTCGCGAAGTAGTTTGCTTGCTGTGTTTGCTGTTTGCTCGGAGTGGTCGTAAATTGGCGCTACTTCTACAAGGTCACCGCCGACTACGTTTACCTCGGATCGAGCAATTGCATGGATGGAGGCAAGCAGTTCCTTCGAGGTGATGCCGCCGCAATCGACTGTCCCTGTTCCAGGGGCATGGGCGGGATCCAATACGTCGATGTCAATCGTGACATAGACAGGCCTTCCCGCAAGCGTTGGCAGAATTTCCTTTAATGGCTCGAGTACTTCAAATTTAGAAATGTGCATGCCATTTTGCTTTGCCCATTCAAATTCTTCCTTCATCCCGGAACGGATGCCGAAAGAATAGACATTTTTTGGCCCAATCAATTCAGCAATTTTACGAATCGGCGTCGAGTGGGACAGCGGCTCGCCTTCATAATTTTCGCGCAGATCGGTATGGGCGTCAAAATGAATAATTGCTAAATCTGGATATTTTTTATAAACAGCCTTCATCACTGGCCATGATACGAGATGCTCCCCGCCCATGCCAAGCGGGAACTTGCCAGCCGCAAGAATCTGATCAACAAACTCTTCAATTAAATCCAGGCTGCGCTGCGCATTCCCAAACGGCAGCGGAATGTCGCCGGCATCGAAATATTTTACCTCGTCAAGTTCGCGGTCGAGGTAGACGCTATACTCCTCGAGGCCAATCGACACCTCGCGAATACGCGACGGGCCGAACCGGGATCCAGGGCGGTAGCTGACCGTCCAATCCATCGGCATCCCGTACAACACAACCTGACTTTCTTCAAAATTCGGGTGACTCTTAATAAAGACATTCCCCGAATACGCTTCATCAAAACGCATCATTGCATCTCCTTCTTTCATGGGGTCAGACCCCCATCACTGGGGGTCTGACCCCCCGCCATTTTACTTCACTAAATCGCCAACAAATTTAGGCAATACGAAGGCTGCTTTGTGCAACTCTTTTGTATAGTATTTCGTTTCGATTTCGTGGAAGCGGTCTTCGCTTACTGCTAATGGGTCGTATTTCTTCGAACCGATGGTAAATGCCCAGAGGCCGCTTGGGTACGTTGGGATATTGGCTACGTACAAATTGGTAATCGGGAAGATTTCCTTCACGTCGCGCTGTACACTTCGGATTAAATCTGCCTTAAACCATGGGTTATCGGATTGAGCAACAAAGATTCCGTCTTCCTTTAACGCCTTGGAAATCCCGGCATAGAAGCCTTTTGTAAATAAGTTAACGGCAGGACCGACCGGCTCAGTTGAATCCACCATAATCACGTCATAAGCATTTTCGCTTTCAGCAATATGCATAAAGCCATCGCCCACCTGAACGTCGACGCGCTCGTCTTCAAGCCAGCCGGCAATCTCCGGCAAAAATTTCTTTGAATACTCGATTACTTTGCCATCAATATCAACAAGCGTTGCTTTCTTCACGCTTGGGTGCTTTAACACTTCGCGGATCACACCGCCGTCGCCGCCGCCGACAACAAGCACATTCTCAGGATTTGGGTGCGTAAATAATGGAACGTGCGCCACCATTTCATGATAAACAAACTCGTCTTTAACAGAAGTCATCACCATGTCGTCTAATAACAGCATGTTGCCCCACTCTTCGGTTTCAATCATATCCAGCTTTTGAAATTCCGTTTGCTCTGTATGTAAGGTTTTATTTACTTTCATTGTGATACCAAAGTTTTCAGTTTGCTTTTCTGTAAACCAAATTGACATCTCCATCTTCCTTCCATTTTATCCTATTTTCGGTAATGAACTTCGACTACTGTCTAGCTCCAGCGCCCAGCGGCTAGTGGACTTCGCTCTTCTCCCTACGATAAGTCAACATCGGATGCGCTCTGCTCTCCGTGTTTCCTTTATCTCAGTCGAAGCGCTCCAGTCCATACGCCGCTAAACGGGCGCTTCCGCTTTTCTTTTTTATACTACCCAACCTATTGAATTACAAACGGAAAAAAAAGTCTAGCAAAATTTTATGAAATCCCTAAGAAAATGTTTAAAATAAGTCTATTTTTTCAATACTATTACTATCTAAATTTTTAGCCGGGGGTGAACACAGTGGAAATCATGACTGATCACGGGTTTAGGAAGACAGTTAAATATTTGCGGGCATTTATTATCATCAGTTTGATAGGCATGATTTGTATGCTTGTTCTATTCCTTGGCATTCTTGCCTATGCAAAAATTTTGGGGGCGCCGCCGCTCGCTGTTCCGCAATCAACGCTTTTCTACGCCGATGATGGGACACTGATTGGTGAGAGTAACAGCGGCCAAAAGCGCTACTGGGTCGGTCTTAAGGATATTTCACCGGATTTAGTGAATGCGACCGTTTCGATTGAGGACAAAAGTTTTTACAGCCATCATGGTTTTGACCTTAAACGGATTGCCGGTGCTGTTCTTGCCGATATTCAAGCTTTTGCCAAGGTACAGGGTGCGAGCACGATCACCCAGCAATACGCACGGAATCTGTTTCTCGAACACGATAAAACATGGAACCGCAAGCTGCACGAAGCTTTTTATACCATCCGCCTTGAAATGAATTACTCGAAAAACGACATTCTTGAAGGCTATTTAAATACGATCTATTATGGCAACGGTGCATATGGTGTCGAAGCGGCTAGTCAATATTATTTTGGCAAAAAGGCGGCGGATTTAACCCTTGCTGAAGCAAGCATGCTGGCGGGAATTCCGAAGGGGCCCGGCCTCTACTCACCGCTTGCCTCAATGGAAAACGCCAAACGCCGGCAGGCGATTATTTTAGCAACAATGGTGAAAAATGGCTACATTCAAAAAGATACGGCAAAAACAGCGTTAGCACAGACGCTCACGTTAACGGGCATCCACACAACCCAAAAGGTTAAGGTCGCCCCTTATTTTCAGGATGCCGTCAAAAATGCCTTGAAAAATCAATTACATCTTGACGACCGCACGATTGCCCTCGGCGGTTTAAAGGTTTTTACCACCCTTGACTTGAAACAGCAGGAAGCAGCGGAAAGGCAAATCCAGCAATACGTTTCCAGCTCGTCAGAAATTCAGGTGGGATTAGTCGCAATGGATCCGAAAAATGGCTATCTAAAAGCGATGGTCGGCGGACGGGACTATGAAAAAAGTCCGTTTAACCGGGCCGTCCAAGCGATAAGGCAGCCCGGCTCGACCATCAAGCCGCTGCTTTATTACGCGGCGCTTGAGCAGGGCTTTACCCCATCATCGACAATGCGAAGCGAGTATACGACCTTTCATTTTGATGATGGCCAGGCCGACTATACACCCCATAACTTTAACAACAAATATGCAGACGGCGAAATAACGCTGGCACAGGCGCTCGCCGTCTCCGATAATATCTTTGCCGTCAAGACGCATTTATTTTTAGGAGAAGAGTCGTTAATCGAAACGGCCAAGCGCTTTGGCCTATCGACAAAAATGGCGCAGGTTCCGTCGCTGGCATTAGGGACTTCAGGCGTTCGTGTGATTGAAATGGCCAATGCTTACAGCCTGCTTGCTAACGGCGGGAAGCGGGTTAATCCGACCTTGATTACAAGAGTCGAAGATTATAATGGCCATGTTATTTTTGAAAAAAAACAGGAGGCAAAAAAGGTATTGGATCCGGCCAAGGCGTTTGTGCTGACGCAAATGCTGACGGGGATTTTCGATAAAAAGCTGAACGGCTACGCCAAGGTCACCGGCAGCACAATCATCAACGATTTAACGCGGCCCTATGCGGGAAAATCGGGATCAACGGAAACGGACAGCTGGATGATTGGCTATTCGCCACAGCTCGTTACGGCTGTATGGGCGGGCTATGATATCGGCAAGCCGATTGAGCTTACGGCCGAAAAGACATACGCGAAAAACATCTGGGCGGGCTTTATGGAGGAGGCTTTAGAGGGCAAGCCGGTCAAGGCGTTTACGGCGCCGAAAGAGGGGGTTATCGGCGTTTACGTTGCCCCCGCGAACGGCAAGCTGGCAACAAAAGACTGCCCGGTCCGGCGCTTCACCTATTTTGTCGCCGGCACCGAACCAACGGAATATTGCACCGATCACCTAAAGAATGCGGATCCAGACACTAAGAAACAGAAGAATAACAAAAAAGTACCATGGTATAAAAAAATAATGCCATGGAGTTAAAAGAAAAGCGCAAGCGCCCTGTTCAGCGGCGTATGGCCTGGAGCACTCCAACTGAGATAAAGGAAACACGATGAACTTCGTTTATCGATGTTGACTTATCGTAGGGCGGAGTGTGAAGGACACTAGCCGCTAGGGACGCTTGCGCTGGACAATTCTCGAAGTCGAAACTTACAAATTTTTGTATTTTAAAATAGAAAAGCTCCGGAGGAATTCCCCCGGAGCTTTTCTTGTCCTAGTTTTACGTGTATTCACACAATGCTAATAATACTATCTATTTTTCAAAAAAACCATAAGTAATTATCCACTTTTGAAAAATGTTTACCTTGCTGCTAATCCATTTTTCAGTTCATCATTGGAATTATTCCACAATACTTCATTATGCCCACGGAGGAAATCCGCCAGCACTTGCTTCGACTTCGCATCCATCTCGTCGACGATGATATGGCGCTTTAACGACTTATCCATCCTGTTGACATGTACCGGCAGTGATTTGAAGCCGCGCCGGATTTCCCGGTCCACGGTCATATAGCAGGCGGTCACCCCGGCATAATACGGTCCTTCCGGCTTGCGGTCAATCGTCACCCACACAAGCCAATACGGTTTCCCGTTCGGTACTTCTTCTTCCGTTTTTAAAAATTTTATCCCTTTTTCGACGACACTGCGGGCATGCATGGCGCCGACATCAATTTCGGCCGTGCCTTCGTTGACATCAATAATAACAGGCGAGACATTATCAAGACTTAATGCGCCCTTGCCATAGCCCTTATGCCCGTCTGTCGGGTCACTTTTGATAATATTAAAACCAAGCTTTTTCTTTTTTTCATCCATTGCTGCTGCAGGCCTCCTTATAAAATTAACCCCTTAATGAAAGAACCAAGGACATTCCACACCCTGGGAACGACCTCTTGAAACATAGGCTGAATGGTAAATCGATTTAATGGTGTAATGACTAATATTAAAAAAATTAAGATGCCATATTGTTCGTATTGCGTCATTTTTGCCCGAAGTTGATTAGGGGCTAAATCCTCGACAATCCGATAGCCGTCAAGGGGCGGGAGCGGCAGCAGATTAAAAACGAATAAGACGATGTTGAGCCAGATAAATATCTCTAGAAAAAGATAAAAATTGTCTGATGCCGCTCCGAACCGATTTATCCCGAAGTTAATCATAAAGCCGATCGCCGCCAATACCAAATTGGAGAGTGGCCCTGCAACCGACACGAGCACACCTGCCAGGCGCGGCTTTTTAAAGTGAAAGCGATTGACCGGTACCGGACGGGCCCAGCCAAAGCCGGCAATCAAAATTAAGATGGTTCCGAACGGGTCAAGATGTTTGATTGGATTCAACGTCAGCCGACCTTGGTTTTTCGCTGTCATGTCGCCGAATTTATAGGCAACAAAGGCATGGGCAAATTCGTGAAACGTAAACGCAATGATAAGCGTAATCACTACATAGGGAATCTCCTGAAGCGGGTAGGCAAGAAATCGTTCCAATAGTGTTTCTCCTTCCTCATGAAAACGGCTTGGGCACCGCACTCTATATTTCTTTTAGTATACATGAAACGGCTTCAAAAAAGAAAAGCAAATGCGCTGACGGTGATTGCACTTTTTCTTTGTTTGTGAAAAACTGTTATGAGCTGGACAATTTTAAAGGAGGAAACACATCATGCCATATGTAACCGTAAAAATGATCGAAGGCCGTTCCGAGGACCAAAAGCGGGCGTTAGTTGAAAAGGTAACTGCCGCCGTCAGCGAAACCACAGGCGCCCCAACAGAAAACATCACCGTCTTCATCGAAGAAATGAGCAAAAACCACTACGCCGTCGGCGGCGTCCGCGCAAGCGACAAATAAGAAAAGCTGTAAGGGTGTCAGGCACCATGTGAAAATTTC
Source organism: Neobacillus novalis NBRC 102450 (assembly GCF_001591805.1). Classification (GTDB taxonomy): domain Bacteria; phylum Bacillota; class Bacilli; order Bacillales; family Cytobacillaceae; genus Neobacillus; species Neobacillus novalis. Next base: position 39,058 of record NZ_BCVP01000027.1, on the reverse strand, counting down.
ACATGGTGCCTGACACCCTCCGTGGACATTTGTCTTCCTGGGGTGGACAAAAAAAAGAGTGTGAATTCAAATTTGGAATTCACACTTATATTATCCTTTAAATTTTGACTCATCGTTTGAATTTCCAATCTTCATTTTTTCGAGTTCTAGTCTCATTTTGTCGGTTTCGACCAAATAGTTTTCATGTTTTAACTTTTCAAGTTCGAGTTGATCTTTAATTATTTCATGCTTTATTTTAGACTGTTTCTCTAAATGACTCGTAATAATTCCGGCAAGTGGTATTATTAAAAAAATACTAACCCAAATAATCACTGCTCTCCCGCCTCCCTCATTTACTCGATAGACAAATCATAGCAAATTTTCAAAAAAATGAATATGGGTTTGACTGAAAATTCCGCAACAAAAAAACCGCCCGGAATTTATCGCTCCTAGCGGTTTTGACAAAACTTATTGAATTTTCACCTTCAAGGTTTCAATATATCGATACGCCTCATCGATTTCCGCCTCGGTGTAGCGCTGGCTGCTTTTTAACGTAAACACCTTGTTCGCAACGTCCGCTTTTGAAAGATTATCAAAATATAATACCGTTGAAACCAGCTCGAGGAATCTAGCATTCTGCCCGTTCATATCGGTCAGGCAATCCTGCAAAAACGGCATTTCCACCTCATTCAGGCTCAAAAACTCTTTCCCGGAATCCGTCAGCGTGTAGCGATATTGAAAATAGCCGCCCTTTTTCTCCTTCACTTCATCGAGAAAACCCATATTACACAACTCTTCCACCCTTGTCGTCAACTCCTCCGAGTACGGACCGTAAAAGTGAAACTGAAACCGCTCCTGAAAGGGAAAAGCAATCTTCTTCGCAATATATATCATCTTTTGCAGCTTTTTTCTGCCGGTAATTTCACCGGAAACCATAATCGCCTGCATCAGCTTCGCATGATCATTTAACAACGTTCGTCATCTCCTACTCCAATTAACCAACACTCATTCTATCTCTAAAAGCGCCCGTATTTGTCTTTTAAGATTCTTTTTCGTCGAGTCATCCCAAATAAAATCAGCCGGGTAATAAAGCTTATGATCGGTTCTTCTTTTTCCAGAAATCGCATCGACAATCTCCGACTCCCGTGATAACTCCCGTAAATCTCCATTTTTCATCAACAAATGAATCGGCAGCCGCTCCTCTTCCTCACCGGGCCGGTAAAAATCATACGGCAAATCCGAAGACGAATCGACAACCAAATAATATTCCGGGTCAATACCTGCCTTTTTGAATAAGGAATTCAGTTCGGCGAGCTTCTTGTATTCTTTCGCAGGGTCAAATTCGGCAAACTTGAACAGATTGCGATTGACAAAACGCCGGCAAAGGTCGCGTAAAATAGCGTCTTCTTCCTCCTGCCAAATTTGAAAATAATATAAAATAACAGATTCATCTAATTTTAAATAGTCTTCTAATGTTACCCGGCCATGAAAAATAGACGTAAAGTGGAGCGGCTCGTATTTAAAAGCATAGTTTTCTTCAAACAGTTGCTTGGCGCGGTGAAGGATTTTCGTCAAAATTACCTCGGCGCTCCTTGATACCGGATGGAAGTATACCTGCCAGTACATCTGGTAGCGGCTCATGATATAATCCTCAACCGCATGCATCCCGCTCTTTTTGATCACGACTTGGTCTTCCCGCGGCCGCATTACCCTTAGGATTCTTTCCATGTCAAAATGGCCATAGCTGACACCGGTGAAATACGCATCCCGCTGCAAATAATCCATCCGGTCGGCATCAATCTGGCTTGAAATCAGGCTGATGACCAGCTTCTTTTCCGACGTTTTCGCAATCACTTCGGCTACTTTAGCAGGGAAATCAGGGCCGACCTTCAAGAGAATCTCATTTACCTCTGTTTCTCCTAAAATAATCTTCCTGGTAAAGTCCTCATGATCAAAATCAAACACCTTTTCAAAGGAATGAGAAAAGGGGCCGTGCCCGAGGTCGTGGAGCAGGGCGGCACATAGGGTCAGAAGCCGGTCATTATCGTCCCATTCCGGCCTGCCGGCAAACACATCATCAATGATGCGGCGGACAATTTCATAGACCCCGAGCGAGTGGTTAAAGCGGCTGTGCTCCGCTCCGTGAAAGGTCAAAAAGGTCGTTCCAAGCTGTTTAATCCGGCGGAGGCGCTGAAACTCCTTCGTTCCAATTAAATCCCAAATCGCCCGGTCGCGCACATGGACGTAGCGATGGACAGGGTCTTTAAATACCTTTTCTTCGAATAGTTTTTCCGCCGAATATGCCATTGCTTTCCCTCTTCCTCATATACTTGCTTGGCTAGCTCTTCTCGCCTAGCCCCTCGAGGTCACAAGCCAATCCGGCCAAAAGGTTAAAAAGCAACCTTTCGTCCGGCTCGTCTTGTGCTATGCCTGAGGCTGAGCAAGGCGCTTCCGCTTTTCTTGTTCCTATTATATCCTAAAATCCACCTATTTTTCAGCAAAATTCCGCAGGATTTTTCGACAACCTGCTTTGGGTGTCAGGCACCATATACCACAAAAAGGAAAATGGTGCCTGACACCAAATCCCATAAAAAGTAAAAATCACCCAAGCTCTCAGACTGAGGTGATTATTTTATCTTTTTGCTGACTTTTTCCATTAATTCCTCTTCCGTTAATGCGGCAACTGGGCGGTTATTAACGAAGGCAAAGGTTTTTTTCCGGCCGGGTCCGCAATAGGACTGGCAGCCAATCTTGATGTCGGCATCCGGATCGATATCTTTCAAGCGAGGGATTAATGTCTTCAAATTCACGGCCTGGCAATCATCACAAACACGAAATTCATTCGACATTCGTTACAACCCTTTCTACGGTCAATCTCTATATTTATTTAATCCTTCAAGGATTTTAAAAACTGGTTAACTCCATTGGTATTTTACATTTTCTCATTTGCCAATGCAAGTTGCAATCTTTAGCAATCCGCTCGAGCGATAATAAATCTTTTAGTTAAAAAATCTACTATCCTTTCATTCCTTTTGGTATAAAGCGTGAAAAACTTGTCCATGATAAGACTAGAACTTTTAAAAATCGTCAGGATCATGTCTGACACCGTTAATTGGAAAATTTTATTAGGGAGTTGAAAAAATATGAAAGTTCGTCAAGACGCATGGACAGATGAGAATGATCTGCTGTTGGCCGAAACTGTCCTCCGGCATGTCCGCGAAGGCAGTACACAGCTGAACGCCTTTGAAGAGGTAGGGGACAAGCTGAACCGGACCTCCGCGGCCTGCGGCTTCAGATGGAACGCCGTCGTCCGCCACCGCTATGAAAAAGCATTGCAGTTAGCCAAAAAGCAGCGGAAACAAAGACAAAGAGTTTTGGGCAAGGACCAGGGCGGCAAGAAAAAGCTGCTGTACAGTCCGCCGGAAACTGTTACCACCGCGGCAGAGGAAATGGAAACATTGCCGCTGCCAGCCGAAATGCCGCTGGAAACTACTGTTGAAGTGCCGGAAATGACCCTTGAATTTGCCGCTGAAACGTATGTAAAACCAGCTGTAACACAGACTTACAGGCAGCCGGCGACAACAGGACTCACGCTCGATTCAGTCATTAATTATTTGCAAAACTTTCATCATGCCAATCTGCAAAATGAAGCATTAAAAAGTGAGAATGAAAGATTGAAAAGGGAAATGGCAGAGCTAAGAAAGCAAAACGAGGAAATGGCTGCAAAGATTGCCGGACTCGAACAGAATTCCGAAACCATTCAGGAAGACTACGAGACACTCATGAAAATCATGAACAGGGCTAGAAAGCTTGTCTTATTTGAAGAAGAGGAAAGACCAGCGACAAAGTTCAAAATGGACCGCAACGGGAATCTAGAGAAAGTCGCTGAATAAGCGATAGCATTAGGAGAAGAGAATAAAGCGCAGCATCTTTATCATAGAAAGGCCGTAAATCCCTGTTGAATGGGTTTACGGCCTTTTTACCTGTTCATTCCGCTCGACAATCCTCTGAAAATAACCGGGGAATAATCCCAGCTCGAACTCATTCAATTGCCCTGCATATAAATAATCACTATTCGCCTTTAACTGGTTTAATAGACGCAGCATCACATCGGCAATCGTGAAATCGGTCTCCAGCAATTCCGAAAGCGAAGCCATAACCTCAGGGACAATTTCCGGGAAGACGAATTTTGTTTGTTCGGCTTGTTTCGCCCGCTGGTAAAATTGCTTCACAAGCTCGGCCCGGTTTCTGCCGCTGCCATTGACACAGAGATAAATCTGAACCGCGACCCCTTTCTTGAGGCGGCGCTGGGAGATGCCGGCAAACTTTTTTCCATTGATACTAAGGTCATAGCTGCCCGGGCAGTAGGAGCCGACAATTTCCCTGGCCTCTATCTCGTACGGGAAATCAGCAAACATCTTTTGAATCAGCTGCCACATCGCTTCATAGCCGCGATTGATATCAATCCCTTTTTCAGCCTCTGGAAAAATTAACGAGATATTAAGGACACCTTCGTCCAGAATGACCGCTAGGCCGCCGGAATTCCGGATAATCACTTCGTAGCCCTGCTGCTGTAGAAATTCCATCCCTTCCTGCAAGAACGGTAATTTTGTATCCTGGATGCCAAGGACCATCGTATTGTGATGAACCCATGTCCTTGCCGTCGCCGGCGCCTCGCCCGCCCCGACCGAGGCACAGATAGTATCGTCGGTGCCGAACGATTGAATTGCTTGAAAATGGATCCCGACCGCGGACTGGTCAATGATCCGCCACTCGGGCTGGTGCAGTAAGTCTTCCATGTTGTGATCTCCTCTTTTTTTAAATAATTATATCAAATGAGAGGTAGAACTTTTGAAAAATATACGTTTCTTGAAAACTTGACTCACTTTTTTCGTTTGAAAGGAGGCGTTTTTTTGTTTTGGCTACTTTTCGATGGGTTTTGGATATTTTTTCACCTGTTTTGGCTATTTTCTGAGGGGTTTTGGCTACCTTTTCACTCGTTATGGCTATTTTTCGACCCCTTTTGGCTAATTAGACATTTTCTGTAAAAAAATCACCATTAGGTTACGAAAAAAGGAGCCAGCCCACACCCGGACCAGCCCCAAATCTCTTACAAACCCTGCCCCGCGGTAATTAAAGCGAGCTTGTACACATCTTCTTCATTACAACCGCGTGATAAATCATTTACTGGCGCATTTAAGCCTTGCAAAATCGGGCCAACTGCTTCAAATCCACCCAAACGCTGAGCAATTTTATAACCAATGTTACCAGCTTCAAGGCTAGGGAAGATAAACACGTTCGCATCGCCTTGCAAGACAGAACCGGGCGCCTTACTTTTGGCCACCGATGGAACAAATGCAGCATCGAACTGAAACTCTCCGTCGACCACTAGCGTTGCATCACGGCGTTTCGCCTCCGCCACGGCTTCAATCACTTTTTCTGTTTCCTCCGATTTAGCTGAACCCTTCGTTGAAAAGCTCAACATCGCAATCCGCGGCTCGATATCGAACATCTCCGCCGTTTTCGCACTTTCCACAGCGATTTCCGCTAAATCATTGCTGTCAGGGGCAATATTAATCGCACAGTCGGCAAATACGTATTTTTCATCCTCACGTACCATGATGAACACACCGGATGTTTTCTTGACGCCTGGCTTTGTCTTAATAATTTGCAGCGCCGGGCGCACCGTGTCCGCGGTTGAATGGGCCGCGCCACTCACCAAACCATGCGCTTTATTTAAGTACACAAGCATCGTCCCGAAATAGTTTTCATCGAGGAGAATCTTACGTGCGTCTTCCTCGGTTGCTTTCCCTTTTCGGCGCTCGACAAACGAAGCAACTAATTCATCCATGCCTGCATAGCTCGCCGGATCATAGATTTCCGCAGACTCTAGCGAAACGCCGACCTCTGCCGCTTTTGCCTGTACCTGTTCAATATTGCCAATCAAAATCGGCGTCAGTAATTTTTCAGCAGCCAACCGGCCAGCTGCACGGACAACCCGCTCGTCCAATCCTTCTGGAAACACAATTTTCAACTCGCGACCGGAAATTTTACCCTTTAAACCTTCAAATAAATCACTCACACTAAACCCTCCTCCTTAAACAAACTCCATTATTAGCATACTTTACCGTGGTAAAATTTCAAGCAAAGTAGTCACAGACAGCGTTTTCATTGATAAATTTTTTTAAAAAATGGCACTCTCCGTTTTACTATTACCTTTTTTTGATAAAAATAACCACTTGCCGTGAACGAGAGGTTTATTCATTCGCCTCTTGGTCAAACTATGATATAGTTATAAACAGAATTATCATTTAGGAGTGATTATAATGAGTGAAGCAGCACAAACACTTGATGGCTGGTATTGCCTTCATGATTTCCGTACGGTGGATTGGACGACTTGGAAAATGATTTCTAGTGACGAGCGCCAGGCAGCCATTCATGAGTTTTTAAGCCTAATAGAAAAATGGAATCAAAAACAAGATCGTAAAGAAGGCAGCCATGCTTTATATACAATTGTCGGTCAAAAGGCTGATTTTATGATGATGATCCTTCGTCCAACAATGGAAGAGTTGAATGAAATTGAAACCGAATTCAACAAAACGAAACTGGCTGAATTCACAATTCCGGCTCATTCCTATGTTTCGGTTGTTGAGCTCAGCAACTACCTGCCAGGAGGAGAGGATCCATACCAAAATCCGCAAGTCCTTGCACGCCTGTATCCAACATTACCAAAAACAAAGCATGTCTGCTTCTATCCAATGGATAAACGCCGCCAGGGCAATGACAACTGGTACATGCTGCCGATGGAAGAGCGCCGCAGCATGATGCGCAGCCACGGGATGATTGGCCGTACATATGCAGGGAAAGTAAAGCAAATCATCACTGGTTCCGTTGGTTTTGATGACTATGAATGGGGCGTGACCTTGTTTGCCGAGGATGTTCTCCAATTTAAAAAGCTCGTCTATGAAATGCGTTTTGATGAAGTAAGTGCCCGTTACGGTGAATTCGGTGCCTTCTTTGTCGGTAATCTGCTGGAGGAAGAACGCGTATCCAATTTCCTTCACGTCTAAAAAAAAGTTCTCAGGCTTCGGCTTGGGAGCTTTTTTGCTTTTTCTAGCTGATAAACAAGTCATATTTCATCCTTTCCCCTCATACTAATAAAACAGCGAGTCTTAAGTTTTAAAACCCAGGGACCTCATCAAAGAGAGGTGAGAAAAGAGGGATTTATTCCATGCCCTACTGGAACCGATTTGGGGTTTAGGGAGTATGAATAGAATGTTGGGCCATTCGTTAATCATTTTTAGGAGGGAAAAAGATGAGCCAATATTACAATCAACAGGGATTTCAGCCCTATACCGGTGCAGCTGGACAGCAGGGGGCACAGCCTATGGCAGGCGGGGGGCAGGGTTTTATGCCTCAACAGCAAGGTTTTCCGCAATTTCCACCAGCTGCATCTGGGGGATTCCCGCCACCAGCTGGTGGGCCCGTGACGTTCCCGGCTCCACCAGCTGGAGGGGCCCAAGTGCCAGGCATGCTGCCAATTGAGCAGTCATACATCGAAAACATTTTACGTTTAAACAAAGGAAAACTCGTCCACGTCTTTGCAACTTTTGAAGGGAACACCCAATGGAATGCGAAGGAATTTACCGGGATTATTGAAGCGGCAGGAAGGGATCATGTCATCTTAAGTGATCCCCAGAAAGGAACACGTTACCTTATCCCAATGGTCGCCGTTGACTACATTACATTTGCGGAAGAAATCGAGTATGAGTCTGCATTCGGTGGTGCCCCGTCCTTAAGCACCTTTCCACCAAGATAAGTGAAACCATAAAAACACCAATTGGCGCACAATTGGTGTTTTCTTTTTGAAAAAGTTTAAAAGTTCTTCACTGCGCCAACAATCATCAGAATCCATGCGGCTAAGAAACAAACGCCGCCAATTGGCGTAATTGCGCCCAGGACGCCTACCTTCGTCAAGCTCAATAGGTACAAGCTGCCGCTGAAAAAAATAATCCCTGCAAGCATTAGCCATCCCGACCAGCTGAATAACGAGCTAGCACCTGCCTTCCCAAGAAGAATCCCAATGATTAAAATCCCTGTCGCATGGAACATTTGATAGGTAACACCGGTTTTCCAAATCTCTAAATAATGCGCATCGAGCCTGTCCTTTAACCCGTGTGCACCGAAGGCACCAAGCGCAACGGCCACAAAGGCATTGATGGCGCCCACAATAATAAATGCTTTCATCTATAATTCCTCCATTTTAAAAATCAAGTAACGAATCGCCGTTCGCCTCGTCGTCCATCTCTATTTTTTTCCCTTGTTGCAGCGTGGACGGCTGCTGGAAAACTTGCTGATTCAGCTGCGGCTGCTGAAAAACTTCCTGCGTGATAACAGGAGCAGCTTGGTTGAATCGCACTTCCGAATTCGCCGCTGGCTTTTCGTCAAGAATCAATTCGCATAATATTTTAATCGAGTAAATCTTTTCCCGCAAACTTTCCTGCTTGGCACTACTTTTCGCCAGCTTTAATTCTTCATCTATTTTTGCTAATAATGTCTGCACAGGTATATTCACTTCAAACATTTCCCTTCTGTTTCTCTTCTTTCGACAATATTCTCCTGTTCCACGTGAAACAAGTCAAAATTTGTCAACATTAAAAGGTCTCATATATAACTGAACCTGTTTGCGATTGATCATAATCGCCCAGAGAGCTGATTTCTGTTTGAAACAATGAAGACGATAAAATCTCTTTGACAATCCGGATAAGCGTTTCATTTTCAGGCGTTTTTAACAGGACGAGATCATACCGTTCGATAATTAACGGGACAAAGTCAATGCCGACCATTTTTGCCGCCTTTTCAATTCCTACGCCGACATCGGCCTTGCCAGTCGCAACGACAGAAGCGACACTTAAATGATTCGTTTCCTCGTGTTCATACCCGATAATCGACTTTGATGCAAGGTTGTGAATTCTAAGCTGTTCATCAAGCAGGATTCTTGCTCCCGACCCTTTTTCACGATTGATCATCGTGATATGCGGCTGACTTAAATCCGTCCAAGAAGTAAGGTTGAGCGGATTTCCTTTTTTAACATATAATCCTGCTTTTCTGGCAACAAGATTGAGGACAATGTATCGGTTCCCGGTTAAAATTCTTTTAACATATGGCAGATTATATTCTCCCGTATCGCCATCAAACATATGTAAACTCACAATATCACAGTCCCCATTATATAAAGAGATGAGGCTGTTTAAGCTGCCGGAATACGACCGGAGTGACTTATAGGGAGAACATTTCTCGATCTGTTTTCCGAGAATATCAAGGACAATATCCTGTCCGCTAATGACGACGTTGTGGGATTCCCTCATTTCCGTTCTGTGTGATTCCGGAGCAGGAACTGCGGAAGCGGGCATTTGCGCAGACTTCTGATTTTTTATATACCGGTCTAAATCGGCTGCATCCATCCGCATTTGTCTGCCGACACGGAATACGGGAAGCTCCCCTTTTTTTATCAAATCATAGATCGTAAGTTTCGATACTTTTAACAGCTGCGAAACCTCTTCTATCGTATAGGAAATCTCCTTAGACATGTTCATCCCCTCCTCATTCTATTGTATCTCATTACTTTTTAAAAAGCATTTTGCAAAAAATTTGTGATGTTTTTCATAGTATTACTAATTATAACTAGTTATAATTAGTTATATCTAATTATAAGGAGAGGGATGAATTTGAAAAAAAGTTATTTATTATTTTTATCGGTAATGATGTTTTTACTTGTCATTACTGGATGCTCCACTAATGATCAAAGTAAAAAACCGGCTGAAGAAAAACAAGCAGCACCTAAAGAGAAGGTTGAATTAACCATTTCAGCAGCCGCAAGTTTACAAGACGCCTTAACCGAAATTACGTCAAATTTTAATAAAGAGCATGCTAATGTGAAAATCAACTTCAATTATGGCGCTTCCGGAGCATTACAACAGCAAATTTCTCAAGGAGCACCGGTTGACCTGTTCTTCTCGGCAGCGGAAGATAAATTCCAGCAATTAGTGTCAGAGGATCTAATTGACAAGAAAAATGGCATTGATCTTGTCGGAAATGAATTGGTGCTAGTTGTTCCCAAAGACTCAGCAAGAGGAATTAAAACGTTTGAAGACCTGCCAAAAGCAGATAAGATTTCAATCGGTACTCCTGAATCGGTACCAGCCGGTAAATATGGGAAAGAGGTATTAGGAAACTTAAAGATCTGGAGCACTGTTGAAGGAAAAATCGTCTATGCCAAGGATGTACGCCAAGTGCTTACATATGTGGAAACAGGGAATGTTGATGCTGGAATGGTGTATAAAACAGATGCGTTGACATCGAAAAAAGTAGAGATTGCCGCAACGGCGAGTGAATTGACCCATACCCCTATCATCTATCCTGTAGGAGTCATCAAGGCAAGTAGCCATCAAAAAGAAGCTATGCTATTCTATGATTATCTACAAACGAAAGCAGCAATGGACGTTTTTGAAAAATACGGATTTAAAGGACTGTAAAAAGCTAACATGACAGACCACTTTTGGGATCCTGTTAAACTCTCACTTGAGATTGCTGTTGTTTCAGGATTCATTGTACTGATTTTGGGGTTATTTTTAGGAAAATGGATGGCGAAGGCAAGGTTCAAAGGGAAGGCCATTATCGAAACGGTTTTCCTGTTACCATTAGTGTTACCGCCAACGGTTGTTGGCTTCCTGTTACTTGTGATCTTTGGAAAAAAGAGTCCCATTGGCCAATTCATCGAATCGATTTTTAAGCAGCCGATTATTTTTACTTGGTGGGCAGCCGTTCTTGCGGCTGTAGTGGTCGCTTTTCCGCTCATGTATCAATCAGCTAAAACCGGATTTGAAGAGGTCGATGGTGACGTGGAGGATGCAGCGCGGGTTGATGGAGCAAGTCGGTTCCAGATTTTCTTGTTTGTTTCTATCCCGCTCGCCTTGAAATCGATTATCTCCGGCGGAATCTTAAGTTTTGCCCGCGCGTTAGGTGAGTTTGGCGCCACGCTCATGTTCGCCGGAAATATCCCCGGGAAAACGCAAACCACCCCTACTGCTATCTATGTCGCCATTGACTCGGGCAACATGCAGATGGCTTGGCTTTGGGTTTTCTGCATGATTGGCATCTCATTTCTGATGTTAGTCTGCGTGCAACTTTCGAGGGGGAAAAGCTAAATAGCACAGGAAAACCCGTACCAATGCTGGTACGGGTTTGATTTTTGTTCAGTTAATTATCCCAAAATCCGTTGATAAAGCGACTTGGCGTGTGTTAAATCCTTTGTCCCGTGTATCAGGGCACGACCGTCTTGAAAAATAACCATCCGTTCGGCGCCGATTTCTACTGATATTAAATATGGATTTCCTTTTACGGTGTAACCTAGCGCGCTCAGCTGCCCAGCGAGCTGATCGAGTGAAATTTCCCCGGCAGAAGACGGGCGAATTTGCACGGTATCGCGGCCGCATAGCACCGTCGTCTTCGTCATATTCTCATGGTCCAAATAAGGATATGTCCGCTCCTCGCCACAAGACAAACAGCCGGCAAACTTCGCTTTTGACATTTTCATGCTTGTGTATTGATTCCGCCATAAATCAAAGCTGACCAACGAGTTTCGGACCGCATCCCAGTCCTCAACTAACATTTTCAATGCCTCCGCCGTTTGGTGGGCAATGACCATTTGTACGGCCGGTGAAATAATCCCGCCGGTATCACATGTCATCCCCTGGAGCGGGATGGTGCGTAATAAACAATTGAGGCACGGCGTTTTCCCGGGTATGATAGAAAAACTCATTCCAAAGCTGCCGACACATGCCCCGTAAATCCACGGTATCTTGTATTTTTGCGAAATATCGTTCATCATCATCCGCGTTTCAAAATTATCGGTGGCATCAAGCATCAAGTCAACATCACCGACAAGTTCTTCTAGCAATTCAGGTGTGGCATCGCCGATAATCGCGCGGATTTCGACGGCGGAATTAATCGCTCGCAGGCGTTTTTCCGCCGCCGCTGCTTTCGGCAGCTTCTCAGCGACATCCTCTTCGGTATAAAGCTGCTGGCGCTGGAGATTGCTGGCTTCGACATAATCACGGTCAATAATGGTAAGTTTGCCAACCCCGGCGCGCGCGAGGATTTCGGAACTGCCAGACCCTAAGGCGCCGGCACCAATGATGAGTACATGTTTGCTGCTAATTTTCGCTTGTCCTTCTTGGCCGATTCCCGGGAAAAGGACTTGCCGTGAATAGCGTTCGTTCATACTTTTTCCCCTTTTCTAACAGAAAACCCGCCAATTGGCGAGCTTTCAGGAGATATTGGAATACAATTTTTTAAAAATAGCTTTTATTGGTTTCTTTCCAGCCAGTTTTCCCCTCTAAAAGTAGCAAAATTTAAGGGGAATTTAAGTTTATTTGCGAATTTTCCGGTTTTATTTGCGAATTCTAGTGTTTTATTTGCGAATAACTACCTTTTATTTGCGAATAACCCCGTTTTATTTGCGAATCTAAAAATTCCGCCTTGCCCACAAAAAATCAACCGCCGCTCACCGGTGGAATAAACGCAATCTCGTCGCCATCGCGGATGACCTCGTCATTCGATGCAAACTCCTCGTTGATTGCCGTCATTACGGTTTCCATACGCGGTAAATCATACTTTTCCACAAGCTCATCCTTCAACTCGGCAACTGTTTTTCCACCGGCATCCAACGTTAAATACTCCGCGCCAACCGCATCGCGCAAGTGGGCAAAGAACAATACCTTATTCATCTAGATCACCCTCCTCAGGCTTGCCGCTTGGGTACGAGACCGTCTCGAGCTGGTTGCCCATCCATGATTCGCCGTCTTCCCAATGCTCTTTCTTCCAGATGGGAACGATTTCCTTAATCCGCTCAATCGCATAGCGGTTCGCTTCATAGGCATCGGCCCGGTGCGGCGTCGAAACCGCAATCACAACCGCGATATCGGTAATATCTAAGCGCCCGACCCGGTGTGTTATCGCAACCTGAGAACCGGCCCAGCACTCTTCAATCTCTGCGCCGATCTGCTCAAGCTTTTTCACCGCCATCGCTTCATATGCTTCATAGATTAAAAATAACGTCTTTTTGCCGTGCGTTAATTCGCGGACGGTGCCGATAAAGGTGGTTATCGCACCAGCCTCACGCTGGACTACTTTATCGATTACCGCTTGAATCTCAATCGGTTCTTTGGAAATTTCGTACATCCTCATGATTTCACCTCTTCGGCCAAACTCTTCAATACCGGATTTTTGACCACTTCATAGCCGCCGATTTTTTCAACCTGCTCGCGGAAGGCTGCCGATTGAAGGATCTCCACGAGCAGTCGGCCATGTTCACTTTCAAAAAAGCTGCGCTTCATCAGTAAATCATATTCCTCGTCGGCAACCGGGATAAAGTCTAAGCCCATCGCCTTTGCCGCAGGGTAAATCCCAAGCCCTGCGCCGCAGGTATCCCCGTTCACTTCCGCTGCAACCGCTAAATGGGAAAACATTTCCCGGTCATAACCAGTAATCTCTTCAGGATCCAAACCTGCCTCTTCCAGAAGCAGATCGAACAGAATTCGAGTGCCAGCGCCTTTTTGGCGGTTAACGAAGTTTGCCCCGGCCCGGACTAAATCAGCGACACCGGAAATCTCAAGCGGATTGCCTTTAGGCAGAATCCAGCCTTGCTTCCTTTTTAAAAATGGATAGAGCACGACGTCTTGCCCGGCTAGAATTTTTCTTACATACGAAATATTATATTGCTTTGTGTCTGGGTCAAGCAAATGAATGCCCGCTACATGGGCCTCACCCTTGCGAATCGCCATGATGCCGGCCATACTGCCGACATGCGAGGAAACAATTTTCATGTCGGTCCGCACCCGCTTTAACTGCGACGATAACAAGTCAATCGTTAAATCGTGGCTGCCGGAAAACACGATGGCCTGCTTGATTTCCTCAAGCGGGCGCAGCAATTCGACCTCCGCGAGTTCTCCCTGCTCATAGCCAATGACATTCGGCGGGACAATTAAGAGGCCGTCTGCCCTGACATAGGACATCGTTACCCCTGCTGCTCTTGTCAACGGATTGGCGACGAATTGTCCATCGACATAGCCGATATTCATGCGGACAAAATCTTCAGCACCCATTGATGAAACAATCCGGCGCCCAAGCTTGACGGTTACTTTCTGTCGCTCGGGTACCGGTACACTTAAATATTGACAGACAAGCGGCTGGACAAACCACTCTAAGGCCAGATATGCGGAAACAGGATAGCCTGGAACACCGACAACAATTTTTCCATTTATTTTTCCTAAAACAGTTGGTTTTCCAGGCCGTGCGGCGACCCCATGGGTATAGACCTCGCCGAGTTCGCCGATAATGTGGACCGTGAAGTCCTTCCTGCCAGCCGAGGAGCCGGCATTAATCACAATAACATCCGCGGTTTCCGCAGCCTCCAATAACACTTCTTTAATCTTTTCCGGCTCGTCCTTCACGATGGAATGGAGCCTCGGCTCGCCGCCCCAATCCTTAATAAAGCCAGAAAATACCGTGCCGTTAAATTCAATAATTTTTCCAGACGACAGTTCTGAATCCGCATCAACCAGCTCATTACCTGTTGGGATGATCGCCACTACTGGTTTTTTGACAACAGGAATAACTAGCTGCTGAGCGGCAAGCAGTACGCCTAAATCCGCCGGCCGTAACTGATGTCCCTGTGGAAAAAGCATTTCCTCTTGGACAATATCCTCACCAATCGGGCGGATATGCTGCCAGGGGGTGGCCGGTTCGATGATTTCAATCGTTTCTTCATCGACGACATGAACATGTTCAATCATAATCACGGCATTGAATGGCGAGGGAATCGCATTTCCTGTGTCGACAAAGCAAAACTCCGCACCTATTTTCAGATAAAGCGGATTTTGCTCATGGGCCTGATAGGTACGTTCGGCGACAACAGCAATCCCATCCATCGCCGAGGCGTGGTAGTGCGGCATGGACACCCGGGCAAAAATCGGCTCAGCGGTCACACGGCCCAAGGCTTCAGCGACAGCGAGATCCTCTTTCTCCGGGGTAAGGCTAGAAGCTGCAAGAATTTCCTCCCTGGCTTCGGCACGGGGTTTATCTTCTAAGTAAATTTTTCGTTTGTAGTGTTGATGATCCATTTTCTCATGCCCCCCTTACCGTGACGGAATCACAGGTACATATTCCCCCTGTGTTACGCCCTCTTTTTCTGAACTAATCTCGACAATGCCATCACTTTTTACCAATGTGGTAATCAAGCCGGATTTTCCGATAATCGGCTCGGCCCACCAGTCACCGTCCTGCTCAAACAAGCGGACACGGATATAATCCGAACGACCTGGCGAGGATGGGATGTTTTTCGTTATTTTTGCAAAAATTCGCTCCGGTTTCCGCTCGAGGATCTCGCCTGTCAGCGTCCGCAATATCCGCTCACCGAACAGCTTAAAAATAATCATCGCCGAGGCCGGGTGTCCCGGCAAGCCAATCACCGGTTTTCCGTCCGCCACTGCTAAAATCGTCGGCTTCCCCGGTTTAATTGAAATTCCATGTACAAAAACTCCGGGGTCACCTAAGGATTGAATCACATCGGTTGTATAGTCCTTGGCCCCGACAGAGCTGCCACCGGAGAGGATTAAACAATCGCATTGCTGATAAAGTTCAAACGCCTTTTGCCTGAATTCAGCAAAGTCATCCTTAACAATCCCGCCGTAAACAACCTCAACATTCCATTCGCTTGCAAGTCCGGCAATCGTTAAATAGTTAATATCGCGAATCTGCCCTATTTGAAGAGACCCCGTTTGATAGGGAACAATTTCGTCGCCGGAGGAAAGGTAGCCGGCCGTTATTTTTCGGAAAACGGTCACGTGAGTAATTCCTAACGAGGCGAGTGCCCCTAATTCCTGGGGGCGAAGCTTCGTTCCCGCTGCCAGGAGAATTTCCCCTTCGCGAATGTCTTCGCCTTTACGGATGACATTTTCCCCGGGTGCGATTTGCTTGTACGTATTGAGGAGGCCATCCACGTCTTCACAGTGTTCAATCATGAGAACGGAGTCGCTGCCGGCCGGAAGCATGCCTCCTGTGGGGACATATACGGCCTTCCCGGAGCTGACTGTCGCAGTCGGAACCTCGCCCATATGGACTTCCCCAGCAAGCGTTAAAAAGCCGGGCATCGATTCGGAGGAACCATACGTATCCTTGGCCCGAACAGCATAGCCGTCGACAGTCGAGCGGTCAAAACCAGGGACATTTTCCTGCGCCATCACCGGCTCGCCAAGAATATAATGGAGGGCGGCATCAAGCTCCCTCACCTCTGTTTGCTTAATGGCCGCAATTTTTTCGGCGATTAAGGTAAATGTCTCTTCCACTGTTTTTACTTTGAAAAATTGCATGGTTCCTCTTTTCCCCCTTAACTATCTGCTTCGGCCCACTTTTTGGCATCTTCATACTCATTTGGGTGATTCATATTGAAAAAAACTCGTTCAAGGTCAAGTTGGCTATAAGTTTGGAGCTCGCTTTCTGTCACATAGAGGACATTTAAGCGGTCAAGCAGATGTTTCATCCGCAAATTACCTTCTTCGATACTCTTGGCCGCTTCTCCTGCTATTTTTTTATGAAAAACAGCAAATAACGGGTGCTGTTTTCCATTGATCACAGGGATAACGGCATCATAATGGCCGCAAGCATGGACAAGGGCCTCGGCAAGCTCGACGGAAACAAATGGCATGTCACAGGCGACGATAAAATTCACATCGTAATCAGAAGCTGTTAAGCCTGCGTGAACGCCCGCCAGCGGTCCCATTCCTGGATAATGGTCCGAGGTCATGTTCATTTCTAAAAATTCATAGGTCTCTGTTTCATTCGTTACGAGAATTATATCATCAAAGAGCAGTTTAAGCGCATCCCGGGTTCGTTCGATAGTGGTTTTCTCGTTAATTTTTAAGAGTGCTTTATTCGTGCCCATCCTGCTCGACTTTCCGCCTGCTAAAATAATTGCGGCAGCTTTCATGAAATTCCACCTACTTAATTCGTACTTTTTTTCTCTCCAACCGCATGATAGCCATTCTCCTGGGCTACAAAATCAAGATGAATCGAGTTCAAATCGAGTAAAGCAGCGGAGGGCTGACTGATATATTGTCTTGTATCTATAATTTTAGTATAGCCGTGGCAAGTATCGCAAACTTGTATTTGTGAAACCGCATCGCCTTCAACCGTAAGAAATTGGATGGTCTTATGGTCTTCATTACCGCAATGGGAGCATTCGAGACGCTTGGCATGCCAATGAGCAAGGCAGCGCGGGCAATGGATAACCTTTTTCCCCTCTTCTTTAAGAGTGGCTAATCTTACTGGTTCGCCGCAAACAGGACAGCCTGCCCCTGGGGTTGAATGATGGATTTCGTGCTGGACCTTTTCAGCGGTCAATTGTAAGTATGGACGAAGGGCGGTTTCTGCGAGGAATTGCGGGATCCATCCCTCGAGGCCGTGACTATCGGCAAAGCTGGCAAAATAAACATGATTAAAAGCAAACGCCTCCTCAATCCAGCGAATCGCTATTTCTTCATTTAGCAGGCCCGTGATGCCCGAAAGCTTTGGCTCAAGTTCTGGATTGCCGTTTACGAGGATGGCATTTATTTCCTCTATCCACTGTAGGAATAGTGAAATTTCAAAATCAATAGCCGTTAGTGCAGCTGCAGGCACTCCTGCTTCCATGGCCGCCTTATCAAGATTTGGCCTGATTGTTTCCGGGTTAAGCATGTGTTTCCACTGTTCCTGAAGCTTGACGATTTCCTTGTGCAGTTCCTGGTATTCTTTTGAAACAACGGATTTAATCATCGTTGTCGCACCTCTTTTTTGTATTTTTTAAAGGAATGGCTGTCCTGTTACAGACAGCCATGGTTTATATATGTTTTACTTTCGTCTAAATCAAGCGCCTCTTTTATGCTTTGGATCATCTAAGTCAGGGAAGTTACCCTTTTTCACTTCTTCATCATACCAGTCACCATAGTGGCCTTTTGCCCACCAGGCAGGAACTTTTCCATTGACTACGCCGGAATATCCTGGTCTAGAGTGTTTATGAACGACAGATAGATAGATGTGTCCAACGATTACGGCAATTCCTAACCCAAAACCAACGTTATGAAGGAAGTAGCCCCATTGCACAAGCGCTCTTGGGAAGTACTCAGGGAACCACATGGTGAAACCTGAAACAATAACCAAAATGGCACATAAAATCTGAAGAATCGAGTTAATTTTTTCCCCAGCGTTAAAGAAGGTTTGTTTAATATGCTTAAACTTGAAGCCGAATAATTCTTTAACGAATTCACTGAAGAATTGAAGGTCACGCTTCTTCCATGTGATTAATTCTTTCATCCAATGGAAAAAGAACTTCGGACTAAAGATTAACAAGATAAAGGTAGGCGTTATGAACGCTACCGCAAAGATTCGGTGCAGGAGCCGGGCCATGGCCGGGCCGCCAAAAACCGGATACAGCCAGTTAAAGAAGTCGGTATACATTGGCAGGGCCGTGATGTAAAGAGCAAAGAATGCAAGTCCATTGATTGCGTGTGCCCAAACAAACGCCTTTGGGAAGCGGCGAATCTTGACATCCGCTTTTGGGTGCTTTTGATAATTACTCATCGCTGCCACCTCCTTCTTCTGCGTCATTACCCGCTTTTTTACTGAAAAACTTATTGGCAACAAATGCACCGACAACGGCCATTGTTGTAGCGCCAATCATTGCTTTCCCGATTGGCTGCGCATAATCCTTCCATAAAACAGCTGAGGTTGGCACTTTTGGATTTTCAGGAAGGCCGTAAACGCTCGGCTTCTCAGCTAGTACGTAAACCGTATGCGTACCGCCAACACCTTGTGGGTTATAGACCATGGCGTTCGGGTAACGATCCTTCATTTCCTTGACGCGCAGCTCGGCTTTTTGAATCATCGCGTCTTTATCGCCAAACTCCATCGCGCCCGTGTGACAGGTTGTTACGCAGGCAGGCTGTAAGCCCTCATCGATTCGGTCGGTACACATCGTACACTTATGGGCTTTGCGATACTCTTTGCCATGCTTATCCTTATATTCCTTCAAGGAAATCACTTCAAACGGGCAGTTTTGCACACAATAACCGCAGCCGACACACTTGTCATGATCAATGACAACTGTTCCATACTTCGTATAGCTAATCGCATTTTCAGGACAAACCTTTTCACACGCAGCATCGGTACAATGGAAGCAAGAAGAATGACGGAACAGGTAGTCTAAATCACCTTTCCCATTTTCGTGCTCGATGTATTGCAGGACATTCCATGTATCCGCTGTTGTTTTCGCATGTGATTGAACACTGCCAAGGAATTCCGTCTTTTCAGCAGGCAGGTCATTCCAGTTTTTACAGGCAACCATACAGGCACGGCAGCCGTCACACTTTGTGACATCGACATATTTCACATATTCTTTAGCCATTAGTCAGCCCTCCTAACATTACAGAGGAATGCTTTGTATTCAGGAATCGTTGTATTGGCATCGCCAATATGCGGTGTTAACCGGTTCGCTGTATCGCCTGTAGCAAATCCCTTATAGCCGAAGTGCCATGGCATTCCAATTTGATGAACTTTTTTGCCGCTAACACTATAAGGCTTAAAGCGTTTTGTCACCATTGCATAGGCTTTGATTTCTCCACGTGCTGAGCTGACAATGATTTTGTCCTTATTCTTGATGCCTTTTTCTTTGGCAAGTTCTTCACTCATTTCAACAAACATGTGACCGGCAAGCTCTGAAAGCCATTCTTGGTTCCGTGTCATTGATCCAGATTGCCAGTGTTCACTCACCCGGTAGGTTGTTGCAACAATCGGGAAGTTTTTCTTATCGCCTTTTTTATTAAAATCTCCCTCAATCACCACGGCAGCCGGGTTCAATTGCGTATTGGAAAACGCATTTGGAACAGGGCTTTCAAATGGTTCATAGTGTTCAGGGAATGGTCCATCATTCAGTGTAGGGGCAAATAATAAGCCTACACCATCTTTATTCATCATAAACGCACCGGTACCACCTGGTTCAGTTGGTGCTGTAACTGCCTTAAAGTCCGGTACATCATTGCCGACCCATTTCTTCTCGGCACCATCCCACCAGATAACCGCTTTTTCTTTGCTCCATGGCTTACCGCTTGGGTCTGCTGAGGCACGGTTGTAAAGAATCCGGCGGTTCATCGGCCAAGCATAGGACCAGTTCAAATAGTGATCGCCGCCTGTGTCCTTGTTGTCACGGTTCTTCGATTTGTTCTTGCCTTCTTCAGGATAGAAGCCGGAATAAATCCAGTTTCCGCTTGAAGTGGTCCCGTCATCTAACAAAGCGCCGAAGCTAGCGATTAATTTACCGGTCTTCAGGTCATAGCCGTTGATTTCTTTCGCAACAAGGTCAATATCTGGTTCTTCCCCTGTTCCGTAGTTCCAATCAAGCGCTAAGAATGGTTTGTCAGCCGATTTTGGACTGTTCGCATATAGCTTTTTCAGTTTTAATGCAAGCTCATGAATGATATCAAGGTCTGGTCTTGCTTCGCCTCTTGAATCAATCGCCTTCCAGCGGTATTGCATCCAGCGCGAGCTGTTGGAAACACTGCCCTCTTTTTCAAACGAAGCGCTTGCTGGAAGCAGGAATACCTCGGTATTGATTTTCGCAGGATCGCTGCCGGCCTCTTTTTGCCAGAACGATGATGTTTCCGTTTCCCAAAGGTCAACTGCAACCATCCACTTCAGATTTCCAAGTGCCTCTTTTTCCTTACCGGCGTTCGGGCCCCCTACAACTGGGTTTGTGCCAAACAGGAACGTTCCATCTAGCTCACCCTTGTACATCGCATTAAATAGATTGATATGTGAGTAGTTTTTATTTCCCTTTGGTAAGAATTGATAGCCAAACTCGTTTTCTGCCGTCGCGTTTGTGCCATACCATGCCTTCAGTAAGCTGACAACGAATTTTGGCTTATTGCTCCAGTAGCCTGTTTTTGGTGTTTCTTTTTCCAAATAGCCTTTCAGGGTGGCATGCTCTGGGACGGTTGCTTTTGGTGCACCTAGATAACCAGTTAAGTTATCAAATAATAAGCCGAAGTCCGTTGAGCCTTGAACGTTGGATTCGCCGCGCATCGCGTTGATTCCGCCGCCTGGTAGGCCAATGTTTCCTAACAGCAATTGCAGAATCGCATAGATGCGGACGTTTTGTGAGCCGACAGTATGCTGAGTGGTTCCCATTGCATACATGATTGTTCCTGCTTTGCCGACCTTGCCTGTTTCACAGAAGGTTTTACAAACCTGTAAGTAATCTTTTTTGGCTGTTCCGGTTACAGCTGTGACCGTGTCGACATCATAACGGGAATAGTGTTTTTTCATTAATTGAAAAACGGAACGTGGATTTTCTAATGTTTCATCCTTTACCGGCTTGCCGTCTTCCGTTGTTTCAATCGCCCATTTTGTTTTATCGTAGGCTCTTTTTGTTTCGTCATAGCCTGAGAATAGGCCATCGTTAAAGTCATAGCCTTCTTTGACAATAAAGGCAGCGTTTGTATAGGTAGCAACATACTCTTTGTGGATGAGATTGTTTTCAAGCGCATAGTTAATCATCCCGCCGATAAACGGAATATCCGTACCGGAGCGAAGCGCAGCGTACACATCAGCCTGTGCGGATGTACGTGTGTAACGCGGATCGACAGAAACGATTTTTCCGCCGTTTTCTTTCGCTTTCGTTAGCCATCTAAAGCTAATCGGGTGATTTTCTGCAGGGTTTGCGCCAATAATCAATGCACAATCGGTATGCTGCAGATCATTCCAATGGTTAGTCATTGCTCCACGACCAAATGTAGGTGCCAGACCGGCAACCGTTGAACTATGTCATATTCGTGCCTGGTGCTCTAAGTAGGTGACACCAAGCCCTCTCATTAGTTTCGCGAGCAAATAGGTTTCTTCATTATCAAGTGCCGCCCCGCCAAGGCTGGCAATTCTTTCTGTTTTATTGACGGTTACTCCATTTTCTACTTCGACAAACGAACGATCGCGTGTTTCTTTGGTGCGTTTGGCAATGGTATCAAGCATCCATTCCCACTCTTTCTCTTCCCATTTATTGCTTCCTGGTGCACGATAAAGCGGTTTGGTTAAGCGTTTTTCAGATGTATAAAGCTGTCTTAATGTTGTTCCCTTGCTGCATAGTTTACCTTCGTTAATTGGGTTATCCGGATCCCCTTCCGTATAAACCACGGTATTGTTTTTGGTGTGAACGAGGATTCCGCATCCGACACCACAGTAGCAGCAAATGGTTGGTGTTACAGTTGCTTTGGCAATTTTGAATTCTTTTGAAGCAGCATAAGCCTTTTTATCGTTAAAGCCGAGCTCGACAACTGCGAGTGTTGCTGCTGTTGCGCCTGATAGCTTTAAAAATTGCCGGCGGTTTAAGTTCATTTCAACCATCACTATTCTCCTTCCCAAACATTGATTAGAACATCCCTTAAAAAAGTGAAAGCCCCTTAAGCGGTGCTAGACACTCTTTTTCTCTCTATTTGATTCCTTGCTTTTCATCCACCCCTTTCAATGCATCTCTACAGCCAGATCGACGCTTAAGTCGTTTTCGACCCTGCCTAACGAAGTATAAATCGTCGCCATTTTCCCTCTTAAATAGCCGATTACCTCGATATTTAAATATTTTGCCAGCTGTACTGCCTGTTTAGTGGCCGCTGTCCGCGAACCAATAACAGGAAAGCCAAATTTAGCTGCCTTGGAGAGCATTTCATATGAAACCCGGCCGGTTGTGAGTAAAATTAACCTTTCGGGTTGTAAACAATTTCGAAGCGCATGACCAATAATCTTGTCGACGGCATTGTGGCGGCCGATATCTTCACGAATCGTGATTCCGCCCTGCTCATCAACAATACAGGCACCATGCATCCCGCCTGTTTCGAGATAAAGTTCTGAGTTTTGCGCGAATTGACTGCGCTTTTTTAACAGATAACTCAATGGATAGGCCTTGTTTGATGTCACTTTGGCAAAGCTCTTCACATCTGTCATCGAGAAGAAGGTGACACCCCTGCCGCAGCCTGCGGTGTAATGCTTCTTTTTTGAAAAAACGTGGGTCTCATCAAAGTCGGCGCGGAGTGATACGTTGATGGTTCCCAGGCTTTCGTTGATGTGGACCGATTCAATATCGCTTGCCTCCTGAATAAAGCCTTCAGAAAACAAATATCCATATGTCCAATCATCAAGGTCGGAATTTGTCAGTTGAAAAACGGCCATTTCATATCCGTTAATGATTAACGAAATCGGATATTCATCCGGACAACCTTTGCGGTTCATGGTTTTTCCTCCACTCCAGGTATTTTCCTTATCTTTTCATTGTAGAAATAGGATCAATTCCACTCAGCGACATTTGTCACATTGTCGAAATTTGTAACCTTTTAAAAAGGGACTTTCCCTGCAAAAAGCAAGGCGTATCCTTCTCATTCTAATTTGTGTCAGATTTCCAACAATTGCAGGTATGGAAAACGGAATAATTGTAAGCGGTTCCTATATAGTCCGCCACATACCCCCATCCTACGCCGCCACTTTCCTTTTGAAAGTAATATTTATCACGCTAAATGCTTGGAAATAGTAAAAACCGAGGAATTGTCATTTTTCTGTCAACTATTGGCCTTCATTCGCAATTTCCGTTAAAAATGTTTTATAATAATAGATAGGTTTTTAGAAGGAGGACTACATGATGACAATCAAAAAAGTAATGACGATTGCCGGCTCGGATACAAGCGGCGGCGCTGGGATTCAAGCGGATTTGAAGACGTTCCAGGAGCTTGGTGTCTATGGGATGACGGCACTAACAACCATCGTCACGATGGATCCAAAAGATTGGCACCACAGTGTGTTCCCAATTGCCATCGAGACACTGAAAACCCAAATTGATACGATTCTTTCCGTCGGCATCGACGCAATGAAAACA
The DNA here is from genome assembly GCF_001591805.1 of Neobacillus novalis NBRC 102450. Taxonomy (GTDB): domain Bacteria; phylum Bacillota; class Bacilli; order Bacillales; family Cytobacillaceae; genus Neobacillus; species Neobacillus novalis. The sequence continues at coordinate 15,078 of NZ_BCVP01000027.1, read as the reverse complement.
GGGATGCTCGGAACGGTTGAAATTATTGAATTAGCGGCAAAGGTGATCGATGAAAACAAGCTTGACCGTGTTGTGATTGACCCGGTTATGGTTTGCAAGGGGGAAGATGAGGCCTTACACCCGGAAACAACCGATGCGATGCGCGAGCTTCTGTTGCCGCGTGCTTTAGTCGTTACGCCTAACCTTTTCGAAGCGGGGCAGCTGGCAGGAACGAAAACACCTCATTCAGTGGACGAAATGAAGGAAGCAGCGGTAAAAATCCACGAACAAGGAGCAAAGTTCGTGTTAATTAAAGGCGGCAGCAAGCTTCATTCTGAAGAAAAAGCCGTCGACCTTCTATATGATGGCCAGGAATTCAAGCTGTATGAGTCAGAGAAATTTGAAACGACCTACACCCATGGTGCCGGCTGTACCTATTCCTCGGCGATTACCGCTGAGCTTGCCAAAGGGAAATCGGTTTATGAAGCAGTCGAAGTAGCGAAGGCATTTATTACCGCGGCCATCCAGCAAGGTTTCCGCTTAAATGAATTTGTCGGGCCAACCTGGCATGGTGCTTACCGCAGCGGCAAAAGTATTACGGAGTATTGTGACGATTGTGAGGAATAGCAAATAGCAAGAGAGCCGGTCGAGGGAGATCGGCTCTTTTTTTCCATCAATTGGTCTGATGCTTTTCCCTTCAATCAACCACACCTTTTTCAAGAATTATCGCATTAACCTTTACCCCAATTTTTACATCTGGATATTGGTCTACCCACCTTTGATAACGAAAGTTTCTTGTCCGGCTGCGAACGTGATTTCCAAAACCAATGGGGTCAATCTTTAACTTCTGAAACGAGCGAATCATCGCAGCAGCTTCCTTTTCTAACTGTTTCTCCATTTGTTTCTTTATTTGTTCAATTTCCTTTTTGTCTGTTCTCTTCCCCGTGTATTCCCTAATGATCCCTCGCAACTTTACTTGGATATGAATCTCTGGAGTGTTTTTTAAGTTAACAACACGGTATCTACTTTTTGAATTAATATTCTCGATGGCCACAAATTCCTTATCTTTCAACTTTAGTTTATAGGTCCCTAACTGAAGGTTTTCCAACAGTGCTTGAAAAATAAATTGCTGGTCTTGACGGAGATTTTTCACATAATGATCATCCTTAAATAAGGCAATCCCCTTTAGATTAACTTCCTTCCCTTTTTGCTCGATTAATGGTAAAAATGGATCCCTTAAATGGGAATTGTAATCGTTTAGAAATTGGTGGAGGTTGGTCGTTGGCACTATTCCTTCCTTCATGTTTTGTTCGATCAGCATCGATAAATAAACACCCGTATCCCGATCACCATACCTCTTATTTAAAAGTTCATGCGTTTCCCCTTCCGCCACCGCAACAAACAACCGCTCACTGATTGAAGGGTCCCTTTGCAAAGAGTCAACCAATTCGCCAATCCCATGTTTTGCCACTTCTTTGCTATATAAGGCCACTTCCAATTTGCCGTTTACCACTTGACGGGATGATTGCCGATTGATTTTAGTAAGTGTCTTTTTACTTATTTCATTACTAGCAGTATAGGTTTCATTCCCAACATTCTTGTCAGGTTTATAATTAGGCATGACCGCCGTGGCTTTTATCTTATCCTTGTCGATATAGTCATATCCTACAGCCGATGCCATGTTAATATCATCTAAAATCTGCCTTTGTACACGTCCAAACATATAAGCGAAAAAAATGATGATGGTCACGACAGCTATTTTTATCTTTTTCTTCATCCTTTTTCCCTCATTTTAAAACGAATATGACAACAGATAAATAGGAAAGGTATATAGCCTAACAATAGATAAAAGCCAATTTCCGCCACAAAGGTATTATATTGTTGAATCGTTTCTCTATCGATTAATAAGCAGCAAACAATAAAACTAAGAAGTAAAAGGAAAACGAGGACGCTCCGTTGTTTTAGCTTAAATATTTCCTTTATGCCGCGGCTTGCCGACCAAAACATCAAGCAAATGATGGGTAACATGACTACAGCCCAGGATGTAACTCCAATTATTTCGAAGCGCTCCACAAAAGGTAATTCAATAATCTTCCACATCATTAACGTCGGCCAGATTACTTTTTGTAAATACGCCTGATCAAAGAACGCTAATGTGACAATCATAATCAGCAGATATAGGAGGGTGGTTACAAGATTTCCAAAATGGGCCCACTTTTGCGAACTCTCTGGCTGTTTAATAAACGGATAATAGAACAATAAGTATTCAAAGCCGGAAAAAGAGAGTATCGACCCCTTTATTGATTGAGCCATTTCTAAAATGGAATGATCGAAGACTGGCAGCAGATTACGAAAAGTTGAAAATTCAATTGGTACAACATAAGTAAAAATCAAATAGGAGGGTAACACAACGGCCAAAAAGCAAACACCGGTCACGATGCGAAATCCACTTGAAACGACATAGTAGACACTGAGTAACAAGACTAACGCAAAGGGCCATGTTTTTAGTAAAGGAAACATCCATACTTGAACAATTTCTATATACGACCGCAATACTGTTGTACTCTCTGCTAGAACATAAAGAATGAAAAGCAGGCTTAACAAATTACCGATCCATTTTCCGAATGTTTGCTGGTGAATCGTTATTAAATCGCCTTTGGTCTTATTGAGCATCGAGTACATCATCCAAATGATAATATGAACAAGAATTCCGGTTATTAATATCGAAATCCAGGCATCATGACCGGCAACCTTGGCGATATCCCGTTGAAAGCTTAAAACCCCCACACCATATTGCATACCATGGATGAGGAATAAAACAAGGAATGGTGAGACAAGAAACTGGTCTTTAATCACCGACTTCATAGATACCCTCCTTTACATTTGACTGCTACTCATCAATATCATGCACCTCACTAGCTTTCTTTTTTGAGAAGCGTATTTGATCTTTTGTTTGCAAATATCCAGGTCTTTTTGATTGAAAGGAGAAGGGAAAGCGAATAAATGAATCTTTAAAATCCTTGAGTCTTGGCGGATAGATTGGTTCTAGGTATGGTCTGCCCAAGGACGTTAAATTCAGTAAATGGATGATTAAAAAGATAAATGCGACCGCAATCCCTAACAGTCCCCACAAATCCGCAAGCAAGAGAAACGGAAACCGCAGTAAGCGAATCGTATTACCCATCCGGTACACCGGGGTAGTAAAGGATGCTAACGCGGCGAGTGCGATAATAATCAGGAGCACATTGCTCGTTAACCCTGCATCAACGGCCGCTGTTCCAATCACGATACCACCTACGATACCGATCGTTTGCCCAACTTTTGACGGCAGTCTTGCCCCAGCTTCCCGGAGCAGTTCAATCGTTAACTCGAGAATGATGGCTTCAAGGATAGGCGGTAAAGGAATATTCCTTCGTGAAGATACTAATGTCACCATTAAATCCTTCGGTATTAATTGATAATGATAGGTTAAAACGGCCACATATATCGGGGTAACCAAAATAGAAAAAGACACGGCAAATATCCGAATGAGCCTTAACGCTGTAGCCGTCTGCCAATTGACATAATAATCTTCAAACGCATTAAATAATTCCATTGCCGAAATCGGTCCAATCAAGGCATGGGAGGAGCCCTCGGCGAGAATCACGACACTGCCTTCTGCCAAAACACCTGCGACCCGGTCAGGCCGCTCGGTATCAATTAATTGTGGAAAGAGAGAATGCCCATTATCGGCAATCAGCTGCGCAATAATCGAACTGTCGAGAATTTGATTGAATTGCAAATCGGAAAGACGCTGACAAACGGTGTTGACGTTTTCTTCATTCGTGATTCCATCGATGTATAACACGGCCACTTTTGTTTTTGAAAGTGTTCCAATTGTAAACTCTTTTACTTTTAATTCTGAGATTGGCAATCGCTTGCGAACGAGATTTAAATTCGTCGTTATCGACTCCACAAAGGCTTCTTTCGGGCCGACAACGCTATACTCCTCTTCCGGAATGGTAACCTCACGGGCCTTTTTCATTTCCGCGCGGACAAGGAGGCATGTTGCATCCTTTACATCGAGTTGAATCAGGACAGACCCTTGCAAGATGTCATCTTGAATTTTTTGTAAATCGCTGGTAATTAAGACATCCTCAAACGGAAGAGCTGCCTTTACCCCATCTAATGAAGTGAAGGCTGTTTTATTTAAAAAGGGAAGAATATCGCGATGCAAAATTTCGACATCAATTAAGGTGCCAAAATAGGAAACCCAATAGGGCTGCGGCGACTGTGGGTGATGGAAATGAACAAAATCGCCCGATTGTTTGTACATATTGATTAAGGCAACAAGGTTGTTTTCTTGTTGTTCAGGAGGTTGTTTTCGAAACCACATTTTCACGGACCCTTATCCCTTCTGGCTTATCTAAAAACTATGTGCCTAGGATTAAGGATTTCCAAGTTAATTTTTCTTATTAGAGTTAATTGTTTCCAACTGTTATTTTTTTCTAAGCAATCATTTCGCATTTTGTAACCGATTTTAGTATGATAGTTACATTATTAAATAATATTGATTCTGAAGGGAAAGGAGGCCGTGTTTTGGAATATATTGATATTAAATTCGTACAAGACGCCATCAATGGCTTTGCAAATAAAGATGTCTACATTCACCTGGAAACGACCAACGGTGCCTATGCCTCACACCACGATCAGTCTTTCTTTTCCGCTGGCGCGTATATCCGTAATGCGCTTGTCCGTTACGAATTAGGGAAAATCACCGGAACGGGCCCTTACCGTGTCGGCCTAAAAATAAACCTCGGCTGGATTTACGCTGAGGGCATAACCCACTATGAAATCGATGAAGAGAATCACCTATTATTAGCCGGCCACGATAGTAAAGGAAAACTTGCCGTAGCGTTGGAGATAAGTTCCACGCCATTTGCTTAACCAGAAAGGAGAATAAATTATGGAGAAAGAGCGCCATGTTTTGGTCGTTTTCCCTCACCCTGATGATGAGGCTTTTGGTGTATCTGGGACGATTGCGACCCATGTACAGAATGGAACGCCTGTTACCTATGCCTGTTTAACCTTAGGGGAAATGGGGCGCAACATGGGAAATCCGCCGTTTACCAACCGGGAAAACCTGCCGAAAATCAGAAGACAAGAGTTACAGGAGGCAGCCCGAGTTTTGGGCATCCAGGACCTAAGGATGCTCGGATTCCGTGATAAAACGATTGAATTTGAAGATGAGGAAGAACTTGCGAACACGATGCTGGCATTAATTGAGGATGTCAATCCTTCACTCATCATTACCTTTTATCCTGGCTATTCGGTCCATCCTGACCATGACGCCACCGGTGCGGCCGTCGTTCGAGCGGTTGAAAAGCTGCCCGCTGCGGTAAGGCCAACCTTACACTGCGTCGCCTTCTCGAATAATTGCGTCGAAGAGCTTGGGGAAGCAGATATTATCAATAATATTACCCCTGTCGCTGACAAAAAGCTGGGCGCCATTCGCGCACACCGTTCGCAAACCGAGCAGATGTTTACTGATATGGAAGAAAAGTTAAAAAATCAAGACCCTCAAGTCATGGTCTGGATTAATAATGAACGGTTTTGGACGTATACGTTTTAATTAAAAGCAAAACTCGCCATTGGCGAGTTTTCTTTGCATTGTACAACTTATTTCACGGTTGACATTAACTCCTCATTCTTTACCTCCAAAAGATATTTTTTAAATACGTTATCTCTACCGCCATTTTTTTCATACCATTTTTCTATCCGATTGCGGTGCTCTTTATCACTTCTAACATTGGCTTCAATCTCATTATATTTCTCATAACTGTCATACTCCCAAATGGCGAATACTTCAGTGGTATTTTCATCATTAGGTATCATCCATCTTCCTATTAATCGTGAACCATACTTCATTTGATTAGGTAAATTTGTTTCATTAAAATGTTTATTAAAAATTTCAATAAATTCATTTTTTACAATGTAAAACTTCCTTCTATAAAACATATCTCTCGCTTCCCCTTTATTTTAGTTATTATTTGCTACAAGAATTTCAACACCTTGGGTTTTTACCATATTAATATCTTCTGCCTTTGTTTCATGATCAGTAATGATTATATTTAATCGATTGACTGGATAAAAACTTGAGAACATATCGTCTCCAAATTTGAAATGCTCTATTAAAGCAATAATCTTTCTTGAATTGTTAAATACTGTTTTATGAAAAATTGAAACTTCTGGTGTAGCAGTACTTAATCCTTTTGATGATAGTGCCCCAGCAGTTCCAAAACATAAATCAAAAGTAAATTGCTGAGCGAATTCATTCGCTAAAGCATCTGTCATATTCCCTGAACCCTTTACAAATCCCCCAATTACATATAATTGAATATTTCCTAAATCCCTTAGTTGGTAAGCAATTTCAACAGAATTTGTAACGACGGTATACGAAATTTCTTTCGGTAGATATTTCAATATTGCAAAGTGAATAGCAGCTCCCCCAATAAAAATGGTTTGATTTTCTTTTATAAACGTGACGGCTAACTTCGCAATAGCATTTTGATAAACACTTCCTTCGCCATAGCGTATTGAACGAGGTTGAGCCATATTTCTAACGTTGTTAATAGGAATAGCTCCTCCGTGAGTTCTCTTTAAAAGACCTTGTTCTTCCATAATAGATAAATCCCGTCTAATCGAATCAATTGACTTTTCAAATTTACTTGCTAAATCCTTTGCCCACACACGACCGTTTTCCTCCAACAACTTTACTATTTCTTGCCTTCTTTCGTCTGAAAACAAGTTCATCACCTCAAAATTTGATTTATGGTAAAATTTCCTATATTATTGCACGTTTATTCTGTTATAGTCAATTATTATATTCATTTTTATTCCGTTTTTTTTATGTTTATTAATGTTTTGAGCTGTAAAAAATCCAATCAAAATAAAAAGGACCACTAGGGGTCCTTTTGTCAAATTTCATTAAAACTAAGTTTACTTTTCCAAATAATGTCTAAATAGCCATAACCCTTTAAAAAGTAGCCATAACATCGAAAAAAATAGCCATAACCCTTTGAAAAATAGCCAAAGCAGGCTAAAAAATAGCCAAAACTCAAAAAAGCGCCTTTAAGAAGAACCCACCACCATTAATATTCCCGATTCAGCAGTGTACACAGCCCACACCAATCCAAAATGACAATTTTCCGCGATTTTAAATCAATAATCGATTCCTTCTTCAATTTTGAAAACACACGGCTGACACTTTCCCGCGTTGTGCCGACAACCGTCGCAAATTCCTGAACCGTCAACGGAATTTCGATATTCCAGCGGTTCTGACCGGTGTTAAACTTGTTCCCCAGCCGCTCCAGTGTCTTGACCGTTTTCGCATAGACATCGAGCAGGGCCACATCCCGCAGCTGCGAGGTCATTTCCCTTAAGGCATCACTCATATAGCTGATCATTTGCATCGCAAGTTCGGGGTTAGCGTATAAATCCTGCTCTAATTCCAACTTGTCTAAAAAAATAATCTTGCCTTCCTGAAGCATCGTTGCTGTCGCTGGATAACGCTCCGTCTTTTGGGTAAACAAGCAGGCCTCGGCAAAGGCATCCCCCTTTTGCTTGACGCAGACGATGATTTCATTGCCGTTTTCATCTTCCTTCGTCAGCTTAACGGCCCCCGAATGAACGAAATAAACCCCTCTTGCCACTTCATCCTCAGAAATAATCTGATCGCCTTTTTTTAATTCAAACGTTTGAATTCGCTTTTCAATCACCTGGAGCGACTTATGCGATAAATGCTTGAAAATGCTAATTTTCCGAAGTAAATTTTCATGTTTTACCTCTTGATAGACCAAAAGATGCGGATTCTCCATACAATCAGAACGATTCACTTTATCCACCGCCTTTAAATTTTTCCCAGCTATAATTACCATTCATTGTAACCAACTTTTTTCCATCATGTAGTGACGAGATTCACAAAACGTTCACCTTTTTCAAAAAACACTTCCAAGAAAGCGCCGCCAGTTTATCCACACACAAACCAAAGAAAGCGCCACCACCTTTTCAACCCAATTTCACAAAACGTTCATTTTTTCAAAACCGCGGTTTCCCTAGTCCTAACAGTCCCCTTCACAAAACGTTCAAAAACCACCATAAAGATGTGCGGAGCATCACAATTTTACCGATGACCAGCGGGTAGGATGAAGTTGTTCATTTTTATATAAAAAAGAGGGGGACTTTCATTGCAAAAAGCAATTATTAGCTTTGTTATCTTTGCATTACTCGGTTTCGGCCTTGGTTACCTCGTATTTGGTGTCATCATGGGGGACTCTTCGAAACAGCCGCAGGTGGCGCAAACAGAAACAAACGACGAAGCGACAACGAAGGAAGAAAATACAGCAGCCACTTCTTCCGCAACTGAAGACAATATCCTTAATCAGAAGGGATGCCTTGGCTGCCATAGTGTTGACGCTCTCAACATAAAAGGCGGGGCAGTCGGACCGGACCTTTCACAAGCGTTTGTTAACGTTGAAGGCAAGCATGGCAAACCGATTGAGGAATTCTTAAAAGAGCCAACTTCAGCCGTAATGTCAGGTGTGATTAGTAAAAGTCCATTAACAGATGACGAGCGCAAGCAGGTTTTAGACCTATTGAAGCAAGCATCTGAAGCCAAATAGAAAGGAGTGTGTAAGTAAATGAAAAAATGGATACCAATTGCCTCCGGTTTGCTTGCCGGCTTTATTGCCGCAACTATTAACTTTGCTGACTTTTCCGCAAAGACAAACACGGAAGCTGCTTTAAGCAACAAGACCGATGCCGAAAAAGTGTATGTACCATTCGGTCAAAAAGATGATTATTACTTATTCGCATCCGGCGGCCACTCAGGTCAAATGTTTATCTACGGTGTGCCATCGATGCGTAAAATCAGAACAATTCCGGTCTTCTCGCAGGATTCCGCAACAGGCTATGGTTTTGATGAGCATTCGAAAAAATTAATGGGCGGCTATACGTGGGGGGACCTTCACCATCCAGCCTTCTCGGAAACAAAGGGCGACTATGATGGGAAGTGGATGTTTGCGACCGATGTCGGCAACAGCCGTGCCGCCGTCGTTGATTTGGAAACCTTCACGACAAAAGATATCATCAATGTTCCAAACACAGCCGGTCCGCACTGTGCCGCATTCGTAACGGAAAATACCGAGTACATGTTCCTGCCGACTCGTTTCGCTGTACCGGTCGGCCAAAAATATGAATCACTTGATAACTACAGCCAAAACTACCGCGGGGTTATGTCAGCGGTAACCTTTGACGAAAAGAATGTTAAGTTAAACATTGCTTACCAGGTTGCCCTTCCGCCTTGGTCCTATGATCTTTCTGATGCCGGTAAAAAAGGCTCCGCCGATTGGGCCGTCATGACTACCTATAATACAGAAGAAGCAACAACGACAATGGAAGTAAATGCGTCCCAGGCAGACCGCGACTATATCGTGCTGTTTAACTGGAAAGAGCTTGAGAAAATGGTCAAAGACGGCAAGTACGAAGACGTCGATGGTCAAAAGATGATTTACCCTGAAAAGCAAAAGGGCGGCATTTATTTAGTGCCGGTAGCTAAATCACCACACGGTGTCGACGTCACACCTGACGGTAAATACTTTATCGCTTCTGGAAAACTAGCACCTTCGATGACGGTATTCTCGTTCGAAAAGTCGTTTAAAGCGGTGGAAAACAAAGACTTTGCCGGTGAACGTAACGGAATTCCAATTATTAATTACAAATCGGTCATGGAAAGAGAAGTAAACCCAGAAAATGCCCTTGGACCGCTTCATACTCAATTTGATGACAAAGGCATGGCCTATACAACAATGTTCATTTCTTCTGAAATCGTGAAATGGGATCCGAAAACGGGGAAAACATTAGACCGTGTACCGGTTCAATATTCGCCGGGTCACTCTGTTTCTGCAGAAGGGGATACGGTTTCACCTGATGGAAAATGGCTCATTGCTTTGAACAAAATTGCTAAGGACAGCTACTTGTCAGTCGGCCCGTCACACCCTGAGTCGATGCAGTTAATTGACATCAGCGGCAAGATGAAGGTGATTCAATCGGCACCGGTTGACCCAGAGCCGCACTATGCCCAGATGATTAAGGCCGATAAGATTAAAACAATCAATGTTTATCCGAAGGACGAAAAGAATAAAGATGCCGTTTATAAGCAAAATGATACAAAAATTGTTCGTAAAGGCAATGAAGTCCACGTATATGGCATCGCGATGCGCTCAAGATTCATTTTTGACGCGAAAGCAAAACGCCCGGACGTAATTGAGGTTAACGAAGGAGATCACGTCTTCATCCATTTAACCAATATTGACTTTGATGAAGATATTACCCACGGTTTTGCGATTAACAGCTATGACCTGAATATAGAAGTTCAACCTGGCCAAACAAATACGATCGAGTTTACAGCCGATAAAGCGGGGACCTTCCCACTCTATTGTACAAACTTCTGTTCAGCACTGCACCAGGAAATGAACGGCTACTTCTTAGTAAAACCGAAGAATTAATTTGTCTCGAGTGGGTATCAATTGAAAAAATTGATACCCCACTCTTTGTAATTTAGTTAGCACTATAAAAGGAGTGGTTAACTTGAATGATAGCAGCAGAAAAAACAGTAAATTATCGATTACGTCTTCCTTGCTAATTGGACTATCAGCAATTTTAATCGTCGTTTCCTTATTTTTTCCGTGGTGGAAGATGGTCTTTTATGCACCGCAATACCCAGAAGGCTTAAATATTATCGTCTATCCGAACAAGCTCGAAGGAGAAATTGATATTATTAACGGGCTGAACCACTATATCGGGATGTCGAATTTCGGTGCAGAAAATTTCCCTGAATTATCCTACCTTGCCTATCTTGTTGGCGGATTAGCCGTCATTACTCTAGTAACGGCGATTCTTCGCAATAGGAAAGTGCTTTACGGGCTGATTGGCATCATCGCGATTGGCTGTCTGGCAGGCATTTTGGACCTCCATTTTGCTTTACAAAAATACGGAACCAATTTAAGTCCAAAGGCGCCGATAAAAATTGACCCTTTTGTTCCGCCGATTATCGGTCAAAATACAGTGGCAAACTTTGTAACCCACAGTTTACTAGGAACAGGCATCTATTTTGTCATTGCGGCCTTTATTCTATTACTGATTCCGCTATGGAAGGATCGAAAAAAATGAAAAAAATGACGCTCTTATCTTTCGTTTTTTCTCTTTTTTTACTAGTGATTCCTGAGAAAAATATGGCAGCCGAAAACTTGCAAGCAATCATCGACTCCATGAAAGAGGGGGCGGTATTGAAACTTGAAAATAAAACCTATGAAGGCAATATCGTCATCAATAAACCCCTGACGATGATTGGCAGATCTAAAACCGTAATCAAAGGAGACGGAACCGGGAACGTGATTTCGGTTAAGGCACCCCATGTAAAGTTGAGCCAGTTAACGGTGTCAGGCGGAAGCATGGACCGCAACTCCAGCGAGGAATACGCAGCCATCAAAATCTACACAGATCATAATGTGGTTGAACACGTCACCATCCGCCATTCCTTTCACGGTGTTTATTTAAGTAAGGCCCACGATAATACCATCCGCTATGCCGATATTAAAGGGATGGGAAAAGGGGAAATCGCCGCCCAGGGCAATGGCATTCATGTTTTTTACGCAAATGATAATCTCTTAGAACACAACACCGTCGACGGCACCCGGGACGGCATGTTCTTTGATTATGCCTATCGAAACAAAAGCTATGACAACAACATCACCAATACAAGATACGGTCTGCATTACATGTACTCAGACGAAAATATTTTTAAACGAAATGTGTTTACAATGAATACTGGCGGCGCTGCTGTCATGAACTCGAATCACCTGAAACTAGAAGACAACCAATTCATCATTAACTATGGAAACCAATCGTTTGGCTTATTACTGTTACAAGCCAATGATAACGATATAAAAAATAACACCTTTTACATGAACCAGCGGGGCTTGTATATTGACCAGGCGACGAGAAACACGTTTAAGAGTAACCGGATCATTCAAAACCAGATTGGCATTGAACTGTGGGCCAGTTCTAACGAGCAAACGTTCACGCTGAACCGGATTTCCGAAAATACCATCCCTGCCGTTACCCTTGGCGGCAATAGCGAAAACAATGCTTGGAGCAAGGATGGCAAAGGCAACGACTGGGGCGCCGCCTTTCCACTCACCGATTTAAATCAAGACGGGATCGGCGACTTTCCGGTCATCTATCATTCTTCCCTCCATCAGCTGATTGAGGACCAAGAACTGACCAATCTATTTTTAAAAAGCCCGGCGATTTCAATTTATGAAAAAATCAATGCGACATTGAAGGACGACGAAGTTATGTTTCAAGATTCACACCCATTAACGGCCGCAAAAGCTCAGCATTCTTGGATTCTATATCTTGTCATCGCGGGGGTTGCCGTGTTGATTTTACGAAAGGGGAGACATCGACTATGCATTATATTTGGAAGGAATGGAAGGAAAATATAAGAGGGAAAGGGCTCTGGCTTTCAATAAGCATTATTGTGCTCATATCTGTCAGTATTTTGTTCCGTCCCACAGCTCTTTCCTTTGATAAAGGCTTTTATGTTTTGTTAATCAATCTGTTTGATACGCTCATCTACTTTATTCCGATTCTCTGCCTGTTTATCGGGGCGTTTTCGATTTTTCAAGAAAAGGAACAAAAGACGCTGATCATGCTGTTAACGAAGAAGGATAATTATCCAAGCTTTTTAGTAAAAAAAAGCCTCGGACTCTATACGGTTGTGCTTGTCCCGCTTATCGTCTGGTTTTCCGTCTATTTACTGCTATTGAAGTTTACCTTGCAACTCGATATCAAAAGCTATTTGGTGTTTGTGGCAGCGATTGTCCTGATGACGCTTCTCTTCTTGCAGATGGGCGCAGCGATCGGCAGCTTCAGCCGTTCACGGATGCAAATCATCGGCTATACGATATTTGTTTGGTTTTACTTTTTCTTCCTGCACGATTTTATTCTGCTATCGTTTTTACCTGATGTTACCTATGAAAATGTAAAATTCTTTTCCGTAATTTACTTTTTAAATCCGCTTCAGTCCGTAAGAATGTACCTGGAAACCGGGATGGGTGTGTATTCGTTCGGCCACATGTCGAGGCTAATGCAAGCCTTTATGTGGACGAAGCCGGTCTTCTTTTTGCTCGGAAATTTACTTGTCTGGCTCGTGGTTTCTGTTGGTACCGCAATTGTCTTCAACCGTAAGGAGGGCTATGAATGATTAAGGTGGAGCATTTAAACCAATCGTTTGGAAAAAAAACAGTGTTAGACAACGTTACGATTGAAATTCATAAAAATGAAATCTGTGCCCTGGTTGGCCGAAACGGTGCCGGGAAATCAACATTTATTAATAGTCTGCTAGGCTTGCTGCCTGTTAAACAAGGGGCTATTTCAATAAACGGGATGGAAGTCACGAAGAAAAATGCTGCTTGGAAAAGAACAATCGCCTACTTGCCGGAAAAATTTATGCTTTATCCGATGCTGACCGGGCTCGAGAATATGACCTTTTTTGCCGAAGCTGTTGAAAAGGCTGCCGACCTGGAACGAATTGAGCGCGCACTTCGATCGGTCAGTTTGTGGGACGACCGCAATGTCCAAGTGAAGTCCTATTCAAAGGGGATGCTCCAGCGCCTCGGCTTGGCGATTACGCTTTATCAGGAATCCAGCATCTTGATTTTGGATGAGCCGACAAGCGGCATTGACCCGATGGGAAGAAAGGAAATCCTCGAGGTACTGAAATCGCTTCATGATAAAACGATTCTGCTGTCGTCGCATCATCTCGATGAAATCCGCCAGGTTTGTACCCATGTGGCCTATCTAAATGAAGGAAAAATGGAGAAATTTACGGTAGAGGAATTTTTGGCGACACACCATTTAGGAGGAATTGAATCATGAAGAGACAGACGTTGTTTGCGACTTTGTTGCTAATGCTGATGGCGATGCTGACTGGCTGCAGTTCGGAACCTGATTATACAATCAAAGTAACCAAAGAGCTTTATTACCAAAAGGATCTGGCCGGGCCGTTTGAAGTGAAAGTAACCGAAGGGAAACAGGCGGTTAACGGACTCGATGTCTCTGCTGAATTTTCGATGGCCAATATGGATCATGGCACAACGGATGTCAAGTTAGCGGAGGGCAAAGATGGTACTTATTCCGGCAATGTGGCGCTGCCTATGAGCGGGAAGTATGAGGTCGCTTTTACGATGGAAAAGGCCGGGAAGAAATCTGAAAAGGTCATTAACCTCAACGTTGTCAAGGCTAAAGGGGTTGCCACGATAAACGGCAAATGGATTACGCAGGACGATTTAGCGTTTTATCAATTGATTAATCAGCTGCAGCTGGCAATTAACCGGGAAAGGGCGCAGCAAAAATATACCGGGAAACAGTTGGAGGAAGAGCTTGCCTATTTAGACTCACAGGAGAAAATGAGCGATGATAAAAATCAATTATTAACGCAGATTGTCCGTCTGCGCTCAATGGCGCTACTTGCCGATGAAAAGGGGCACAAGGCGGCGGATACTGAGGTTGACGCGGCAGTAAGCAAGGCGCGCGAGCAATATAATGGATTCCCATCTGCGAAAAAGTTGATTCGTGACTACGGCGAGGACAAGTTTTGGGCAACGGAAAAGCAGCAATATCAGATGATTGTTTTATCCCGGAAGGTTCAAGAGGATATCATTGCGCAAGTGAAAAAGGAAAATCCGAAGGCCGGCGAGCAAGATGTCCTCTACCAAGCCCAGCAAAAATACGAAGAACTCCTCGTCTCCCAAGTAAACTCCTTAAAGGTCGAAATTCTTTAGGGAGTTTCGGCGTTTTTGGGGATTAAAGGACTCTCATGTCGCCTTATGAAGGACTAATCTTCTTGGTTTTTGACACGAAATGTCCTTCATCGACCTTATGAAGGACAAATCTTCTTAGTTTTGACCGCGAAATGTCCTTCATCGACCTTATGAAGGACTAATCTTCTTGGTTTTGACCGCGAAATGTCCTTCATCGACCTTATGAAGGACTAAT
>NZ_BCVP01000026.1 GCF_001591805.1 Neobacillus novalis NBRC 102450 | reverse complement strand
GAGTTAGATACAAACCGATCCCTAATGGGGCAAGAAAAAATAAAGCGGGTGCTGCCAAAAGCGGTTTCCACAGGGACTTACCTGGTTTACTTGATTCCCCATTCTTTTCCTCACTCAACATGAACTCCTCCTTTCCATTTGAAGTCATCGGTACATTATCATATGTAAGTCAACACAAAAACGGAAAATTCTAAAGTCCCATTTTTTTTGAAAAGGATTTTACTAAAAGCGGACTCAGTAAGGGCTGCCGTAATTTTATTTAAGGAATTCTTAAGGTCATTCCCCTGGTGAACTAAAGCTTTACCGTGCCGGGGGACTGATCCCTTTTTCACTATAGCAAACAAAGAAAATGTAATATGAAATGCCAATCGGATTGCATGTCAATTTGATGGGCATTTTTTATTATATTTTGTGAACCAACGCAGTTAAACTATCGGGGTGTTTTAGTGAATAAGGGATAGCGTCAGGAAAATGAAGAATTACAACGCTACGTCAGACTAATAGAATGATACTATTTTACTATAGATATGATATAATTTTATACAAAATGATATAAGGGTGGTACAGGAAATGGAGAAACAACAAAAACAGAAAAAACCGTTCTATAAAAAATGGTGGGTTTGGGTGATTGCGATTATTATTATTGTGGCTGCTGTCAACAGCAACGACGATGATAAAGCGGACGCAAACAAAAAGGAAAGCAAGTCGGCTGTCACCGAATCGGTAAAGGATAAACCAGAGGAGAAAAAAGAGGAACCAAAAAAAGAGGAACCAAAAAAAGAGGAACCAAAAAAAGAAGATACGAAGGCAGAGGATAATGTTCCTGCAGAATATAAATCTGCTTTGAAAAAGGCTGAATCGTATGCAAAAACAATGAACATGTCAAAACAAGGAATTTATGAACAATTAACTTCTGAATATGGTGAAAAGTTTTCCGCAGAATCTGCTAAGTATGCAATGGATAATCTTAAATTTGACTGGAAAGCAAACGCTTTGAAAAAGGCTGAATCCTATTCAAAAACTATGCACATGTCAAAACAAGGAATTTATGATCAACTTATTTCTGAACAAGGTGAAAAATTTACTAATGATGAAGCACAGTACGCAATTGACAATTTAAAAGCCGATTTTAATAAAAATGCCTTGGAAAAGGCAAAAAGCTATCAGGAATCAATGAGTATGTCACCAGAAGCGATAAGAGACCAACTGACTTCTGAATACGGTGAAAAATTTACAAAAGAAGAAGCCGATTATGCTATTAAGAATTTAAATAAATAAAACGCAAAACACGCCCTCATCCTTTTCTTTGGTTAAGGGCGTTTTATTGCCATTGGGAGAATCGTCATGAAAATGTGCATAGCGCTGTAAATTCGCATTTTCCTGACGGTATCCCAATTAGCAACAAAAATAAATTCTGAGAATAGTCTAGTCCTACGGATTGGCTATTTAATTTTTAAACAAAAAGCATCGTAATATGAGGTGCAATTTGATATGCATTTTACTTTACATTTTTATTTGTTAATTAACGTTTTGCGATAGGAAATGGAACCCGTTATATTAAATATAGATATAAGATACCGATAGCGCTGCGTGTCTAGCATTTTTCGACTACTTCATTCAAAAAAGCCTATAAAATCACCCAAAATTGTAAAAACGCCTTCAAAAATGATTTTTGAAGGCGTTTTTTGACGTTTTGCTCTAAAAATCCCTTCATAAATAAAAAATGGGGATTCGCTTTACCCCGCCAATCTCGCTATCGTAGAAGTACTGAGACGCGGGCTTTTTTCATATTGCCCTTGCAAAGGACAAGGTTATGAATAGTGTCATAAAAGATTCAGATTCAATTGAAAAACATATGACCATTTTCTTCATTTAACTATAAAAAAGTAATGAAGAAGTTTTATTTGAAGAAAGGCAGTGGTTGATTTGGCAAAGTATAGAATGGTGCGTACGGATTTTTGGAAGAATCCGATTGTTTCAGAAGAGATGACACCGGAGGACAAATACTTTTATTTGTACTTGCTTACCAATCCACATACGACCCAAATTGGAATCTATAAGATTACCAAAAAACAAATGGCTTTTGATTTGGGCTATTCTATTGAAAGTGTTCATTCGTTAATGGAACGATTCATCGTGCATCACAAGGTAATTCGTTACAATCCAGAAACGAGAGAACTCGCGATTAAAAACTGGGGTAAATATAATCTCCATAAAGGCGGAAAACCGGTTATGGATTGTATTTATTCCGAGTTAAAAGATGTGGAGGATCTCTCACTCATTCAATATATTTCGGTAGGCATTCAAAAACAGGAAATTCGCAGTCTATTTGAATCCTTTTGTGGACAAAAAGAGTTGTCTAACTGCAATGATGTTAGTGACGAAAATGAAATTGATACATATGTCGAAACTGAATGCGAAGGTTTAGACGATACGTTCATGCAACGATATACGATACGTGGACAAAAAGAAAATGAAAATAAAAAAGAAAATAAAAAACAACAACAAGAAGCTTTTAATCCAAATATAGAGGAAAAGCCAGACATCGTGAATCCATTACATAATAATCAAAAAGATGTGAAAGAAATTGTAGAGTTTTGGGACGTTAATGGATTTGGTTTTTCGAACGTAAATGCGAAACAGCAGCTGTTAGCTTGGTTGGATGATTCTAGTTTTTTACAGCCGAAAGATGTGATGATAAAAGCGATGAATATTGCCTGTGCTAATAACAAGCGAAGGCTTAGCTATGTGGTTGGGATCCTGAAAAACTGGGAAAATGAGTCTTTACTCACTGTAGAAGAAATTGATGCCTACCATGAGAACCAAAAGTCCGTACCGAAGCATAGGCAATCAACCGAATCGTTTAAAGCTGGAAGAGATATTCCAAGTGGATTTGAACTCGACCTTACGGAAGGTGAAGAGGATTGAGTATCGCGGAAAAAGCGTTTTTAGGAAGCATGATGAAGGCGGAGTACTTACTCAAGGATACCGTGATCCAACCTGAGCTGCTGGAATGTACACGAAATAAAGAAGTCATGAGAAGAATGGTGGAGTTAACACGAACTGGTAAGAATATCGATTTGATCACATTGTCAACCCTACCCGACCTTGAATCGTAGGGGGAATGTCTTACCTAGCGGAGCTGTTATCGCACGCGGAAGTTGAGAAGTTTGAGGGAATGGAGAAGCTCATTCTTGATCTGTGGAAGGAACGGGAAAAGAGAAACATATTAACGGTTGCTGCCATAAATGATTGGGAGATTTCGAAAGTCATTGCCGAATTGGATAAAATCAACCAAATGAAGATGGATAATCACACGCCCTTACAACAGGCGTTGGCAGATATCTATGAGGCACCCTGGGAAGATCCAATACGCCAGAAAAGTGCAAAAACAGGTATCATCCTGACCCACTCAAGTCAATTTTATGGAGGAAATTCCTATTTGTAGGTAACGGAAATATAAAAATCCCTCAAAACGATGGGGAAGGATTTTGATTGCCCTGTCATTTGTTTAATTAAGGGAGGCAGACTATCGATGGAGTTTGAAGACGGGAACAAAAATGATGCTTACGGTAGACTGTTTGCCTATGATTTCGTGGATGGGGTATCCGTTAAAGAGACACTGCTAAAAGAAGTATTTGCACGGGTGGAATATATTATGGATATGAACGGGTGAAAATCTAGTATAGAGGAGCAAACTGAAGATCTGGAGCACCTAGGACTATGTGATATTTAGGAGATTTAATGGGGGTGTGAATGATAGAGAAGGAAAAAATAGCGAAAGCCAGTTTCGTTTTTATTATGATTTATGAAGTAGCGGTTGTTTCTTGGGAGGAGTAATCCCAGATTTTGTCGAATTACAATATAAAAATAATATATATTGGAGTCAAAAAGATGAAACATACTATTCTAGAACCTATTAAATTACCAAACATTTTGCGAGGACGCAACATTCATCATAACGTCATCCCCACAGTTTGTAATTTAAAAAATATGCTGAACAAACTGATTTCAGTTCAAGGTGTTTACACCCAATTAAAACAATGGGAAAAGCGAAGTTATCAAGCGTATCAAATAGACGAAATTAAACTAGCAATCTTATTCGCATCCGATGAACAAAGAAAAAACTTAATTAAACAACATATTCTTAGCGGCAGCCCAAATGAATTTGGAGCAAGCTGCATCGATATTTACTTAGTAGCCTATGTTGCCGAAACCTATGGACCTGGTAAAGCTGTTTTTGTTGATTACATAATGAAAAGCGGTATTTCAGAAAAAGTAAATTCCGCTCAAGCTATTTGGCAAGTGGGAAAGGGTGACGGTGTTTATCTTGAAATACTAAATAATGACGGAACAATTCGGGATTGGGACTTTTTTGCAAAATGGATAAATGGTAATCAGCGATGGGATAATGGCAATTCTTTAAAACATTTGAGTATTTCAGGTGATCATTGATGCAGAACGGGATAGATAATAGTTTAGAAAAAAGGGAACTTCACAAAGTATATACGCTAATGGGAGCCGATAGTGAACCCTATGAGAGTGAAACTCCAGGGACATAAAGTATGATTCTTTTTAGATTTTGGAAACATAACTAATATGGTTTATGAAATTTTGTTAGGTATGTGGGGTGATTTAGTGTACGTTTTGAATGGCAGAAAAGCAGAGAAAATAGAGGCAGTCACTTTTGCTGATTTAAGAATGCAAGAAAGTGATATAGAAGAAATTCTAAGAAGCAGTATCGATATGATTTGTGATGATGAAGAATCAATGCTCATTGTGGGTCAGCAAGTCAAGAATGAAAAGAATGGTCGGAGCGACTTAACTGCAATTGATAATAATGGGAATATCGTCTTAATCGAAATTAAACGGGACCGAAAAGATATTGAAGGCAGGAAAGAGGCTTTTGAATTTCAGGCTATCCGTTACGCAGCAAGTTATGCCACCCTTGAGAGTACAGAGGATCTTGTGAAAAAAGTTTATGCACCCTATATCGAAAAATATCGAAGTGAATTTGAACTTGGCGTACTAACCTCTTATGAGCTCGAATCCGAAAGTTAAACGAATTTTTGAGGGTCAACGAGGCGGAAAAGAGTTTTAACAAAAAGCAAAAGATTGTTTTGGTAGCTTCAGATTTCGATGAACAGACACTTTCCGCAGTGTCCTGGCTAAATAGTAATCATGTGGATATGAGTTGTTATAAACTTACTCCCTTTAAGGTCAATGATGAAATTTATTTACAAACGGAAAAAGTTTTACCCGTCACCAATTTTGAAGATTACTATGTGAATCTTATGGATAAATCATTAGCTACAATGGTAAAAAGAAATAAAGGTGGTACCCGACGGACTCTACCAAAGATAGATGCAATGCTTGGTTGGGGAGTGGTCAAAGAAGGAGATGTTATTGCAGCCAAGGATAGAGACAATGAAGGAATACTTCTAGCTAATGGAAACATCATGGTAAATGACAAAGAAAAATCTATGCAATCGTGGTTAAAGGAGATTTATGGATGGTCCAGTGTACAAACATATGTTTTTGCAATCCATAAAGAAAGCGGTAAATCTCTATCGCAGATTAGAGAAGAATATATGTCTCAACAGGCAATGGAAGCTACTGATGATTTTTAAGTATAGTTTTTGAATATACAAAGAAATAATTATTCTTTATCAAAATCGACAAGTACCCGGAACTTGTCGATTTTATTTAAATTGGATAAACAAGAGGCAAAACATAACACTTAAAAAAGGATACCTTGAAATCATCAATTAGTTATTTCGCCGTACCTGCTTTTCCATGTTAACCACTCCTCGTTTGGATTGTACACCACCAAGAAAAACTGCTTTTGGCCCATCGCATTAGCCAATTGGTTCTCCTTATCGTGTTTTTTCATTCACATTTACCTTCAAAAAAACCCAGCAGAACCGTCCCCATGGTCCCGGGTCATTCCCCTGGTGAACTAAAGCTTTACCGTGTCGGGGGACTGACCCCTTTTTCTGTGCAAGGCCAGTGGGTCAGATCCTTGATGCGCTAACGCTTTAGCACACTGGGGGTCCCGCTGACCCTGGAGTATTATCCTACACAGGCACAAACTATAAAACCGCCTTTTTGGACTAAAACACTTTTTCATTTAGAGGAAGTGTTTTTTTATTTTCAAAATCTAAGTATACCTATGAGCGAAATCGATTAGTTTGAATTTCTTAGATTGTTTAACTTGTTTCCAATAGTTAATAGTGATCTATTTTCCAATTAACATAGAAATTTCTTCTTTATTATTAAAACTGAGTTAACTTACCTATTTATATTTGTGGCATTTAAGTATTATTTTACTAATTTATTTGAAGTTAAGTCCTAATGTTCCCATTATTTGTGATATAATATTTATAGTTTAGAATCAAGAGTAAATAATTTGAAAATTCTGAAGGGGAACTAATCAATGAATTCTTTTGTAAATTATTTAGATCAGTTTAATGTTCTTTCTCCTAACCATTCAAAAATCTATGATGAATATACATATGAACAAAGTGAAAACGCTTATTCTTTTAAAATTGATACAAAAGTAGAGCATTACTTGATTGAAATGTTTAAGTCTCGGCCGCAAAGTGTAATCCTTACAGGAAATGCAGGAGATGGGAAAACTAGACTTTGCCGTTCTATCTATAATAAATTCAGTCAGCAAGAACTAGGAAATTGGCCGACCTCGGGAATTATTGATATAGAGTTTATTCATGGAAAAATCAGAATTGTAAAGGATCTCTCAGAGCTTAAAGAGGAAATTATCTTACAAGAACTTATTTCTCTTCAAAAAGGTATCGAATCTAATCATTCAAAAAAAGTATATTATTTAATTGCAGCTAATGAAGGTAAACTGACAAAGTTTTTATCTCAATGCAGAGATTTGAGTTCACTGAAGAAGGCAGTAACAGATCGTTTTAGGGACTATAGAAGTAATGATGAAACTTTTAGTGTAATCAATTTATTAAGTGTAACCTCCTCTATCTATGTAGAAAAGGTTTTAGCGGAATGGAACAAGGAGGAAAATTGGCTGCCATGCGATGGATGCACCAGTAAAAATTCATGCATTATATATTTAAATCATAAAAGGACATCACAACCCCATGTGAAAGATAGGCTAGTCGAACAATATAGACTATTAGATTATTTAGGTACACACATTACTATGCGTGAGTTATTGATACATATTAGCTTTCTATTAACGGGTGGATTTACTTGTAAGGATATAAAAGATGCGGGTTATGATGGGTTAAAACAACAAATTGAAAAACCTTATTATCAAAATTTTTATGGCCATAACATTGAACATGAAGCCTTTTCTGAAATGAGAGCATTAAGGCATTTCAGAGAATTGGACCCAGGAGCTCATTCAGTATCAAGAATTGATGATTTTATCATCAATGGAGATTTAAGCGGTGACAAAGAGTTAGAATCTCTACATTCTGCTCTTTATAATAATGACCTAGATTTATATCTGGGATACTTCAAAAAACGTTTAGAAATGTATAGGGATCATAACAAAGATAGTAATGATACTCTGATTGATGAATGGATTAGTAAACTCAGAAGAAAGTTTTATTTTGAATTTCCTAATGAAGTTCTATTTAACAGAAAGAGCATGATCCCATTTCAATACATAAATGAATATGACCAAATGTTCGATAATTTGATTAAACGTATGCACAGTAGGAAGGACATAATTAATGGATTAAATAGATCCTTCTCGAAAAGACTTGTTTCCCCAAGTCAACAATTGTATGCAACGAATGAGAATTTAATGATTCACTCTTTGGTCCCTAGTACACAAGTAATCATTGAAGAAGAAAATACAAGAAATGACATTGACCACTTACCGTCAAGATTTTACATGGCTGTGAACCATAAAATAAAAATGCCAGTAGATTTACATGTTTTTGAATATTTAATGCGGTTAAATAACGGAAATACCCACAATATTCTAAAAGAAGATGTAGAAATCTTATTAGATACTTTTAAAAATGAGATTATAAAAAATAGTGAACAGGATCAATTTGTTTTAAATATTTTAAGACTAGATTCTGAAAAAGGTTTGTTCATTCATGATGAGATTTTTGTAGATTGAGGTGAAAATAATGTCGGGAAAAACTGCAAATGTTGAAGAATTTTCTTCAAAACTTTCTGCTCAAATCTGGGGACATCGATTTAAAGATGGACAAAGAGGACCTGAATATGTTTTGGAGTTTTTAAATGTAATGTATGGGACGGATTATTGTTTAGATGCTGATTGCTATTTTAGAAATAAGTCTGTTAATCTTCGAAAATTTGTTTTTGAGGGAGTTAAGGAAGGAAGTAAAAGGGATACCGCTCAATTAGATTCAGATCAGAAGACTAATTTGTACGAAAGAATACCTAGTGAAGAAAAAGTAGAAGTTATCAGGGAGTTTTTGAGAAACTTGGAAGTCCCATTAACTGACGGAAGAGGCAAAGAGGCTGACCGATCCTGGTACGCCAGAACTTTATATCCTTTACATGAAAGTCTTTTATTTTTTGAACTTCGCACTAAAGGAAAAGTTGTTTCATATGAACGGAACTTTTTTGCTCGTGGTGGGGAACTTTTCTATTTAATGCTATCATACGGAACTGTTAATAATTCAGAATTGAGAAAGTCAATCGAGGAGCGATTAAAGGTATTACTTCAAAAAAATATTTCTATAGAAAAAATTGTTAATTCAATTCAAGCAGCATTAGGAGATAAAGATCAGAATCTGAGGAATGATACCTACCCATTAAAAAATACGGGTGATGTAAAAGAGTACCCTTCCTTACCTGTTAATGACCACCCTTTATTTGAAGAATTTGCGGAAGAACTAAATAACCTTTTAAATATTAACGTTGATGTTTATGAAATGTTTAAATTTTTAACGAGCTTAGTTAGTTTTCAGCTTTTACGATATATGTATGATAGAGCAAAGGTTGCTCAACACGAAAATATTCAGTTATTCTTTGATTGTTTAGATGGAAAAAAAGAGCAGATACTAAAAACATCTGCTAGTACTTTTAGGAAAAATGAGACATTAATTAAGGATAAATTTGAGCACTATTTTAAAATGCATTTCTTTAATTTATTAGGGGATGAGAAAAGTATAGTTAAACAATTATCAATTTGGCAGGAAAATCCTGAAATTTTTATTGAACTAATGGGTTTGAAAAAACTCCTTTCTAGAAAAAGTAGAGTTATCAATACTTTGCTCAAATGTAATAATTATTATGATGTAACTACTAAACTATTTAATACAGTTAAAGAAATAATCTCAGATCAATTAAAAAGACATCAGCTTAGTATTGTAAGAACTTTAGCTAGAGATGGTGGCATCGGTAACTACAAAACAGGAACAAGTTATAGATATAGTATGACTGACACGTTTTTACAAACTTTAGTTTTTATTAATGTTAAGCCAAATGAATCAATAGAATTCAGTGAATTTTTGAATAAACTTTATAAACGGTATGGTTTTGTAATCGGTGTGGTGCAAGCAAGAAATAGTGGATTGTATGAGCAATCGAAATTAAATATAAGTTATTATCAAAAGAATGAACAAGCATTGCGAAGTAAATTAAAGAAGAATGGTTTATTAATAGAGTTCTCCGATGCAACAGCAATGATTCGTAATCCTTACGATATGGCGGAAGGTGTGGCAATAGGATGATTGGCGATAAACTATTAGCAATTTGGATAAATAGATTGTTACAAGATCATTTTAAAAAGCAAAAAAATGATAATACTGAGAAACTATTTATTAAAATATCTGGAGTAGGCAATTCAAATGTGCCTGTTCTTCTGGAAACACTTAGAGAGGATATTGGGGTATTAAAAACTTACTTTTATCCTATAATTAGAACGGTTACTGAGATTCACGGTTTCGAGGAATACTCATATAGGGAATACGAAACTAGCACTTGGTTGAGAAATAATACTAAACCTAATCAGGCACTAGTTCTTATAATAAATGAAATCACCCCAGAGGCCCAAAGTCTTGAAAATATATTTACAATTGATGAGGCATATTTATTATCTCCTCTAGGATTAAAATCATTGTACAATCTTCTTTCAGAAAAAGGGTTTATTGCCCCTGATGAAATCAATTATGTACAGGAATTTATGTCTTTATATACTAGTATTTCTGAGCCTCAATTAAGCAGCGTTTTAAGTTTTCTAGTGGCGATATTAAAAGATCCCAATCCATCAGTTGTTGATAAATTACAAAGAAAGCTGCCTCACTTAAATTTATTTGTAGACACAAAACTAAAAATAAGTATAGAAGATAAACCTCGTCTTAAGAAGAACTTTCTCTTAGCTAATTTAAATATTCGTGAAGCAGACCAAGAAAGAATTATGAATAACGTTTATTCTTTCTTAGAAGAAGAGGAAAAGAGCGATGTTAAACACGAAATTTGGGAGAATAAAACGGTTGACGAGTTTATAACTGAAGTGGTTGATTTCATCAATCAAAATAATAATTTTCTCTTATACTATGATTTTGACTTTATAACGATGGTCTTTGGTTTTAGTACTAAACCCGTAAAAGTTATTGATCAAGTTAAAGAAATTCTTGAGGTCAATAAAGATGAATTTAATGAGGAACAAATAAAAGATTTTGAAAACGGTTATGATGAAGTTGTATCGAATAGCGATCCAGATTCAATTCAAGTATTTATTGATGAGTTTGAAGACGAATTAAATAAAAAACCTGGACTAATAAAAAAGTTAGAAAGACTTGTAGATAAACTTAGGAATCCTTCAATATATGAGGATATTATACAAGGAATTCAAAAAGAGATTTTTACTCTTATCGAAGAGGAGCAAGAGAATCCTGATCTTGCTTCATCAATGTTCCAGGTAGAGATTCTGACTACAAAGTCTACAGAAGATATTGTTGGACTTCTAAAATTATATCTATCCAATATCCAAATTATTATTCCAAGAATAGAATTTATATCTACTTCTTTACCAGATACATGTGACGAGTCAATAAAGGATCCTGATATAGTGTTTGAAATTCGTCATCTAATTAATGGTAACATCATTAATAATAAAAAATTTAAAGTCACTTCTTTTAGTGAGTTAGAGATATTTACTTTTTTTGAACAGATTGAGCAAGGTATAGCCCCGTATATAAAAAATTATGAAGAGAATGAAGTTGAACTGGTCGATCTATTAAGTTTGGTTAAGGAAAATGTGCGGCCATATATTATTTCTAACGAAGCAGGTGTAAAAGAAAATCTTTACTTATTAGAAGAATACTTAAATTCTTATATCTTAAAACTGAATTATGCTAGAGAATATGGTCTATACTCATTAGATGTTAGTTTATTGGAAAATGAACTTTCGGTATTGCTTGAAAATATTTACTGCTCTTCATTGGTTTCACAACAAATTTATCAAAATGTTAATTTTTTTGGAGCTATAGATTATTTTGATAATAAAAAGGGCGAAACCGGTTTACCTGTTACAAGAAAGTTAACAGTATTTAATCCAATCAGGTTAATTGCTTATATAAAGCGGTCTATGGAAATAGGAATACAAATTAACGGATGGATAGAAGCTACGTCCAGGGAAGGATTACAAGTTGAGAAACCGGAAGAGTATCTCGATTATATTCGGCTGCACACGTCAAACCTTGCGCCAAGGTACTTTTCAAGTTATGGTGAACAGTCGTATTTAGTAGAGAACTATGAAGTGCTTGGTGAAGGAACTTTTGTTATTAATACAAAAACTTCATTTAATTCTGATTATCTAGCCAGTGAGTTATCTGATGAATTAATCAAGACAACTAAAAACTATCTAGAAGTGTACCCATATGCTAAGGACGGTATGGACATTTTATTACTGTTTTGTGAAAGTGTCGATGTTGTAAAGAAATGTGTGGATGCATTATTTACCAAAACTAGTATTAAAAAGTTAAGATTAACTGTTCATAGTCCACATGCTGCTAAATTACATAACCAAATAAATAAGTGGATTGAACAGAAGGAAGAGTATACAAAACCAAATCTAGACAGTAAATTTCCAAAGTTGGAACTCAACATCATATCAGGGAAAAATGTTAATGAGATTTTTAGCCAAGTAAATAAATCAATGAGTGATGCTGATATGGTGGTTCTTGCTGATTATTTTGGACATGGTAATCAAATTGCCTATAATTTTGAAAGAATACTACCAAAAGAAACGGAAAAATGGTTTGAAACTATTTATAAAGATCCATTAAAAAATGATGAAGCTGTTAAAAGAATAAGTTATGTTAGTGAGCATTTGCCACAGGTATTACAACATTTTTATCAGATGCAATACATTAATCAAACTGGTGTGATGCCTGATAAAAAAGACTTGTATGTTTTAAAAAATTTAATTTCAATAACGAATATTAAACATAGTTCTCTTATTGACCAGATGCATAAAATATTTAATTGGTCTGTAATATTAGATCGCTATTTAGATAAAACTCTTTTGACAAAAACATCTGCTAACGCAAATATAATTCAATACAAACCAAAGGCAGGGAAAAATAATCAATTCAAACTAATTATTTCTTCTTCAAAATATATACGGAAAATAAGTGAAGAGGCATCTGATTACGCATATTATGATCGACTCCACAGGAAGTTTGTCTCAATAATGAAAAATAAAAATGTTTCAAGAGATGCCGTAATAGAAGCTGTTAATAAGGTTAAAGAGATATCTGGTGGTCTAGTTTTAAAAACCATTGGTAAAGGTAAATATGCTCATGAAATGTTAGCTACATACCTATCAACAGTTAGAAGGAGTCTTACTGTTGATAATCGTCTTCAGGTCTGGGCAGTTTGTGATGATTTACCTTGGTTTGCGAATAACAAAAGGCGACCGGATTTAGTTGAAACTACTATTGAAAAGCACGATGATAAGTTAAAGATTCATTTTGAATTAATTGAGCTAAAATTCATTAATGAGAACATTTTTGATAAAGAACGCTTTGATGCCTTAAAGCAAATAAAAACTGGCTTAAGCCTGTATAATCGATTATTTTCTTTTAATGAAGATCAACTAGACTCAGAGTACTGGAGATCTGAACTTATACAATATTTTATTGAGAAAAGTTCTTATTCACCTGAACATGCGAATTTGTTAAAAGACCTTCAACATACAGAAATTTGCAATATTGAGGTTACTTTTGGTGGAAGTGTGGATGTATATTGTTATACTTCTAATTTAACAGAGTACAATTTCACACAAATTGATAATGGTATATTTAGAGACCAACTAGATTCCAATGTAATTAACTATATATTTACAAGAGGATATATATTAAACCAATTAAAAACATTTGAAGATAACCAACCTATGTATGACGAATTTAACCAATTAAATAGTGATTTTGATGTTCTAAGGACCACTTTAGGATTTAATGAAGATATAGATTTTGAGGATAATCATGAGGAAGAAGCAGTTGGAAAAGGTGATGAAAATGGATTAGGGCAAAAACAAAATCCGATTGAAGAAGGGAACCCTAATGAAGTCATTGATAAGAATGATAATACTCATAAACCTGTCATTTCCAATCAAGATGAGGGTTTAGAACATTTCAGAGAATATCCAGAAGTGGAGGCTCTTAGAGGAATTGAAATTGATTATAAATCTTTTGAAGATAATAGTCTCCAATTAAGAGATCAGTATATTCGGAAACTGAAAAGTAACTTCACTCAAAATGGTATCCACCTTAATATTAAAGATGCAATTATAGGTTCTTCAGTAATCAGACTTGAATTAGATCTGCCTGCTGATTTGCCTGTAAATAAAGTGATAGCACGTTCCAAAGATATTCAGTTATGGCTAGGATTAAGCACAGAGCCGCATATATTTATAAACAAAGGAATGAAAATTGATATTATTCGTGAAGAGCCTGAAACTATCTATTTCGAAAAATTCATGGAACTAACAAGAAAACAATTGAGTGACAAAATTACTAAAACTAACCTAATTGCACCTTTAGGGTTAGATCCACTAAACGATGTTATTTATATGGATTTTTCAAATTCTATGTCTCCACACTTACTAACTGGCGGGACAACCGGAAGTGGTAAGAGTGTTACGTTAAATTCAATTATATTAGGTATGATGTGTCTTTATAGCCCTGATCAAGTACAGTTTCTTTTTATTGATCCGAAAAAGGTTGAATTTACTATTTATGAATATAAAAAACATACCCGTAGCGTAATAACCGATCTTGACGAAGCCATTAAAGTTCTTCAATTTTATGTAAATGAAATGGAAGACCGATATACTAAGTTTGCACGCGAGGGCGTATCGAACCTTGATGAGTATATTGAAGAGGTAGGTGAATGCCTTCCTAGAATTGTTATTGTGTTTGATGAATTTGCTGACTTTATGACTCAGGATGCTGAATTAAAAAAACAAGTTGAAAATTCTATATTGAGACTTGGGCAAAAAGCACGCGCTGCAGGTATACATTTAATTATTTGTACCCAAAATCCGAAAGCAGACATTATTAACACTAATATTAGGAATAACCTAGGAGCTCGTTTAGCACTTAAAGCATCGGACACAAATGCTTCAAATGTAATACTTGATGAATCGGGTGCGGAAAAACTAGCAGGAAAAGGGGATTTTCTTGCCAAAATTTATGGGAATACAGAAAGAGGAAAAAGCCCTTTCTTGACACCAAAAGTTAGAAGGGCATTATTAAAATACCTCAATAAGGAAGAATAGTGGCTGATTCCTTCAGCCACTCACTCCTTTGCATCTAGTTCTTCTAGATGCCTTATTTACTGCTTAAGTTTTTACTGGAGATATCTATCCAGTAAAGAAAAGAGGAAAAACATATGGGATATGGACAACATCAAAGTTTTTATTTAAGAGATAGATGGCTTAATAAAGCTATAAGACATATTAATGATGATGAAAGATTTTTTTACGATAAGGAAGCTTTTGAAAAAATTGGGTTAGGAAAAAACATGGTACAATCCCTTAGATATTGGGTTTTAGCAACGCGGGTTGCTCAAGAGAAATTTAATGATGAAAGAAAAAAAGTGTACAAAATTACACAATTTGGCAAAATATTATATAAATTTGATAGATTTCTGCAATTTTTGGATTCAGCAGCAATAATACATTATCATTTGTCATCTCGAAAAGAACCTAGTACTGCATGGTATTGGTATTTTAATAAATTAAATGAATCGGTTATAACAAAGGATGAACTAATATCAACATTTATAGATTGGGTGAAAGCAAATGAGGAAAAAGAGGTTTCAGAAAAGTCACTCAAGAGGGATATCGAATGTTTAATAAGATTGTATGTTGCTGGAAATAACAATGAAGATCCTGAGGAAGTTATCCAAAGCCCTTTATTTAGATTAAATCTGTTAAAAGAAACAAAAGGCGTAGTATATAAGGTGCAAGGGGATCCAAAGAATATTGGAATTACAGCATTAATGTATGTATTATTAGCGTTTAAAGAAGAGAAGGAAACGAATGTAATTACAGTTGAAGAAATTATTAATAACGAGGGATTATGGGGAAGGGTCTTTAACATGTCGCGTTCCTCTGTTATTAATTCGCTAGAAACATTGACCAACCATCCTTTTTATCCATTAAAATTCACTAGAACAAACAATTTAGACACTATTCGCATACCAAATATTTCACCAATAGAGTTTTTACATAAAGAATATGCGAGAAAGGTTGAATCGTTAAATGTTAACAGCAACTAAAAATTTCAAATCAAGCGTAAATATTAAATTTGATTTAGAGAACATAGATTTTCTAAAAAAATATATGCCAACTCCCTCTCATGCAGAAGCATTACATGGTGTTCTTAATGGTTTTAATGATACTTCCAATAGAAGATCTCATATTGTCATTGGACCATACGGTACTGGAAAATCTTTGTTAGGGACTTTGCTTGCTGCTACTGTTTCAAAAAATATTAACAATAGAGATTTTAACGTTATTAGAAAAAAATTTGCATCAGTTGATGATGATATACATGATGAGCTTATAAAAATAAGATCTAAAGAAAAGCGTTATCTTCCTGTAGTCCTAAATGGATATGAAGGGAATTTTAAAAATAGTATATTAACTGCAATCCAAAAGACACTAGCTCAAAACGGTATAGGCATTATTGTACCAGGAGTTATGTTTAAAATTCTTCAAACAGTGGATAATTGGAAAGAAAACTACCCAAAAACCTATAAAAATTTTAAAAGTTATTTACGAGAAAGGGGAAAGCACATAGATGTCTGGAGACTTGAAGTACAATCTCAAAATTTTAATGAGATAAATTGGTTCAAATCTATTTTCCCAAGCTTAACTTCTGGAACTGAATTCTTGGTTGATTTTAGTGGGGACTTTATTGAACAAATAAAGTTCATCATTGACGAACTTAAATTATTAGATATTGGATTGTTTGTTGTTTATGATGAATTTGGTCGGTTTTTACAGAGTCTAGAACATAATGAAGTAAATGAAACAATGCAAAATTTACAAGATCTTGCTGAATTAGCAGATCATTATACTGTGGATTTACATCTTTTATTTATTACACATAAACATTTACGGCATTACTTTTCTTCTTTTAATCAGGAGTTACAAAATGAATTTCAACGAATTGAAAAGAGGTTTAAGCTTTATTATATCGATAGTGATTCTTCGACATTTTTTAGAATAGCCCAAACTGCTATTAGTAATCTGTATGATATAAATAAAAGTTTATTTAATGTTACTGAGATTACAAATCAATTAAGGAAGTACCCCTTATTTCCAGAATTAAATCAAGTTGAGGTAGAAAATTTAATTGTTCGTGGAACATATCCTATTCACCCTGTTACACTTTTTCTTTTACCTCAGTTATCAAGTCTATATGGTCAAAACGAAAGAACTCTTTTTACTTTTATGGAAAGTAAAGAGTCTAATAGTTTATATAAACACCTAACAGGTAAAAATAATTATTATTTACCGAATCAGCTTTTTAGTTATTTTTTTCCAAACTTCTTTGATGTTGACTTTGAAGAAAAGGATAAAATAGCATCTCTATACAAAGGTATTATTACGAAAATACCTGAAATTAGTTATCCTACTAAAATCGGTATTCAATTATTAGACATTATAAAGTTTATTACCTTATGGGAGCTGTGTGGACTTCAGTCAAAGGTAAAACTATCAACTGATTTTATAGCTTTTGCTCTAAATGTGAGTGAAGTAGATATATCAGAAGAGCTAAAGGTTCTACAGAGTCTAAAGGCAATCCGTTATAACAGGATTTTAGGCTACTGGGAGTTGTTTGAGGGAAGCAATTATAATATTGATGAGCTTGTAGCAGAAAGATCGGAACAACTAAAGATTGATAAAGAAAAAATCCTATCAATTTTTGAAGAATCTCTGACTAAGAAGTACTTTTTAGCTCGAAAATATAATGATGAAAAAAGTATGACTCGATTTGCTGCTGTTAACATATTATTCAGTAGTGATATTTTATTAGACAAACATGATCCAAATAGTATTTTATCCAAAAAGAACACGGATTCGTTGATAAATTTAATCATACTTGAATCCCAAAATGATAGGGATGACATCATTCAAAAAATTATAAGCAAAAATGATCAATTATCATTTTATTGTATACATCCTTACGCATTAGAAACCATATACGATTCAATTTCCAAACAATATATAATAAGAAATTTAATTAATGACGAAGTACTCTTAAATAGTGATAAAAATCTAAAGAAAGAGCTCCATTTGCATCTTGAAAATATAAAACATGACGTCAATAAATTTATTAAAATATTTTTAGATTTTTCTAGTGAATTGACCTGGTTTCGAAATATTCGAAAAATAAAAATTGATAATGAAATTATTTTAGAGGAGCAGCTATCTCAACTAATGTTCGGTTTGTATCCGGATACCCCAGAGGTTAGAAATGATGGGTTTAACCGACGTAAATTAAATAATATGCAGTTAAAAGCAGGCTATAAAGTTGTTAACCAACTACTAACCAAACCCTATATTCAAAATTTAGGAATTGAAGGAAATGGGCCGGAGTATTTAATTTATGCATCTATCTTTAAAAATAACAATTTGCGTTTGAATGAACTTGATAATATTAAATCACCTGAGCTAAATAGATTAAGAGTAAAACTATTAAAACTTTTAAATGAAAAAAATAGTGGTAGTTTCCAAGATTTAATTAGTATTTTTACTAAGAAACCGTTTGGAATCAGACAACCATTAATTCCTATTCTATTAGTTGCATTAATAAGAGATAAATGGGATCAAATTCTATTTTATAATAACGAAATGTTTATATCCCAATTAAATGGAGAAATAATATTTTCAATGGTTCAAGAACCAGAGAAATATAATTATGTGTTTTTAAGGCTTAACGATGAATTCAATCAGTTCCTTTCCATTATGGAGCAAATATTCTCGGATTATATAGATACGGGGAACATCCAAACAATTAAACCAATTTTAGTGTCACAAGCGATACTAAAATGGTTGAGAAGTTTACCAAGATTTGTGCAAATAACTAGAAATTTGGATGACGAACTAGTAAAATTTAAGGATGAAATAAGAACGAGTGAAATTGATCCACAAAAAGGTTTGACTCTTTTGTATGAACGTTTCAAGTATAGTCCAGTAAATCTAGAAAAGTTCGTGAGACGATTAAATAATGAATATAGTAGTTTTAAAAGCGAACTTGTAAATGAATTGTTCAATACTGTTGGTGTAAAAGATTTAATAGAGTTACAAACTTGGATAAAACAACAAAATCCGATCTTTTATAAGGAAAACAATCTTTTAAGATCATTAAATTTACATTTAGAATCCGAAGATTGGATAGAAAGAATTACCTCCGATATTGTTGGTGTAGAGCTTTCTAATTGGTCTGATAAGACTAAAGAAATGTTTTT
Organism: Neobacillus novalis NBRC 102450; assembly: GCF_001591805.1. GTDB lineage: Bacteria > Bacillota > Bacilli > Bacillales > Cytobacillaceae > Neobacillus > Neobacillus novalis. The sequence goes on along the minus strand of NZ_BCVP01000026.1, from coordinate 91,762 downwards.
AGTACAAGTTAAGAATAATGTCTCTAAGTTAGAGGAAGAGAATACTAGTGACAATAATTCAATTGTTATTAACTTTAACAATAAAAGGAAGATTATTAAGAAAGCTGAGTTATCCACCAAGTCAATAACATTACACCAAAATGTCACAAGGATCTTAAAAAACGGTGGACGTAATGTTCCGAAGGAAGAAGTCGAGAATATCGTTTTACTACTGTTAGAAGAATTTGTTGAATAGGAAGTGGCTACATTGGAACGGAAACCTGTACATATTGCAATGTTTAGTGGAGGCGCCTCTAGTGCCTACGTTGCCTATAATATGGTGCAAAAATATGGTAGAGAGAATTCAATTTTATTTTTTACCAATACTCTGTGGGAAGATGAAGATAACTATCGCTTTATGGATGAAATAGCAGAATATATAGGAATTGATATAACTGAGCGTATAGATGGCAGAACACCCGAGGAAGTATTTTATGACTATAGATTCTTAGGTAATTCTAGACTAGCAAAATGCTCGGAAGAACTAAAAGTCTATCAAACTATTACTTTTTTAGAAGAACTAAGAGATGAACATAATTTAGAACCAATCCTTTACTTTGGAATAGGACCGCATGAGAAACATCGTGCTGATAATTTAACGGAATTTTATAAACATCATCCTTTAGAACCAATTGTAACCAGATTTCCTATGATTGATACTTTTACAGAAGATATTGATGTGAAATCTATTATTGAGAACGAATGGGGTATTAAACTACCAAGGATGTATTACATTACTGAAGAAATGCGTCCTGATTTGGCAGCCAAGGGTATTAAGGGATTTTCTCATGCAAATTGCGGAGGACGTTGCGTTAGAGGCGGCTTTCAACATTACGCTTTACTTTATGCAGTTTGGCCGGACCGTTATAAAGAGCAAGAGGAGATGGAAGAGCGATTTAGAGAACACTTCGAAAAGGATGTCTCGATCTTGAAACGAGATGGCGGCCCTTTTACTTTAAGAGAGTATCGTGAACAGTTGGAAAAAGAAGGAGTAGAAAAATCACTAAATATTAAAGATGAGAGTATTCCTTGTATATGCTCATACTCATAAATAAGTAAATAGAATTTAGGGAGGACTACGGTTCTCCTTTTTTATATGGCAGATTATAAATTATTTTTCTTAATTAGTAATACCAAATTCTTATATACTATGTAAAAAATAGTAGTTTTGTTGTAATATAAAAGTATCCATATTTTCCTACTAAAAAGGTGATTATTGGCAATGTATAAAGTTAAGGACATTATCTCTAGGGCGGATGAAGTTACTGTTGAAAAAATATTAGGTAAACAACTAGTTCTGTTAGTACAAAAATTAGATAAACAATATGTAAAGACGAACGAACTAAAAAAACTGATTTTTCACATTAATGAGGAAAGAAAGTTTCTTGATAATAAAAAATTTAGAGAAATCCTTATTGATTTACTAAGGGTAGAAGAAATAAAGTTACTTGCGGAAACGCTAGGTTATCTCAACAGTAAGGGCATAAATGAATATGTATTCTTGAAAAATAAAAAAATAATATCTAAAAGTGAAGACGAATTAATTTTTTATAATTTTTTTGATGTAAAGGTTCCGCAATTCAAAAACGAATTTGAACTCCAAGTAGGTAATCAAGAAACTATAGACCCAAGATATAAACTATTTCCTCATCAAAGAAGAGCTGTAAAAGAATTAATTGAAGTACTCAATAAGTATCCCCATCGAGTATTGCTCCATATGCCTACTGGTTCCGGAAAAACTAGGACTACTATGGATCTTCTTTGCAGTTACTTAAGAGATAATGAGCATACAGTAGTAATTTGGTTGGCTTCTACAGACGAACTATGTAATCAGGCTTATATAGAATTTAAAAAAGCATGGTCCTACTTAGGTAACAGACGAATTAACATTTCGGGTCTTTGGGGGAATACAGATAATAAGGAGGTTTACCACCTTAATGATGGTTTTATAGTGGCTGGGTTTCAAAAATTAACCCAATTTTTGAGGACTCATGATGGATTGAAATTATTATCTAAACTAGCTAGTAAAATTTCATTTATTATTGTTGATGAAGCACATCAATCAGTTGCTGAAAAATACCAAAGTGTTATAGAAATATTATTTAATTCAAAACACTCAACTAAATTGTTGGGATTAAGTGCAACTCCAGGTCGCACATGGAACGATATTGAAGAAGACCAAAAACTCGCAGACTTCTACAATAGCAAAAAGGTAACATTATCAATTGAAAATTATAACAACCCTGTTGAATATTTAATAGACAAAGAATACATAGCGAGTGTAAAATATAAAAATTTAATCTATAGCAATATTAATAACCAATTAGATCAATCTATTTTTTATAACTTAAACAGTAAAAAAGATTATTCGAAGGAAGTATTATCAATCTTGGGACAAGACTCAGAGAGAAATATACAGATTATAGAGCAAGTAATTAATTTGTCTCAAATTCACAAAAGAATAATTGTGTTTGCACCTTCAGTCGAAAGTTCTGAAGTTATAGCTACTATATTAAAAATAAAAGGGTTTTTAGCAAACTCAATTACTAGTAATACGGAATTAGAGGTTAGGAGAACAGTAATAGACAAGTTTCGACGCGATAGCGATGAAATAAGCATCATTTGTAATTATGGAGTTCTTACAACTGGTTTTGATTCACCAAATATTAGTGCAGCTGTTATTGCCAGACCAACATTATCATTAGTTTTATATAGTCAAATGGTTGGAAGAGCAATTAGGGGAAAAAAAGCGGGCGGAAACAGTGTTGCTGAAATTGTAACAGTTGTTGATACGGAGCTTCCTGGTTTTAGAAGCGTTGCAGATTCTTTTTATAATTGGGAGGATGTTTGGGATGATTAGTTTAAAAAATTCATACGTTCCTGCACATTTAGCTATTGAAGCAATGAGAGACAATGGATATAAGAACACAGCATATGCTGTTTGTGAGCTTATTGATAACTCAATACAGGCAAATGCTTCTCACGTACAGCTGCTTTGTGGTGAAGCTGAACGACAATTATCGACTAGGCGATCTTCGAAATTGGAGCAAATAGCCGTATTAGATAACGGAGATGGTATGTCACCTGATGTATTGGCATTATCACTTCAATTTGGAAATGGTACTCGATTAAGAAAGGATCAACGGACAGGTATAGGCCGCTTTGGCATGGGACTGCCAGCATCATCAATTTCACAATGTAAACGCGTAGACGTATGGAGTTGGCAAGATGGAGTAGAAAATGCTTACCATGTTTATTTAGATGTAAATGAAATTAAAAATACTAAATCTAGCTCTATGCCAGAACCGTTCAAAAAAGCAGTTCCCTACATATATTCAAAAGTAGTTAAAGAGTTTGGTCGTACTGGAACACTAGTAGTTTGGTCTAGCATCGATAGATTAATGTGGAATAAGGGTGAAACCTTACTAAGGCATTCGGAATCCTTGATTGGCAGGATCTATAGAAAGTTTATTCATTCAAATCAACTTAAGATTCAAATGACTGTTTTTGATCTCGATAATCCTTCTTATGTATCAAGAGATCAACTTTCAAAACCAAACGATCCTTGTTATCTAATGGCTAAAACTAATTGCCCGGAGCCGTTCCATAATAAGCCGATGTTTGAAAAACATGGTGGAGAAAATTACGAAAGAATATTCAGGGTTAATTACAAGGATCAAAACCATGATATTTTTGTTCGAACTTCTATCGCGTCATTAGAAGCACGAACTGATGACAACGCCGGTAATACACCACATGGTAAGCATGCTAAAGATAATACTGGAATATCCGTTGTAAGAGCAGGTAGGGAATTAGAACTAGATCAAACATTAGTTTCACAAAGTGATCCAACAGAAAGATGGTGGGGAATAGAAGTTGAGTTTCCACCTTCATTAGATGAGCTAATGGGAGTAACAAATAATAAACAAACAGCCAGAAATTTTTCAGATATATTAGGAATGATACATCAAATTATTGACCTACAAAGAAAAGGAAAAGACATTGACGAAATTAAAGAGGAATTGGAAGAAGAGGGCGATCCAAGAGCTCCATTAATTGAAGTAGCAGACTACATATACAAACAAATTACATCATTGAGAAAACTTATTAAAGAACAAACTAAAGGAATGCGCAGTAAATCAAAAAGGTATGAAAATACTGAAATCGAGAAAAAAGCTACTGAATATACTCAAGAAAGAAAGAGACAAGGTTTTGTTGGAAGTAGCGATATAGATGAGGCTCTTACTCCAGAAGAAAAGGTTGAAAACATACGTACGGATCTTATTACATCGGGGGTAGAAGAAGAAGAGGCTCAGGAGATTGCAGTTTATACAGTGACAAATAACTTAAAATATTCTTTTACTGAATCTTATTTTGAAAGCGATGCCTTTTTTACAGTACAGCCAAGTGGAGGTGCATTGAACATTCTCCTTAACAGAAATCACCCTGCATATGAGCATTTAATTGAAGTCTTAGATAATAACGAAAGTAGTAATAGTAGAGATCTACAAGATAGATTAGAGAAAGCTTCAGAAGGTTTAAGATTATTGCTTGCAGCGTGGGCTAGATTTGAAGATGAAATACCTGACGGAGAAAGAAAAGACGATATACAGGATGCAAGAAAAGACTGGGGAAGAATTGCTAAGAAATTTTTGAAAAAGTAAAGGTTATTAAAAAACAGGGTTTACATTGAATTAATAATGTAAATCCTTTTTTTTATGAATTCTTAAAAGGAATTAAGTACTACAATCAACAATAATAACGAAGGATAAAATTTTAAAAAAAGGGAAAGCTTGTCCTATGATTATTTATTTTAATATCATATTTCTTTAGATACATAAAAAATTTGGACTAGGTACCAATTTCCAAAATCAAAATACTTTGTATTATAAAATATATGTGAGTTGTTTGTTTGAAATAAATTTGGTCAAATAACACCAGTTAGGTGGTTTTTAACATGAAAAACCCACTGTTAATAAATAAGGAAATAAAAATGAATCAACGTGTTCAAGTATATAGGAATCTTCAGAAAAGGATGTTTTCTGTGCTTGATAAAAAATCACGACGAGTTATTTCATATCAAGAATCTTTAATTTTGTCAGATGTAGAATTTAAAATTCATAAATCAGGACAAGAGAAAGTAAGACGAGAAAGACAAAAAAATGTTCACGCGTATGTAGTAGGAAATTATATTGGAAATAAAATAGATATCATACAACATAACAAGTTAATCTATTACAATCCATATGTTACAGATTCATTTATAATTGTTGATAATAATGAACCAATATATAGAGCTGATATTTGTTATTTGATCAATGGAATGTGTTATGTTGACAATAGTATTTAAAAAAGTGAATTTTGTTCAGGCTAATAAATATTTAAACGTTTTTGGCATATACACTTAAGGTGTTTGTCAAGAAAGTTGTCGTAATTCCTCAAAATCCTACTGCGCTATCGCTTGGTTGGTGGCCACTTCATAAAATATTGCTTCTTACGCACTAATATTTTATGAAGAGGGTAAAATTTTTATTGATCATTCCGATAGTTTACTTGTTTTCTCCTCATCTTTTATCGGATTTAATGCCACTGATTTGTGGGCAGACCAATCCCTTGTTGAGCGAGACTAAAGTTCTGGGTGCCTGGACTTTGCTTGCTCATAAACTTCTTTTCGCTTCTCCAGAATTTCTATATATTACCCGGCATGACATTGGTGTGGTGTCACGAAATTTAATCCATTATGTTGGTGTTCACAGGCATATTACAGCACAAATTCTGCTGCCCATGAACGTGCTGCATCTAGGGACACAAACCCTTTATGTGGATACTCTGGCCGATACTTCATTGTCCGAAACATGGCCTCAGAATAAGGATTGACATTACTCACTCGCGGTCTTGAATAGGACTTTTGAATGCATAATTTCTGTAATAAGACCTGAAAGGTCGCGGTTTTCATAGGACTTCCGTTATCAGAATGTAGAACTAAGGGTTCACCTGCAATCTTTTCGCTAATGAACGCTTTTTTGATTAGCTCTTCTGCGTACACTGCATCTTCATTTTCCCATACATCCCAACCAACTGGCATTCTACTAAATATATCAATCATATAAAGCCTAAAATAGGGACCCTTAATAGGACCTGGAAGCCATGTAATGTCCCATGTCCACACTTGATTTGGTTTTGGAATCATGGGGACGGTTCTTGTGGCAAGGATATCCATACTAAAAACCACGAGAATCGCACCCGTGACAAGATAGGAGCGGAATGAAAAAATCCCGTGTTCCATTTATGGAACCGCAATTTTTTTATAATGCGCAGATTTATTTACTTTTTCTTCAATACACCTTTTTTCACCAAATTAACAAGTGTTCCTTTATTTTTATACCGATTATAAGCAATTAATCTATTTAAGTCTTTTATGGTTAAGGCTGACGGATCAATTGCCAATTCGAATTCATACTTAATTTTGTCGATTAAAGAAAGGGCATATTCAATTTGTTTCGGGGTTAAGGTGTAATCGTCTGGATCTGCCGGCTGATTTTGATCGGGTGAATCCTTTTTTGTATATTCCAGTGTTGCTGCATGCTCCCTAATTTTTGCCTCTACTAATGCTTCTACGTCAGCTTGGCTAATGGGTTTGACGGCCGGTTGGGGTGTTGGTTCTTTCCCTTTTAATAATTTATCTAGGATTCCTTTTAACAAAATTTCCACTCTACTTTCATGAGTTCTATTGTTTTCTATGTATGTAGGATTATATCTTCCATTCTATTATCAAAATAATAGGACTAAAATACAATACCTTTGGTGAATTTTGTTTGGAATAGTAGAAAAATGTTAAAATAAAAGGATTATATACCCATTCGTTTAAGGAAAAGTGCACTATTTGTAGTATAATGGAGGAAAATGCAGATTTTGGAGCGGTTATTATGGCGATTACAATTCCTGAGACAATTAGATCGACTGCCACTGCTGGCGAGCGACTGTTTTTCCGAACATTAAAAACCTATTTGCCAGATGATTATATTGTCTATTTTGAACCGGAAATCCAAGGGAGAAAACCTGATTTTGTGATTATAGGTCCTGATCTTGGATTGGTTGTTTTGGAAGTGAAGGATTATACGAGAAATACACTTTTTCAAATTAATCATGATGAATGGCATATCGTGGCAACCAATGGGGATCAAACAATAGTTCAAAGTCCGATGAATCAGGCAAGGGACTATATGTTTAAAATAACTGATGTGCTGAAAAAAGATAAAAACCTAATCGAGTCAGATGGAAAATATAAATTGAAATTGAAGTTCCCTTATGGTCATGGTGTTGTTTTTACAAGATTGTATACCAGGGACTTTATTAAAGATGGACTATATACGGTCATTGAACCCAACTTGTGCTTAGCAAGAGATGAAATTGATCCCGAAAATGATGGGTTTTCAGAAGAAATCTTGATGGAAAAAATCATGAATATGTTTGTTGTGCCGTATCGATTAAAGGAACCACTTTCCATTGAGGACATAAATGCCATCCGTTATCATTTGTTTCCTGAGGTCCGGATTAGTGCCGAATTTAAGGCTCCGGTGCCGTATCAGGATCAACTGCTCTTGTCTTTACATGATATTAAGACAATGGATTTGCATCAGGAGAATTTAGCGAAACAGATTGGCGATAAGAACCGTTTGATTCGCGGTGTCGCGGGAAGCGGGAAGACAATTATTTTGGCGAGCCGGGCGAAGATGTTGTCAAAACAAAATCCTGATTGGAAAAATCTAATCCTTTGCTATAACATTTCTTTGGCCAACGCGATTCAGCAGATGATCCACCATATGTTGAATGAGCCAGAGGATCTATTTGATTTTGATCCAACTGTAAAACAGGCACAAAACCAAAACATTATCGTACGGAATTTTCATGCTCGGTTAAAGAATGATTTAAGAATTAGAGAGCAGAACCTTACTGTGATTATTGATAAGATCGAGAAGAAGGAAACCATTCTACCTTCCTATGATGCTATTTTGATTGATGAAGGGCAGGATTTTGATGCGGAGTGGCTGCGGCTTGTTAGTCTCTTAATAAATACCGATACTCAGTCGCTTTTATTGGTAGAGGATCGAGCGCAGACAATTTACCGGCGGAAACGATCGTACTTACAGGATACAGGATTAAGCTTTCAAGGTAGATCAAAGGTGTTGTCGATTAACTATCGGAATACGCAACAAATTGTTAAGTTTGCCTGGGATTTTTACCGCGAACATTCAATGTTTAAAAATAAGGTCGTGAATCGAGAACTCGATGGAGAAATTATCGCCCCACAAAGCACCAGCGGAAAGGGCCAGAACCAGGGATTATTAAGGCTGCCAATTTCTTTGATGAAATGAGATTAGTTGCCAGGCAAATGAAAAAGCTGCATGAAGAGCGGAAGATTCCTTTTGATGAAATGCTTATTTTGTACCGGGTGAAAAAGAATCATAAATATCCGTTTGTGGATATTATTAAACGCTTGTTAAGGGAGTCGGACTTACCGTTTTTTTGGATTACGGAAAATGATGTTTCCAAGCGATCCTTTAAAAAGGATGATGGCAAAATTAAAATTAGTACCATAGACAGCAGCAAAGGTCTAGATTTTCAGGCCGTATTTATCGTAAATGTTGATTCCATGCCATTTCCGCTTCAAGACGATAAGGAGAGGGAGGTTTCCTTATTTTATATCGGGATGACGAGGGCGAAGGAATACCTGTGCTTGTCGTACTCAGGCGAATCGGAATTTACACAGTATTTGGATCAAATCATGGATAAAAGGCATCAGAAAAAGACTGGTATTGAGAAAATCAATTAGGAAATAAAGGGTCAGTCCCCCGTGGATTAAAGCTTTATTATACCGGGGACTGAACCTTTTTTTTCTGAAAGACGAAGGATATAAAGTATATGTCACGAATATACGTTCCTCTTTTGGAGAGGGTATGATATTACTGGAAGTAAAATAGAATAGGGATTTCCCAAGGGTGGTCGGTACACTCCCAAAAAGAAGGGGGGGTGATGCCGAATGACAGTTTTTGAATCATTAATGTTTGCGATAGTCTTTGCTAGTCTAGTCGAAGCTATACTGTCATTTAAATTGATTGGATACGGATATAGCGACTAAAACAATAAACAGAGCATTGTGAGGTTGAAACTGCCCCTTTTTTGTTTGTATGTATCCTTTGCTTCATGAATTCCAATAACAATCCCGAAAAAAATGAAATAATTTTTTGTTAAAGATTCCATAATAATAGGCAATTGGGTTTCTGACGACCTTTGCAAATTTCAGTTTTCTAATAAGTTGTCTGAAGGAATCAATCGCGATATCCACGACATTCAAATCCTTCAATTTTTCCTGATTTTATACACATTGGGCTTTTCCGTTACTTCCTTAAGCCTATTGATGAACATACTGTTTAACAATATAGTCCCATAAAGAAAAGGCGAAATTTTTGCCGCAGAATTACACCCGAATAGAAGAAGATAATTATTTTCTTATTAATACCTCACCATTTTTTTTATAGAATGAAAACTTCCCAAGCCTCTCAATGGATACATCAAAAGGGTAGAACATTGCGTCCTTATTGGAGAAAAACCAACGGCGACCATTCTTTACTGTTATAAAAAGACCATTTTCATCTCCTACTGGGGTCAACCCTTCACTATCATCTCTCCAGTTAGGAATACCGATTTTATTTAAATTCCTTACAAATGGAATCACCTCATCAACTACTATTCCAATCTCACTAATATTAAGCAAATCATCGGATGAGAAATTATGTTCGATTCCATTTTTTAAATTGTGACGAGCAATAAATTCTATTATATTTTCAGAGGGATCTTCAAAATATATAGCATGGGCGTTCCAACTATTGAAAAATACTTCAGCTGAATCTTCCTCTGTATTCAAAGCTACTTTTGATTTAATCCAGGACTTTGCCTCTTCCATTTTATTTTCGGGTATATTAATAGCAAAGTGATAAAAAGGATTTGAATCTGACTGCAAATCTTGGAAGGTAACAGCAGTAGAACCTAATTGTACCGTAAAAGTATTTGAATCATGACTTAGAATTTGAAGTTCAAGTATATTTTTATAGAAATCTTTCATTTCATTTATTTTGTTTGTTAGTAATGTTATTTCAGTAAAATTCAAAAGTTCCTCCCCCTTTGTATAAAACCTTGTCATCTTCAGACTCATTCTATCATAAATATCTAGTTGTAAAAAATTTGTTAATTAATTAGTGGCCCTTTAATGGAATAAGGAATGATTATTTGTTCCCTTCCGATAGCTTTCTATATAATGAAGCCTTAAATACATTTGTAATTTCACAAATTTGATTTACGGTCATACTTCTTTCTTTATATTGCTTTACTGCATACTTCATACCAGCGTGATTCCTATGATATTTCTTTAATCGTCCTTTAAACTTTCCATCTTTTTTTCCAGCTCTATTCCTTCACGTTGCCGCATACGGATTAGATCTCTTCTAATTGATTTACACTAGCCATAACCGTAATCAAGAATTGACTATATGGATTATCTTCTGATAAATCTAGCCATGTATCTTTGGGTAATTTAATAAGCATCTTGAAAGATGATAAGCTCAGAGGGATTCCGACTCTGAGCTTTTCCTGTCTAGTTACAATGTGTTTTATGTTACATTTTCCAATGGAATTTAGCCAGTTATATTAGATTTACATAACAGACGACCGTGATGGAAAATCACTCCTATAATTGTATTATTTTTTGGTAATTACGCAATTGCAACGGAAAATGCCGGCAAATAATATAAAATAGGAAGGGATTTTAATAATCATTAGAAGGGGGTTCTTCTTCCTTTGAAAATAGAAACTAGAACGACATCAAGACATCCATTACTACCATTTCAAAGAGGATTGTCTCTCCCCGTTTTAGGGAAGTTCTGGCTTAGTCACGGACTTGCTCTTATATGGATGGTTTTTTCAATTGTGCTTTCAGTCCCATGGGTAAAGGAATTGGGGCAAGTGGAGACGGTTCCTGTTGCCATTGTTATAAATTGATTGGATACGGATATAGAGACTAAAACAATAAACAGAGCATTGTGAGGTTGAAACTGCCCCTTTTTTGTTTGTATGTATCCTTTGCTTCATGAATTCCAATAACAATCCCGAAAAAAATGAAATAATTTTTTGGTAAAGATTCCATAGTAATAGGCAATTGGATTTCTGACGACCTTTGTAAATTTCAGTTTCCTAATAAGTTGTCTAAAGGAATCAATCGCGATATCGACAGTATCGTCTATGTCCATATCAATTAATCTGTGAATCTGAATGTATGCCATCCGCCAATATTCTTCGATTAATTTTGCATCCGAGAAGAAGTATTGAACAAATTGAACAAAACGCTGTGGAACACGGTTGCTAACATAGGTGTGATCCAATACAGACGGTTCTTCATTACGTTTTTTTATCTTTTGATCTTTTTCAGTTTTTAAAAGATTAATAGTTTCTTTTGGGTGGTTCAATATTTCTTGTTTAGGTGGTTCACTAACGGGAAAACGATTGAACACAAAGAGATTGCTTGACTGCGAACCATTTTTTCTTTCCGTTTCATAGACAGTAAAGATCCCTAATGCTTTTGCTTTGTTAATCATCCGTTTAAACGTGGAACGCGAAATCCCGTTATCGTGATATTCATCATGAATCGTTTTTAAGAGAGTGCCGATTTTGGCATTACATACACCAGGTATTTTCGCAGCAAAACGAACCAGCCGCTTTAATCCGACTAGCTCTCCTTTTGAAAAATCTGTTTTGTGTTCCAATAACCACATCTCCAAATGACGATTAAATTCTTTTAATGTTTCAAATTGCGCATATTGTTCGAATCCTTCAATATTACCTGATTTTATACTCATTTTTGGCGCCGCCCTTCATCGCTTAGTTTCCGTTCAGCAACTAAACGATATCGGATTTTGCCGTTCATATCGAACTTGGAAAATTCACTTTTGGTGCTGATTTTTATACCAAAAGCGTCATATTTGCGTTCAAAAGTGAATTTTGACAGCGATTTTCGCATTTTGGGATGGATTTTCTATCAATTTATTAAAATTTAAAATCCTATTGTGGAATAAGCAAAATAAGGTTCCGATTACTCCCATGTTAGAAGAATTCGGTAGTCTATAAGGCCTTTTTTTTGTGCGTTACAGTTCTTCTAGAGAAACCATAGGAAACATGCCAAGACTTTGTTGCTTTCCTCTTATGCTGTTTTCTTTTGTTTTTTGTCTAAGAGATGACTAAAGAAAGTGAGCAGACTTGCACAAACGGCAACTACCCCACCGACCCATGTTACATTCATTAAATTTCCTTGATGATATACAATTCCGCCTAATGCAGAACCAAAAGCGATCCCTACGTTGCTTGCTACTGGCATAAGTGATGCAGCGAGTCCTGTTGCTTTTGGCTGATAAATTCCGGCAAGGTCTATTAAATAAAGCTGAGTAGATGTTGTTAACAGGATGGCCAATAACGACATCAAGCCAATGTTTGCAAATCCTAATATTGTATGATTGGTAGTCCAAAATAAACTTGTCAGAACAACTGCCTGCACAAGAAAAACAAACCTAAGGCGACCAATTGCATTGTGGCTGGCAATTTTACTCGCGAGGATGTTGCTGAAAATCGAGATAATTCCATAACCAAATAAGATGAAACTAATGGATTGATTTGGTGCTCCCATTCCCTTCAAGATAGGAACAAGGTAAGTAAAGACGGCATAAGTTGCACCAAATCCAAGTGCAGGAATGAAAAAAGCCATCAAAATTCGTGGATTGGTCAATAAAGAAAACTGATCCCGTAACGAACTGCGTATTTGGCTGAGCTTAGTAGGCAAGACGAAAAAGGATGTCAAAAACGCAAATCCTCCTAGTAAAGTAGTTAACATGAAAGTGGCATTCCAGCCGTACCATTCAGCGATGACAGTGCCAATTGGTACTCCAATCACGTTTGCCAGAGTAAAACCACCAAAAACGAATGATATAGCAAGTCCACGTTTTGCATTCGGCATGGATTCACTTGCAACAATCATGGCAAGTGAGATTAACACTCCTGTTACAATCGCCGTCATCATCCGAAGTGCAAGGAGCATGATGTAGCTTGTCGAAATCACACACAAAGCATTCAAGATGATAAACGATCCAATCAAAAACAACATCCATTTACGCTTTGGGAAATGACTTGTTGCTGACATCACGAGTGGTGTAGCAATGGCAAACGTAATCGCAAACGCGGAAACCAATGTGCCTGCTTTTGCATTTGTAATTTGAAGACTCGAGGAAATATCGGTTAAGATCCCGACGATAACAAATTCGCTTGTTCCGAGAACAAATGTTAATAAAGTAAGTGTTAAGATGAGTAACCAATGTCGCTTGGATAATTCTGTAGTACGCATAAATACCTCTTTTCTTAGATGAACGTAAATGTGTCACATGTTAGAACGACATCTCATCATACCATAAAACTTTTTTAAGAGAATAACCCTTGCATAATAAAGCCAAAAATAGGGGCCTATCTAAATATATTTGTTTCTAGGATTATTTATTGTTCTTTATAATTGGATTTTACCTAGCATTGATAGTTTAGCAGGAGCAACAATGGCCTATATAAAAGGTGTTGTTTTAATTGGATACGGTATTGGATTATATGTTTCTGCTGATTTTGGAGCATGTCCTAGACACATAAAACTTTCCGAAAGTGTCAGAGTTCGTTATGCTAGATTTATATAGAATACACGTTGAATAAAGAGGGGATTATTTGAAAAAACTTGCTTGGATTGCTTGTTTAATCTATTTATTAAATGGGTTTGGCCATATTATTATTGGCTCTGTGCTGGAGCCGATGGTTCATGCCTATCAAGTTGATTACAGTGCTGGTGGACAACTCATTATGAATCAATTCCTAGGTTTTTTAGTGGGGGTATTAATTGCTCCAGTGATTGTAAATAGTCTAGGGCGGAGAATGACGATTTTTGTAGCATTGTTCTGTTTTGCCCTATCCCAATTTGTCCTTAGTTTCTTGCCAGATTGGAACGTACTGCTCATAACAACGCCAATCGGCGGTGCTGGGTTAGGGATTGCTGAAACTGTGGTTGCAGCTCTTATCATTGGTTCTTTTAAAGAAAAAAAGGCAGCTGTGCTCGTCCTAGCCGAAGTGTTTTTTGGAGTTGGCGCTCTAGTTATTCCTACCGTATCTGCTATTTTTATTATGAATGGCATATGGAACCTATCATTTACATTCGTAGCAGTAATCATTACTGTAACAATGTTCCTGTGGTTATTTCTATCATTTGGAGATGCGGATTCTTTTTTAAAGAAACAGCCTCGGGCTGCCTTGCAGGATATAAAGTCGCCTGAGAGAAAACGTTATCCACGTAAAGGAATTCCAGTCATAGCTATAGGTGCTTTATTTTTCTTTTTTTATGTAGGGACAGAAATGACTTTCCCTAATTATTTACCTACCATACTAAGGAAAACGACAGATTTAGGTGAATCTGCACTAGCGATAAGTATTACGGTGTTTTGGGGTGCGATGACTATTGGGCGTCTTAGTATGGCAGTTATTATTGATAAAATTGGTTATAGAAGTCTTTTAATTATTTGCTGTATTGGTCAATTTGGCAGCATTTCCGGATTTGCCTTATCGACATCAGCAACCATGAGTTTTATCTCAATCTTTTTCGCGGGATTGTTAATGGGTGGGATATTCTCCATCGGGTTATTGCTTGTGAATGAGGAAGCGCAAGGATTAGAGGAGAACACGACAAGCATTCTAGTTGCGCTAGGTGGACTGGGCGGTGCGTTTCTTCCTAAAGTGGCAGGGGTATTCATTGACCGGTTTCCTATTGCGGTTACTTTATGGGGCCTTGTTGTATGTTCGCTCGTTCTTTTAATCTTAATGAATATGATTTTTTATTTTAAGAAAAGAGCGAAAAATCATTCCCTAGTACATTCAAGTTAAAGAGATAAGGGGACAGGCAGAGGCTGTAGAAAAAGTAACACTTTTTAAAAATACGGAAGATTCCTGAGGAGATTCCATGTTTGGCTGCGGCAGTTTACTTGCCCAAATCCTTAAGCTTCCGGCCTTCAATCGTGTACTTCATTGCTGCTAGACTTACGTTAAAGGTAATTTGCGATCAGTCCCCAAGCCCAATATACACTTGGGGACTGATCTTATATTTTAAAAGGTTATTATGACGATGGATGCATCCACTTAAATTCTTCATTCAGCTTACTTCTTTTTGACTTTTACTAATCCTTTCCCAAAATTACCTTTTTCAAAATAGCATATGACCACATCATCGACTTGTATATCATCATCTGATTCGATGCTTTGAGTAGAAAAAATGATCCCTGTCCCGTCATTACTTTTTCCATAATACCGTTTGCCTTCAATTTTGCTAATTTTATATTCAACTGTAATGTATTCAGAGGAATCATTGCTTTTCGTACTTGGATTGTTAACAGGAGCAATTGTATGGTTTCTAAGTAAAACTAATGCTATTAATACTAAGGAGAGCATCCCAAGGATGATCACTCTTTTGAACATGCTTCTCTACCTCCCTTTATGTATTGTATGAGATGGAAGAGGAAAGTAAATCCAACTTTTTTCCTTTGGTCTTTATACCTATTATTTCTGACAAGGCTTGCAAAACCTAAGTTCAAAAAAATAATCGTTCAGGCTTAATAAATTTTTGAACCTGAGCGTTTCCATACGTTGAAAAAAAGGGCTCTAAAAATTTTTAGAATCCTCAGTGATATTTAAAATAAGCGGAGATTTTCCGGTTAGACTGCAGAATAGAGCCCGGTTCCGGGTATATAAGCGGAGGTTTTCCGATTAAGCAAAGAAAAATTAACCATTTTCACGTTTTTCGAGTCAATAGTCGGAATCTTTCCGTCTATTTGAGCTGTTTTCAGTGCTATTTCTTAATTAAGGGAAATTTCTCCGCTTATTTATCAAACTCGCATTAGCGTCTAATGAACTTGTTCAACTATAGGTACTTTATTGAAAAAAAGAAGATTCAAAAAAAGGCTGCAATGATTACACACTGGCCCTATTAATGAAAAAGAATACCTAACAGACGACCGTAATGGAAAATCACACCTATAATTGTATTATTATTGGTAATTCTGTAATTGCAACGGAAAATGCCGACCAATAATATAAAATAGGTAGGAGATTAATAATCATTAGAAGGGGGTTCTTCTTCCTTTGAAAATAGAAACTAGACCGACATCAAGACATCCATTACTACCATTTCAAAGAGGATTGTACCTCCCAGTTTTAGAGAAGTTCTGGCTTAGTCACGGATTTGCTCTTATATGGATGGTTTTTTCAATTGTGCTTTCGGTCCCATGGGTAAAGGAATTGGGGCAAGTGGTGACGGTTCCTGTTGCCATTGTTATCATTACTGGCATTGCTTATTTACCAGGGTACTTAAATGCCTTTATGGTTGTAAGTCTCTTGTTTGACCGACAGCCAGCTTTTAAAACGCTTAACCCAAAAGAACCTTTGAGTATCTTAATTGCTTGTTGGAATGAAGAAAAGGGAATTGCCATGACTTTACAACAATTAGCAAAACAAGACTATGAAGGGTTGATGCGGATTTACGTGATCGATAATAATTCATCAGATCATACAGCAGAGGTTTCAAAACAAGCAGGTAGAGAATTGGGACTTGATATTCACGTCCTTTTTGAGAAGAAACCTGGTAAACATCATGCATTAAATAAGGCTCTTTTATCAGTGGATACAAAATATACCATCACTTTAGATGCCGATACATTACTCCATCCCCAGGCAGTTAGAAGATTAGTGGCTCGTATGGAATCTGCACCAAAAGAGGTATGTGCCGTAGCTGGAGCTGTTCTTGTACGTAATAGCCGCGAAAACTGGTTAGCGAGACTTCAAGAATGGGATTACTTTTTAGGAATTGCTTCGATTAAGCGTCTACAGGGTTTGTATCAAGGAACGCTTGTAGCACAAGGCGCGTACAGTCTTTATCTGACAGATGTTATTAAAGAAGTGGGCGGATGGCCAGATGCAATAGGAGAAGATATTGTACTTACTTGGGCATTTCTAGAGAAAAACTATAAGGTCTATTTTGAGCCAACGGCGATTGCCTTTACGGATGTGCCAACGAAATTTAGCCACTTTTCCCGCCAGCGCAGCCGTTGGGCACGGGGGATGATTGAAGCGCTAAAACGAGTAAAACCGTGGGAACAGCCAAGGATCTTCACCCGTTATTTAACAGGCTCGAACTTGGTGATGCCCTTCTTGGATTTTGTTTATACATTTGTATGGATCCCTGGACTAATCCTGAGTTTCTTTGGGGTTTTTTGGATTGTCGGGGCTCATACCTTACTTGTTCTGCCTCTAGCACTCCTCGCAAATTATTTGCTCTATCGGTATCAAAAAGGAGTTTTTCATGAATTAGGATTACGAATTCGAAAAAATCGAATAGGGTTTATCTTTTTTGTGTTGTGCTACCAAATGATGATGTCACCCGTTTCCGTTTGGGGATATATTCAGGAATTCATGCAGCGGAAGAGGGTATGGAGATAGTGGAAATCTTGGGTCAGACCCCAGACAGGCTAAAGCTTTAGCGCACTGGAGGTGTGACCTTACTTTTTTTTGAAAAATGTCCATTATAAAGGGACATCAAACTTTTTTATGGAGCAAAGCTATATACAATTAATATAAATTAAGGGTCAGTCCCCCGGCGCATTAAAGCTTTAGTACACCGGGGGACTGACCCTTTTTTCCTTAGGGCCATACATATTTTTTAGTGCTGTTATCCAAGATACGACGGATTCCCGTTCTTCGGTACAATAATCAAGAACACTGTTTGTGGAGCACTCTATCAGCTTTTTTGTCTCTTTTTTCAAGAATTCTGCTCCATCCTGTCAAGATAACAGCTGCTAAAACCATAAGTGATCCAATCCAAGTGGTGTGAATCAGACCGACTGAATCTGTAATAATCCCTCCTAAGTAGGAACCAAGTGCAATTCCGGCGTTAAAAGCAGCAATATTAATCGCTGAAGCTACATCAACAGCGGTTGGAACAAACCGCTCTGCTAACATGACCACATATACCTGTAATCCAGGTACATTCATAAAAGCGAGAAGACCCATGAAGAAGAGGGTAATAATGCCTCCTATTTTAAATGGTGCTGTAAACATGAAGATAAATAGAACAACTGCTTGAAGTATGAACATATAAAATAAAGCTTTAATTGGATTTTGATTCGATAGCTTTCCGCCTATCATATTTCCAATCGCAATGGCAATACCATATATGAGCAGAAGCACAGCTACCGTGCTTTCTTTGTATCCAGTTATTTCTTGCAGGATTGGTGATAAATAAGTGAAGACAACAAATGTCCCACCGTACCCTAAGGCAGTAATAATAAATAAGAGTAATAAACGTCCATTTTTCAGTAATTTGAACTGATCGCCGAACGTAGTCCGCGTTCCCTTTCGTAAGTCAGACGGAACGAGAATGCTATTTGCAATGAGGGCGATGATACCAACGGCAATAATAATAAGAAAGGCCATTCTCCAGCCGAATTGTTGTCCAATAAATGTTCCAAATGGCACACCTGTAACAGTTGCTACCGTTAGTCCTGAAAACATGATGGCTATGGCACTGGCTCTTCGATTTTCAGGTACTAAATCGGCTGCAATTGTTGATCCAATCGACATAAAAATACCATGTGAAAAGGCTGAAATTACACGAGCTGCAAGTAAAATACCGATGCTGCCCGCACTTGCTGCCACACTATTACCAATAATAAAAACAATCATAATCCAAAGTAATAAAGATTTTCGTGACATACTAGACGTGATGGATGTCAGGATAGGTGCCCCGAAAGTTACACCTAAAGCGTAAAGGGAAACAGTTAAGCCGGCTGTTGTAACCGGTACTTTTAAATCCACCGCAATTAGCGGTAATAACCCTACACTAATAAATTCTGTCGTCCCTATTGCAAATGCACTCATTGCTAAAGCCAGAAGTGCAAATGTACTTCGTTTTTTATCGATAGACATTTTTATCCTCCTAATTTTTGGGTATTGTGTGAAAAACTTGCTTAAATTAAACAAAATAAATAAATCAATACATACATTTCAACCGGCTAATGTTATTATGAGATATATCATAATAAATGAGAAGTACGTACTTAAAAGTAATATAGGTACTTTTTAGTACCTACTAATTAGGAGGCGATAGAAAATGAAGGAAAAGAAATACAATATATCAGTGGAAGCAACACTGGAAGTTATCGGGGGAAAGTGGAAATGCGTGATTCTATGCCATTTAACACATGGTAAGAAACGTACAAGTGAATTGAAACGTCTTATGCCAGATATTACCCAAAAGATGTTAACCCAGCAATTACGTGAATTGGAGGAAGATGGAGTCATTAATAGAATTGTCTATAATCAAGTTCCGCCAAAAGTGGAGTATGAGCTCAGTGAGTATGGATGGAGTTTGAGGGATATTTTAGATTCGCTTTGTCTATGGGGAGAAAAACATATTACGAGAGTATACGGTGATAAATTTGCAGTCTTAGAAGAAAATATTTTAAATGAGCATCTGAAGTGATCTTATCTTTTGATAAACCCTCATTTTTTTGGCAAATATTTAGGCAGCACCTTCGCGTTATTCTATCTTAAAATTTTCACGTACTATGCAATCGTTAAAGTTGAGAAGGTAGAAAATACTTCATCCTACGTGGTGAGTATTTCCGCAATCAGGCCATATAGTCGAAGAAATTATGTTAAAATTTAAACAATATGTGATCCCAATTCAACAGATCCCTGGAATTTTTGAAATTAAGGGTCAGTCCCCCGGCGCATTAAAGCTTTAGTACACCGGGGGACTGACCCCTTTTTCCTGGGGCTGCCCTTTTTTGTAGTATGAAATTCCTCTCAAAGAAAAAAAGAAACCAACTTGGTTCAATCACAAGCTGATTTCTAATGTTGAGTCACTTTATTTGTATTACGTTCTTGCTCATTCCGTAGGCATTTCGTTAAAGAACGCTACGTCCTCGATAGGAAGGCGGGTAGTCGGATGTCCTGGTTTTGTTGCTTTTCCAATCGCAATAAGCATCACTGGCACATATTTTTCGTCAATTCCGAAGGCTTCAACAAACTGTGCTTTGTTGTATCCTCCCATCGGAACTGTGTCGTAGCCTTTGGAACGGGCGACAAGCATGAGCTGCATGGAGATCAATCCACCATCCGTATTTACGACTTGGCGCGCTACTTCTGGTGAGAAGCTTGAGTACGTGCTTACCGTCCGCTCAATGAATGATTTAGCCGTATCAACCGGCATAAAGCCAGCTTCAACTGCTTGGCCATAAATCTTTTCAGCGTTCTTGTAGCTTTCCAGGTCACCAAGAACAGCAATAACGGCAGAGGCTTCGACTACTTGTTGTTGGTTAAACGCGATCGGCAAAAGCTTGTTCTTAAGCTCTGGCTTATCGATGACTAAAAAACGCCATGGCTGCAGGTTCGAAGACGAAGGAGCCAATGTTGCTAATTCTAGTATTTCGGTCATTTCTTCGCGTGAAATCTGCACTGTTGGATCATATGAACGAACAGAACGGCGTCTCTGAATCACATCAATGAACGTTTGCTGTTCCTGCTTTTCAATAGTTTGTAAGTTTGACATAATTTTGCCTCCTAGTGATGTAAGGATCGTTTCTTTCCCCAAAATACGAACATTCTAAGGGAATTCATATATAGTTAGGATATAAACCCTTTTATGAAAATTTGAAAAAAATCTATCACTTTTCGTATTCCACTAGGTTACATTACTTAAATCAAAACGAATTGTCAAAAATAATGGATGGGATAAGGGGGGGAACTCTGTCCTGATTACTTATCATAGGAAAGAAGGGTAAAAGAAGGGTAAAAGAAGGGTAAAAGAAGGATGGCGCGCAAATTGAATAATTACAATATTCATAACATTTCTAAAAAAATATAAATAGTGTAAAATTATAGGAAAGGAGTGTGATGAACAAATGAAAGCACAGGTGATTAAGAAATTTGGAGATCCATCTGTTTTTGAGCTTGCTGAAGTTCCTAAGCCTGAAGTAATTCCTGGGCATGTTGTTATTCAAGTAAAAGCAACAAGTGTAAATCCAATTGATACAAAGGTACGCAGTGGTTTGGTAGCAGCAGTTGCACCAGAGTTTCCGGCGGTGTTGCACGGCGATGTAGCAGGTGTTGTTACAGAGGTCGGAGAAGGGGTAACAGAGTTTAAGGCCGGTGATGAAGTCTATGGCTGCGCAGGCGGTTTTAAAGAAACGGGTGGTGCCCTTGCAGAATATATGCTTGCGGATGTTCAGCTTCTGGCTCCTAAACCAAAAAACGTAACGATGGCACAAGCGGCAGCGCTTCCTTTAGTAACCATTACGGCGTGGGAATCGCTTTATAATCGTGCAAATGTGCAAACCGGACAAACGGTACTTGTTCATGCTGCCACAGGCGGGGTCGGACATGTTGCAATTCAGTTAGCAAAGCTAGCCGGCGCAAGAGTATTCACAACGGCTTCATCTGCGGAAAAGTTAATCATCGGAAAGCGTTTAGGTGCAGATGTGGCTATTAATTATCGGGAACAGTCAGTAGAGGAGTATGTAAAGGAACATACAGATGGAAAAGGATTCGATATTGTATTTGATACGGTTGGTGGCGAGAACCTCGATCGGTCTTTCCAAGCGGCGGCCACTAACGGGACAGTATTAGCTATCGCAGCGCGATCAACACACGATTTGTCTCCTCTTCATGCTAAGGGACTCTCCTTACATATTACGTTCATGCTTTTGAAAGTACTGAATAAGGAGCAAAGGCAGGATCACGGGAAAATATTACGCGAAGTAACGAATCTTGTAGAGGAAGGGAAACTTCATCCCTTAGTCGATGAAAAAACGTTTACTTTTGATCAAGTAAGTGAAGCACATACTTTATTGGAATCAAACAAGGCAATTGGAAAGGTCGTATTAACAAATGAATGGTAACTAGTGGGGAACTTATCCCTTCATGAGTAGAGAAGTATGTATTTTTTATACGCCTCTACTCTTTTTTGTGCATTACGTTTACACTTAACTGCAAGGATAAAAACTGATTACGTTGTATCCATAATCGTTCTAAATTTTACAGTAGTATCAAATAATAATTAAGTTAAATGGGATATAATCAAAGAGAGAAATTAATAATCATTAGAGGTATTCAATGAAGGTATATAGATTAAATAGGCAGTTTAATGGATATAAAAAAGGAGCGCAGTTTTACCTGGTCAGCGAATCAGAATTTATCGGGGTTAAAGAGTTTGTATTTTTAACGGAAGATTTAACAAATAGGATATCAATCAATGAAAGCGAAGTTATTAAGAATTTTACATACATAAAGGAAATCTTTTAACCAAGGGAACTGTATGAAGAAAACACAAGAAAAAGCATGATCATTCACCTGTGGAATAGGGCATACTTTTTTCATTGACCGAGAGACCATAAAGGTTAGTGTTTCCATTAATCTCAAAAGCAATCAGTTTGTCAATGAAATTTATGAAAATAATGATAGTAAGTATGATACTATTTTGTAAAATTGAATGAGGTTGCGCAATGTAGGGATTAAAAAAGGGGGGATTTATTTGAAGAAAAGGTATCCAATAGGCCTGATTGGAGCCCGTTCCACTGGGAAAATTGGAGAAAAGGTGTCCAAAAGGCTTGATTGGAGCCCGTTCCACTGGAAAAATTGGAGAAAAGGTATCACAATAGGCTTGATTGGAGCCCGTCCCACTGGAAAAATTGGAGAAAAGGTATCCAATAGGCTTGATTGGAGCCCGTTCCACTGGGAAAATTGGAGAACAGGTGTCCAAAAGGCTTGATTGGAGCCCGTCCCACTGGAAAAATTGGAAAAATGGTATCCAATAGACCAGATTGGAGCCCGTTCCACTGGGAAAATTGGAAAAATGGTATCCAATAGACCTGATTGGAGCCCGTCCCACTGGAAAAATTGGAGAAAAGGTATCCAATAGGCTTGATTGGAGCCCGTTCCACCGGAAAAATTGGAGAAAAGGTATCCAATAGACCTGATTGGAGCCGAGTCCAAAGGGACTTTTCTTGTGGCCAGTAAATCCTCAATAAAAACCACAAGAAACGTCATTGGGCCATCAACTAGACGGTAGATTTGCTGACAATGGTAGTATGTTATAAGATAATGGTGATGTATTTGATCGGCAAACTATTACGAGGAAAATCTCCAAAAAGAAGGAAGTGCTATACGATGAATTTAGAAATGGTTATGCAGGAGCTTGAAGCCCTTGGCAAGGAACGCACTAAAAAAATGTACATATCCAATGGTGCGCATGAGCCGCTTTTTGGCGTGGCAACAGGTGCAATGAAGCCAATAGCCAAGAAAATAAAAATAAGTCAACCGTTAGCTGAAGAACTTTATGCCACAGGGAACTACGACGCCATGTACTTTGCGGGCATTATTGCAGATCCAAAAGCCATGACTGAGTCGGATTTTGATCGTTGGATGGATGCGGCATATTTTTATATGTTGTCCGATTATGTGGTGGCTGTAACCTTATCAGAGACAGATATTGCACAAGAAGTTGCTGATAAATGGATCGCAAGCGGTGAAGAGCTGAGAATGTCAGCGGGTTGGAGCTGCTATTGTTGGCTTCTAGGGAATCGAAAAGACGTTGAATTTTCAGAAAACAAGATTTCTAATCTGCTTGATTTTGTCAAAAATACGATTCACGATTCGCCGGAACGAGCGAAATCTGCTATGAATAATTTTCTATACACCGTGGGGATTTCTTATTTGCCGCTCCATGAAAAGGCAGTCGAGACCGCAAAGGAAATAGGTATAGTAGAAATGAAACGGGATAAGAAAAAAAGCAGTTTTCTCAATGCTTATGAAAGTATTCAAAAAGAAGTCGATAAAGGAAGGCTTGGTTTTAAACGGAAGTATGTAAGATGTTAAAATGAGCATCTCATTGCGAAACAATTTTCACTTTTCAAGGGCATTGTCCAGCAAGGATCGATGAGGGATTAATGCCCTTATTTGTGAAAGTTTCTTCTTAGCTAAAGCCCTCAACTAAATAAAAAATGGGAGGGTTCGGAACCCTACTCCCACATATCCTCCATTAACCTATTAATTTGCTTTCTTCGCTCCTGAGTTCCTGGCACGTCAATAGAAATATGCTCGCCATCCATCACTAGGATATCGCCCACTTTTGCGCCACTAGGAAGACGGTTCGTTCATATATCGATAAACGTGCCATCTTCTTTTTCACAAACGACTAGATCTCCTTCAAAACGATCAATGATCAGCTTCACTTCACTCACTCCTTATTTGGGAATAAAAGATGTTTGTGTTTGATATTGTTTCCCATCTGCCTGAACTGTAATATGGGAAGGATTCATCTTTATTACGTTAATGTGGTGAAATTAGAGGACATTATCTATTTAGATTACTTGTGTAAGTTGGAGCGGAAATCAATAACATCTACTTTTTAGAAAGCTTAGATGAAACATAGAAATGAATAGAATTTCTTGAAGAAACATGTCATGATTTAAGTAAGCAATTCAAGTTAACAGATTCTTCAAAGGGGAGAGACTTAGATGGCCCAAAAATACATAGAACTAAATTCGAAAACGATTGATAAGTGGGTGGAGGATGGTTGGTTATGGGGGCAGCCGATTAGTCATGAGATTTTTGAAAAAGCGAAAAAACATGATTGGTTTGTAGTCCTAACTCCAACCAAGCCCGTACCAAAGGAATGGTTTGGCGAAATCAAAGGTGCCGAAATCCTTGGCTTAGCTTCTGGCGGTGGTCAGCAAATGCCGATCTTTTCGGCATTAGGAGCAAAGTGTACGGTATTGGATTATTCAGAAAAGCAATTGGAAAGTGAAAAAGAAGTGGCAAAACGAGAGAAATATGAGATCAACACAGTCAGGGCTGATATGACCAAGCCGTTACCATTCGAGGATGAATCATTCGACTTGATTTTCCATCCTGTTTCCAATTGTTATGTGGAGGATGTTGTGCCGATATGGAAAGAATGTTACCGAGTATTGAAAAAAGGCGGAATCCTCTTGGCAGGATTAGATAACGGTTTTAATTATCTATTTGATGAAGAAGAAACAACCTTTACGAATCAGTTGCCATATAATCCATTGAAGGATCCCGAGCTATATGAAAAATCGCTAAAAAATGACTGGGGCATCCAGTTTTCACACACAATTGAGGAACAAATAGGGGGACAATTACAGGCAGGCTTCATCCTAACTGATATTTTCCAAGATACAAACGGTTCAGGTAAACTTCATGAATTCAATGTCCCCACTTTTTATGCAACAAGAGCTATTAAAAAGTAGCTAGAACGTTTATCGGCATTAATCGTTTGGGGAGTGTGTGGCTTTAATGAGTGATTTCGCATTTGAATCCCTTTACCTGCACAAACTCCATGCTAGTGTGGTGGATGCAAATGTTGGCTCTGCAAGGATCCTTTAAAAGAATGGCTATGAATTAGAAGGAGAATTAAGGGATCACTATTTTATTGAAGAAACCTAATTTAACGCTTTAATTTTCGGAAAAATTCAAACCAAAAAAGATTAATATTCAAAAGATTTCCAAAGGATGGAGCCATTGAACTTCATCCTTTTTTTATATAATTAAAGTTCGAAATGTTGTAAAAAAAGAAAAGAAGGTGGACTCACCTTCCTAATTTGATTTGATTATCGAGTTTTAACTACGCTGAATCGTAGAGGTTGAGAAGTTTTTGACCATCTTTTGAAGGTTTCGATGCCCCTCTCTTAATTTAATAGTTTCATCGATAATTTTTTGGAATCCTTCCAAATCTCTATCGCTTGCATGTAATAAAGACTTCGGTAGACCTTCGACGATTTGTTGTAGGGTTAGTTCCATACTCAGGGATCATGACCACCTTTCAACTTACTCGTTTGACATCTGTTCCGTTTTCTTTACTATTTTGTAGCGGAATGATTTTTTCCTGCCTGCACGGTAAAAAAGTTATCTACATTAATCTCCATATTTTATAAAAAACAGAAAAAAACCCCCTTTTTTGGACAAATTAACACGGTAAACCAAACGGTGATTCTCTTATTTGTAGAAAAATATTTAAAATGTATGGTTACTAGCAAAGTTTCTGGCATCAACTATTTGAAACCTGAATATAAAGTCCAATAAAGGTTAGGTGAATTCTGAATGGACCTAAAAAATTATAATAGACTGTCAGTTCCAGAGCTAGAAAATGTAATTGAGTAATAGAGGGCGGCAAAATGAAAAAAGTGCAGTGGATAAGGGGAGGATTAAAATGATTGTTGATTGCCATTTTCATGTGGACGAAACAATGCTGACTCTAGAAAAAATGATAGAGGGTATGGATAAAAATGATGTAACAAAAACAGCGCTAATTGCCCCCATGAACGAAACAATGTTTGAAGCGGATAGCAATTTTCAACATAATTTACAACGCTTATTTCGTTTTCTAATTCTATATACACCTCAAATTGGATTCAAAATTTATGATGGTCTAGTAAAGGATGGCTATATGAAACTTTACGGCAATTCATACAAGATTTTTACCAAGCCGAGCAATGATATTGTTGCTGCTGCCA
This sequence comes from Neobacillus novalis NBRC 102450, assembly GCF_001591805.1. Lineage (GTDB taxonomy): Bacteria > Bacillota > Bacilli > Bacillales > Cytobacillaceae > Neobacillus > Neobacillus novalis. Next base: position 65,018 of record NZ_BCVP01000026.1, on the reverse strand, counting down.
TTGATCGATTTCCAGACCGGTTCCTGGGCTGGGTAGCAGTGAACCCAATGATCCCCGAATCAGTGGATGAAGTAGAATTATATCTAAATAAACCTGGTTTTATTGGAGTGAAAGCTCATCCGTTCATGCATGCATATAGTATTAAGGCTCTTAGTCCAGTTGCGGCTATGTGCGAATCAAAGGGCATACCTATGATTATTCATCTATCTTCAGAACTAGACTCCTATAAATATTTACCTGAAAATTACCCTAAACTTAAATTAATTTACGCTCATGCCGGTATTCCCTTTTGGAAAAAACTATGGAAATACGTAAGAAATCAGCCAAATGTTTTTTTAGACACTTCAAGTGATTATCTTAATCCATCTATAGTGAAGCAGGCAGTGGAATCTTTAGGATATCGTAAAATCCTTTATGGCTGCGACGGACCATATGGAATGAAAAAATTTAATAAATATGACTATTCGACTAAGAAAAATTGGATTGATACACTTCAAATTTCTGATAACCAAAAGGAATTTATCCTAGGAAAAAACTTCTTAGGTTTATTAAAAATTCTATAAAAAGATTAGTTAAAAAATTGCCACAATAAAGAAGGAGCAGCTGAATTTGCCGTATTGGCCTATTTAGCCGCTCCTTCTATTCTTAGGTCATTAAACGCTCCTTTTTTCAGAACATGCCTTTTTTCCCATTAAATAAATAGCAGGCAGGACTCCGGAATCATTTTTGTCGGAATCTTCGGGGAATTTGTGTTTTTAGAAGGAATTTCCAATATCTTTGAAGAATTCTTTCGATTAACAAATCCTAGGAGGTGTAGTTTTTTGTCGTTTTTGCGAAAAAAATCAAAGAGAGAATGGTTTGCTGTACTTTTGTCACTATTCATCCTGTTTTCCACGTTTGCTCCCCAGGCAGCACTGGCAGAAGCCAAGACTTCCTCTTTTTCCAAAGAGGAGCTTCAGTTGGAAAAGAAGCGGGAGCAGGATGCCAGGGCTGCTGAACCGAAACATGAAGGGCTTGAAAAAAGTGTGGATACCGACACGAACGAACTTTCCAACCTTTTAACCGGCCTTGGAATCAAACCTTTGCCGCTTGAAGAAGCAGCAGACAAAAAAGAGAAATCGGAAGCAACACTAAAGGAAGCGTTCAAGAAAAACAGTGAAGTCGACGTCATCATCAAAATGAAAAACCAACCAGACCTCCAGGCTATTTACCCCCAGATGAAACAAATGAAGAACCGTACCGATAAAATCAAAGCCATCAAAGATCACCTCACACAAAAAGCCGACAACTCGCAAAAAGGAATTCATCAGGCACTAAAGGCGATGGAATCAAAAGGAAAAGCCAAGAAAAAGGAAACATTGTGGATTATCAATGGTCTTTCCGCTACTGTGACGAAGGAAGCATACGATGAGCTGAAGCAGCGGGATGACATCGAAGAAATTTCACTGGATGGAATAATAAGTGTTCCTGAAATCACGGTCGAGGATGCTCCGCCAAGGCTTCCGGAGTGGGGCCTTGAGAAAATTTTCGCACCAAAAGTCTGGGGGCAATACGGGCTTAAGGGCGAAGGAATTGTAGTTGGCATCATGGATTCCGGAGTTGACGGAAATCATGAAGCCCTAAGAAAGAATTACCGCGGCCGTGACGGCAATCAGCAATATTCCTGGATCGACTTGTCAGGTCAAAATTATTCAACACCAAATGACGGGAATGGCCATGGTACCCACGTTGCCGGGACGGCAGTGGGAGGCGGCGACGGTGAGCCAATCGGCGTTGCTCCTAGAGCGGAATGGATTGCAGCCAAAATTTTCAACGACAGCGGGAATGCCACTCTTTCGGGCATCCACCAGGCATTCCAATGGTTCCTTGCACCAGGAGGAGACCCATCCAAAGCGCCGAACGTTGTCAACAATTCTTGGGGGAATTCGAATACATACACTCTCGAATTCTATGAAGATGTGAAAGCCTGGATCGCAGCAGGCATTTTTCCCTCCTTTGCTGCGGGAAATGACGGGCCGGGGTCCCAGACGATCGGATCACCGGGCAGCTTCCCGGAAACGTTTGCCGTCGGAGCCACTGATATGTTTGACCAAACGGCCTCATTCTCTAGCAGAGGCCCGGTTTACTGGGAGGATGGCAATGGCGAAAGGAAGCAGATCATCAAGCCGGATATTTCCGCCCCGGGCCACCAGATTTATTCGGCATGGCCAGGTAAATTAAATAAAGGAAAATATAACACAATCAGCGGGACATCAATGGCCACACCGCATGTTACCGGAGCGATTGCGCTTCTTTACCAGGCAAACCCGAAGCTGACAGTTGATGACGTTAAAAAAATCCTGAAGGATACAGCCCGCAAGGATCCTCATATGGGAACCCTGCCAAACGATTCCTATGGTAGCGGGATCATCAATATTTACCAGGCGGTCACCGAAGCGGTTTTTGCCGGTGAATTGAAGGGGACTGTAAAAAACAAAAAGGGTGAGCCAATCGCATCGAATATGAACATAGATGCTGAAGGTCTCTCCTACCAAATCACGAAGGATGGCAGCTTTTCTTTTAAAATTAGGGAAGGCTCTCATAAAATAACGGTTACTTCCTTTGGCTACAAGACATATGAAGGAACAGTCACCCTTAAGAAAGGCGAAGTAACGAATGCCAACTTTGTCCTTGAAGAAGCGGAGGCCTATACCGTCAACGGAAAAGTTGTTGACGAGTCCGGCAAGCCGGTTCCATATGCGTTTATCCGAATAAAAAACACGCCTTTTTCCGCCATCCGGACAGACGAGGGAGGCAATTTTGAAATCAAGCGGGTTCCGGCAGCGGCCTATGAAATGCAGGTAACAGGTGAGGGCATCAAAGGCAAAGCAGAGGAACTGACTGTAAACAAAAATATCACGCTCGAACTGAAGGTTCAGAGGCTTGCAGCCGCACCAAGCAAACAGTGGGGCATGGCAAATGGGAATGCCCAGCGTAATGCCGTCTCCGGCAACGCAATTGACGCAGCTTCCCTGGAAAAGTCCTGGGAATATAGTGCGGAAGGAAAAGGTGACATCCTTTTCTCCACACCTGCCGCCGCTAATGGTTATATAGTTTTAACTACAGACAGGGGCTGGGTCGTTGGACTCGATTCCAAGTCAGGCAAGGAACGATGGTCTGTCAGGGTTGGCAGCATGAACCGTTCGTCACCGACCATTGAACAAAACACAGTCTACCTTTCCGGCGGCCAGGATGGGAAGATTTATGCGCTTGACCTCGCATCCGGCAGCATCAAATGGAGTACAACGGTCGGGGTAATGGCAATCTATGAATCTCCTGTTTACTATGAAAGCACTCTTTTCGTATCCTCAGACCTTACGGAAAATGCGCATTTACATGCATTGAACCCTGAAACGGGCAGTAAGCTGTGGAGCGTAAAGCTGGGCGCACCGACTTATTTTGGGCCAAGCATCGGGAATGGCTTGATTTATGTTGGCAGCTATGACAACCAAACGATTCGTGCTTTGAAAATAAAAGACGGCACTGAAGTGTGGCAGAAAAAACTATCCGGAGAAGGGATTGCCTCTAAGCCTGTGTACGACAACGGAGTCCTTTACTTTACAGGCATCAATTTCGATACTGACGGCGGCACACTGTATGCATTAGATGCTCAGGCAGGAGCAGAAAAATGGAAGGTTCCCGGGATCGGAGATACCCAGGCGGGATCGCCGATTGTCTATGAAAATATGGTCATCATGGGATCAGCAGTGCAGTCCAATCTGCGTGCATTCGATAAGGAAACGGGGAAAGAATTGTGGAGCAACACATCTGTCGGAACAACATTGAATAGCGGTTCGGTAACGGCGAACGGCCTGCTGTTCTTTGCTTCCACGACCGGTTCCGTATCGGTTCTGGACGTTTTTACCGGTGAAAGGCTAAAGGATATCATTCTTCCGGTTTACAGCACATCGGGAATTCCAATCCTGCCAGGCCAGGTGATCCTCCCACATTTAAAAGGTATTGTAAGCTATCAGTCTCCCGGTATTCTTACTGGGTCCTTGAAGGATGCGAACGGCCAGCCGGTCAAAGGAACGCTGACGGTCGAAGAAACCGGTGAAACAACGGCAGCGGAAGCAGACGGCAGCTTTGTGCTGAAGCATGCTCCAGGTGAATACACGGTCCTCATTTCGCTTTATGGCAAAAAGCAGATCAGCGAGAAGGTCCAGTTTGTATCCGGCTATAAGCTCACGAAAGATTACCAGCTTGAGGATGCGAAGAAAGGCTCGCTATCGATTGCCGTCAAGGATAAACGTACAGGCAAATCGCTCAAAGGCGTTAATATCGACATGAAGTCTGCCGGAATTCACGGCGTGACGGATGACGATGGCATGTTTGCTAAAGAAGACGTCTTCGAAGGCACATGGGACATTGCATTTTCGCTGGGCGGATTTAAGGACGGCACCAGTAAAATTGCTGTAAAGTCGGGTGAAAATGCAACACTCATCTTTGAGTTGCAGCCAATTGATGTGGCGGTCCTGAATGACTATAAAGGCGACATCACCAAGCTCCTCGAAGCGAGCGGCTATCATGCGGAAGAACGGGACTGGGATGTTGTCAATGATATCGGCCGTTACAAGGTATTATACCTGAACGGCGCATATGGCACGGATGGATTAATCCCGACAGAGAAAGAAGTTACGAATCTAATTAATGAAGCAAGCAAGCATAATGTGAGCATTATTTTTACCGACCAATGGGGACAAAGCTATGGTTCCATCCACCAGCTGAAGGATTATTACCAAAATCCAAGTGACCTTGGCCACAGTTATAATGAAGGCGAAGTGAGGCTGAAGGTGGAGGCCGAGCATCCGATTTTGAAGGGTTACAAGGCGGGGAGTGAGATCCCGCTGCTGATGAATAATGCGGACTTTGCCTGGTTCAATAACTACACAGGCCGGACGCTTGGCAAAATCGGCGCCGCGAAAATTGGCTATGTTGGGTCCGGCGTTGCCTATCAGGCCGTCTCGGAAAATAGCGCCCATCTCTTGTTGTCGAGTTTTGCTTCTGTACCATGGGAAACAGCCGATGACTGGATGCTAGGACAGAAACAAATTCTCTTGAATAGTCTTGACTGGCTGTACAGCTCCCAGTTCGGAAAAGTATCCGGAACAATCGTGAATGCCGCCGGAGAACCGGTCGAAGCGAGTATTGAAGTAGTCGAAACAGGTGTGAAGGTGGAGAGCAGCGCAAATGGGGAATTTGAATTTTTCCATGATGAAGGCACCTTTACCCTTGAGGTGCGCGGCAAAGGCTATGGCACCTATACTGGAACGTTCACATCAGAGAAAGGCAAGCCTGCCGAAGTAGCCGTTAAGCTTGGAAACTCGGAAAGAGGAAGCTTGTCCGGCGTGGTTACGGATGGGTTGACAAACCTTGAAATTGAAGGAGTGAAAATAGCAGCCACGAATGCTGCCGGGGCAATAGCAGCAGAAACTCAGTCCGCAGCGAACGGCCGTTACCAGCTGACAGGGCTTCAGGAAGAAACGTATACACTTACCTTCAAAAAAGAGGGATATATTATCTACTCGGAGAAGGTGGACATTGCCCGCCATTCAGGCGACATCGATGTGAAGCTTCATACGATGCCATCGGTTGCTGTCGTAGGGGACCACTATACAAGTGACACCAGCTTTAAAGCATTGCTCAAGGAATTCGGCATCACGGCTGTCGAGATCCAGCCTGCCGACCTACCGACGCGAATGGCTGAATTTGATGTGGTCTTCCTCAACGAGCCAAGCACGATTGGATTTACCAAAACCGCTTTTGAAAATACAATGAAAGCAGCCGACGCAGCGGGAACGAGCGTGATATTTGGCGATAACTACTGGAGCGGTTCAGGCCTCAACCACCTGGTCAACTACAGGAAGGACCCTGAATCCCGGACAACCGTCCGGAGCACAACACAGGCGGCAATTTACAAAGTCATGGCAGAGCATCCTATCTTTGGCGGTGCAAAAGCCGGTGATGCGATTAAAATTTTGACACCTGCCGCAAGTACCTTTGCTTATTTTAAAAATTACAGTGGCTATCCGCTCGCAGAAATCGGCCTTGATGGTTCATCCACAACAGACGGGCTTGGAATCGCGTATAAGCCAAGGACCGAAAATAGTGTGGAACTGTTAATGGGCGGCCACGGATTCTCGTCGTACCATGGTTCAAAGGACTATACCCAGGAAGGAAAGCAGATCTTGCTCAATGCCATCCTTTGGGCAGCTAATGTAAAATTTCCTGTTTTGAAAGGGACCATCCTCGATGAAGACGGCGAACCGCTGAAGGCTGACATCAAAGTAAATGGCCAGCCTTTTGAAACGCAATCCGATTCTACCACCGGTGGATTCTCGATTGCCATCCTCGATGGCACGTATGATGTGAGTATTAGTGCTTATGGGTATAAGACGGAATCAGTTAAATTGAAAGCAGAAGTTGATGGGGAACCGCAGACGATTTCAATGGAAGTGGCCGGTGATGTTGGGTCGATTGCCGGTACGGTCGAGAACGAAAAGGACGGAAATGCGATTTCTGGCGCCAAGGTGACGCTAATCGGCAAACCGAGGTCGACCGATTCTAATACCCAGGGGCAGTTCAGCCTTTCGAAAATCGAACCGGGCACCTACACGGTCCGTGTGGAAAAAGAAGGGTTTGTCCGCAAGGATGTTTCAGTCAAGATCGTTAAAGGGGAAAAGCTTGCTTTAAGTGTGAAACTTAGTCCTTCCTCAACGATTGGGCTGATTGTCGACCTAACAGCCTCTGGAACTTCCTTTAAACAATACTTAGAGGGACGAGGTTATAAAGTGGTATACCTCGACTTCAAGGATATTGACAAGCTTGATGGGGTCGACCTTGTGTTCGCGAACTCAGATTATAAGCCGGAAGTGGTGCCGAAAAAAGCAGAATTTAAGGCATTCCAGGAAGCATTGGACAAAAAGCGCAAATCAGTCATCTGGACCGGCCAAGCCGGCGGCCGCGGCTCGATCCGTTATTTGTACGAGTATGATGGAGATCCTTCGTCCATTTTTGACGGCACGAATAAAACCGGCTCAAAAGGCATCGTAACCGAAGATCATCCATTGGCGGCAGGCTTTAAGGCCGGAGATGTAATCGACATCCCAGTTAAATCCGGTTACTATTACGGATTCAATGGCTATTCCGGAAAAACAGTCGTCGCTTTTGAACAATCACAGACCGGCGAAAAAGGTTCGATGGTGGCCTACAAGGGGCGGACAAGTGAATCATTGGAGATCCTGCTGGCGAATATGACCATCAGCAACGTTTTCCAACCAGGCGATCCGGCACTCTTTGACGCCGGCAGGGAAAAACTGCTTATGAACGCCATTGAATGGGCTCTTGCCGAGAAGGCCCCACTTGTAGGAGAACTGCACGGAATCATCCAGAACGAAAAGGGCATCAAGGTAAAAGGAGAGGCGATTATTAAAGAAACGGGCAAAAAGCTGATCTCCGATGAACAGGGAACATTCTTTACAGCGCTTGAAACTGGAACCTACACGGTTTCGGTAAAGGCTTTCGGCCATCACGAAAAAGAATTTACTGTTTCCATAAAGAATGGCCAGGTGTTGAATGAAGCCTTCACGATTCAATCTCAAAATGCCGGCATACTGAAGGGGAAAATCAGCGATGCCGTAACGAAGAATGTGATTGCCGGCGCTGCCGTTGAAGTCCTGGGAACTCCTGCCGTGGTGAAAACCAGTGCTGCAGGGGAATACGAGTTAACGTTGCAGAATGGCTCATATGAGGTTCGCATCAGTGCATCAGGCTACAAGCCAATATTTGAAACAGTTCAGATTGTCGAGGGGCAAACAGCAACACTCAATGTATCGATGGTTGCTTCCCAGAAAATTGCTATCCTTGCCAATCCGTATAATGAAGCGAAAATTGTTCCATTCATAAAGGCGTACGGCTATGACTTTGAATTTTATCCGTACACCGATTTTGAAACGCTGATTGAGAAGATTGGAGATTACAAGCTGATCATTGCCAATGACATCTCAAGTACAATGAAGGACCGTTTTAAGGTATTGGTCGAAAAAGCAAACGAACATCAGACCAGCATGATTTTCCCAGGCCAATACGGTTTCGGTTCCATAAGTGAGCTTTCAAAGGCCTATGGCGACCCGGAAAAAACAACGTCCAATTATGTCGATAAAGAACTCAACATCCGAGTCGACGAGAACCATCCGATTTTCCGTGGCTTTGAGGCTGGTAAGGAGTTTCCACTCCTGCAAAATATTAAGGGAGCCGTCCAATATTCCAGCTTTGAAAATTACAGCGGCACGACGCTTGGAACCTTGACCAATCCGGCAAAGGGACCTGCCGGCGCATCTGTCGCCGTGAAGTTCAGTTCGCCAAATAGCGTACACATTCTGTTGTCGGCACTGCATATCGGCAACTACGGCGACCCTGAGGAACGCTGGACAGAAAATGCGGTGCAGCTATACCTGAATGCCATCGATTATGCGTTGATTGCAAGCCAGGGTGAAATCAAAGGAGTGGTGACAGATGCCCAGGGCAAGCCGATTGCCAATGCGCTTGTCTCAATCCCGGGCACGAACGTCAAAACCACAACGAATTCTGCAGGAAGCTACCGGATTGGCATTGGAACCGGCAAATACGATGTGAAGGTTCAGGCACGAGGCTTTACTGAACAGACCGGCCAAGTAGAAATTATGAAAACCGGGAGCAGCTTTGAATTGAATTTTGTACTGAAAGCAATTGAGGGCTCCAACCTGAAGGGAATGGTTGTCGACAAAAAGACTGGTACGCCGGTCGCAGGTGCTTCTGTGACGCTTATTCCAAAGGATGATCCGGATTTCAAAGGGAACGCAGCGAGCAGTTCTGACGGATCATTTGTATTCGAAAACCTGCTCCCGGGTGAATACATGATCGAAGTGGTCCAAGATGGCTATCTGCCGGCCAAGACTGAAGTCAAGGTCGGGGAAGAGGATCTGACCGTGAAGCTTGAACTGAATGCCATCGAAGTGGCAGTCCTCGGCGACCTGAACGGCGAGATAAGCAAGTTCTTGAACGACCAAGGGATTTTTGCGGAAGAAAAAGGCTGGGATCTCCTTGGCCAGTTAAACAAATACGAAGCTGTGGTGGTCAACACGAACACCGGCACGAAGGAACAGGTTGACCAGTTGATCAAGAAAAGCGATGAGCATAAAGTCAGCTTAATCTTTACCGGTACATGGGGGATGAAAGACGGCTCGATCCAGCTGCTGAAGCAGGCTCTAGGAGTGCCGGAACAAGATCAGCAGGGCTACAATGAAGGGGCTGTTTATCTGAAAAGCTTGGCGGACCATCCGCTGTTTGCAGGCCTTAAAGCGGATGAAAATGGTTTGATCAAAATCCATCCGGAAAAGAGCCCATATGCCACATTCAAAAATTATAGCGGAACCTCATTGGCAGGATTGAACGTCGACGGTGAGGACAAAGGAAATGCGATTGCGTATGAATTCAGGGGCATAGACCATATGCACCTGCTGCTGTCCTCGTTCACTGCAACCAATATCATCGGTCCGGAACACGGCTGGACGGCAGACGGCAAACGACTGTTTGCCAATGCGGTACGCTGGTCGATGAATGCGGAACAGCAGCTTCCAAATGCACCGGTCTGGGATGTTGACAATCAGAAGGTAAAAAGTGAACCGGCCATTGTTACAGGAAAAGCCGATGCCGGAACAACCGTTCATGTGTATGAACAAGCGGGCAATAAGATTAACCTCCTCGGCACTGTGAAAGCGGCCATAGACGGAACGTTCTCAATCGAGCTGAACCTTCCTAACGGTCAACATACGCTCATTGCTGAGGCGGAAAACTTTGCTGGAAAAGCCAAGTCCACTTCCACCATGAAGCTGATTGTCACCGGAAAACCAGAGAAGAAATAGAGAGAATTAGCATCGTCTTTTTGGGCTTCCCTTAATGGGGAGCCTTTTTTGTGCAAGGGCAGTTCCACTTTTGCTTTAAACAAGCATGAATTTAATGTTACAGGTTGGGTCATGTTACTTCGGTAATAACAGACCCCGAATCCTGGAAGGTATAATCTCTCGGAGGTGCAAGTCCTCCCGTAGGAATATTAGTATAACCTACGAAGACTAAAACCGGCCTATTCTTTTTGTTTTTCATAAAAACATGCATTTATAATAGGTTAAAAGAAAATACTTGGAAGGGAACCTGGAATTGTCTTCATTTCCACAATGATGAAGCATTAAAGAAGAACCGGGAAGACAATAAATTTTCAAAAAGTGGAGGAAATAGATCAATGTATTGTTCAATAGCTGGATTTATCGAGGATTGGAATCAAGAAGCTGCGTTAACTCAAAGCCTAATGGATGTATTACAGAATGGTACTTTGCGGCAACAAGTTTCATCGGACGACCGGACATTAGGGAGAATTGCCTGGCATATTGTAACCAGTACACCCGGAATGTTAATCGAGTTTGGCATCAAGGTCCCTCTAGTCGAAAACGCTAAAACCGTTCCAGAATCAGCGAAGGAAATAGCAGGGGCATTTCGAAGAGTAAGCACCGAGCTTTCGACTTAAGAAATAGGAGCTATCCGATGAAAAGGAAAGCTCCTGATTTTTATTCAATAAAGTGATGCTTCTACTGCTACTTTCTTTTTACTATATGATCTTGGATATGGTTTAGGCTCTTATTTCATGAGCTTCACTGCAACCATCAGTAGTTATCGAATGATGTATGTATTTGCGGCTGTTATTTCACTAGTCTCAGTAGTAATTTATTTCTTTTTCATCACATCCCAGAAAAAAATAAAATCGTAGCCGCAGTATAAACAAGTAACAAAGCCATGATGATATTGAAAACCGTCTGATATTTAGCAATCAACTTCTTGAATAATGACCCAAAGAAGCTCCAACTGAATGTCCCTAAGAATCCAATCACAGCTAACAAGATTACAAATAGAAACTGAGTCAAATAATGGTGATAAAAGGGTGTCACGAATGTGGCTGTGACTGTAATGGCATAAATAGTTGCTTTAGGATTGATGAATTGCAACATAGCGCCTGACTTTATATTGTTATATCGATTATTAAATTGTTGTTCTTTACCAAGTTTGCTCGTAATTATTTTATAAGCTAGATAAAGTAAATAGAGACAACCAAATAATTTCATAATTAACTCGACTTCTGGAAGAACGGTATTTAATGCAACACTAAAATAATTAGCGAATAATAATATTATAAAAAATCCAAAACCAACCCCTATGCAAAATCTGAAAGTCTGTTTCAAACCAAATTTATTAGCGTAATACAACGACATAATATTATTAGGCCCCGGTGTGAAACTTGCGACAAATGCATAAACCAATAGTGACAACATTGACATGATGACTTCACCCCTTGTATGTTATAATGTACAAAAATGCGTTATGTTGATATGTGCTTTAAATTGTACATTATATACGTTATATTGTAAATAAGAAATGGGGGATACGATGTGAAGGAAATACATATGGTGGTTGCTGAAAATATGAAGGTATACCGAAAGGCTAATAAATTAAGTCTGGATAAAGTTTCAGAATTAACAGGTGTCAGTAAAACAATGTTAGGCCAAATAGAACGTGGAGACTCTATTCCAACGATAACGACCATGTGGAAAATTGCTAATGGATTAAAGGTTTCTTTCACTTCACTAATTAAGGAATCAACGAATGATATAACGATCATATCAAAAAACGATTTATTGGAATTGCCAGAGAATGATGGGAAATATAAAGTGTATCCATATTTTCCGTTCGAAGATGATAAGCAGTTTGAAATATACATGGTAGAAATTGAACCGGGGGGGTATTTAGAAGCAGATCCTCATCATGATGGCACAGAGGAATACATTACTGTATTTGATGGGCAGCTCGAATTAACGATATTAGGGCAAACCTTTTTACTCGAAAAAGATCACGCAATCAGATTCAAAGCTAACTGTAAACATGCGTACCACAATCCAAGCAATGAATTGACAAGATTAAATATGACAATTAATTATCCATCCATGTAGATCAGACCATATGTAAAAATTCCAATGGTTTCTCACCCCATTTAATTGAATATGGAAATTGATAATCTTCTTTTAAAAATAAAAAGGTTAGAAAAAAAGGTAAAATAAATGAACGTAAGTTTCTGAAATTAAGTAAAAAGGAGATAGAATTAATTTCTATCCCCTTTTGCATAATTTTTAAAAAATATCATCTACTACGAAATTACTTCTGCGTAATCTCCTTATAGAAACGGTAGGTAGCCATCCAAAATACAAGAGCCAAAGCACTGACAGCGACACCGAATAAACATACCCCTTTCCAGCCATAATTTGCGTATATGTTGGTTGAAATTATGGAACCCGTGGCACTGCCAACAGAATAAAAAACCATGTATGCAGCAGTAAGCCGACTTCTTGCTTCAGGACGGACTGTAAAAATCAAACTCTGATTGGTGACATGAACTGTTTGTACAGCAAGGTCAAGAAGGATTATGCCAATAACTAATAAGAGAATTGAATAGTTAATAAAGTTAATAAAGAACCATGATGCTATTAGTAACACTAATGCTATAACCGTTGTAAGTTGTCCTAATCCTCTGTCAGCTAGTCGCCCAGCCCGTGCTGCAGCTAATGCTCCAGAAACTCCAGCCAGACCAAATGCTCCAATAGCAGTATGTGAAAATGAGTAAGGTGGAGAACTTAACGGTAACACCAATGAAGTCCAAAAAGTACTAAAAACAGTAAAAATCAAAAGTGCCAATATCCCACGAATAAGCAGAATCCTTTCTTGAACAAATAACATGAGAACAGAATGTAACAACTTTGGGTAGGATAGAGATGGACGCTTGTAAACCGTACCCGGAAGTTTTTTGTGTAGTAAGCCAATCAAAATTAGTATTAATATAGCTGAAGAAAGGTAGACAGAACGCCAACCTCCAAGATCAGCCATTATGCCAGCAAACGTCCTTGCCAGTAAGATGCCAATGACAACTCCACTTGTAATGAAACCAACTACTCGTCCACGCTCAGCAGGAACAGCCAACGTTGATGCATATGCGACTAGAGTTTGTGTAACAGTGGCAAGCAAACCTATCACTGAAATTCCAATGAAAAACACTATACTGGTAGGAGCTATACCAACAACAACTAAAGCAACAACTAACAGTAACATTTGACCAATAATCACATGTCGTTGACTTAATAAATCACCCAGAGGGACCAAAAACAGCAGTCCTAATGCATAACAAATCTGAGTAATTGTAATGACGATTCCAATGGTCGAGGGATAAATACTGAATTCAGTAGCTATTGAGTCGAGTAATGGATGGGCGAAATAGATGTTAGCAACAGCCATACCACAAGCTATTGCTAATAATAGTTCTGTATATCGAGACATGGTTGAACTGGATGCGAATTGTAACTCATCCGTTTTTGTAGCAAAATCATCAGCCAATTTTATATTTTTTTCTTTACTAGCCAATTTATTACATCTCCTTTTTATTAATTTTACTGTTCAGTATAATATACTGGTCAGTATAAAATGGTACTTTATAAATATAATCTTAGCTTGTTTAGGTGTCAAGTTAGTTTTGAATGTTATCTATTGTTCATCAAAGAATTTGGTCATTAACATATGAGATTATAAGCACATCCTTAATCATTTCAATTGGAGAGTTTAAATGAAAAAACCACCCAATATTGACAGAAAGGATATAAATGAATAAAATCAAAATATACTGATTGGTATAATATGAGGAGGTTTTAATATGAATGGAAAAGGAAAATTTTATAGGGACGTAGCAAGAATATTGGATTCAAGTGGACAAACTTGGAGTCATTGAACAGATAAAACGAAATCAAAAATAAGATTGCTATCAGTAGAGAAATTCAGTTTTTTTGTGAAGGAGGATTTATCATGGTTCGACAACGTGAATTTGATAAGGAAAAAGCATTGGATAAAGCTATGGAACTTTTTTGGGAGAAGGGATACGCTGCCACATCGATTAGTGATTTAACAGCCATTATGGGAATACAACGACCCAGTTTATACGCAACGTTTGGAGATAAAGAGAAATTGTTTGAAGCTGCTTTGCGTAAATATACAAATTTGCATGCCTCCCTCATTAGAACAAAACTACAAAGCACTACATCTGTGAAGGAAGCATTTCGTAATCTATTTGAAGAATTGATAGAAGAAGAGTACAAGAACAAAGTAAGTAAGGGCTGTTTTTGTATTAATACAATTGTAGAGCTTGCTCCCCACGATGAAAAATTTGAAATCCTTACGAGGGAGCATGAAATGTATCTTTCAGTCATATTTCAAGAAACCCTTCTAAAAGGTATTAAATCAGGTGAGTTAGAAAGCAACCTAGATGTTAAAGCCTTAGCTCAGACATTAGTTGTTGCATTAATTGGAATTACTGTTTTATTGAAATCTCTTCCGGAGCGATCATTCGTAGATAAATCTGTAAATTTAATATTATCGTTAATAAAATAAATTGAAGAAAGTTCGGATTAATGGGGTTATATCTTTAATAAGCATTTTTTCCAAAGCCTCTCGCATAAGAAACGTGTAAAGTTAGCTTTAGTGGCCTCATTTAAAGGAAAGGGAACCTTTCGCCAAAATATAGAGCCTTTTAAGGATTGGTTTACGAAGGTTGAGAGAAAGAAGCTTTGCTTACTGGGAGTTATTTTAAAATTATCACAAAGTTTAAATATTACAGAACGTAATATTGACCATGATTTAAAGATTACACCTCATAAGGATTGCTGGGTAATGGCGATACAAGCTCAAAATTATTACGCACCTGAGCAGTATCAATTGGAAAAGCAAAAAAGCATTTTGAAAAACTATTGGAAATAACGCTGGTTCCTGAATTTCAATTAATTAAATGATAGATAAGTTCGATTTTTTCATGTTTTTTCTAGATATAACGTGACACAGAAACAAGCACCAAAACGACTAAGGACAATATTTTTAGCCGTTTTGGTGCTTTTAAAAATTGGAGGGTTAGCTCTCTGTTTGTTTACCCCAATGACTTCATGATTCGCTTTCTTTTTTCGAATGAAGCGATTTCTGTTATGCCATTTTTCATTAGAGTTTCTGAGTTTTGGTCAATAAATGCTCCGATGTCGTCAGGGTAATGAGAATCGGAGGATGTGGTAAATTTGACATCATTTTTGATTAACACATTTAAAAAGGTAGGACTTGGGCACATTTCTTTTACTGGGTAACGATAAAATAAGCCTGCGTTTATTTCAGTAGCGGTATCTGTTTCCACTAATGCTTTTGCGATTTTTTCATAAAAGGGAATGAGGCGACTTTCTTCTGGCCGGTAGTTGAAAACCTTTAAGTTATCCAAATGGGCAACGAACTGAAACAATTTACTGCGGATTGCCTGTTCAACAAGAGTGAAAAAATCACCATATAGCTCTTCTAAATCATAGTTTGAAAAGAGATTCTGTGTCTCCGGATTATCAAATCCCCAGCCATAGATATAATGAACCGAGCCGATAACATAATCCCATTCAAAACTACCAAGGAGCTCTGTTAATTCCTGTTCGCCCCCTGGAAAATAATCTGCTTCGATCCCAAGACGGAGGGTAACCCCTTCGGATGCCCAACGTTCCTTGGCTACTTTAATTGCTTGAACAAAATCACCCATGGATTCTGTCATAACTTGGTTTAACCAGTTCCGTTGTTTATTGCCAAGTTCGGTATTGCCTATATCTAAGTATTTTTCAAAATAGGCACGGGTTTCTTTAAAACGATATAAATGATCAACAATGCCAACTTCAGTTAAGCCCTTTTTCTTCGCTTCGATTAAGTATAAATCAAGCCACGAAGAATCATACGCCCCTTTTTTGATACGTGTATTTAATCGTTCCATACTTTTATTTAACCACTCAAGAGAGTGCTTGTTTTCGCTGATTGGATGAAAATGGTCTAAAGCCTTATTTGTCCGGTCAAGCCAGCGTAGTGAATACGGGCCTTCCTCTAGATGTAAATGATAATCAACCTTCAATTTGATCCACCCTTTGCTGTAATCCATTGTAACATTGTGTCTAACTGTTGTTGTCTCCATGCTGATGGTATTTCTTTATCCGAAATAATGTAATCGACTGTCGGTAATGGACACATTTTGTAAAAGGATTCGTTATTGATTTTAGAAGAATCCGCCAAGAGCAATACTTGATTCGACCGCTCGATCATCTTAGTGGATACCATGCATTCTTCAAAGTCGTAATCACTGACATAATCAGTCGTGACGCCCCCGCAAGAAAGGAAACATTTATCAAACCTGAACGCATCGAGCATATTACACGTCATCGCTCCGATGATAGATTTTTGTGATGGATTCGTTAATCCACCCAAAATAATGATTTTGCCATCAAATTCTTGATTTTCTAAGCGATTATTCAATTCTTCGGCAACGGCAAGAGAATTGGTCACCACTGTTATTCCTTTTACCCCTGAAATGGCTCTGGCTAAATGGATGGTCGTTGTTCCAACATCAATCATAATCGTATCGCCATCCTGAATGAATGCTGCTGCTTTTTTCCCAATAGCCACTTTTGCCTCAGCGTGAAAATTCATCTTCTTGACAAAATGTGGTTCATTATTGGTTTGATGATATTTCACTGCACCACCATGAACCCGCTTTAATTTTCGATCATTTTCTAATGCATCTAAATCACGCCTGATGGTTTCCGGTGCGACTCCCAAGTCCTGAGCAAGCGAGGCTACTAAGACTTTCTTTTCTTTGTCTAATTGATCTAAGATGTACTGGTGACGCTCCTCTAACAATACGGTCATGATAATGGAATCACATCCTTACGGTTGAGATAAAGTTTTTTAAATTGACCTACTTGTGAATTGTCTTCACCTTTGTTTATTTGCTCGGCTGTGAATCGAACGTTGTCAGCAGAAAAAAGTTCATAGCGAGTAATATTTCCGAGCATCATGATATCACTGATTTGACCTGATAGTTCAAAGCCTCCTGGAACAGGTTCGACACTGAAGGCCTCTGGTCGTATCGCATAAACATCATGGGTAAATGATTCTTCCTTTCCAAGTAATTGTGATAATTGCCGGGAGTTTAACACATTGTAATTCCCGATAAAATTAGCGACAAACTCGGTTGCAGGCTGCGTATAAATTTCGGAAGGTGTGCCGCTTTGGACAATGTGTCCTTCATTCAAAATATAGACATAGTCACTCACAGCCCATGCTTCTTCTTGATCATGGGTTACCAGAATGGTTGTCATATTGAGTTCTTGCTGAATCTTGCGAATTTGCTTTTGCAAGTTTTTTCGAATTTGGGCATCGAGCGCACTTAATGGTTCGTCAAGTAATAAAACCTTAGGTTCTGTTACGAGTGAGCGTGCCAAGGCAACACGCTGTTGCTGTCCTCCTGAAAGTTCGCGGGGATAGGAAGCTTCCTTTCCCGTTAATTCTACTAGTTCGATCATCCGGGCTACTTTTTGTTTGATTGTTTCTTTATCAAGCTTTTTCATCTTTAAGCCGAATTCTATGTTTTCTTGAACGGTCATATTAGGGAATAGGGCATATGCTTGGAATACCATGCCCACTTGCCGATCTTTCGGCTTTAACCGTGTGACATTTTTCCCGTCAATCTGAATGACCCCATCCTCAGGGGTGATTAAACCTGCGATTGCACGTAAAAGAGTACTTTTTCCACAACCGCTGGGACCTAATAATGTGACAAATTCTCCTTCATTAAAAGAGAGAGTTAAATGGTGTAACACCGTTTCATTCTGAAAGGACTTTTCTAAGTTCTCAATTTTTACAAAGCTCATTTTAAACGCTCCCCTCTTTTTTTCGGGTGGCTTTTACCATAATCGCAGTGAGAATGGCAACTAATACAAAGTAGCAAGCAACAACTGCACTGGCAATATGCCCACTCTGATTTAATTTTTGATATAAATAAACCTGTACGGTTTCAAAACTGCCGCCTACCAATAAATTCACTAAAACAAATTCCCCGAATAGAATCGAAAAAGAAAGCAAGGCTGAAACAAGAATACCGGACATGATGCTTGGTACGATTACTTTTAGAAAGGCAATGAAGCGGCTGGCTCCTAATATTTCAGCAGCTTCCATTAAGGAATCAGCATGAATGTTTCTTAAGGAATTTCGTGTACCTTGATACATATAGGGGAGAATTCCAACAAAATAGGCACCAATTGTCACGAGAATCATTGAAACGCCACTACCGGCGTAGGCCCGGATTAACCCTACCGCAAGAATAATTCCTGGCATTGCATAGGTCATGACAATAATAGATTGGATTAATTTCTCCCATTTCGGTGCGTAAAGAACGATGGAAAAGATCGCTGGAACCATAATCACAAGTGATAAAAGGGTGGCGCTTAATGACATAATCAGCGATCGGCCTAATGAGAGCAGAAACCTGCTATCTCCAAATAATTCCATGTACCATTTTATCGTCAATCCTTCAGGCAAAATGGTTTTATGCCAATTGGTGGCAAATGAATAAAGAAACGAACCCAATAATGGAACCAATAAGTACAAGAGTACGATTCCAATGGTTAGATAATGAAGAAATGGTTTTTTCATGATAAATCCCTCCGAATTTTGCGGGATAACCATTCATTAATCAACAGGGCAACGACTAACGTTAACCCTAAAAGGCAGGCAATGGCGCTTCCAAGCTCAGGCTTGGCAAAAATATCACCTGATGTAAGGGCCCCGATTCGGATGGTGACAAGGTTATAGGTGCTTCCTGTCAGGGCATAGGCAGAAGCGTATGCTCCCATCGCATTGGCAAACAGAATACTGAACGTACCTGCGATACTTGGCATGATGACGGGGAGCCCAATTCGAAGCCAAAACTGAAACGTTGTGGCCCCAAGAAGGGAGGCAGCCTCTTTCCATTGTGTTTGAATCCCTTGATACACTGGGAAGAGAAGCATAACAGCTAATGGCAATTGAAAATATATATAGATGAGCACCAAGCCCGACCAAGAATATAAATGGAAAGAGCTTAGTGTTTCCCAGCCAAAATGCTTAAATAATAATGTAAATAAGCCACTGTTTCCTAATAAAACAATAAAGGCAAACGCTAAAGGGATGCCAGCAAAATTAGAAGTTAGGTTCGCAAATACCAAGATTCGATCTTGAATTTTTTTTGAAAACTGGGTAATCGAATAAGTGGCAAAGACAGCGAGCACAATGGCGATTATACTGGAGAAAAAGGAAATCAAGATACTGTTTTTAAATGCCTGATGGTAATAAGCATTTTGAAATACTTCTTTATACTGATCAAAAGTAAAGCCTATACCCCCATTGCCTTGAAAACTGCCAAAGATCATAAAAACCAATGGAACAATCAAGAATAGGAAAACTAATAGAAAGAACGGGATCGTACTCGCGATAAGCAATCCATTTCCACGTTTTCGCAATGATAAAACCCCTTTCTAAATAGAGAAGCACCTTCTAAATAGAAGGCGCCCCTTTTAATATCTGAATGGATAGCTGTTGCATCGCAGCGGCTGGCTTGATATTCAACAGCTCACATGCTAAAGGCGCAATCTGTAGTTGTGGAATTTCCTCTTCATGGATTCCTGGTTTTACCTGATCACTGATGAGAAACAATGGAACATCACGATCAGCAGTGGTTGTACCGCCATGTTGTCCATCATCGTTCATCCCATGATCTGCGGTTAGCAGGATTTGATAACCAGCATCCATCCATTGCGGAAGGACACTTGCCAAAAGGATATCGACGGCTATCGCACGGTTTCGATACTCTTTTGAATCTGCTGTGAATTTATGCCCATCATCGTCAATGTTCATCGAATGAACATATAAAAAATCCGGTTCATACGTTTGGAGAAGATAATTCGCGTCTGCAAATAGGTGTGTATCCGGGTAATGGTCCTCCCAGTAAAAAATGCCTCTTTCAATAGTGTTGTTTGGATTTAATTGAATGCGGTCTGTCATCGGATTAAACGGAGCTGAATTATAGAGCTCGCTTACCCAATAATAAGAAGCTGTTGCATTTGTTAATCCATTTTTCTTCGTTAGATGGAATAAACTTTCTTCTTTTGATAACCGGACCGTTTGATTGGTGGTAATTCCGTTTTGATAAACGGGCGTACCTGTTAGCAATACCTCATAAAGAGGACGGGAAAGGCTTGGCAGCTCAGACTTCACTTTATAGCGAGCTGCTTTCCCTTGTTCAATTAAATGGTGCATGTATCCCATCTGGCTGACGGCTGTATCGTATCGAAGTCCATCAAGCATGATGAAAATGAGCTTATTTGACATTGATTAACACCTGACTTTGCCATAAATCAAGCAATTGTTGAGTAGTTTGTCCCCATGCTATTTGATCGTTTACTGGTTTTACATTTTTGTACATGTCATTTGGAAGCAGTTTTGCTTGTGCATCTTCTGGCAGTTTTACATTTGTGCGAATTGGACGTGCATAGCCGCGTGCTAGGTTTGCTTGGCCTTCATCAGATAAAATATATTCTCTTGCAAGCTTGGCTGCATTTGGATTCTTTGCGTATTTGTTGATAACCGTTGCATAACCAGACATAACAGATACTTCTTTTGGAATCACAACGTCAAACCGGTTTTTATCAATTTGATCACGATAGCCAAGACCATTAAAATCCCAAACAATCGCAACGTCCACTTCGCCTT
The DNA here is from genome assembly GCF_001591805.1 of Neobacillus novalis NBRC 102450. GTDB lineage: Bacteria > Bacillota > Bacilli > Bacillales > Cytobacillaceae > Neobacillus > Neobacillus novalis. Next base: position 44,273 of record NZ_BCVP01000026.1, on the reverse strand, counting down.
TTTCTAAAGAAGTTAAGGATGGGTCAGTGGTAACTAAACGTCCTTGTTTTGCTAATTTTTGGAAGAGATCCACTCCCGGTTGGATATTTTTTTCATCCCCGCCGTTTGCCATTGCTGCCGCTAAGACGCCAAATTGGGCTTGGTTTGCTTTTAAAACATCGCCAATGGTGACTTTATAATTTCCGTTCTCAAGATCTTTCCATGAGGTTGGCGTATTTTTTACATTATTTTTATCGGTGATGAATGCGATCGTCCCAGTATATCCAACCATCCAATCGCCTGAATCATCCTTTGCCCAGTCTGGAACATCATTCCAATAGGAAGTTTTATAAGGTAGTGTTAACCCTTTTTCCTTTGCCAGTGGTCCGAAGGCAATCCCTACATCACCGATATCAGCTGTTGCATTATTTTTTTCAGATTCAAATTTTGCTAGTTCCTCTGCACTCGACATATCGGTATCCGTATGTTTAATGCTGTATTTCGTTTGGAGGTCATCCCATGTTCCTTTCCAGTTTGCCCATGAATCCGGCATACCTACGGAAGTTACGACGCCTTCTGCTTTTGCGTTTTTCGTTAATTCTTCGATGGATACAGTGTTACTTGCAGCATCTTTTTTGGTATCTGTGGCTGTAGAACTACTCGAACATCCTGCAAGCAATGAAGCCGATAGGATCCCAATTGAAGCGATTTTGAGCAGTGAATTTTTTCTCATAAAAGCGTTCCTCCAATATTTGTTTTTGTTTATTTTGTTTTGTTTTACAGGTTAATAGTATAGAAACAAAGTAAAGGAGATATTAAACAAACATTAAGAGTTTGTAATTAAATTGTATGAGATTGTAAACCTTGTTTTACGACCACTGTCTGTTGTTTTTGCTAACCCAAAATTACTGTAAGCGGAACAAGGGGTTGGTACCGGCAGCCCCTTGTTCCGCTGTATTGATTACATTTATCATGTCTGTAGGACTTTCAAATTCGCGTTCAGAACAGTATTAAAAGAAGTAACTATAAATAATTAAGAAAAATACGTGGCTGAGTTAATAAAGTTTGCTTGATTAGACAATAATAAGAACGTAAAAATTTTAAAAGAACAGAAAATAGGTGGGTGCTACAATGGGCTTTTTATCCACATTATTTGGAAAATCAATCAAGGAGGAAGAAATAATGACAAATGGAAAACTAAAAATTGGAATAATATTAGGAAGTACACGCCAAGGGCGAGTTAGCCCCCAAGTCGGAGAATGGGTAAAAGGAATTGCTGACAAACGTGGGGACGCAGATTATGAGCTTATAGATATTGCAACCTTCAACTTACCCTTCGTCGGTACAGGTTCTAGCGAAGAGGTAAAACCTTGGGTAGAAAAGGTTGCAAGCTTTGATGGTTATGTATTCATTACCCCTGAATATAACCATAGTGTTACCGGGGTACTAAAAAATGCACTTGATTCAGCATATGCTGAATGGAACAATAAGGCAGCGGGTATTGTTAGCTATGGATCGACGGGCGGTGCTCGTGCAGCAGAACATTTACGTGGAATCCTAGCTGAATTGCAAGTTGCCAGTGTTCGTACACATCCAACATTGTCCTTATTTACAGATTTTGAAAACATGACTACTTTCAAACCAGCAGATTTACATGTTGCTAATGTCAATTCTATGCTAGACCAAGTAAAAGCGTGGAGCGGAGCATTAAAAACTTTGCGATAATTCAATTACAAATTAAAATATATAAAGGAATGATAAGCATGCAAAAATTTGATTTCACAGATAAAGTTGCTATTGTTACAGGAGGCGGAGGAGGAATTGGTCGTGCAGCTTCTTTGGCACTTTGTGAAATTGTGCCAGAGTGGTAGTGGTTGACCTTTCTGAGGAAGCTGGCATGGTATCAGTAAACAAAATCAAAGAAAAAAATGGTGATGCAATATTTAGTATTTGAAAAATTACCTAAAAAAGCCCAAAAACAGATTATTGCAAAGTAGTTATTAGGCCAAAATGGAATACTATGTGCTGTTTCAGCAGTCCGTTTTCATAGCCTTTATTCAATTAAAAGGCGCGTTTCTTAAAATAGAAAGGCAATCTTTTTCGCATAAGCGACTAATAATTAAATCAGCAGGATTATGAATACATAAGATTAGAATGTTTTTTTTTATGAGTTTTTCAATTAATAAAAACTAGATGGTTGTCTTATAAAAGTACCCCTTTAGAAGGGTTTATCTAAAGGGGTATGACTGTGGTAGCTTATTTATTATGATAATATCCTTGTTTTAAAATAGTATACCATAAATATAAATTCCATTATATCATCCTATATTTATAATAAGGTATATCGTGGTTAATAATTGGATTTTTTTGAAGGAAATCCATAAACATTTGCAAGCCATGCAACTAGGAATCCGAGAAGAAGTAATATGAACATTGCCCAGGGGAATGAACTTACACCAAATGTTTCCATGAGAATTGCTCCAACCACACTTCCACTACCGATAGCTAGATTCCATGCAGTAACCAACATAGATTGGGCAATATCCGCACTTTTTCCAGCAGCATCAGCTATTGCAGTTTGAGTAAGTGTTGCTGCTCCTCCAAAAGTTAGCCCCCATACAGCTACTGCAAGATAGATGATAATGGGCTGACTAATTCCAATACCTAATGCCAAAGATGCCAACCCGAATCCAGCTAGGCTAATTAGAACTAACGTACGTAGTATACGATCAATTAATACACCTATAACCCAGATTCCAACTAAAGCTGCTATCCCGAAAATAAGTAAAACCATGTCAACACGTGGAGTAAGACCTGCCTCGGAAAGGTATGGTGCAATATAAGTATAAAGAATGTTATGGGAAAGTATCCATGCTAAAACAACAAACAATATCGGGCGTACCCTGGGGTAACGAAAACTTTGAGAAGAGTTATTCGCTTTTCAGCTGTTTGCCCAGGAAAGTCCGGAAGTTTCCAAAGAACCCATATAATCAACACCAATGCCAAGAGTGACATTATTCCGAAGACAGATCGCCAGCCAACAAGGGAACCGAGAAATGTCCCAACAGGAACACCAAAAGCTAGTGCAAGAGGGGTTCCGACCATCGCAACCGCCATAGCTTTACCCTTGAGTGAGTCCGGTGCCATTAGTCGTGCGTATCCAGCAGTCATCCCCCACAATACGCCTGCAGTTACTCCGGCAAAGAAGCGAGCAATTAACGTCAAGGTATAATAAGAAGAGAAAGCTGTAATCGTATTAAATACAAGAAAACCGCTAATACATAAAAGTAACAAAGGTTTCCTGTGCCATCCTTGTGTCGCAGTGGTTAAGGGAATAGCAGCAATTAGTGAGCCAAGAGCATACGCAGTAACAAGTTGACCTGCGAGAGATTCTGAAACACCAAGGCTACTACTAATCTGAATCAATAAACCAGCTGGAATGGTTTCTGTAAGTATACAGATAAAACCTGACATAGCTAGAGCAATTAAACCGGCCCATGGAAGGCGATCTGAATTGGGCGTGCTATTATCTTTGGGTGTAGTTAAATTGACATTTTGATTCATTTAAAAGCACCTCTTATCAAGAGAATTTAATAGATTAACAGATGTAGAATATTAAGTCTATATTCCAGAAATTTCATATTTTAATATGATTGCATAGAAGAATATATAGGCATTTCTTCTAAAAGAAGAAGTGCCTATAATTAAATTTGAATAAAATAGGAAATAATTTTATTTACCAGAAAACGCATTTTTGTTATTTTCAATCGCTTTGTCTATTACTAAATCAACTCTATTGTTTAATTCCATAATTTCTTTATCTGTTGCTAACATTATTCTTCACATCCTTTTCTATTTTTGAGAACATCTTAATTTTAATAAAATAAAAATCATTTTTACATAGAAGAAACACGGTATATTAATAAAATTAATTATAAAATCAATTATTTTTTTATATTTTACACTGGAATTATAAGTTCAATTAAATGAAACGCTTCCGTATTTATAAATTATAATCAAAAAATAGATATATTCATGAAAAATATATATAATTGAATATATTGCTTTTAAAAATAATGTATCTTTATAAAAGAACTGTGATTTTGAAAAGGGAGTGTTTTTATGGATAGCGTGGATAAAGATATTATCATACATCTACAAGAAGACGCACGGTTGTCGATGACTTCTATTGGCAAACTCATAGGGTTATCTCAACCTGCAATAACTGAAAGGGTAAAAAGATTAGAAGAACAAGGAGTAATAAAAAGGTATAGAGCTGTTGTCTCGAATGAAAAGGTTGGAAAATCAACGGTAGCTTTTATACTTTTCCGTACTACACAGTGCCTTAACTTTGTTGATTATTGCGAGAATTCCCCACAAGTAGTAGAGTGTCATCGGATTAGCGGAGAACATAATTACTTGATTAAAGTAGTAGTTGAATCAACAAAGGAACTCGAATTATTTGAAAATGAAAGTATGATGTATGGAAATTTTACTACTTTAATCACTTTATCATCACCTATAGAACATAAACCATTGCTGCCATCGGATAAAATAACTAAAGAATGAAAGATAAAAGCTGATTTTAAATAACTTAATTTCGGGTGCCAGGCACCAACTCAATTCTGAATAGTTTGCGTGACTGGCACCATATCTGCAAATAAGTATAATTATTAAATATTGTTCATAAGGGAGTTATTTAACTCAATAAACTGTTTTTCTAATGGTGTTAATTCATGGTTTAGACGAGTAATTAGATAAAAGTCGATGTATTTATACAATGATGGGACTTCTAAATAATTATTAATTTTATAACGGTTTGCTATGCGCTTGGATACTAAGGATATTCCCATACCCATCAATGCGAATTGCACTAAAGTTTCAAGTTCGCCCACTTCAATGATTTCACCGTGTTTAATATCTAAGTCTGTAAAAATATTACTTAATATGGAGAGATACAAACACCTATCAGATAATACAAGTATGTTTTTCCCACTTACATACTCATCAAATTTTGTGTTTGGATCTATAGCATTACCTATTATAACCATTTCTTCAAGTCCTGCTTTTTTATAGTTTATTTGCTTATTGTTTAGAGAGCCAATCGTATAAGCAATATCAATATTTCCATGAAGGACTTGTTCTTCAATATATTCTGTTGAACCAGTTTTTAAGGTTACTGATAAATCAGGGTATGTTTCAAATAATTTATTTAACGCACTTGAGAATTGCATCCCACCGACTGATATCATCGTGCCAATACGGAGTTTTTCCTCCTGCTTTTTCATCTTATTTTCCGTTTCTTCCCAAAGAAAAAGTATTTTCTTAAATTGATGATATAATTTTTCCCCATATCTTGTTAATTTTACTCCCTTTGAATTCCTGATGAACAGTTCTTGATTATAATGAGATTCAATCTTTTTTATTTTTGCAGTCATATTGGATTGAAGGTGATTTAGTTCAATTGCAGCTGCTGAAATACTTTTTAACTCCGCCACTGTAATAAATGCTTTCATGTTTTCTATGTCCACTTTATTATCTTCTCCCATCAAAAAAAGTGATATGAACATCAAAAATTAACATTATTAATGATACTATATTTTAATTATACTAAGTTTGGAGATAATGACTACTATAAAATTTTGGAGGGATAATTGATGAAGGATGAAGTAATTAATGTAGGCATTATAGGTGGGTCTTTAAATAATCAGTGGGCTAGTAAAACACATATTCCAGTACTTATAGAAAATCCTTCTTATAGAATCACAGCTATTGGAACCTCTAAAATGGAAACCGCAAAAAAAAGTGCGATAAAGGTTAATGCTAACTCGGCTTTTACAGATCATAAGGAATTAGCTAAATCTAAAGATGTTGACTTGGTAGTAGTTAGTATAAAAGTTCCTTTACACTACGAAGCTTGTATAGCTGCGATTGAGGAAAATAAACATCTCTACTGTGAATGGCCTTTAGGTGTAGATACTGTACAGGCTAAAAAATTGGCGGATTTAGCTAATCAAGCGAATATTCACCATGCTATTGGCTTACAAGCTAGGCAATCCCCAGAAGTTAATTATTTGAAGCAAGCGATAGAAAAGGGGGAAATAGGGAAAGTACTTTCCTGCACTATGCAAGTAGCTACTCAATCTAAGGGGAGAATAACTGACCAAAGTAGTGCGTATCTATTAAAAAAAGAGAATGGGGCTAATTTACTCACCATTCATGGAGGGCATTCTCTCGATGTTCTTTGCTATATTCTAGGTGATTTTAAAGAATTAACAGCTACTATGAATATAAATTATACAGAAGCGATTATAAATGAAACTGGAACTAAAACACCTAAAAATACAGCTGATCAAATATTAATACATGGAACACTCGTTGATGGTACTTCAGCATCTGTTCATATTCAAGCCGGAGTATATCCAGATTTTAATTTAGAAATTAGAGGGGAAAAGGGTATTTTTCGTTTAACACAAAATAATTCTTCAGGTCATGTTCAATTTGGTAATCTCAAAGTCGAAAAGATTACACATCCTAATTATGCATCCTTAAATACTGAAACAGATGATGTTTACTCTGAAGAAGTAAAAGTATCTTCAGTAAAAGATGGTGGTCCAGCAAGATATGTTGAACATGCTTATAATATTCTGGCGAAAGACATATTTGAACATAGACGTCAAATTCCTAATTTTAATGACGCTGTTAAACTACATCAGTTGTTAGATGCAGTTAGAGGATCTGCAAAGAGAGGTAAAAAAATTGTCTTAAATTTTGGGTGCCAGGAAGCGACACAATTCTGAATAGTTTGTGTGCACCATACACTAGATGGAAACACAAAAGCAGATGGAGAAAAACAAGTCGTTTTTCTCCATCTGCTTTATTTTAGGGACTTATTGGACAGCCCCATATATAACAATAAATTAAAGTGAAATTATGAATGACTATAAACCTCGGTTGCTACTTTTAAAAAGGATTGAACTGCAGGGGTTGTGGCTTGTTTTGACATACAAGCTAATGCAACTTTCCTTAAATTTTCTAATGGTAACCTTTTTGTGTGAATGTTTGGCTGCGTTTTTAGAAATAGTTCTGATCCAACTGTGACCCCAAGACCTTCATTCACCATACTTGCAATTGTATTACAATCCTGTACTTCAAAACGTACACTAGGTTGTACCTTCGCCTTCTGAAAAATTTCCTCTATATATGACTGATACATTCCTTTTGGCATTATTAACGGTTCATCTTTCAAATCCTTTACTCGAATAACGTCTTTTTCTAAGAACCTGTGATTTTCTGGAAATGCAACGGCTATTGTATCTTCAAGAAGTGGGATGGTATAAAATTCACAGTCCAAATCATGCTCAATAATAAAACCAACATCAATTGCTCCTGTCTTAAGCCATTCCATAATTTCCTCATAGAATCCCTCAAACAACTTTAATTCAATTTTTGGATATTTTTTATGAAACTTTGAAATGATTTTTGGTAAAAGACATGCGGATGCACTTGTAAAACTTCCAATACGAATTGTTCCTATTTCCAAATTCGCTTGTAATGCTATCTCCTGATTGATATGTTCTATCCTCTTTAGAATTTCACGGACCTGTATTAAAATTTTATATCCTATCTCAGTTAGTACGAGATCCTTCCCTTTTTCTCTAATTAAAAGAGTGACCCCCCATTCATTCTCTAGACTAGCAATTGAGTGGCTAACAGCCGACTGCGTCATGTGGAGGGCTTCTGCTGCTTTTGTGAAACTGCCAAGTTTGATAACTTCAGAAAAAACTTCGAAACGTGGAATGGTCATGAGCTATTACTCATCTCCTATATCTAAAAAAGTAATTTTACTCATGATAGCATTTGTTTTAGACTAGGTAAAGAAAAGTTAGGAGATGAAATGATTATGAATAAATTGATCATATATAATTTAGCATTTGGTGCGTTCTTAACAGGAACGGCGGAATTTGTTGTTTCTGGTATTTTAGAAATTATTGCGAATGATTTGGATGTTTCAATATCAGTGGCGGGACAGTTAATTTCTGTTTATTCCATATCTTATGCATTGGGTGCGTTTTTCTTAGTTCTATTAACTGCAAAATTGGAAAGAAAAGTTGTGCTATTAAGTTCGTTGTTTCTCTTTTTTATTGGAAATATAGTAGCATTTTTTAGTTACGACTTTATTTTTGCAATGTTATCACGGATTATATTGGCTATGAGTGGAGGATTGTTTACTGTTGTAGCTACAAACTATGCGGCTAACTTAGCGGTTCCTAACAAAAAAGGAAAAGCGATGGCCGCAGTTACTACAGGTTTTACGATTTCACTAGCATTTGGAGTACCTATTGGGACATTAACTGCTGCGTATATAGATTGGCATTATATTTATATAATTATCGCAGGGTTTACGCTTTTAAATCTTTTCTTATTAAATAAATTAGTCCCAAAATTAGAAGCAGAAAGCTCAGTATCACTGAAGAAACAGTTATCAGTAATTAAAGATAGGAAGGTTGTAACAGGCCTTTTAACAACTTTATTTTGGATTCTTGGATATACTTTAGTCTTCGCCTACATTTCGCCAATTTTGAGTCAAGGTGCGAATTTTACAATTGAGATGATTAGTACGACATTATTAGTATTGGGTATTTTTGCTTTTATAGGTACTCAGGTAGGTGGGACAATGGCAGACAAGTGGGGGTCATCTAAAGTCATTACCTGTAGTTTAATCGTTCATGGCATATCTTTATTTTTAATGAAACCATTTTTAAGCTCAACAATAACTATTTTGCTTGTAATAATGATTTGGGCCTTGGCTACTTGGACAACCACACCAGCAATGCAGGTTTACTTGATTTCATTGAGACCAAACACATCAGAAATTTTATTAAGTTTTAATACAACAGTGATGAACATTGGTATGTCTATAGCAGCAGGGTTGGGAGGACTAGTAATTGAATACACATCAACATTTAATCTAAGTTGGATTGGTGGAGTGATGATTATACTCGCATTAGCAATCGTGTCTTATTCGTTTGTATTAAATAGAAATGAGCATAAAACGAAAGGCGATTTGTATAATAGTTGATTTATAAAAATGGAGATGTGATCATGAAAAACGTTCTACTTTTAACCATAGGTACGTTTGCTCTTGGATTCGATGCCTATGTGATAGCAGGTTTGCTACCTGAAATAAGTACGACATTTAACATTACTGACTCTCAAGGAGGGCAGTCAGTAACTGTTTTTACTCTTTGTTATGCATTAGCTGCTCCCATATTTGCAACATTGGTTGCTGGTAAATCAATTCGAATTATTTTAGTTATAGCACTTGCAGTTTTCTCCATAGCAAATGGGGCAAGTGCTTTAGTTACTAATTTTTCTTTATTTCTTATTGCACGAGCGATGGCAGGAATTGGAGCTGGGCTTTTTTCTCCTTTGGCATCTGTTGCAGCTTCATCCCTTGTCTCTGAACAAAAACGTGGCCGCGCTCTAGGTTTGACGTTAGGTGGTTTGAGTATGGGGACCGCTCTAGGGGTACCATTAGGGTTAATTATTGCTGAACAAATCGGTTGGAAGGGGACTCTTTGGGTGATTGCGATTATTGGCTTAATGGCCATGATTGGAATACTGTTTTTCTTTCCTAATCTTTCAGCTGAAACTCCACCATCATTACGTCATCGGATTGCAATGATAGCAAATAAGCATGTGTTAGCCATTGTTGGTATCACATTTTTGACAAGCATTGCAAGTATAGGTCTCTATACTTATATTGCATCAATCTTACAAAGTATTAAAGGAATTCATTTGATTACCCCATATGTGTGGGCTTGGGGAATTGGTGGAGTTGTAGGAAGTTTCTCAATTGGACCGCTGATCGACCGAACGGGACGTCCTGCGTTACTCACAGCTGGTCTTTTGGCAGTATTAGCACTCGTCATGATAAGCCTTCCATTCATATTCCATTTTCCTGTATTTGTATTTATTTTGATTTTCCTTTGGGGAGTAATGGCCTGGGCTTTTCAAGCACCCCAACAGCATAGACTTATTCAATTACAATCTAATCATGCTGAAGCTGTTGTTGCACTGAACAGTTCTGCAAATTATTTAGGAGGTGCAGTCGGATCGATGATTGGAGGGGTTGCCTTGTTTGCGGGATTAAGTTCGTCTCAACTTCCTATTGCTTCGGGTTGTCTTTTATTCATAGCTTTCCTGGGGCAATTATTAATCATGTTATCCAATAACAAAGTAAGGAAATTAAAAATTGGTTAATAATAAGACATATAAAGGACGATTTAATTGAATTTGTTATTCTAATTTCCTACTTTTAGAGAAAGTAATTTAATCGATTTCAGTATGAAAGATTAGGTTATACTTTATATCTATTATAAAATCAGCTTCTGTAACGTGCTTTCGGTCAATGTGTAGGCGTTTATATAAAATAGTTTTGCGGGTTCTTTAATGCGCTTGCAACCCTCTTAATGCCTTCTTCAATTAGATGCTCGTCAACATTTGAAACATTCAACTTTAAAATCCTTTCATGGTAAAAGTCATTTAAATAATTTCTTTCAACAGAATCCAAATTGATACGCTGTTTATGCAAATGTTGAATGAATGATTTCATATTTACTTGCTTGGGTAGAACAATATGACCGTGCATAATAATTTCTGATGATGATTCGTACATAGATAAATGATCCTGTATTGATTGATGAAGGATTTTCGCACGTGCTTGATAGATGTTACTAACTTTCGTTTTATTATGTTCAAACATACCATTTTTCAAATAGAGATATAATGCGGCTTGTGAAATCATAGAGCTGTCAATATCCGTTGTCATTTTGAACTTTTGAAAGGTATTAATGAGCGTATGCGGAAGAACCGCTAGACCAACTCTTAATCCTGGAAACATAATTTTTGAAAAACTTTTTAAATAGATGACTTGTTCGTGGAAATCCTCTGCAAAAATAGGATCGTTCTTCGAATTGTATTCAAAATCTGCTAAATAGTCATCTTCTATAATAAACACATTATATTTGTGGGCTAACTGTAAAATTGCCTCTTTTTCTTTTTGGCTGTATGAAGACCCTAAAGGATTATGAAAGCGAGGCATTGTATAAAAAAATTTAATATCTTCTTCATGAAATATTTGTTCTAGTTGATTTAAATCAATCCCTTTAGCTGTACGTTGAATGCCTACTGCTGGCAGTCCATATGTTTTCAGCATATCCATATATAAATGATAGCTTGGTTGTTCAACTAAAATGGTGGAACGATTATTTGGAAAGGGCAAAATACTTAGTAAGGAAAGCGCCTGTTGAACACCTGTAGTAATGAAAATCTGTTCGGAATTTGTGAATACTTGATAAGATTCTAAGAGTTTTTTAGCTTCTGCAATTAGTATGGGCAAACCTTTTGGTGTACCATAACGAAATAAGTCTTCTTGATATGTATCAATTGCTTTATTAATGCAATGTTGAAAGTCTTTATATGGAAAAGCGTGCCATGTTGGAGAAGATGTGGCAAAATCAATGCTGTCAGTGAAAGATGGTGTTTTGAAGACTTGATTTTCTACAACATAATAGCCGCTTTTTGGTATGGAATAAATAATATGTTGTTCCTCTAATCTGTTTAGGGCGGCCAATATGGTGCTTTTACTACAAGAATAAAGCTGTGATAAATTACGAATTGATGGCAGTTTTGTACCTGTCGGAAAATCTCCAGCTTGAATTTGCAGAAGAAGTGATTGATAGATCCATTCATATTTGAGCATACTATGCCTCCAAATACACATCTGTATCGGTACAGATGTGTATTATTTATATCGTTAAAATTGCTAATTTCTCGTACGATAGTGATACCGGCCGGATAAATATAAAGGGAGTTACCAAGATGATTGAAATAAGAAAAGCATATATTGCTGCAACTATCTATGCAATAATTATCGGATTATCTTTTATGTTTGTCAAAGTGACATTAACGGTAGCGATACCACTAGATACATTGGCTCATCGGTTTACAATTGCATGGATCGCTGCCACAGTGTTAATGGTGTTTAAAAAAGAATCAATAAAAGTAACAAAAAAGGATGTACTGCTAATTGTCTTGTTAGCCATCTTATATCCTACACTATTCTTTGCGTTTCAAGTATTTGGACTAGTGCATACGTCATCATCTGAAGCTGGGATTATTCAAGCAACAATCCCAATTTTCACGTTAGTTTTTGCAAGTATCTTCTTAAAAGAAACATCCACACGTGGTCAAAAAATAGCTATTAGCTTATCGGTACTCGGTGTGATGTATATTATGTACATGAACGGGGTAGGGGACAAAAATATAAGTCTACTTGGGAGTGGTTTAATCTTACTTTCAGCACTTACAGCCTCACTATACAATGTATTTGCCAGAAAGTTAACACAACGCTATTCGTTATTCACCATCACATATATAATGACCTTGTTTGGGTTTATTGCATTTAATGGACTAGCACTGACAAACCATTTGATAAATGGTACAGTCCATCAATTTATGCAGCCTTTTGGGCACCTAGATTTTGTGGTTGCCATTTTATATTTAGGTGTACTATCGTCTTTAGGAACGTCATATCTCTCCAACTTTGCATTATCAAAAATAGATGCGTCTAAAATGAGCGTTTTCAGTAATTTTGCTACGCTCATTACAATTTTAGCAGGTGTAATTTTTTTGAAGGAAGAATTTCATCTATACCACCTAGTTGGAACAAATGTTATCATTATAGGAGTCGTTGGTACAAATTACTTTGGTGCAAGGGGCAGATACAATGAAAAAGTATAGCCTCTTACTAGTAATAAGTTGCATTTGGGGTTCTCAATTTTTCTTCATAGAATTAGTAACGAATGATTTAGGTTCGATTACATTGTCCGCTTTGAAAGCACTCATTGGTGCAATTTATTTAACAGTTATTAGTCTGTTCCTACCAAAAGAAAACAACAACACAGATAATTTTAAAAAATATTTTTGGATTGCACTTTTTGAAGTAGTGTTGCCTTTTATTCTCATTGCGCAAGGTCAAAAATATGTTTCAAGCAGTATTGCATCAATGCTCATCGCAATGGTTCCAATCTTCACTTTAGTATTTTTGGCATTGTTCTTCAAAAAGAAAGTAAGGAAGTTAGAAATAGTTAGCATCATTCTAGGATTTATAGGAATTGTTATCTTATCGTGGCCAACTCAAGGTAAGATGAATGTTTCAGGGAATATATTTGGAAATGTGTTACTCATTCTTGCTGCTATGAGTTTTGCGGTGTCTTTGATTCTAATGGAAAAATTGGAAGGTGGTTCTCCTGTCCTCCATATGAGAAACGTTTTGTGGATTGCAAGTATAGTCTTATTACCATTGGCATTTCTTTTTGAACAGCCGTTACAAATGAACATAAATAATACACAAATATTATATATTATCATTCTGGGTATGTTCCACGCAGGAATCGTCTACATGTTGTATAATCTTTTGATTCAAGTAGAGGGAGTGCTATTTGCATCTTTCAGCAATTATATTGTCCCAGTTATTGGCGTAATTTTAGGCTATTTCATTTTAAATGAACCATTACTTTTGAAACATAAGGTTGGCATACTTATCATTCTTTTAGCTGTTTTATTTTCGAATAAGGATATTTTTAGAAAACGGGCTATAAAAGATCATTAAATGGCGAATCTCTTTTCATAAAGAGATTTTAGAGGTTGAAAAAGTTTGGTTACTTTTTTTAGCGTTAAAAATTGCTAGGGTATTAATTCATATTTGTTTTTTTTTCCCTTTAATGATGGTTCAAATCATTAGTCATGTTATTCCAATAAAGGGCGCGATTGTGGAAGATCATAAGCCTAATTCCTAGCTAAAAATCCAGAGGGATTAGGCTCTTTTATCTTTCAAAATCCTTAAAGTTGTAATTCTGCCTTTTTGCTAAATTTACAGATTATCAGTTGAGGCGATTCCCGAAAAGAATTTTGTAATTTATGTAACAATGGATGTCCTCAATTCGTTTTAAATAAATGAAAGGGGGTATATTTATAAGACAATGTTACGTAACTTTCTTCAATGGATTCATTGAATATCCTGGCACTTTCAAGAGGAACTTCATTATATAAAGAAGGTTGAGAGATGAATGATCCGTTTTACTGTTTAAATAAAGTTCTTTAATAATATTACTAAATTGATAGAAAGGATGTAAAACATTGAAAAGAGTGGTAAAAGCTTGTTTTGTTCCATGTCTATTCATGCTTCTAGTTGGCTGTACTAGTAATAAAGAAAGCCAATCTGCAACAACTTCTCCTCCAAAGCAGGATACGCCTAGTCCAAGTCCTAGTACTCCTAATCAAAATCAACAAAATAATGATCCAAAAAATCCTGCCAATAAACAATCAAATCCACAACAAAACACGGTCGTTAATAAAAATGCGACATTGATACACGAAATTGTCTCACTTGCGAAAGTTGGAACGGTCAAAAATTGTAGTTTTCCTGCCGATACGACGGTTATTGATCAGGTAGTTTCAAAGTGGGGAAAAGCGGATCAACAGGATTTTGTTGCAGGAAATCGATATTTCACCTATACCAGTCATGGAATTGTATTCGGTGTAAATAAGGGAGAACAAATCTTTGATGTACGCTCTTATTCAAAAGAGATCCAACAAATCTCATTTGACGAAGTAAAGGCAGTACTCGGCAAACCAAATGAAGTTCACTACAATGGCGCGGACAAAATTTGGGTGTATAACGTGAATGAGAAATACCAACTAAAATTCGTAGGTTCAAAACCATTCATCGACCATATTTCAGTCTTTTGTCCGGCAGATGCAAAAAATCAAATGGCAGGATAATTAAAATCTAATAAACTATTTTTATAAAAGAATACTTCAATTTAATATATTAAGAGCGTGTTTTGATCAAACTTTTTTTCAAAACACGCTCTTTTTTTTACACTTCAAAAGCGTAATAAAACATTTTGTTTAATGTACTTTTCTTTGATCACGACATAGGAATAACGACACTGTCGTTAAAACTATTTGGAAAATTTGACCTATTCAAATTATCAGTGAGTTGGGGTATAGTATGAAACTGTAAGCTGCGGTGATCATCATAAATTTTATTTACATCATGCTGGAATGAAAAAATAATGCATCGGAGTGGTGCAATATGACGAGTCATGTTGAAAAATTTAGAGTAAGCCTAAGGCAGAAGCTCGAGTCGATCTTTCTTGTTTGGAGTGAGTGGATTCGGGCACATCCATTCATTTTACGGGTCTATACGATTTTTTCTTGGATATCGCTATGTGCCTTTGTACTTAGTTTAATTTTTTTGGAAGACTCCAGAAAAATGTTCGTCCAGTTTTTGTGGTCATTTTACGTCCTTTTGCAATTTTGGCTGCTCTGCCGCAGCAAAACTTTATCTTGGAAGAAATATACTTATTTCTTTATGGCGGGGGCATGGTTCATAGTACCATTGACTTCGTTTATTGTCAGTGCCATTACGGCTATTTTCGGTGGGGTGGAACAAGATGTATGGAGTCAAGCATTTTTAACCCCAATTGCTGAAGAAGTGTTAAAACTGATCCCTCTTGGAGCTTATCTATTTTTATCACGACGTGCTTCCACATTGAGTTTAGGCGATTATGCCCTTATTGGGGCGGCAACGGGGGCAGGTTTTCAATTTTTAGAGGAAACCACTCGTCGATTAGTTTCTCGAGGTATTTTCGATTATGGTGTGACATTATTTGAAGGGAAAGTGATCCATTGGGATTTAATCACACTATTTCCTGGATACTTTGAGAAGGGATTTTTGCCTGACAAAATGACTGCTGGACATCCGTTGCTAACTGCTATGGTAGCGTTAGGAATCGGGCTGGCAGTAAGGTTTAAACATAAATTAACGCGGCCTACTTATATTTTTCCTACCATCCTTTTGGTTTGGGCCATTTTTGATCACGCTATATGGAATGCCAGTTACCGGGCTCCGAAATGGTTAACCGGAATTCATGATGTATTAGGAAGCGGCTATGCGGCAAAACCTTTATTTTTAATGATGATCGGTGCTGCATTAATCATCGATTATTGGGAATTGAACCGAGTACGAGAGAAGATTCCCATGCTGGTAGGGGAAACCATTATCAATCCTGTATCCGAATTGTGGAATCTAACCAAAAGTGTTTTTGAGGAAAGACAGCGTTTTGGCTGCTTGCAGCAGTTTTATCGAGAACGGAGAGAACTTGGTTTTACATTGTTACATGGTAAAACAGAAGCTAGGGTACTTTTATCCACCTTAGAAGCAAATGTTCAGAAGTACTACAAAGCATTAATCATCGTCTTTATTGCTTTATTCTCCACTATGTTTCTATCTGACTGGGGAACTACAGCTGGTGGCTCCGAGGCTTGTTTTGCCTGTTTATTTGATAATCTCCAAAACTGGTGGAATGGTTTGTCCACTTCGGAAAAAGGGTTGGTTGTACTGGGTGCTTTTGCTTTAATGTTTCCGTTATTAGGATTCTGGTCGGCAATAGGCGCCGTATCGACTGGAATCGGAATTGCAGCAGATGGCAAGCAGATTGCAGACATCATCCGTAATCCTAAAAAACTTCTGTCACCGGAAACGGTTTTAGCACTTGGAGTTGGTGTATTATTAAGACGAATTCCTTTTGGGAAAGGCCTTGTAAAGCTAAGTGACTCACTTTTACCAAAAATAAAACCATATATAAAAAAAATCTTGAAATCGTTCATTAGAAAGAAAAGAAATTTTAAACCGGGATATGAAAAACATTTAGTGGAAGTAGAAGACATTGTAAGGAAAAAAGGGAAGGGGGTAGTTGGAGGACATAATCTCAATAATTTCGAAAAGGCATTTAAAGAGAGAGGCTGGGACGTAGATGACTGTATTATTTCAAAAAGAAAACACCCATCCATCGACGGA
The DNA here is from genome assembly GCF_001591805.1 of Neobacillus novalis NBRC 102450. GTDB lineage: Bacteria > Bacillota > Bacilli > Bacillales > Cytobacillaceae > Neobacillus > Neobacillus novalis. The sequence continues at coordinate 27,361 of NZ_BCVP01000026.1, read as the reverse complement.
GTGTATGAAATAGAATATCGCTTACCTAAACAAGACATGGCGGGAAAAACACTACCTGGTGAGTTTAAGAAGGTTACACATCCAAAGACAGTTTACGATCCTAACATCATATCAGACGAACAGATATTAAAATGGGGAGAAGAAGCTATGAAAAAAGGTACAGTCGTTGGGAGAAATATTTCAGGACGTTCCTCTAACGGACTAAAATTTCAAGGTTTTGTTGATGATACAGGAAAAATAACTAATTTCTTCCCTACCCTAGATTAATAATTAAGGAGTTGGAAGCATCGTGGAAGATAAGAATAGAAAATTGATAAAATACTTCTATCACCATATGGGAGACGGCAAATTTTTAAGAATCTTAAGTAGTTATGCGAACGGTGAAGGATATGGTACCGAATATGCGAGGTTTGTGTTTGCCGACTATTATGAAAAGTGGGAAGAAGATTATTTTGGTAAAGAAGGAATAGCCTATTATATTGATCGGCCTGCAGTAGAGGAGGATGAAGAAATAATTTTAGATTACCCAACTTTCTATCGATATTTAAAAGAAGATTGTGCTAGTTATCTTGAAAATCATCCCCAAGATAAATCAGCAGTAGAAGAACAATTGAAAAGGATTAGAGAAAGATTTACTATTCAAGAACCTTGATTAGCTTTTGTGCCTTTCAAGGTTTTTTTATGCTTTATTAATCCTGTCTGAATAGCTCCCATAACCGAAGAAAATTATGAACAACCATGAGAGCTGTCCTTGCGGAGCCTTTCTAAAAATAAAACGCTAGGTCCAACTAAAGTTTACGCTTCAAAAGCGTAATAAAACATTTTGTTTTATGTACTTTTCTTTGATTATGGCATAGGAATAACGACACTGTAGTTAAAAAGTACTTTGAAAATTTGACCTATTCAAATTATCTGTGAGTTGGGGTATAGTATGAAACTGTAAGCTGGGGAGTCAACATAAATTTTATTTACATCAAGCTGGAATGAAAAAATACTACATCGAATTTAAGATAAATCCGGTTTGTTGGCGATACTCGATTTTTGCTCAATGGGATTAATGCAGAGAGTGGAGGGGTATTGATGAAAAGAAGAGTAAGAACGATCGCTGCAATATTTGCTGTTTCTTTGCTGGTTGGTTGTAATGATGCAAAAAAAACGGAATCCGTAGAGTTGAAATTAGAGGGGAGCTGGAAGCTTGTCGCTGATTCCCAATCGTCAGCGTGCTTTGCCGAGATGAAATTTCTTGAAAATCCTACTTCTGATAGGGACCCCTTATCCGTTCATGAAACGACGGGTAACTTTACCAAAATATGGATCGGGGAATACGAGAAGGAAGGAAACGATATTCGGGTTATATTGCACGAGCCCAAAGCGGATCCATTCATTATGGCCGCCGACCGCAGCGGAAATGAATTAAAGCTTCAATACGAATGGAAATCGGAAGAATTAGTCTGCTCATACCAGCGCGATTAACAAGGAAGGCAAAGTACAGAGGCGTTGACCTGCACAACAGCAGTAAAGGGTTCCCCTTGTTATGAAAAAGAAGATTAATGAATTTGGAAAGTTTATACTAAAGGGTGGGTGAGCACATCAACATTAGATTTTTTTGTTGTAGTAAATGAGGTCATTTGTAGTACAAAAAAGGATAGATAGAGCATATTTTATTCTGCTCATCTATCCTTTTTAATGTCGGACATTAAATAAGAATTCAATGTTTTTAATGCTTTTAAGAAATACCTTGATTTTTTATAAAACAAATCCAAGCGTTATTTTTATTAACTTATTTATTCTTTTTGTTCTTCATGTTGAGCCACATCTTTTTCTTCTAAAAAATTATCTAAAGCCTCTATATTTTGCTCGAAGTCCACTTCTAATACATCACCAAGCTCTTCATCCCGCTTATTTTCAAAACTGCCATCTTCAGGGATACGCATGGTTTCTATATCTCTACTTTTCTTCGATAACATATCTTTTCCTATCGTCAAAAGGGTGGAACCATCAATATTTGTATCGATGTATTTATTTGTGAGACCTAATAGCTTAGGGAGTTTTACAATACTATGTAGACTTACAGCTTCATCTGTTAATTTTGAAATCACTTCTTGCTGTCTTTGAATTCGTCCGAAGTCACTTAAACGATCATGGCGAAAGCGGACATACCCTAACAACTCTTTCCCATGCAGTTGTTGTTTCCCTTTTTCTAACGTTGTATCTATACCATATGACATCTCATAGGGTATATCTACTTCAATGCCATTTGGTACAAGGAGATCGACCGCTTTTTCGAATCCTTTAAAGTCTACCATCGCATAAGAATGAATATCGAGCCCGAAATTTTCTTTAATCGTTTCCCTTAGTAATTCAGGACCACCAAACGAGTAAGCAGCATTTAATTTTTGCTGTCCATGTTCTGGTACAGAGACCAACATATCACGCATAAGCGAGATAAGTTTTATTTTATGGGTTTGTGGATCATAATGTGCAACCATGATCGTGTCCGTTCGAGCTTGTTTTTCTCCCCGTGAGTCACTTCCTAATAAGAGAACATTGACTGCATCTAGTTTATTTTTCTCCCCGTGAAATGTTTGTTTTCCTTCCACCTTTTTAAGTGGCGGGTTGACAGCTTTTATTGTTCCTCCAATGTATTGAAATAGTTGAAAAAGACCAACTAGAAGAATACTTAAAAGAAGTAAGGCTCCAAAAACTCTCCTCCATCTAACTCGTTTGCTATTCTTTATTGACCGTGTCAAATCTTACATCACCTCTGCAGAATAATCTTTCCAATTTATCATAAAAATGGAGAGGGGGTTTTCTATTCCTCCCCTTGAATTAGTGATTATCCCATACTTAGGTTTCATCCCTTTTAATATCAGATTACATTTTCCTGAATTTCTGATTACATTGTCATCTTTTGCTGTCATTTATCTAGCATTGTAGAAAAGCTGGAATAATTCTTATTAGATTGCTAATATAAAGATAATTCAATAATTAAAGGAACAGATAGTCGAAGTAATTATAAGGTTTTACATAACTAAAACAGTTGCTCAAAAAATTAACAAGGGGGATTGGATGAAAGAGTTTAGGTATACCAAAAGTTTAGGTACAATCATTGGGGTATTGACTATTGTGGGGGCATTCGGATTTGGAATCCTCGCATTCATAGGGTTGGGGTTATCAAAGGCATTAAATAGTGGACATAACACCTCTTCAGAAGAAGCAACAGCAATCATCCTCTTTATCTGTCTAGTTCTAATTGGGTTCATCTCTTTAATGGTTCCGTTAAGGGTTAAAAGGAAAGCGGGGCAAATATTCTATATTGGATTTTGTTTCATTCTTGGCATTGGATTAGTGTCCACTTTTTTGATTTCGTTCGGAGCACTTGGAACTAAAACAGAGATTTTCCTATTGTGTGTGGGCGTTTTATATCTTGGTGTAGGATATTTGGCAAAAAGAAAAAAATAGGTGCAAATTTTTAAAAAAGAGGGGAATGATTTTTTATTAGAATAATAAACGAAAAGAAGGAGGGCCCTCAAACTTAGTAATTCTAAAACTCGTAATATTTATAAATTTTATTAGTACCAATCATGCTAGTTGTATTAAAGTTGCAAATGATAATAAAACAAAATATTAATTTTAAGGTAATAAAAATGAACCAATGGGATATTCGTTTTGAAACTGATCAATTTGTTTATGGAAAAGAACCAAATGCCTTTTTAAAAGATTTTCAAGTAAAGCTCTCATTACCAATCATTCATTACCCATAATTGATAATGGAATTACTATAAAGAAAGTATTAGCACAATAAAAAAACGATTTTATCTTAGTAAAACCATTCATCACTTTGATACGGTTTGCAGTTTCAAATGTTATGGTGAGGGGCAAAATACCCTAAACTCCTCGTGCGCCAGGCCTACTGGTCGCTGGCTTCCCTTTGTTTCATGCTTTGTCTAAATCGATATGATTCTCCATTAAGGAGGAGGATATGAGCCATATGGGTTAGTCGATCTAGAAGAACTGAGGTCATCTTTTCATCTCCGAATATAGAGGTCCATTCTGTAAATTCAAGATTCGAAGTTATCATGACGCTAGCTCGTTCATAACGACCGGCAAAGAATTGGAACAGGAGCTCTGATCCAATTTTCGTGAACGAGTGTTTTCTGGACAAAAAAAGCAGCTTGTTTAAGCCTTCTTTGTCTTTGATTTTCTTCTCTAGACTCTGCTTCTAGTAATGCCAATAGGAATTCCTCATATCTTAAGTTACGATCCTCAGCATCTCTTGCGAGAGAACGATATTGTACAGCAATAGTCGGAATCCGTAGTTGTTTAGTTAAGTGACCTAAAAGTAGTTCAGTTGTCACCTCCGCGTGCCTCCTGTCAAATTGTTTAATGGTACAAAGCGTGAGATCTTGATTTTTCCCATTGTCAGTTCATTTTTTACAGCAATTGCAGCGCCTTGTTATTTTCATCTAATTAGTTTTTTACAGCCTGCATTTTTTATTTTTTTAAAGAGATACTATATAAAAATAAATAAAGAGGTAAGAATTATGCACGATAAAGGGAAGATTACAGCCTATCAAATGGCACTGATGATATATCCAACGATTTACGCCACAGCTGTTCTAATGGTTCCAGAAATTACAGGCCAATATGTGGGACGCGATAGTTGGGCAGCACCCATTTTAGGTTCCTTAAATGGATTTTTTACTGCTTATGTCCTTTATAAATTACATAAGATGTATCCAAATGAATCACTTATTCAATATAGTAAACATATTATTGGGCCCTTTCTAAGTAAAATACTTGGATTATTCTACCTGTTCTTTTTCTTGTATATGTGTGGGTTCATTTTAAAGGAGTATTCTTTTTTCATTGGAATTTCCCTTTTGCCAAAAACTCCAATGATTGCAATTATAGGAAGCGTTGTTATTATGGCATCCCTCGCTATAACTGGAGGAGTAGAGATCCTGGGGAGAGCTTCCCAACTATTCGTTCCTATTTTCATTCTCCCTATACCCATATTTACAATCATGCTTCTTAAAGACTTGGATCCTAAGAATGTTCTACCGATCTTGGAACATGGTTTGTTACCTTTGCTTCAAGGTTCCGCTGCCCCCCAGGCTTGGTTTAGTGAGGTATTCCTTATATCTATGTTTCTCCCCTTTTTAAAAGATCCTGAAAAAGGATTGAAATGGAGTTTTATCTCATTATTTGCGGTTTTGCTTAGTCTTGTTAGTTTAAATTTACTGACTACTTTCCTATTTGGAGAGATGACTGCTAGTTACACTTTTCCTGTTTTCAAGGCTGTACGTATTATCAGTCTTTCTGATTTTTTTGAACATTTAGAAGCGGGAATTATCACTATTTGGATTTTAGGTGCGTATATCAAAATTACAGTCTTCTATTATGCGTTAGTTTTGGGTACCGCACAATGGTTGAACCTTTCAGACTTCAAGCCAATCGTTTTACCATTCGGTTTATTAATATCTCTATTTGCTATTTGGGAATTCGCTAATTTACAGGAACAGTTTGAATTTTCAAAGTTCATCTTCCCGTTTTATGTTCCATTTATGTTAACTGTTCTACCAACAATATTATTGATTATTGCTAAGATACGGACAAGAAATACTATGAAGAAAGAGCCACCACGTATATCAAATTATTAGAAAAGGTTGTTTTTCAAACATTTTATCTCAGGCCCTTCCTTTTCCGTTTGATCTTTTTGATTGAAAATCAATCAGTCTAATAAAAATGATGTTTTAGTAAATAGGAAATTCGCTAACAGAAAGGACTTGTTCAACTTGTTTCGAATTTTAAAAAAACGTCCTCAAAAACAACATCCTTATGAAGGGAGGAGTAACCGAAATCTTCCTCTGTCATCAGAGTTGGATAAAAATCTTCAAATTCTAAAATCCATTTATATGGGTTGCATCGATGTAATCTATCATCCTTTTTTAATTGCTGGAAAAACAAAAGCCCTCCTTGTATATATTGATGGCTTATCTGATACAGAACAAATAGATTCTAGCGTCCTTGCTCCTTTAATGTCTAAAACAATTGATAAATCGATTACCCTTCAAGGTACATGTGAAAAGATACAATTATCAAATATACGAGTTGTCAAGACATATGATGATTGTATAATGAATATTTCTAATGGAAACCCCATCCTTTTAATGGAACATGAGGAACAAGGAGCGGCTTTAGGACTAGCCAAATGGGAAAAAAGGTCCATTAAAGAACCTGAATCCGAAAGCGTAATCCGGGGACCAAGAGAAGGATTTGTGGAAACTTTGGGAGTCAATATTTCCATGCTTCGGCGAAAAATCAGAAGTCCCAACCTTAAAATGAAAAAAATGAATATCGGGAGTTATTCTAATACAAGTGTAATCATTGCTTATATAGAGGGAATTGCTAATCAGTCATTAATAGATGAGGTTCAAAACCGACTACAGAAAGTCGAAATCGACAGTGTTTTGGAAAGCGGATATATCGAGGAATTGATAGAGGATAATGTTTTTTCACCGTTTCCGCAGTTACTTGATACGGAACGACCAGATGTCGCCTCAGCTAACCTAATGGAAGGACGTGTCGTCATATTAGTAGATGGTACTCCTTTCGTTCTAATTGCTCCTGTAAGCTTTTTTTCTTTTTTTCAGGCACCTGATGACTATTACCAGCGGTATTTGATTAGTTCTGTTATAAGAATAATGCGTCTTTTCTTTATGTTAATTTCTGTATTCTTACCTTCGCTTTATGTCGCAGTTTCCAGCTTCCATCAGGAGATGGTACCTACAATCTTGCTATTAAGTATGGCATCGTTACGGGAAAGTGTCCCATTTACTGCCTTGATAGAGGCATTAATAATGGAGATTGTTTTCGAAGCGCTTCGTGAAGCAGGGCTCCGTCTACCTAAACAAGTCGGAGCTGCAGTAAGCATTGTAGGGGCATTAGTTATCGGGCAAGCTGCTGTTCAAGCAGGGCTTGTTTCTCCTCTCATGGTAATTGTTGTGGCGATTACAGGCATTGCTTCTTTTATGGTTCCTCGCTACTCAGAAGGAATTGCTTTAAGATTGATTCGCTTTCCCATCATGATGCTTGCTGGAACGATGGGGCTACATGGATTAGTGCTTGGTTTTATTGGGATAGCCATCCATTTATGTAAATTACGCTCTTTCGGTGTTCCATATCTTTCACCAATAGCCCCAACAATAGGAAGAGAAATGAAGGATGCTTTTATACGTTCTCCTTGGTGGATGTTAAATACACGACCACATTTAACCGGAAGATTTAATAAGTACAGACAGGCTCCCAATCAGCAACCAAAACCAAAAAAGTAGATCAAATTTTCTGGAATTTAAAGGAAGGGACTTGAAAGAATGAATGAAACTTTGTTTCGAATAATGAAAGCTCTTCTTGCCTTCTTACTTGTTCTTTCACAGTGTCTTTTGCTAACTGGTTGCTGGGATAATAAGGAACTAAATCAATTAGCCATCATAGTAGGAGCAGCCATCGATAAAGAAAAAAATAATAAAATTAAATTAACTGTTCAAGTCTTCCTTCCTCAATCACAAAGTGGTGGGCAACAAAGTGGTTCTGGTAAGGCCCAAGTAGAGATCAAATCAGCTGTTGGAACAAACATGGCTGATGCTGCATCCAATCTTCAACGGGAATATTCACGCAGACTTTTTTGGGGACATTGTAAAACATATATCTTTGGCCAATCCCTCTCTGAAATAGGGAACCTTGAAAGACAAATTGACTTCATAGACCGTCACCCAGAGCCTCGCGAGGACTCTCGATTATATGTCAGTGATGGAAAGGCATCTGACATTTTACAGCTATCACCTTCATTAGAAAAATATGTAGGAGATGTGCTTCGAAAGATGTCGGAAATGCATGTTGGTGCAAATATTACATTGAAAGATTTTGAACTGATGGTTACAAGTGAAGGAGGAGGTGCAATATTACCGCTTATTAAAATCAAGCATCAAAATAATGATGATAGGAAAATGAATGTCTCTCCCATCATTGGTGGCACAGCTATTTTTATGAGAGGTAAAATGATTGGGAGAATTAATGAAGTTGAATCAAAAGGATTATTATGGGTGAGAAATCAAAATGAATTACCTGAAATAACAGGGTATCCCAAAAAAGGGCAAACCATTTCACTATATCTGAAAAGAACAAAGACAAAGCTGATTCCAAAAATTGAAAAAGGAAAATGGAGTATCACTATATATATATCAAAGGAAGGGATGATTGTTCAAAATGGAAGCAAAATAAATATTATGACTAAGAAAAATACAAAAAGAGTAGAAAATTATATAGAAAAAGACGTTTCTAATTCCATAGAGAAAGCCCTTAATCAGGTGAAAGATGGAATGAAGGTGGATCCCTTTGGCTTTGCTACTGCTTTTCATCGTAAATACCCAAAAGAATGGGAAAAGGTAAAAGATCACTGGGAAGTTGTTCTTCCAGATATCTATGTAGAAACGAAAGTTAAGGTACATGTACTCGAGCCTGGGTTGTCGACCACTACTTTGGAGTGAAATGAAAAAGGAGCAAATAAATGAAGATATTTGAGCTTATAGGAATATCCATATTAGTTTTTCTAATCCTTTTACTTGAATGGCGGAAGTTATATCCTAATCAAAAAAAAGAAAAAAGATTACTTGTGACCTTAACAGCAATAAGCTTGCTACTTGCTATCTTACTTCTTTACTTTCCAGAAATTCCGGGTCCAACACAAATGATTAGTTCCCTCTTTTTCCCGCTTGGGAAGATGCTTAAATAAAATATCAATCACTAGAATTTCAATCTACCCAATCAGCCAAGTATTATTAAAAATATGAATGATTCCGGTAAACGGAAGGTTCCAGAAGGAGCTCCTCTTGGTTTTGTCTCTAATCGGTGGCAGAAACATGTATACGACGATGATGGAAGTATTAATCGTCATTATTATGAAATGGCAGCATTAACTGAATTACGAAATCATAGAGTATAAAGCATAGAGAAGGGAAAATTTCGTATTGACCGCCTAGAGAAGGATACACCCGAAGATGTCAAAATGTTGGTGGTACCCCCTATTGAAAAATTTTTCGGTAAGTTAGAACTCATTTTTGAATTTTATGGGGCTATGCCCACATACGTTAGTGTTTCATAAACCGAGCGTATTTTCATTTGTTTTCCGAAATGGGGAGAAGAGGTTAATTTTACGGTGGCGGAAATTATTGAGGATAAATTGTAACCATATCCGAGTTTAGATCCGAATTTGGTTAACCATGATAATATTACAAAGTCTTTCATCAGCGTCCAAAGGGTAGTTGCTGATGGAAGGGGAACGCTCTGGGTTTTAGATACAGCTGCACCAAATTTTTTAGAACCTATTAATTGGGGGGGATTAGTCGCTGTTGATTTAAAAAACCAATACAAGAAAAGTATATACCTTTATAGAAGATGATGTTCTACCAACAACTTATCTAAATGATGTCTGATTGGATTTTCGTGTAGGAAAATCAAGGTATGCACATATAACAGATTCTTCTTACAAAGGTCCAGGAGGTATTATTGTCGTAGATTTAGAAAATGGAATTGCGTTTAGACGTTAATTGGCGCAAAGTCAACTTCACCTGACCCCTATTTTTTTAAAGATCTAAGTTTTTCGAAAATATTTTTTGATTAATTTTGGGTAACTTACATTGTCAAAGAAACCTTGTATATCAATGTCTACTACATGATGTAATTTACCATTATTGACTAAGAACTGACATCTAGCCATTACATGATGAGTTGACCTATTTGATCTAAATCGTATGAATGGTGATAAAATTTGGCCTCACAAATTGGCACTAAATATTTGTTTGAACATCTGTTGAATTTATCGTTCCGATTAACCTAGCTTCACATATATCCGTAGGTGCTTACTTTGAGCCTGTCAACTCTATATCCTCATTTGTTATATATCCCGAGGTTCCTATATACTACTCGTACTTTTCGGTGTTTGCTACTGCGTTTACAGCATGCGTCTTTCGAGCGTGTCAATTTCTAGACCCGTACTTTCGCAAGTTCGTCAGTCCATCTGGACATTCTCACCTTAGATATTTTGTAGCATCCCGGCCTATCATGAACCATATTCCGTTTAAGAACAGGTTCATTTCAGCCAACTTCACTTAGCTTTATACACGTTCGGGCTACTACCATTCCATGCATTTAGGAGTATCAGTTAACTCGTTTTAGCTCAACATGACGGCTTTCATTCCAGTACATTTCTTCACAAAGTTGAAAAAGCAAGTTATCCCAATTTTATTTATAACAGCTTGACGTTGATTCGGGAATATTGAACTTTGCTGCCCGCTAATTGAATTCTACTTCATCTGGAGACCTTTAAATTAAAATGTTTCCTTTCTTCTGACAGACTTATAAAATTTCGAAAACAATCAATTCAATCATCCTTTCGTATAGAAAAACTTATTAAGAAACATGCACTAGAAAAAATATAAATCATATATAGGAGATATCCCGTTTAAATGCTTGAGGAGGATATCCGTTCCGATGACAGATATTCGAAGAGCGATTAAGGAGTCTTTGCCTGTGTTGCTTGAGGATATCAAAGGTGATGAGCATAATGTAATTTTAACCCTGGCTCGAATGTGGCAGACAGTGTCTATCGGTGAAATTTCTCCAAAAGATGTGGCTACAAAATGGGCTTTACCTCGGTTGACCAAAGAAACTTCGACTTTACTCAACTTAGCCAGAAAAGCATATCGAGGTGCATGATCTTATTTTCAAAATGATTTACATTCCCTTGTGGTACCATATATTGTTCGTATTAAGAAGGAAATTAGGCTAACGGCAGCATTCCTGTAAGGATATTACTTTTTTGTACGTAGGAACAGTAACTTATTTACCAGCCACAACATCCTTTAATTGCTTTCCAGACTTAAATGCAGGTACTTTTCCACCTTGGATTTTAATTTCTTCTGCGGTTTGTGGGCTACGTCCTTTACGCGCTGCGCGTTCATCAACCTCAAAATTCCCGAAACCAATTAGTAAAAGCAGTGTGAGAATATTTACTTGAATTTCACATGACTTAGGTCCTGATTAATTTGTGGAAATTTGGCGAAATATATTGAAATATTCCTGGTTAGATTTTACTATTAAGGTATAAAAAATGAAAAAGGCAAACTTTTTGAAAGAAAAGGACGCAAAGCCACGAGTCTAAGGTCTTATGACTATGATAGTCGGGTTGCCAAAAAGAACGGATACCAATGTTTGAATTAAACTATTTAACATGATTGGTTAGTTAGTCCACCTCTTTTTGGAGGCTTTTTTATTTATTAAAATAAAAACTTAGAGAAGAGTGGGTGTAAGGATTGAAAGTGGTATTTGGTTCAATTGAATATTTTGAAAGAGAAATGATGAGCTTTGCAAAAAGGAAAAGTTTAATAACTTTGTCATCGAATCAAGTTATGGAAATTCACGCCGAAATCAAAGATGAATTAATGAATGATTTCATTTGCGATGTAGAAATAAAAAAAGAATGTGTAAATAATCTTAACCTTGCAAGTGAAAGGCTTCTAAATAAATATAAGACCCAGTTATGCCAGGTAAGATAAGGTTTTGGAGTTTCTTTTTTTTGAAGAATTCAATTTTTAACAGAAGATTTAACAAAAAGGATATCAATCAATGAAAGCGAACTAATTAAGAATTTTACATACATAAAAGAAATCTTATAACGAATGAAAGATCTGTCATACATTTATAATCAAGTAAAAGGAAACGCTTGGAAGAGGAGCCTGGAAGTATCTTTCATCGATCTGGATGAGAATTAAAGCTGAATTGGGAATTCAATCAATTTTAAAAAGTGGAGGAATTAGATCATCTCGGGCAAATGACAATTCTCATGCGTCAGGCCGGAGTAAGAGTCCCAGGGATTTATGGACCCGCAAGAGAAGACTGGGCGCATTTGGGAATGCATGCTCCGACAATTTTAAGAATAAGTTTTTAATCTGCAGAATAGGGTATTGAAAATACCGAGGTGAGAGGATATGGAAAAAAATAAAAGAAAACCGGATTTTCATCATTTCCAAGGGAAGATGGACAACCCTGAACAATATTCAACTGAGAATGAGAGCTTATTTGATAAATTTAAGAGTGAGCAAACAGTTGACCCAATACCAGTAGAGGATTTAAAAGAAGAACAACTTGAAGAAAAAGCGAAGCGCGATTCAAAAGATACATCCTCAAGTGAAAAAAAGTATAGAACGGGAATGTAAGGGTCCATGGGGACGGTTCTTATGGCCGCTACTAAAATTACTAAAAACCAAGAGAGCCGTCCCTGTGGCATTTGAAAAATTAATCAAAGCGTACTCGATCTTCTCCTTCAATGATTAACTCCAATTCTGTTAAAAAGTTGAGTTCAAGCGGTGCTGGTAAGCGGTCAATCATTTCTCTAATTTCGCTAAGATTTTCTGCTTCTTCGATCGTTGATGGCGGTTGATTTAAATGCTGATACCAGAGCTTCAATTCGTCAATAAACTTATAAAAATTCATTTCAAAGCGTTCAGCGCATTCTTCGCTTTCACTTTCTGCAGCATTTTTCATCATTTCCCAATCTTCAAGAGCAGTTTCCAATTTTTCTTTCACCCGATTTATCACATCATCACTCCTTGGTTTTTGGTTTCATATAGTCTTCATTTGTATAATACTAAATGAAAAGTCCGATACGTTAAGAGCGTATCATACTACCTGTATTTTTTCCCATAATATGTTGTCTTCATAGTTATTTCATTCTTAGAAAGCAGTGTAAACCCCTAATGTAATGGCTGATCCGACTTCTCATACTGTAACTAAAATCCCAAAAATCATCGAGGCAATTACAGAAAAACCAATGCCGCTTTGTTCCGCAATGCCGATTTGTGCCATAATTGGTGGTATTGCCGCCATGGGAAATGCGCCAGAGGAAATCAAGAATTCCTGTCAGGAAGTAACACTGACGAATATCGATGATGGAGTGGCTCATTTTATATACTCTTTACTAAGGGACCCTTTGTAATTTTCAACTATAGAGTGCTTTTATTGAGTAGCAAAAAAATCCTAATTTCTTACTATTAATGCCGAGAAATGAACGACAGACTGTTTATCAATTCATTTCTACAGTGTATGATTAAGATTATAAACCATAGTTTTTAGAATCAAGCTAGGTAATCTGATTAAAAACTGAAAGGAGATTCTAACATGGGATTAATCATGGCAATTGCGCCTGTTGTAATTGTGGGAGGAATTGTAGTATATGTAATTGAACGGCTTAAACATAAATATAACCAAGGTAATCTAGGTAAGAAAAAATCGAAAGGCGCTCAAGATTTATTAAATAGTTTAATACCAATGGGAATGCTTTTTGGTTGTGCTATCGGTGTAATTTTTGGCATGTTTTTCTCAATCTCTCTAGTATTTACAGTTAGTTTAGGAGCTGGAATAGGCTATTTATTTGGATTTTTTGCTTATGAAATTTATTGCAATAAAGGAAACACTTATTCATAAATGGCTATCTTCCAGAAATGGGCGCTTTCCTGAAAAAAGGATCAGCGCTCATTTTTCATTTTAGGTCCATTTAGTGGAACAACACCTTTACTGTAAATTCGGCACTGATCCAGTATCACTTTCCTTTTGAATATTCCCTGACGTGAATATTCCCTTTTGGGTATAATCAATTCAACACGGCGAATACTAGTGATGTTGTAGATGTGCTTTAACCGGAGACGATCACATGAGGAGGTGAGCAACATGTCAGGGAAGCTTCCGGGGGTAAACATGACGACACTGAGCGCTTTGTCTGAACCAAATCGTATGAATATCGTCGAACTCTTACGCCATGGTCCCCTGACCGTGGGGGAAATAGCCGACCAGCTGGGACTCCGGCAGCCCCAGACTTCAAAGCATTTAAAAGTTCTTAGCGACAACGGGATTGTGGAAGTGCAGGCAGAAGCTAACCGCCGCATCTACAAGCTCCGGCCCGAACCCTTCCAAGCGCTGGATACTTGGATACAGTCCTTCCGGCGAGTAATGCAAGAAAGGTTCGACAATCTAGATGATTATTTGAAGGAATTGCAGAACAAGGAAAAATCATAAAATCAATTCATGATTAAGGAGGAATTACAATGACAAACCATCAAATGGTATCGAGAGTAGAGAACGATCGGGTACTGGTACTGGAGCGTGTTTTCGATGCTCCACGTGATCTCGTATTTAAGATGTTTAAAGAGTCGGAGCATTTGAAACGCTGGTGGGGGCCGAGGGGCTGGGAGATTCCGGTCTGCACCGTCGATTTCCGTCCGGGAGGCGTTTGGCACTACTGTATGAAGTGTGTGGATCAGAATCTTGGTCAATTTTTTGGTATGGAAGCCTGGGGCAAAGGGATTTATAAGGAGATTATCGAGCCGGAGAAGATTTCCTACACCGATTACTTTTCGGATGCCGAAGGCAATTTGAATGACTCCATGCCGAAGACCGAGATGACATTGGAATTCATCGATTTGGGTGGAAAGACAAAGCTGATAAACCGTGCTGAATATGTTTCCGAAGAGGCCCTTAAGACCGTCATGGATATGGGTATGCTGCAGGGTATCACCGAAACTTGGGACCGTTTGAACGAGCTAATGGAGTCGCTGAAGTAGATTTACCATATCTCTGTTTTCAGTGTTAGTAAGGTTAGGAGCTTTTAGTTTAGTAATTACTTTTAAGCCTAATTCCTCGCTAAAAATACGGAGGGATTAGGCTTTTCTATCTTTGTTCGCCACTAGATTTACCAATTATCGTCAATGCATTCAACAATGGGAAACGTCAGGAATCCGAATTTACAACGTAAAGGATTTTGAAGCTGGTAAAAAACATGACAGAAGTGACTATTTTTTTATAAAAAAATAAATTTTCTGAAGAGAATTTTGTAAATTATGTAACGATGAATGTCCACATTTCGTTATAAATAAGTGAAAGGGGGTATATTTATTAGACAATATTACGTAACCTTCTTCAATGGATTACTTGAAAATCCTGGCACTTTCGAGATGGACTTCATAATATAAGGAGGGATTGAGCGTGGTATAATCCATTTTACTGATTAAATAAAGTTCTTCAATTATATTAATAAATTGATCGAAAGGAGTTAAAAAATTGAAAAGAGTTGTAACAGCTTGTTTTATTCCATGTCTATTCGCGCTTCTAGTTTGCTGTACTAGTAATCAAGATAGCCAATCTGCAACAAAGTCTCCTCCAAGGCAGTCTACGCCTAGTCCAGATCCTAATCCTAGTACTTCCAATCAAAATCAACAAAATAATGAGCCAAAAAATCCTGCCAATAATCAATCTAATCCACAATAATAATACCTATTAGGAAAAGGGCCCCGAACAATCGCCCCCACCTTACTCTTCTTCGATTCTAATTCAAACGTGTCAAATTTTGCACCATCTAGGCTGAATATTCTTTAACTTTGATATAATATTTAAAGGTAACCTATTAGGTTATTATTTTCTGATAAAGTAAAAAATGAAGAAGGAGTTTCGCTTTTTTATCAACCCCTTGAAGTAGTGATTATCCCATACTTAGGTTTCAGCTTTTTTTAAAATCAGGTTACATTTTTCTGAAGATCTGATTACATTGTTATTTTTTGCTGTCACATATCTAGTATCTTTAAAGATGGAAATTAATAGTTTAGGGAGTGTAGAAACTATGGATATACGTTTATTTCATTCATTAGAAAGTGTAAATATCTACTTTAAATCACTAAGTACAAACGATGCCAAAGAGATCCATAATTATGCATCTGATGAGGAGGTTTCACGTTTCATTGGCTGGAGTTTGATGAACGATTTGAATGAAACGAGCGAATACATTGAAACGATGGTAAAGCGTGAGGTCGAGGGTACTCATTTATATGCGTCGATTGTTCGAAAATTAACGCAAGAAATTATTGGGACAGCCATGATTTTCAATTTTGACAAGGAAGCCAACCAAGCAGAAATTGGTTATGTTTTTCATCGAGACCATTGGGGGAAGGGTTATGGAACAGAATGTGTTGCTTTGATGAGTGATTTCGCATTTGAAACACTTCATCTTCACAAACTCCATGCTAGTGTTGTTGATGCAAATAGGGGCTCTGCCCGGATCTTAGAAAAGAATGGGTATGTGTTAGAGGGAGAATTAAAAGACCACTATTATATCGAAGAAAAATATTATAACGCTTTACATTACGGAAAAATTCAAACCAAAATAGATTAATTCTTAAAGCAGAGATATGGATATTCATTTAAATTGAAAGGGATTGACAAGCGCATTTCTGCTAAAAATGCGCTTGTCTCGTTCAGCATTAACCATGCGTTATTTGGTTTAGGTTTCAGGTACGAATCATGCAGCCAAATTCCATAAACATTCGGTAAAGCCACGGATACGATTGTGAATCAGCTAGAGTTGATAAATAAGCGGAGAAATTTCTTTTATTTAGGCAATAGCACTGAAAATAGCTTAAATAGACGGAAAGATTCCGACTATTGACTCGAAAAACGTGAAAATGGGTAATTTTGCTTTGCTTAATCGGAAAACCTCCGCTTATATACCCCAAACCGAGCTCTATTCTGCGGTTTAACCGGAAAATTTCCGCTTATTTTAAATATCACTGGTTACTCAATTAAGGATAAGACTTCTTCTTAACATATATATCCAATTGTGCAGCGTTTTTGTAAGACAAACTGTAGGGGTACAAATTGGGGTGCATTTCAAAAAAATTTTTTTGTTATTTCCACTATTGGCTTTACCCCAATAAAAAATGAGTGTCAAATTTCATATGCAAATTGGCACTCATTTTAACTTACATTTTTAATGTTTGTGATAAGAAACGGAACCCGTGACCTATGGTCATTGGTCTTTTTTTATTCAACTCCAAGGGGGCTGTATCCATGGTTTACTTGATTAGAAGAACCGTCTCCGTGGTCTTCAGGCACCTTTGCCGCTAATTTCCGATAGAAAATCGCAAGCAACATAGATGGGATCGTACAAATGATCATCCCGATAAAGGCGTATCTTGGCTCAATTTCATATAAATATCCGCCGAAGAATGTGAACACCGCTGTGCTCCAGCTTAGTGCCAGTGCTGAATACATCCCTTGGGCATTCGGAATCTGTTCTTGTGGAATATGCTTGGTTAAATACTTCATAAAGGCATAATGTCCCATCGCAAATGAGCAGGCATGCAAGGTTTGCGCGATACAGAAAACAATAATATTTGGAAAGAAAAATATGAGAATCCATCTTACTGTTGAGCCAAATGCCGCAAGTGTCAGTAAGGAGCCTACTGAAAATTTACGAAATCTTCGGTCTGCGATTAAAAAGAAAATGATTTCTGCAGCCACTGCAATATTAAGAATCATGCCAATTAAATATTTGGGTGCATGGATTTCTTGTAAAAAAATATAGCCATAGCTGTAATAGGAGGCGTGTGCCGCTTGCAGTAAAATAACAATAACTAGCACAAGGCCAAAGTGTTTAAGCCGAAATAATTGCAGCATTCCGTCTTTTTTCATTTTAGTGGCTTGTGGTTTTTCCATTAAAACAACAGGGGCAGGCAAGACACTAAGAACGATGAATACGAATATGCCAAGTAACAACGCCCATAAAATTACTTTATCCCCAAACGCTCCTGTAAAGACCGTTAACATCATCCCGGATACGACAAAGCCAATGGACCCCCACGAGCGGCTCTTCCCGTAATCTCTTAATTGCTGTTTTTGCAAAAGGACGCCTGCTGCGCTATCCAATGCCGGCATCAAGCTCGGGTAAAAGAAATGCAACAGTAAGGTGACAACTAATAAGCTTACATAAGAATTCGCTGGAATACTGCAAAGAAGGGAAATGAACGTACCGATTGCCATCCCATTTAGTAGGGTTCTACTGCTAAATTTCCCCGATAAATAAGGAAATACAAATAATGTAGAAAGGCCGCGGACAACTAGTCCTAAACTCATAATCAAACTAGCTTGTGAAACCGTCATTCCTTTTGTATGAATCATCCACCCTGTCCAATAGGGTAGAAAAACACCCCAGGTGATAAAAAAACTAAAAAATTGTCTGTTCATCCAACGTTGTGAATTCATTCTTTACCCCTCCAATGTTTGCATCATATCATGGAGAAACGTACAATTATATGAGATATCTCATATTATGGAGGAGATTAATGGAAATTTATAAAAATGAGAAAAGGCAGCGCTATTTGGAGGAATATTCGATTGGGTATTTATTTGCTTTTCCGATTGAAGAATTTCTAGAAGTGCATGAATATAAACGTGATGAATGGATTATTCAAGAGGGCACGCGTCCGGATTTCTTATTTTATGTCATTGAAGGAAAAGCGAAAATTTATGTGACGCATCAAAATGGAAAGGTTTCCTTAATTAATTTTATCAATGAGGAAGATTTTTTCGGGGAAATGGAATTATTAAATCCGATTTATTATACGAAAGGGGTTCAAGCCTCTACCAAAACCGTTTGTTTTGCGATTCCTTTTCATCGCTGCCGCGCCAGAATGCTAGAAGATGCTACCTTTCTCCGTGAACTTGCGAAGTTCTTAAGTGTAAAATCCACACAAATGGCGGCAAAATATACGCAAAGTCTCTCCTTCCCGCTAGAAAATCGGCTTGCTGATTTTATTTTGCAATCTGCAGATGGAGAGGTCTATAAGGAGAAACACGTTACCGTTTGTGATTTTTTAGGCGTCTCCTACCGCCACTTATTATATGTGTTTGCACAATTTTGCGATAAAGGATATTTGCAAAAGGAAGGACGTCACTATCGCATCCTACAGCCCAAAGAACTAAATGGACTTGCCAGGGTGTTGATGAATGAATGATGCCAGTAATTCAGGGGTTTATCAATAAAATTTTGAAGGGATGATCCAAGTAAAGCTAGACCATCCCTACATTCCTATTGCAATTCTCGGTAAGTAGAACGAAATTGGGTAAACGAATGGAAGATACGATTAACAAAAGGCTTCCAATACTGCTCAGTAAGCTTAACGACAAGGGCTGTTCCATTTCCAAGGATGGCGCTACCGATGATATCAGATGGATAATGCTGTCCCATCCAGATCCGCGAAATGCCTACCAGGATTGATAGCAGCCACAAGCTCCAGCCTGCTATTCGGTGATAAACCATCACAGATGCGGCCAAGGTAAAGGCAAGAGCACTATGTTTACTTGGAAACGATGAATCTTTTTTAGATGGGACCGGCGGCAATAAATGAACGCTATGCTTCAAGAACGGCCTCGGTTTATAAAATAATAGCTTAATCATCGTACAGAGCAAATACGTCACACTGACTGAAACTCCAGTATATAATGTCATTTTTTTATAAGAATCGTGGCGAAACCAGAGAACGATTACCACGAGAAGATAGATAAACTGAGCTCTTTTTGAAATGGTGACCATAAGGAAATCTACAATCCGATTATGCCCGGCCAATTGATTAATTACCTTAAACATTCCATAGTTCATAAAAGTCACCCTTAATTTTTGTTATAAGATTAAGGGTATTATTTCCTTCCGATATACAAATATGTATTACATCATAACAATAAAAAAACTACAACTAAATAAATTTTAGTACCTTGCATTAATTAGTAGTAGATGATATAGTATTCCTGTGATGGTAATTTTTTCATATTTTACTACTGTGTATTATTCAGTAGTAATCATTACTTTATAGGCAGGTGAATCACATGAATGTTCAATTTAAGAAGGGTGCACTGGAATTATGTGTTTTGGTCTTTACATTGAAAAAGGACCGGTATGGATATGAGTTGGTTCACAGCATCTCTGATAAAATCCAAATTGCGGAAGGAACCGTCTATCCTTTATTACGACGATTAACGAATGAAGGCTATTTCGCTACTTATTTAGCGGAATCTAATGAGGGCCCGCCAAGAAAATACTATCAATTGACGAAAGCCGGACGAGAATATCTTGAACAGTTGGTACAAGAATGGCAGCAATTTTCTGCCAGTGTGAATGAGATTATTGAGGAGGGGATGGACTGATGACCAAGCAGCAATTTTTAAACGAACTTAACCGACTATTGGGACAGATACCTGAAGGGGAACGAAAGGATATTCTTAGTGATTACGAAGCACATATTGATTCGGCTATCGAAAATGGGAAAACCGAGGAGGAGGCTGTTGCAGATTTAGGCTCCCCAAAAACGATTGCAGATGAATTAGGTGTATTTGTAGCTACTGACAAACTAAGTGGTTCAAAAAAGGAAACCACTACAAATGTTGGACCTAACATTTTTGCATTTTTGGGCATGCTGTTGTTTAATCTAATTTTCATCCTAGGGCCCGTTGTAGGGGTTGCTGGTGCTTTTATTGGTCTGTATGCTGCTGCGTTCGCTTGTCTTATTACTCCCGTTGCATTTATCATTAATTTATTTACGCACGATACACCAATACTTCTTGCGTTCTTCTTAATCCTTGCCACTTTTTCATTTGGGTATCTATTTTTACTAGTGACAAATTTTCTTGCAAAGTGGTTTTTAAAGTTAATCCACTGGTACTGGAAACTCAACGTAAAAATCGTGAAAGGGAGTAATTAATTTGAAGAAATTTTCTATCGTTGCAGCTATTTTAGGCTTGGTAATTGGGGTAATCGGAGTTGTAGCCTATGGATATACTCATGACAATTTTTCTACTGTCACAATAGACGAAACAAAAACGATCAATGCAAAAGACATTAATAAAATCGAGTTGGAATCTCGCTTATCCAGTGTGCATTTTTACCCTACAAACTCTGATGTAATCACGGTTCATCTCCATGGTGAGACATCGAAAAAGAATATTGTGCTTTCAGTAAGTACGAGCGGAGAAACTGCTAAAATTGATATTGAACCAAAAAATGATTCTCTTTTTCAATTTTCTCCTTTTGAATTCATGACCAAACAACTTCAAGCCGATGTTGAAATACCACAAAAAATGTACAGTGAACTGAAAGGTCATGCATCAGCAGGCAGTATTACCATCGAACAAATTTCAGCCAACCACTTTGATTTGGACTCTTCCGCAGGTAGCATAAAGGCAAATGACTTAAAAGGTGATGTAACTGCTCATTCTTCCGCAGGTAGTATGAAGTTAACCAACATTGAAGGAAAGTTGGATTTAACTGATAGTGCAGGTTCGATTGATGTCAAGTTAAAGGCGATTACTCATGACATTTACGCAAGCATCAGTGCTGGTTCCGTTCGGATTGTGACCGAACAGCAACCAGAGTCTCTTCAAATGGACCTCCGGACATCTGCTGGTCATGTGGATGTAAATTTGGCAAACGTTTCGTACAGCACAAAGGAACGTGACCGTGTCATCGCTTTTATTGGTTCAGGTGGTCCAAAGCTCAAGCTAGAATCAAGTGCCGGTTCCGTATCAATCAATAAAAAATAGAATTTGATCATACTCATTCACCTATTCAAATACAAGTGAGCCTTCCACAATACCCTGTCTACGACAGAGTCATAATGTAATAGTTTTTGAAAATAAGAGGAATACACCAAGTGAATAAGCTTCACTTGATATAGATAAATATACATCAGCTCTTCCTAATGACCTAGGAAATCCAGAAGTGCCAGGTATCATCCAATTTCAGGATGGTGCACTGGCACTTTTTTAGAACTCTTTCTGATTTGGGAATTATTGACCTAATGTTTCTGTTACTTGGCTAGTTTGCAGCCTTTGTTTTTTTGCTTTCCGGAAATGGAATAATTCATAGAATGTTGGGATGATAATCAGCGTCAAAAGGGTGGATATGATGAGTCCAAAAATGACTACGACAGCGAGTCCCTTTGAAACAAGATTTAAACTCATGGCCGATTCATGTGTAACTAGAAGCGGCACCATGGCAAAGACTGTGGCAAGTGCTGTCATAAGAATCGGGCGTAGACGGACGATTCCTGCCTCCATAATCGCTTCCCGAATGGTCATGGTTTCTTCATTGTGACGAATTCGGTCAACCAGCACAATGGCATTGGTTACCACAATCCCAACGAGCATCAGCATTCCGATACCCGAAGAAATATTGATACTTGAGTTGGTAATCACGAGTCCTAATAGTGAACCGATCGCTGCAAGCGGTAATGTAATCAAGATCGCGATGCTTGCCCGGAACGACTTTAATGTCACGAGTAAAATCATAAACACGATTCCAATTGATAACATAGACAGTTTAGCGAGTTCCCCTAATTGATCGGAGGACTGCATGGAAGAACCGGTAAGTTCTGCACTGGTTCCTTTGGCAAATGTTTCATCTTTGTTCCACGTTAGGAGCTGCTGCTGAATTTTTCCGGTAACGTCTACCATTTTGTCCGGATTTACTTGAGTCGTTACCTGTAGATAATGATGGCCGTCTTTTGTAAAGATTGTCCCTAGCTCATTGCTTTCTTCCACCTTTGCAATGCTTGATAAAGCAACAGGCCCGTCTGGGGTCATCAGCTGTAGATTTTTTAAATCGTCCACCGTTTGAATCTCTTTTAGTGCTCCCAATTGGACTGCGGTGGTCCGTCCATCAATCTTAATGTTTCCAATCACAGCAGGCTTTATCATCGCATAAATAGATTGGGAAACTTCCTGTGCATTCGATAATTTGGAATCCACCTGAATGGTAACGGTTGGTTTTGTATTTTGATCGTTGCTTTCTACTTTTTCCACACCATCGATGCTGCTTATTTCTTTCTTAACCATATCAGCTGCTTTTTTGATGTCGTCGTCGTTCTTTCCGATGACATCAATGGAAACAGTCGTCGTATTGGATCCGAGCAAACCTGCTGTCTCAGCTGTCATCTCCGCATTTGGAAACTGGTCTTTTGATTTTCGGATGTCTTTTACAAATTTGGCAGAGTCGGTCCCTTCTTTAGTAAAAATCATCAATCGAACTACGTTGGCTTCTTGCAGGTTGCCATATTGTGCAGCATCCTCATTGACACCTGCCACTGTAATGTAGGTTTTTACCCCTTCTTTTTCTGAAAGAATGCCCTCCATTTTCGCAACACCGTCTTTTATTTCGCTAAATGGTGTTCCGTTATCATAGCGAAGACCGATTGCTATGTAGGCGGAATCTTGCTGATCGACAGAACCTTTGGGCATGGTCAAAAATAAGCCGACGGACCCGACTACGACGAGAATCGCTATCGTGATGGGAAGCCATTTATGATTAAGGGACCATTTCAACAAAGGGGGGTAGAATGATTTCGCCTTGTGTTCCTTCATCTTTACCTTTTTCATCATACGGGCGCTGAGTGCTGGGACCACTGTCAGTGAAACAATCAGTGAAGATAGCAATGAACAAGTGATCGTAATCGCAAACGGAGCAACTATATCTCTTAATCCTCCCGAAACAATCAGCATTGGCAGGAATACTGCTACAGTTGTGAGAGTGGATGACGTGATCGCTGATCCCACTTCTTTAACTGATTCTATAAGAAAGGCAGGGGTTAATTCATTATTTTGCTTTCTTCGGTAAATATTCTCCACTACGACAATACTGTCATCCACAAGCCGTCCGACAGATACTGCAATTCCTCCAAGCGTGAGGATGTTTAAGGTAACGCCAAAGAAGGAAAGTAGAATCATCGTCATGCATAGGGACAATGGTATGCTGATAATCGTGATCAGGGTCATTCGGAAACTGCGAAGGAATAACCAGATAATAAGAGTAGCAAATAATGCTCCGGTCAATACTTCTCTTGTCATCGAATTGATGGAATCAAGAACGGTATCTCCTAAATTCATCACAATCGTTGCTTGAAGGGTTCCCTTGTAATCCTTATTGATTTTTTTTACTGCATCTTCTACCTGTTTTCCAAGCGTTACGGCATTTGAGGTGGAATCCTTCTGAATGACAACGTCAATAAAGCTCTTTCCATTCAAATGGATGATGTTTTCGGTATCTTCTTGCAAGGTAATTCCAGCAACATCCTGTAGTTTGGTCTTACTTGTTAACTGGATGTTTTTAAGGTCATCGAGGGTTTCTAATTTTCCTGTTACGATAATGCTTGTTGCTTCGTTGTTCATCGTTTGTTCGCCCACCGCAACGGAAGCCGTTTTCCCTTGAAGGAGCGTATATAGCTTTTCAAGCGGGAAATGAGCTGCCGCTAATTTAGCAGGATCAACTTTAATCATCACTTGTTGATTTCTTCCGCCATTGGTGATGACATTGCCGACACCTTTTAAGTCTTTGAACATCGGCATAATCTCGTTTTCTACGATATTTAGTTCATTATTGCCAATTTCCTTATCAAAGGTGAGACCTAATTCAACAATCGGAATTTCAGATGTGTTGAGGTTGATGACATATGGCTTCATGACCCCATTGGGGAGATAGACCATTGAAATTCTTTCTTCAATTTGCTGTTTAGCTTCTTTTACATCAATTTTAGATTCAAATGTGACGGTCAACTGGCTAAAGTTATTTCCTGTTTGTGCAACAACACTTTGTTTTCCTCTGACGCCGTTCAATGCCTTTTCAATTGGCTGCGTTACTTGTTCATCCATGCTTACAGCATCCATACCGTTTCCAACTGTTGATATGGTTACGTACGGCTGATCGGCTGATGGCATCAGTTCCATTGGAATCGTGGTGTAACTGAAAATGCCGAAAATCATCGAGGCAATTACAGCGAAAGCCAATGCCGCTTTGTTTCGCAATGCCCATTTGGTAAACCAAGTCATTAAAGAACCCCCTAGTCCTAAAGTCATGAAAACAGGTAAATTATACCTCTTATAGGGCGGATTTACCAGATGTTTTTTCTTAATTTTACAAAAAATTAATTTATACAAAACAAAACACCAACCTGTTGGATGGTGTTATACAAAATTCATATTACTCCGTTTGGCGTTTCTTTCGCTAATCTTTAAAAAAAGGCGTGCCCTGGCTTTTGTCAGTTTGGCACGCTATTTTTATGATCATCCTTCTATTTCGCAAACACGTGATTTCCAATTGTCTCTACAGTTTCACGAGATCGAATCCAATTATCTGTTGCAATTTCAGGATTGTAGAAAAAAATGGAATCATTTAATGTATCTTCTCTATTTAAAGCTTCTTTCACTGCTTGGGTTGACTCTTCTGATGCCGGTTTATTAATTTCACCATTTTGAACAGGTGAAAAGGCATAAGCATGACCGACTACTTCATTAATCACTTCTGTCACCGTATCAGGAAACTGAGGGGATTCCACTCGATTTAATACGACGGTTGCAACGGCTACTTTTCCTTCATAGGACTCGCCTTTTGCCTCCGCTTCAACTAATCTGGCAAATAAGTCTTTTTCTTTATCTGAAATAGAAACCGCAGGTGTTGCTGGCACTTTAACTGGAGCTTCAACTTCTGGTTCATTTGGTTTAGCGGCTTTTTCTGCTGCCTCTGTCAAATCATTAGAAGTCCCAGCCGCAGGTTTTGATGGATCTGCTAGTAACTCAACTGCTTTCGTTGCCACATTTATCATAGGTTTTGCTAAATGAATGGTTAAGCTCTGAGGGTGTAAGATTTCTCCAATAGATATATCTTGTATTACCTCTTTATTTCCAATGGTTAAACTATTTTGCATTCCAGATACCGGAAGGCTGTGTTTAGTTTGAATGAATGATTCGGTGATGGCCATCGCCGTATTAGTGTGTACGATTAAGGCAATTGTAGCTACACCAGCTACAACTAATGATTTAAAAGAATTTCTCATGCTGTGTGCCACCTCCTGTAAAATTCTCATGTTATTAACCTAACATGACGTATGATTCATTTACAGAACGATAGCATTACAATTCTTTATAATTTGATTAACAGCATTACAGAAAATGATATTTCATGACGAAATTCCTATAAAAATGTAATAAACTAGGCAATAAAACGAAACATAGGAATAAATTACCCAGTAATTCGGTACTGTAGCCATTGTAAACATTCCTAAAAACCACGAGAACTCTCCCTGTGGCATCTGAAAAAGCGAATGGCAACAAAATACACCGTATTTTTATAAAGATTAATGAGCAATTTAGGTAAAGACGTTGTAGAATTAAGTTTATATAGGGGAAATATGGAATTAGTAACGTAGTGGGCAATTCTTTATGATGACAACTGAAATATATTTAGAATATTTTTGACAAGGTGGCGATTTTTATGAGCCGTAAAAACAATTGGACAGTAATTTTTATTTACAATTTGATGTTATTTTTTATCTTTAAAATTTCATTTAAAACATTAGTGGAAATCGCTGTAGCAGCGGAAACCTTTCCAAATTCGAACTATTTAATGGTATTATTATCAACTATCATTGGAATTGGGTTATTAGCTATTGGTGTTAGAAGATACATTTTTATATCATCAAAAGATGAAAAAGAACGTCATAAACTTAGAAATATATTTCTTTTTACAACACCAGTACCTTTTATTATTTATATGGGGTTGATGATTAATACCTGGTAAAATGACAAATGCTTTACTTTAAGTTCAGGCTGCCATAATTGGCTTTTATTTCTAGTGTGGGCATTACTTCAATTATGAGGTAATGCCATTTTCTTATTCAAGTAACGCGTTAGCTTAATAAGAAAGTCATAAATTTGACAAAACATTCCACAGGTATTTTGTAGTAAAGATAGAAAATGGTACATAGGTGAACATTTAATTTTGTTTTTCGGTTAACGGATGAGGTTAACTTAAAGAAAATACAAAGAAATAGGGGGTAATTTAAACGAAACTTATTGCTGGTTCTATTTTTATTTCAACATCTTTATTTATGTTTTTTATCAATGGAATTGTTAAAAATGTTGCTAAATATTATTTGGAATTCTATGAATATCCGTTGTTATATTCCATTGTCCCTTGGGTTCCTTGGTTAACATTGATTATTGGTCTTTACTTCTTTTTTAAATATATTTTCGAGAAAAAGGAAAATTATTAATTTAACAAACGGGTGCAATCTTTGAATGAGCAAGGGTTGTTCTTTTACTTATTGAAGTAGAGGGCAGAATGAGTATCCCCATAGCTAAAGCTAGGGGTTTCGAAAGAATAGGCTAAAAGCCCCATTGTCTTTACGTGGGCTACCACAAGTCCCGCTAATACATCAGGCCGAAGCCTTCAGCTTTGCTTTTTTCTTACTTTTCACGATGATGATTTTCTTAGGAGATTGAAGGAATTGTTTCCTATCAAGACCTTCAAAGGCACCCCCAACATGTTTCCGAACAATATTGAAAGCCCCATTTACGTCGGCGTGTATTTGAATATTAGACCCTGTGATTTTGTAAAAAGCTCTTTTCACTCGCTGTCCGCTAAAAGTTGTTTGGTGTT
>NZ_BCVP01000025.1 GCF_001591805.1 Neobacillus novalis NBRC 102450 | reverse complement strand
TAATCTTATGTTAACTGTGCCGGGGTAGCTCAATTGGTAGAGCAACTGACTTGTAATCAGTAGGTTGGGGGTTCAAGTCCTCTCGCCGGCACCTTGTTTTTTTATTGAATATGGAGGGGTAGCGAAGTGGCTAAACGCGGCGGACTGTAAATCCGCTCCCTCCGGGTTCGGCGGTTCGAATCCGTCCCCCTCCACCATTCATATTTTTAGAAAAATTGGACATACTTATAGTATTATTGGGCTATAGCCAAGCGGTAAGGCATCGCACTTTGACTGCGACATGCGTTGGTTCAAATCCAGCTAGCCCAGCCAAGAGCCATTAGCTCAGTTGGTAGAGCATCTGACTTTTAATCAGAGGGTCGAAGGTTCGAGTCCTTCATGGCTCATAAAAAATAAAAACCTAGGGATATGTATCCCTAGGTTTTTATATGCAAATTTTCGGATTTTTTCCAACAGAACCACTCTAATATCACATAAAAGTTCAGTCCATGGGTTCCCGTCTTTACTTACGCATATATATACACAACTTTGTCGAGTTGAGTCATTTCTATGAAAGCGGTTAAAATAGTAGATATTAAGGGGTTGGGAGGAATTTACGATGAGCAAGAAATTATCGATTATTGGGATGCCGATGGATTTAGGACAAATGCGACGCGGGGTTGATATGGGTCCGAGTGCCATTCGGTATGCTGGGATTAATGAACGACTTAAGCCGCTATTTGATGATATCCACGATTTAGGTGATATACCAATTGGCAGGCCGGAAGTAGTCGTTGATAAAGAATCAAATTTAAGAAATTTAGATTTAGTTGCCGAAAAGAGTGAATTGCTTGCTAAAAAGGTAGACGAAGCTATTCAATCAGGCTCATTTCCACTTGTACTTGGAGGAGACCACAGCATTGCAATTGGTACATTAGCAGGTGTTGCAAAACACTATAAGAATCTTGGTGTGATTTGGTATGATGCTCATGGTGATTTGAATACTGCTGAGACAAGCCCTTCTGGTAATATTCATGGAATGCCGTTAGCAGCCAGCATTGGATTAGGGCACCGGGCGTTAACAGAGATTGGCGGCTATTCTCCAAAAGTGAAGCCAGAGAACGTAGTGATTATTGGAGCAAGATCGCTGGATGAAGGCGAGAGAATTCTAATTAAAGAAACAGGAATTAAAGTTTATACGATGCATGAAATTGACCGCATGGGCATGGCAAAGGTGATGGAGGAAACGATTGCCTATTTTACGGAAAGAACTGATGGCGTCCACCTCTCACTTGATTTGGATGGTTTAGACCCAAATGACGCACCAGGGGTTGGAACACCTGTTATTGGCGGCATCAGCTACAGGGAAAGCCATTTGGCTATGGAAATGCTCGAAGAAGCAAAAATCATAACATCAGCAGAATTTGTGGAAGTTAATCCAATCTTAGACGATAAGAATAAAACAGCGTCTATTGCTGTTGGATTAATGGGATCATTATTCGGTGAAAAATTAGTATAAAAAAAGCAGCTTTCTTCCATAAAAAACGGGTTCCCTTTTCAAGGGTGCTTTGTTATTAAAAGACACAAGAATTGACATACGTCTTTTTCTTTATTTATCAAGGTTTCTACGAAATTCTATTAACTTTGACATAGCAATTGACATCATTTTTATGATGGACAATATATATTGTACTTTTAATAAAGAGGATCAAAACTTCTGTCATATGCAGTACTGTTTTGAGTACCAATTTTATTAATCTTTATATGCTGGCCGATAAAAAGCTGCTGATTCCTGCATCTAGGATAAAGAGAATCCGCACTTTCGGTTGGGGATTAGGTTAAGCGCCCGTGTTGATAAATAGGCGGAGAAATTCCGCTTAATGAGTAATTTTTATTAAAAAATGCTTAAATAGACGGAGAAATTCCGCCTATTGACTCGAAAAACTCGAAAATGGGGGATTTTTCTTGGCACAATCGGAAAATCTCCCCTTATTTACCCCGAAATAAGCTCCAATCTGCATTTAACCGAAAAATTTCCGCTTATTTTTTTTTTGCTGGTTACTCGATTAAGGAAAAGACATCTTATTTTGAAGAGTTTTAGCTCAAAAATGTAAAAGAACCACATTTTGATGTGTTACGGTGAACATTATCACAAGTAAGTGAGGTTTTATATAAATAAAGTTATTGTATTCCTAATAAAGAAACTCGCCAATTACTATGGCAGGTTTTACTTTTTAATATACCAATAACGATGCCAATGCGACTGTCATTTCGGCACGAATTTTAAGAAAAGCCCCCGAAAACGCAACCCTTTATCCATAAAAAGCAGCTGCTTTTTTTCCTAACCTCATAATATCTTCCACAATAAGAAAATCTTCAAACTTATTATTTCACCACTATAGTAAATTTTTGTTAATATTAAAGGTGTTGATAAATTTTTCGTGTAAAACGAAACCTTTTTGCTAGCGAATCGTATTATCGTATAGCAGCATTGGAGCTGAGGGAAATTAATGGAAGCTATTGTAAAAAAGAGAATTAAACAAGTCATTAAAGGTGATCAAGATGCCTTTGGTGAAATCGTTGAAATATATAAAAACAGCGTCTATCAGCTGTGTTTTAGAATGCTAGGAAACCGGCATGAGGCAGAGGATATGGCACAGGAAGCTTTTATCCGTGCTTATGTTAATATTCATACCTTTAACCAAGATTTTAAGTTTTCGACTTGGCTTTTTCGGATTGCAACCAATCTTTGTATTGATAGAATTCGAAAGAAGAAACCGGATTATTATTTAGATGCAGAAGTGGCTGGAACAGAGGGTTTAACGATGTATTCCCAGATTCCCGACAAGACTCCTCTGCCGGAAAATGAGGTAGAAAGTTTAGAGCTTCATGAAACAATCCAGAAGGAAATATTAAAACTGCCTGAAAAATATCGATCGGCCATTGTACTAAAATATATTGAAGAGTTGTCCTTAAATGAAATTAGTGAAATTCTTGATTTACCTTTAGGAACCGTAAAAACAAGAATTCACCGCGGTCGGGAAGCGTTAAGACAACAATTACAATATGTGTGATAAGAGGGTGAAACAAAATATGTGTCCAGAACAAATCATCGAACTAATGCACGAATATTTAGATGAGGAAATCGAACCCGATAAGGAACAAATATTAAGGGAACACCTCCAAACTTGTAAAGAGTGTGAAACCATTTTTAATGAATTAAAAAAGACGATTGCTTTTGTAAAAAGCATTTCACATATGCAGGCACCAGCAAATTTCACAGCTAATGTCCTTTCTCGTTTACCTAAGGAGAAGAAGAAGGTTTGGATGGGGCGATGGCTGAAAAATCATCCAATGCTTGTCGCAGCCTCATTATTCTTCCTATTAATGTTGGGAAGCATATTTTCCACTTGGAATCAGGATCAGGAGTTTTCTGTAACGAAGCAAAAAAACTTGGTCGTAAAAAATAATACAGTCATTGTCCCTAAAGGGGAAACTGTCAAAGGCGATGTCATCGTTCGAAATGGGAAATTGGAAATTGAAGGTGAAATTAAAGGCAATGTAACGGTTATTAATGGAGAGAAATATCTGGCTTCTGCGGGCCATGTAACCGGCCAAATTGAGGAAGTTAATGAGGTCTTCGACTGGGTTTGGTATCATATGAAAAGGACGGCACAAGAAGTCATTGATATCTTCGACCAGCCGGAAACCGAATAAAAGGCAAATCACTCATCTTTAACGAGTGATTTGTTTTTTTTTTAGGAAAAGGGGCGGAGCGCCGCATAAGGAATCAGAAAATCCATTAGTAGTGGGAGATGTACATAAAACACTTTGAATATAGTTAAGCTTTGCTCTGCTCACACCGCCTTTATTGGCAGGGATGGTGCTCTGAATAACCTTTTATAGTTTATAGTGGTGTATAACTCATAATTAATTTTTAGGAGATAGATATAATAAGTACATGGTGCATTTATGTTATAATGAATTAGTTGTATTCAATCTACGTTTTTAGAAAGTTACGGAGGAAAAACAATGCCGTTTGCTGATTTCACAATATGGAAGTATTTGGCTAGTATTGTTGATATTGTCCTCGTATGGTATGTCATTTACAAGCTGATTAACGTGATAAAGGGAACGAAGGCCGTTCAGTTATTAAAAGGTATATTGGTCATTCTTCTTGTCAGAGTTGTCAGTGATTTTCTCGGCTTACAAACGTTAAGCTGGATGATGGAGCAAGTGATAACATACGGGTTTCTTGCGATTATTATTATTTTTCAGCCTGAACTACGACGTGCCCTTGAGCAGTTAGGGAGGGGACGGTTCTTTTCGAGAAGCAGTAATCCGGTTGATGATAATCAGGAAAAAGCTGTTGAAGCGATCATTAAAGCAACGGATTATATGGCAAAGCGCCGCATCGGTGCTTTAATATCGATTGAAAGAGAAACAGGCATGAGTGATTACATAGAAACCGGCATCCAATTAAACTCGACCATTTCTTCGGAATTGTTGATTAATATTTTCATCCCGAACACACCGCTTCATGATGGTGCAGTGATTATTCAAAGAAATAATGTCGCGGCTGCTGCCTGCTATCTTCCATTATCGGAAAGCCCCTTTATATCCAAGGAACTGGGAACAAGGCACCGGGCGGCATTAGGAATTAGTGAGGTCACGGATAGTATAACTGTCGTCGTATCGGAGGAGACGGGAAATATCTCACTTACAAAGAATGGCGAGCTTCATCGCGATGTAAATACAGAGGGTTTGAAAGAATTACTGACAAGTGAATTATTAATCAATAACAAAACGAAACAGACTTCTTCCGCTCGTTGGAACTGGAGGGGTAAGAATAATGGATAAATGGATGGATAATCCTTGGTTTATTAAAATCCTTGCCTTGTTATTAGCCATGCTCTTATATTCTTCGGTACAACATACAGGCAAGAAGATTACAGATGTCTATGTACCGGGGGGACAATCGACAGCCACAATAAAGGATTTTCCTGTAAAAGTTTATTACGATGTGGAGAATTTAGTCGTGGCCGGAATTCCCAGCACAATCGATATAACCATAAAAGGACCGAAAACCCACGTTCAGTCAGCCAAGGCAGCAAAGAACTTCGAGGTTTATCTCGATTTGAAAGATGCCAAGATTGGCAAACAAACAGTGAAACTAAAAATACGAGATTTATCTGATAAATTGTCCGCAACCCTAAGCCCAGCCAGTGTGACCGTAACGGTTCAGGAAAAGATTACTAAGGAATTCAAAGTCGAGGCAGAGTTTAATTCAGGCCAAATAGAAGAGGGCTATTCCGCCGGGCAGCCTGTTGTCGAGCCTAGTAAAGTGAAAATTACCGGTGCTAAAAGTGTGATTGACCGAATTTCCTATGTAAAGGCCACCCTTGATGGGAAAGGTAAACTGAAAGAATCATTTACGAAAGAAGCTCGTATCCAAGTTCTGGACAAGGATTTAAATAAGTTAAATGTCGTGGTGGAACCTGAGGTCGTTAAGGTCACCATTCCCGTAAAAAGTAACACCAAGACTGTTCCGATTAATATTGTGAGAAAAGGAACAGCTCAAGAGGGAGTTACGATTCAATCGATAGAACTTGACACAAATGAAGCGACTATTATGGGACATGAAGATGTGCTGAAGACGACAGAAAGTGTCAGGGTCGAAGTAGACATTAGTAAAATTAGCGAAAATACAACACTTACTTTACCTGTCATCATCTCAAATGGGATTACTAAGGTTAGCCCGCAAACAGTAAAAGTAACTGTGGTGGTCAATGTCAATAAGCAGGATGAGAAGACCCTATCGGGTATTCCGGTAAAAATTCAGGGCTTATCCGAAGATTATCAAGCGGAGATAAATGATCCGGATAATCAGTTGATAAATTTATTAATAAATGGTCCAACAGCGGCATTAAGCGCTTTGAAACCGGACGACTTTTCAGTTTACATTGATCTGTCTAGTCTTACGGAGGGGGATCATGAAGTGAATATTCAGGTAGAAGGCCCGCCGAATGTAAAGTGGAAACCTGATAAAGTGAAGGCGAAAATTACAATTTCAAAAAATAATGCCTAATATCCAGCAATTTATGTTGAAGGAGAGATTTTTAAATGGGAAAATATTTCGGTACCGATGGGGTGCGAGGAGTAGCAAACAGTGAATTAACACCAGAGCTAGCATTTAAATTAGGCCGTTTTGGCGGATATGTGTTAACGAAAGATAAGAATCGTCCAAAAGTGTTAATCGGCCGTGATACACGGATATCCGGACATATGCTGGAAGGGGCGCTTGTGGCAGGATTACTTTCGATTGGGGCAGAAGTAATGCGCCTCGGAGTGATATCGACTCCTGGTGTCGCTTATTTGACAAAAGCATTAGGAGCCCAGGCGGGTGTGATGATTTCCGCTTCACATAATCCGGTGGCAGATAATGGGATTAAATTTTTTGGCTCTGACGGCTTTAAGCTTTCCGATGAGCAAGAGGTCGAAATTGAGGAACTAATCGACTTGCCGCAGGATCAATTGCCTCGTCCAACCGGGGCAGAGCTTGGTCAGGTGATGGATTACTTTGAAGGCGGGCAAAAGTATCTGCAATACTTGAAAAATACCGTTGAGGAAGATTTCTCCGGTATCCATATTGCATTGGATTGTGCACACGGGGCAACGTCTTCGCTTGCAACGCATTTATTCGCTGATTTGGATGCAGACCTGTCAACAATGGGGGCTTCACCAAACGGTTTAAATATCAATGAAGGTGTTGGTTCGACTCATCCTGAAGCACTTGCTGCGATGATGAAGGAAAAAGGGGCTGATGTCGGACTTTCCTTTGACGGCGATGGCGATCGTTTAATTGCCATTGATGAAAAAGGAAATATTGTCGATGGCGACCAAATCCTTTATATTTGCGGCAAATATATGAAAGAAAACGGTCGTTTAAAGCAAAGCACGATTGTTTCAACCGTTATGAGCAATCTTGGTTTTTATAAAGCGCTTGAGAATCATGCTATCCATAGTGTACCAACAGCGGTTGGTGACCGTTATGTTGTTGAAGAAATGAAGAAAAATGGTTATAATCTCGGTGGCGAACAATCAGGCCATATCATTTTCTTGGACTATAACACCACAGGGGATGGCTTATTAACCGGGTTGCAATTAGTTAATATTATGAAGGCGACTGGGAAGCCGTTGTCAGAGCTTGCTGGCGAAATGAAAAAATTCCCGCAAAAGCTTGTGAATGTGAAAGTAACGGATAAGCATCATGTGACCGATAACCCTCGCGTAAAAGAGGTTATTGACCAGGTAGAAGCGGAAATGGCCGGGAACGGGAGAATCCTTGTCCGCCCATCAGGAACAGAGCCGCTTGTCCGCGTTATGGCAGAGGCTTCAACGGAAGAACTATGTGAATCCTATGTGAACCGCATCGTCACAGTCGTGAAAGAGGAAATGGAATTAAAAGAATAATGATTTCTCAAATATGCATAAGGGAACGATTCCATTCCCTTATGCATATTTTATTATGAATGGTTTTTGAACAAAATATTAACATTTATTTTATTTGTTGACGGACGACTGACAAATCATGTACTATTAATTTGCTTTGTTTCTTTAAAGCATTTTAGAAAGGATTCTTGGAAAGGAGGGCAGCAGGAGGAATCAGTATTTAAAAGCGCCTGAACTAACTGAAAGAGAGTTTGGTTAGTTGACGAGGAGGAGGTTTATCGAATGTTCGGCGGATACCTCCCGGCTGTGTGTGCAAGGCCGAAAATTTCTTCTTTAAAACATGAAGGCAACTTTGTGGACAAAGAGAAGAAAATGCGCATAATAATCGTAATGTTTCAAAAAGGTATAGACAGATACCTGACAAAAAAACAGAGATAAGGGGGCAAGTACGCCCTCAGAAGCACCTTGTCCCCCTTTAGGGAGGAAAAAAAATGTGTGGAATTGTTGGATATATTGGTAATAATGACTCGAAGGAAATTTTATTAAAAGGCTTGGAAAAGCTTGAATATAGAGGTTATGACTCAGCTGGTATTGCTTTAAGAAACGAGCGCGGCATTCATGTTTTTAAAGAAAAAGGCCGCATTGCTGATTTACGCGGAATTGTTGATGAAGACGTAATGGCAAACATCGGAATTGGCCATACACGCTGGGCAACACATGGTGTTCCAAGCAAAGTAAACTCCCATCCCCATCAAAGTACATCTGGACGTTTTACGCTCGTTCATAACGGTGTCATCGAGAACTATGACCTTTTAAAGCGTGAATTTTTAACAGATGTTACTTTCGTAAGTGAAACAGATACAGAAGTCATTGTGCAGATGATTGAGTTATTTGTTCAGGAAGGCTTAGAGGTTTTAGAAGCCTTCCGTAAAACATTGACACTTTTACATGGATCGTATGCACTTGCGCTTTTGGATGCACAGGACGATGAAACCATCTATGTAGCAAAAAATAAAAGTCCGCTTCTTGTTGGTCTAGGTGACGACTTTAATGTTGTTGCTAGTGACGCAATGGCAATGATTCAAGTCACGAATCAGTACCTGGAACTAATGGACAAGGAAATTGTTATTGTTAAAAAGAATGATGTAACCATCCAAAATCTAAACGGAGACATTATTAGCCGTGTGCCATTTACAGCTGAACTTGATGCAAGTGACATCGAAAAGGGTACGTACCCTCATTATATGTTAAAAGAAATTGATGAGCAGCCGCTTGTGATGCGTAAGATTATTCAAACGTATCAAAATGAGCAGGGGGAATTAACGATTAACCCTGAAATCATTAGCGCTATGAACGAATCTGACCGGGTTTATATTATTGCTGCCGGGACTTCTTATCACGCTGGTCTTGTTGGAAAGCAGTTCATTGAAGGCATTGCTAAACTTCCTGTTGAAGTTCATATTGCCAGTGAATTTGTTTATAATATGCCGCTTCTAACGGAGAAGCCGTTGTTTATCTTTATTTCACAGAGTGGCGAAACAGCTGACAGCCGTGCTGTGCTCGTGAAAGTTAAAGAAATGGGTTATCGTACGTTAACGATTACCAATGTGCCGGGGTCAACTCTATCCCGTGAAGCGGAGTATACACTATTGCTGCATGCTGGTCCTGAAATTGCGGTTGCCTCTTCAAAGGCATATACAGCGCAGTTAGCTGTGTTAGCTATTTTAGCGGAAGTGACTGCGAAGAGCCAAAATATTCGTGTTGATTTTGACCTTGTGCATGAGCTGGGGATTATCGCCAATGCCATGGAAGTTCTATGTGACTCAAAAGAGTTGTTCGAACACATTTCAAGAGAATTTTTATCGGTAACACGCAATGCCTTCTTCATCGGCCGCGGCGTTGACTATTATGTTTGTTTAGAAGGTGCCTTAAAGCTTAAAGAAATCTCTTATATTCAAGCGGAAGGTTTTGCAGGCGGCGAATTAAAGCATGGTACAATTGCTTTGATTGAAGAAGGGACACCAATTATTGCCCTTGCCACTCAAGAAAGTGTAAACCTAAGCATTCGCGGAAATGTGAAAGAAGTTGTTGCCCGCGGAGCGAACCCATGCATCATTTCGATGAAGGGTCTAAATATGGACGAAGATAGCTTCGTCATCCCAGAAGTACATGAATTATTAACACCACTTATCTCTGTCATACCAATGCAATTAATTGCCTATTACGCAGCCTTACACCGCGATTGTGACGTCGATAAACCGCGTAACCTCGCGAAATCGGTAACTGTGGAATAAGCTGACTGTAATGGCTTCAAAAGATGTTGAAAGACAACAAAGTCGGGTACTGAACAACAAAGTCGGGTACTCGACAACAAAGTCGGGTACTGAACAACAAAGTTGGGTACCAACCCCAAGTTGTCCAATAGGCAATGGTTATGTAAAAAATTTGATCAAGTAAGACTCAATCTGATTTCAGGGTTGGGTCTTTTTTATTTGCATTGGTAAACGATATTTTTACCGAAATATTCTTTGAAAATAATGCAACTATTTGATATGCTTCAATATCTAACATAGTGGAGAGAAAAAAAGGCGATACATATTTATTTTAAATCATAGTCATGAGTTGCATTTGTAAGCAATTCTTCTGACCAAAATATTTTATTAAAATAATGCAACCATTTGATATGTTTCCATATCTAACATAGTGAAAGGAACAAAGGAGAGTACATATTTATTTTGAAATACTGATTATCTGGAATTACCTGGGGGGATATGAATGGCGAAATTAAACGCCTTAGTGAAAAAGGCAAAAAAGGGTGATAATGAAGCCTTTATTCAGCTAATAAAGCAATATGAACAAGTTTTGTATAAAGTTGCTAATAAATTATTGAATAATGATGAAGATGTGGCTGATGCAATGCAAGATGCTATCTTGTCAGCTTATGAAAAATTAGATAGTCTAAAAAATCCTGCTTATTTCAATACATGGATTTGCAAAATATTAATCAATAAATGCAATAGCATTCTGAACAAAAATAAGAATATCTTTGAAGCGGTAGATGTTGAGGAATTGCAACAACAGACAAATGATTCGATTTCAAAAATGGAATTGGAAGATGAACTTAATGCCCTTAATACCGACTATAAAACAGCGATTGTCTTATATTATATTGTCGGTATGAACACCAAAGAGATAAGTGAGTTTTTGAAAGAACCTGAAGGGACAATTAAGTCAAGACTGTCCAGAGCTAAATCAATATTAAGAAGTAATTATGATAAAGGCGGAGGGGTGATTGGTTATGTTCAATAATTTCGATAAGGAGTTAAATAATATTTTGAACGAAGAGAAGGAAATCCCATTTACTGTGAGACAGTCACTAGATAAGACCTATGATTCGATTCGTAAGCAATCTAAACAAAAGAAAAGAAAATTCAATCGAAATGGTATAATCGCTGTCGTTGCTAGTGCTTGCTTAGTTGTGGGATTGACTGTGTCGAATGATAATGTAAAAGCTGGAATTTATGAATTTTTCAATTTCCATGATAAGGGTATTGAACGAGCGGTAAATGAAGGATTTACACAAGATAGCAAAAGCGTTGCTTCTGATAAAAATATCAAAGTTATGTTAGACCATTATTTTTCTGATAACAATAAAATTGGATTAAGCTTTCAGATGGTTTTTAAGGATAAATCTTTATTAGATAAAGGTGTGGAAGAAGTTTCTTTAAACTACCGTATCATAAATGGTGATGGAGAATATATCGATGAATTTGTTTCAGATAAGAAAAAATTACACGGAACTAATAAATATATCTCAAGTATTGAAAATAAAAACGGTCCAATTGACTTAAAAGCGGGCACAGTTCAATACGATGCAGTGCTTGATTCAAACGAAGGAACTATCCCTTTATTAAAAAATGCTGTGATTGAAGTGGAAAGTGTAATTTTTAACAATGGGGATGGAGAGTTTAAGGTTATCAATGGTAATTGGAGGCTCAAACTAGGGGAACATACAAAAGCGTTTTCAAATATTGAATATGCAATGAAGAATACATCGTCTAAAGTCCAAGTTACATCAGCGATTGCGAATCCAACATCTCTTAATATAACATTTGCTTTGGATGGAGTAATCGAAAATGAAAATTTAATTGGCGGTCGGATGCACATCACTGATGAAAATGGAGAGAAATATCAGCCAAATGCCTTTAGTATGAAAGTAAAAGACAATCAAACGATTATTTCAACAAATTTCCCAGTATCTTCTTATGCTGATGCAAACAGACTTAAATTAGTTGTTGAAGAAATTGGTGAAACAGACCTGGTTAAAAAATAATATATTTTAGGCTGTATTCAAAAGATACCTTTTCAAGGGGAATATGTTATTAAAATAAGGATGTGGATCAAATGATTTTTAATTATGCGATGCATCCTTATTATGCCGCCTTTTTGTTTCCCAATTAGGCGAATCATTCATCACTGGGATAAATAAAACCCAGAGTTAGGAGGAGTAAATGAATAGGATAGATCGATTAAGGTTTAATAATAAATATACCCTAGTTGCAATGATACTTTTGTTAAGCAGCTTGTTACTGTCTTGGTTCTTTTCAAGTGAAATGTATTATTGGTTATTTATAGCCGACTTTCAAAATGAACCTGACCTAATTGGGCAAGATCCGAGAGAAACAGTGCTTTTAATGTTGAATCAGTTGATGAGTTGGGAGGCATATATTGACTTTGCCACAAGATACACCATATACTTTTTCCCTATTTTCTCCTTATTGCCCATTATTCAATTCCATAATGAGCAGAACGGATATTTTAATTATGCAAGCATACGCTTAAAAAAATTCAAAAAATATATGTTTACAACTATTTTAAAATATTCGTTTATATCTGCTCTGTGTGTGACTGTCACTTATCTCACCTTTTTCACAATAGGAGCCACATTCATAACAGATCACTTGGACAATGTAGGGAATTACGCACATATTTTTGGTGAATCGTTTTATAATGATCATCCATACCTTTTCTATGTATTTATGGCTACAACTATTTATTTTGCCATAGGGTTTACTTTTGGCGTGATGGGGATTGCAGTAGCGGTATGGACGGAGAAAAGTTATTTGATCATCGTTGTTCCAATGGTTTACTACATAGTAATCGGTAATTTAGCGGAAACGTTAAACCTCCCGTTGCTTAATATTATGCAAGGTGTTACGGCATACAATACATTGTTTCAGACAT
This sequence comes from Neobacillus novalis NBRC 102450, assembly GCF_001591805.1. Lineage (GTDB taxonomy): Bacteria > Bacillota > Bacilli > Bacillales > Cytobacillaceae > Neobacillus > Neobacillus novalis. Next base: position 105,977 of record NZ_BCVP01000025.1, on the reverse strand, counting down.
TTGAGGTATTTATTCCTTTAATTATCCCGCTTATAGCATCGGTCGGTGCAATCATATATAGATATTCAAAGGGTGATCCGATTTGATACTCAAGAAAATTTTATATGCTTCGTTTCTATCACTTATGTATTATATGACGGTTCGGTTATTTGTTATTTACGGGTTAATGAGTGAGTTTACCTTATTGGGTGAAAGCTATCAAGCTGTTTTTGCCTTCTACCTGACTTATTTTGCATACATATCCGTTTATTATTCTGAAAAAATTAATTCCATGTCGTTGATAAGATATAAGGCATATACAAGGGCGATAAACAAGATAACGACAGGTTTAATGAAGGATAATTTAATCTTTACTACGATTTATACCATCATTATTTTGTTCATTCTAACCCTAAATCAAAAGGGTGTAAGCATTTTCTATACCTTAAAATTCTATATTTTAATTAATGTTTGCCTGTTGCTCGTATGCTTATTGCTTGTAGCTTTACATCTTTTGTTTAATAGTAACATCGCCTTTATTGGGGCAGTTTTATACTTTTTAATCATGTCCTTATTCGTGTCCGTTGATGGAACTGCGAATGTGTACTCACCGATTTATTTATATTTAGCCCCTATCGGCTCGATAGTGGAAATGGGTATATTGTTGGGCTTTATTGGACTATATATTGTTATTATTTTGGTTTCCTTCCAAGCTGTAAAGAAAGTGAGGAAGCTAACATGAACAAAATATTCCCGAATGGAAAAAAGCTATTTGAATACAGCTTTTATATCATGATCTTTGCTTTAATTGGAATCAATGTGATAAGGAATTTGAGTAATCATGCTGGAAACCAAAGTGTTTTTATAAATATACTAGATGTTTTTAGTTTGTTATTTATTAATACCCAAAATCCAAACATCGATTATATTGACTTTCGAAGTCCGACTACCTTGTTAGGAATGTTTACCGTCATATTCATTGGCACTGTTTATACTAGCAGTCATTTTATTAAGTTTAATAAACCGTATCTGTATATGACATTAATACGGTACGGGAATGTAAAAAGTTACATACGAAAAATGTCACGTATCTCATTTAAAAGGTCACTGAAGTTTTCCTTTTTGCTTTATGGTATTTTGCTAATAACTGTATTTATTATGGACAAACATATTTTTTCATTACATTCGTCATATTCTTCCTATACAGCAATCACTATACTTACTTTTCTTTTAGGACATTTTTTCGCATTTTTTCTTTTCATCTTTTCAATTAACAGAATGATGATATATGTAAGCCTCGTTAAAGGTAGTGTTCCAGCAATAATGGCGGGATTAATAGTTCCATTAATCCTTATCATGGCTGATATAACGCAAACGGCATTTAATTTTATCTTATTCGATTACGAATTCTTCTTTGTGGATAGTTTACTATTTATCACCCTATTAAATTGTTTAATCTCTATTCTTGGAAAAATTTTAATTAAAAAATATAACTTGTATTTTTGAGGAGGGTTTATATGGATTTACAAATTGAAGTGAAAGAGGTTTCAAAAGAGTCAAGAAATAGTAAAGTATTGGATCATATTACATTGCAGTTGAAGAAGGGCAAAACATATGGTTTTGTTGGATATAATGGTTCAGGAAAAACCATGTTATTCAAAGCAATATGCGGGCTTACGCGGATTACATCAGGAACTATTAAAGTAAATGGGAAATTCATAGGAAAAGATGTTGATTTTATTGAAAATACAGGGGTTATCATTGAATCTCCAGAATTTATGAATGGATTAACAGGACCAGAAAACTTGAAGCTATTGGCTGAAATACAAAATAAAATTAATGAAAAGGAAATTCTTCATTATTTTCAAATGGTGGGTTTAGGTGGGCATGAGAAGAAAAAGGTGTCCAAATATTCACTCGGAATGAAACAACGTTTAAGAATTGCACAAGCAATTATGGAGGATCCAGAGATTCTAATTTTGGATGAACCATTCAATGGTTTGGACAAAAGAGGGGTAGAAGAAATTCACAAATTACTTCTAGAGTATAAAATTTCTGGAAAGACAATACTGCTAACTAGCCATCATGAAGGGGATATTGAGTTATTATGCGATGAAGTATTTGAACTTGACAAAGGAAGGATTTTTAACCATAAAGTGTTATCAAATAAAAAAACAAAAGGGGTGATAAAACAATGAAAAGAATATTTTTGATAGTTGGAATGGTGATGTTAATTATTACAACAGGGTGCACTAATTTATCTACAAAAAAGGCGGAACAAAATCCAAAGCCCACTCAGACAGAAATGGAAAATGAGGATTCAGCGAAAACAATAGAAAAAGAAAATGCTGTTTTTAATTCTGTTCCAGTATTTGAATTATCCGCAGAAGATGTGTACGAAAAATTAAGTAAGAGCAAAGGATTAACTTCAAGTATTGCTAAGAACAAAATGTCCTCAACATTTACTGGTGATAATCATTATATGGTTACTACTGTTTACAATCATCATGATGAGAAAATTGATCGGTTTTTTATACAAATTTCCAATTTCCATTTTTATAACAATAAAAAACAGCGAAACGTTGTAGCGGATAATTTCAAAGAGATATTTAACATTTTAAATGTACAATATGATGAAAATAAACTGTTTGATATATTAAAAACAGATGTTACAAAGAAAAGAGAAAATAAGATAGATTCATATCCTGAAGATATTAAAATTTTCCCTTACGATAAAATTTGGATCGGTGTTGAAGGTATTTATAACACCAACAACGAACCAAAGCCTAATCAATTGCAAGTGAGCATTTTCCCCACTAAACCTGAAGGATACAGTGATGGGTTTTAGGGTTGTTGAAATACAAAAAAGTCGGGAACTGACTTAACAGTGTTTCATCAGCGATGGTTTTGTAAAAAAATTGATCAAGTATGACTCAGTCTAATTTCAGGATTGGGTCTTTTTTTGTCGGCAAAAAAACCTGTGATTAAATAAAAATTCATCCCTAATATTGTGGTTGGAAAAATTCAATTGGTAAGTATTTATTCTGAATAATCGGATATTACTTTAAATATAGAGAAATAAGGGAGAGAAGAATATGTATGTCAGTAACATTCGAAAAACCATCGGCGATTTAGAGCAAGATGAATATGAAGAATATTTAAAAAAGCTGCGGTCGGTTTTAAGGGGGAAGTATAGTAAAAACGTAAAGCCATCTGATCTTAAACAACGTGTAGATGAATTTGTTGATGGAAAGGACCCGAAAATAGATTATTTCGAAGCCTATTTAATAACCTTTGATGAACTTTCAACAAACGGTGCAATGAATGCCTTACATAATAAGAAAGTCAAAATGCCAAAATCGTGGCGGCGGTTATTATTGAAAGTAACGGAGGATAGGACGCTTTCTCCTGATGTGATAAAGCATTTGGAAGATGAAGAGGTATTAATTGAAATAAAGGCATTATTTTATCATTCAATCGAATACTGTAAAAGTGGAAATAGAGACCAGTTTTATCAAAATTTATATCATTTTAATGGATTCATAAAGATTAGGTCGAAATCCTAACCATCTTTTCGTAGTTCATTTGCAAAAGCCTAATTAAAAAATGGATTAAAATTAACGGGTTCGTTTCAGTTGTGCAAAATGCTAATACGCAGACGAATTCGCACTTCAATTCGTATATGTTTTAACAATGAATTAATAATTGAAAAAGCAGTTGATTTCGTATCAACTGCTTTTGTATTAATGTTTTTTATTTACAAAATAAAGATGGTCCTTATATCGTATTGCGTTTTACTTATCCTCCATATTCTTCATCGCTTTATCATTAAGATGTCGGATAAATGTTGTTTTTGCTTTGTTTTCATCATCATTTCCTTGATTTCCCTTTCCGCCTTCTAAAACTTCAAACGGACTATCAAGATTAAATGCAATTCCTAAATCTGTTTTCGTAACCTGTTGCTTATAAAGTTTAATCAATCTTTCTCTTGTTTCATCAATTAACGCCTTTAGCCCATCAACTTCGTGTTATCCGTCATAACCAACTAAAATTGCAATTGTATCCGAAAGGTATTCTTTTTCTACATCATTCATTTTACATTTCTCCTTTAACTCGTAAGTGTCGTATTATGAAATTAATCTCTAAAACCTTTTATAAGATTTTTAACCAATCTTTTGCTTGTGTCATCAATAATCTTTAAACTCACCTTTTTCATCCATTCTCCTTTAGTATTTTCCAATTCCTTTCCTAATTTCATTTTAGCAGGCAATTTTTACTTTCGGGAAAATCAATTCCTAATTCGTGCTGCTAGTCAAATCAAAGAATTGCACACTTAATTCCGACATGTTTTTTATTATTTTTGCAATATCGCGGTTTATAAATTACATTATTTGTTAATGATGATAGAAATATGTCATTTTTAAATGACCTAAAAATATATTCTTTTTAAATAATCTATTGAATCACCGATGAAAATTTGTCGAAAAAAATATTTCTTTATAAGATTTTTTGTTAAAAATATTTTTTTGGTAAAAGGCGGTACTAGAAAATTTTGCAGCATGTAAGACGGGCTCTTCCCGTTTATGATAGGGACATGGAAGATTTTTGGAAAAGGAGTGATAACCGTGGCAAAAAGGAAAATAGAATTAACGGAAAAGAAAATACTTGATATGGAAAAAGAAGGTCGGGGACAAGGAACGGGCGAGGAGTACAAGCCCTGGATTAACATTCAAGATGTTCCTTCAAGCGGCATATCAACGAGAGGAAAAGGATGGAAAACAAATCGTATCCATCAGTTCTTATCTAAATTAGAGCGGAATTACTTTTATGTGTTGGAATGGAATGATGCTGTTATGGATATTCGGGAGCAATATCCATTGATTCGTGATGATACCTGGATTATTGCAAATGAAAAAGGGATTAAACATCCGACCGATCCAAAATCTCAGGTTCCTATTGTGATGACAACTGACTTCCTTATAACTATTAAGGATTCGACAGGCACAAAACATGTCGCTCGAACCATAAAACCGTCAAGTGAACTGGAAAATGAGCGAACGATTGAGAAATTCGAAATTGAACGTTCCTATTGGGAAAATCGTGGAATCGACTGGGGAATTATTACGGAAAAAGAAATTCCAAAGGATATGGTTGAAAATGTGGAATGGCTGCACCCCTCTTATTTTGAAATTGAGGATTTACCCGCTTCCACACTTAATACCTTTGCCAAGCAAATGAAATCGTTTATCAAAAAATATAACATTTCCATTATTGAAATGGTAACTGAATTTGATAATACCTTTCAATTGGAAAATGGAATGGGACTCGAAATTCTTAAGCATTTAATTGCAAGAAAAGAAGTCCCTGCTGATATAACAAAGAAGATTTACACTCACCTTTGGGTAGAGGATGTAATCAAGCGTGACTCTATATAAGAAAGAAGGAATTAAATGTTTGTAATCAATGACATTATTAGTATCGAAGCAGCGGATGGCAAAAAACGAACGGAACGAATTATTTGGATAGATGAAGGTAACATCATCTGTATCACCATTGACATGGAAAAGGAAAAAACGCTTCCTATTAAGCGGAAAATTTCAGATTTACAACAAATGCATTCGGACCAATTATTATCATTTGTCGATGAAGATCCTTATGGGTTTGTCTATCAGGGCGATGAACAGCTTTCCGAAAAAAATAGGTTGTTGCGGGATGAACGGTGGGAGTGCATCGAAGATATGGTTTTACAAGAGCCTGATATTTTTGATGCCGATAAAAGGGGTCCTCTGATTCGCCATTCTATGGAAAGCACAGGGAAGACGAAACGGTTGATCTATAAATATATGACCCAATATTGGCAAAGAGGTAAATCAAAAAATGCATTGCTACCCGATTTTCAAAATTCTGGGGGAAAGGGACAGGAAAAGAATTTTACCGTAAAGACGGGGAGACCTAGAAAGTTTAAATCAACAATTGGTGAGGGCATCGTTATTAATGACGAAATCAAAAGGACTTTTGAGGTTAGTATAAAGAGATTTTATCATACCGTTAAACAAAATCCACTTGCCAAAACCTATGATTTAATGCTCAAAACATTCTTTGTAAAGGATTACCGTTATGAGAGTGGTGTGAAATTGCCTATTCTTCAGGATCAGGAACAGCTCCCGTCATATAGGCAATTCCAGTTTTGGTATCAGAAGACCTATCAAGCGGAAGAAAAACTTCGCAAAAGAAAAGGAAATCGAAAATACGATTTAGAACATCGGGCGGTTTTGGGAACATCCGTAGGCGATTTATACGGACCAGGGACGAAATATCAAATTGATGCGACGGTCGCTGATGTTTATATCGTAAGTTCTTTTAACCGAAATTGGATTATCGGTCGCCCTGTTATTTATGTAGTGATTGATGTATTCAGCCGAATGGTAGTTGGTTTATATGTTGGATTAGAAGGTCCGTCTTGGTTTGGGGCAATGATGGCTCTTGCTAATACCGCCAGTGATAAAGTTTCGTATTGTAAGCAGTACGGTATTGATATATCCAAGGAAGATTGGGATTGTCATTACCTTCCTCAAATACTGTTAGCCGACCGCGGGGAATTGGAAGGTTACAATGTCGAGCGATTAATCAATGCTTTTAATATGAAAGTAGAAAATACGCCGCCATATCGAGCAGATTGGAAAGGAATTGTCGAGCAGCACTTTAGGGTAATTAACACAAAAGTGAAGCCGTTTTTACCTGGAACCGTGGATAGGGATGTTAGGGTAAGAGGCGACAGAGATTACCGACTAGATGCTACCCTTACATTGGAGGAATTCACAAGTGTGATTATCCATTGTGTCCTGCACCACAACAATCATCACTGGTTAAAAAATTATAACCAAGATGAAATGATGATTCAGGACGAAGTGCCACTTATCCCGCGTGAATTATGGAATTGGGGGATAAAAAACCGTTCAGGTAAACTTCGCTCTTACTCTGAAGATATTGTAAAACTTCATCTTCTTCCGACTGCAAACGCAACGGTAACGTATAAAGGTATCGAATTTAAAAAGATGCGTTTCAGCAGCGAAACGGCATTAAAAGAAAATTGGTTCGGTGAAGCAAGTGAAAAGAGCTGGAAAATTCCAATTTGCTACGAACCAAGAGATATGTCGCACATCTACTTGCCTAGTGAAGACGGCAGAAGCTATGAAGTGGCAACACTGCTTGATCACCAAAAGAAATATAGCGGCAAAACCATGGAGGAAGTCGAATATTACTTTAATTATGAATTGTTAAAGGAACAGGGGTATTCACATGAAGAGAAGCAGACTAATTCCAATTTAGATAGCAAGATAGAACACATTGTTGAAAAGGCGAAGAAATCGTTGGATAAAGAAAAAGTGGAGATGAGCAACAATCAAAAAGTAAAAGGTATTAGAGATAATCGTTCTATGGAAAAAGAAGCAAGAAGGAAAGAGGAAGCCTTTTTACTGGCTGACGCGGAACAGTTTACTCAACCGATTGAAGAAAAAATAGTGGAGGAAACAACACCAAAACAAGGTCTTTCCAAGATTGAATTATTACGTCAAAAACAAAAGGAGAAGTTGAAGCATGCAAGGGTTAGCAGCAAGTGATTTACAGATACTGCATGGTGAAGAAATGGTGGATGCGATTTACAGCGATCAAATTGTTCAAGATTATCAATCCAATCCATTAATAGAAGCACTACCTCCTATTTTTACGGAGGAAGAAGTAGTTGACCAATTATCTGTTTTACCTCCTTATGACGAAAAAGAACGATCCTTAAATGCTAATTATCGGTTTCATTGTTTGCAGAGGTTGTTTCAATATTTCCAACCATTTGAAAACCATCTCGATCTTGAACAAAGGATTTCCAGAGCGATTCGTCAAGGATACCTGCACCGAAATCCAATGAAAAAAGAAGAAGTCATGAGGGTTCATGAAAGTTATCGAGCGATAAAGGAAGGGAAGTTTTTAAAAACGTACCAAACAGAAGCAAAACGAACAGCGGCTGGGTTTACGATTATTGGTCTTTCAGGGATTGGTAAATCGACCGCAATCGAAAGGGTGCTATCATTTTACCCTCAATTGATCAAGCATCATGAGTATCAAGGGAAGCCCTTTATTTATACCCAGATTAGTTGGTTGAAGCTCGATTGTCCATTTGATGGGTCCTTAAAAGGTTTATGTATGAGCTTTTTCGCTGAATTGGATCGATTATTAGGGTCCAACTATTTAAACAAATTTGGGGCACAAAAAAATACGACGGATTTAATGTTACAGCGAATGGCTCATTTATCTAGTCTCCATGGAATTGGTTTACTCATCATCGATGAAATTCAGCATCTCAGTCTTAGTAAAAGTGGCGGTTCAGATAAAATGTTGAACTTCTTTGTTACTTTGGTTAACACCATCGGCATTCCTGTTTTGATGGTCGGGACGAATAAAGCCATTTCTATATTACAAAGTGAATTTCGACAAGCAAGACGCGGAAGTGGTCAGGGAGATATGGTTTGGTCTCAAATGCCACAAGATGAGTCCTGGGATTTATTCGTGGATGGTATGTGGGAATATCAGTGGACAACAGACTTTACTGAATTAACCAGTGACTTTAGTGATTTACTTTACGAGGAAAGCCAAGGGATTCTTGACATTGCCGTAAAACTTTTTATGCTGGCACAAGTAAGAGCAATTTCAACAGGGGAAGAAAAAATAAGCAAACAAATCGTCAAGCAAGTGGCTAGAGACAGCTTAAGACTGGTACAACCAATGTTAAATGCATTAAGGTCAGGGATTCCAAGTGAAATTGCTAAATATGAAGATATTCGTCCGATTGATATGGATGAGGAACTCGAAAGGTATAAATCCTCCATTGATTTTCAGGAAAAGGTTCGGATTCAAAAGAAATTAACGCAGCAAAAGCGTCAGAAGAAGGAACAATCTCTTTTAGAAGAGGTTACCTTGCAACTGTTAGCCATGGATTTTGAACCAAAGGAAGTCCAAAGTGCTGTAAAGAAAGTATTTAAAGATACGGGTGAAGACATTGGAAAATCAATGATACTAAAAGAAGCGGTAAAACTCCTTATTGATAAGGATGACAAGAAAGTTGCGAGCAAGAACAAGAAAAAGAAATCCATGTCCATTGATGAAAATTATTTGGGGCGTTTAATGCAAGAAGGAAGGCAGAAGAAAAAGTCGGTTCACGAATGGTTTCTTGATAAAAATATCATCAAACAACCATTAGACGAGTTCAGGGAGGATGATGAACATGCTGCACTGGTTTCCCACTCCGTATCCTGATGAATTGTTGTATAGCGTATTGGCGAGGTATCATGTACGGTCTGGAAATACGAGTCCAAAAATGACAACAGAAGATCTGTTTGAAAAACGGACTGTTCGGTCCGTTTGGGACTTACCTGCCAATTTAAATTTTTTACTAAGCCAGCTGGGTTCTTATTGGGATGCAGAACAATTGATTAATAATCATACGATGTATCCCTATTATGGAGCCTTTTTGCTACCAAAACAGGCGAAACAAGTAAAGCAGTCCATGATGGAAAATAAGGGTAGTACAATACACACCCGTATTGGTGTTGCAGCAAGCAATGTCAAATTAAAAACTAACCTATGGGTGTGCCGTGATTGTATCAAAGAGGATATGGACACTCTTGGTGAAACATATTGGCGTCGGGTTCATCAGGCTCCTGGTGTTTTTATGTGTTCTAAACACGAAAAGGTATTGGAAGAAACTAATGTTTCAGTAAAAGCACAAAATCAACATGAATATATCATCGCCACTCCGTCTGTTGAAGGAACAAAGAATAATCTTGATGAACTAAAGAAAGAAGAGGTTCGTTTGCTCATAAAAGTTGCCAAAGCAACCGAAACTCTCCTAAATAATACCCATCTCCAAAAGACTGATAATACGCTTCGGGAAAAATACCTGACCCTTATAAAACAAAAAGGATATGCAAGTATAAACGGGTTTTTAAAACGGGACAGGTTATACCAATGTTTTGGAGCAACATTCTCCGAACGCAGTTTAGAATTATTGCAGTCACAAGTGTATATCGAAGAATCCGATTGGTTAACGATGATCTTTCAAAAACACCGCAAGTCCTTTCATCCGATTCGGCATTTATTGGTGATGATGTTTTTGGAAACTGATTTGAATCATTTGTTTGGTAAAATGGAGTATCTTCCATTTGGAAAGGGATCTTGGTTATGTCTCAATGTTGCTTGTCCCAACCATCATAAGCCAGTCGTAACAGATTTAACGATAACCACTTGCTATGATACAAGGAAACCAGTTGGAACATTCCACTGTGTTTGTGGTTTTGTTTTTTCAAGGAGAGGACCTGATCAAAACAGAGAAGACAAATATCGTATCGGCACAATAAAAGAATATGGTCACGTTTGGAAAGAAAAACTGTTGGAATTGGTGAACGAAGGGAACACCCTTACAGAAATAGCAAAGGAATTACAGGCAGATCGTGCCACCATTAAAAAATATGCGGCTGAAATGGAATTAAAGGTCTCTTGGAAGTTGCCGAAAGTTGAAAAGAAAAATGTGAATCAGACATTGGAAGATTTCGAAACACAGTTAACAGAAAGAAAAAACAAATGGCTGGAACTTCAGGAGGAATACCCTGAAAAATCAAAAACAGAGTTGAGAAAGATGGCTCCTGATGTGTATGCCTTTTTGTATCGGAACGATTCTGATTGGCTTAACGATAATTCTCCTGTAAAGAAAAGGATTCAAACTCCGAATCAACGGGTCGATTGGGAGAAGCGGGATAAAGAATTGTTGAAACAAATAAAGAAAGTAGTTCAAACTTGGGACATGGAAGCTGAAAAACCAACAAGGATAACGATAACTTCCATTGGTAAGAAGTTAAATGAATTATCTTTATTCCAGAAAAAAGCGGATAAACTCCCAAAGACCATGGAGTATATCCGTAAAGTATCGGAAGACACAGTATCCTTCCAAAAAAGACGGGTTGAAGTTACACTTGAAAAACTAAAAAAAGAAGATGAGCCAATTCTTGAATGGAAAATTTACAAAAAAGCAGGACTTAGACCGACCGTTTCAAACGAAGTCAAAAGGTTAATCACATTAAGAACGACTGAATATGAAACGGTAAATCAGTAGATATTGAAGGGGCTTCTAAAATGAAGCCCCTTGATTTTTGTTAACCGTTTTAGTTTAGACGGAAGTTAACATAATACATATTCTTGTATTAATGGGGAACAATATATCAAAAGGTCATAATTGGGGATAAAAAGTACAAGTGATAACGAGTCAGTTCGAAATCTATCGTTAATACTTTCTGGAGTGAGCATCTTGAAGAAAATGATTTGTCTTTTTATCATCTTATTAATGTTTTTCACAGGAAACCTAGCTAATGCTAAACCTCCAGAGCCAAAGGAAATTAAACCGTATGCGGAAGACTGGTATGTTACACCAGAAGATATTATTCGGGATATTATATTTCCAGCTATTGATAAAAGGGTAATAAAAGAGTATGGAGGAAAAGAGGAATCTGGTTTTGGCTGGCAGCAAAAGAAGATTGTTAATATTGTTTATAACAACAATCATTCTTATGATATTTCTTTAAGAATTCAAGTTCCTGATAGATATCAAGATGACTTGGTTAAAGTAAGAGTTTCTCCATCTTGTGATAGTCCTAAAATTGGATGTAGTCACGGATTTAAGGTAGAAGTATTAGAATACCAACATAAGTAACGGGATAAGGTGTTACCTTTAATTGGTGGCACCTTATTTATTAGTTTTTTATTCAATTAGCGAGTGAGTTATATACAAATGTCACCGTACAAAAAAATGGGCTTAGTTCGACAATATGAGCCGTTCGAGTACCCGACTTTGTTGTATGGTAGAAAAAAAGGCGGTACCCGACTTTCTTTTTTCACTAATGCAATTTAAAACGCAGGAATGCGGGTTCCAGCGTTTTACAGTACCCGACTTTGTTGTCTGCAAACAAAAGAATCGGGAAAGCGTACCGCTGGTACGCTTCCCGATTCTTTTTTTATTGATCAAACGTTTGATTGAATGTGGGGGAGGCCCGATATATCAACGATCTGAGGCGGAAGAGAAGAGCGGGAGACAGTTCGGCATGAAATTCAGAGATGCAGCAAAAATACTTTCAATTCGAGATATTTTTGTTGCACTTTTTTCACTTGAGGTATAAAGTGATAGTAACGAAAGGTCGTCTTGAGCAAGAGGGGTATATACAGCGAAAGCAGGATTGAAAAACTAAATGGATTGCCCTTACTTCAAAAGGGGGAAGATAAAATACATGAAGTTTTTGAACACCAACTTACTTTCCAAACGTCCATTGTCAATGAGTGCTTAACAGAGGAAGAGCAGAAAACACTATATATGCTCATGACTAAGTTGCAAAAAAATACCGAAAGTAAAATGGAAAATTAAGAGTCCAATTACTTGTGATAAATGCTAATTTTTTTAATTATCACTTGACTAGTTAATTGAAAATGGAGGAATTATCTATGTATAAAATTCCGGGACATCATCACATTTCAATGATTACAAAAAACGCAAGTCAAAATAATCACTTTTACCGTCACTTGCTTGGATTACGTCGTGTGAAAGTGACCGTGAACCAAGATGATCCATCTATGTATCACCTATTTTACGGAGATAAAACAGGTAGCCCAGGTACTGAACTATCTTTTTTTGAAATTCCACCAGTTGGAAAAACTTATCGTGGTACAAATTCCATCACAAAAATTGGTTTACTAGTACCATCAGAAACAAGTTTATTCTATTGGAAAGAACGATTTAAGGAACACGGTATTGAGCATAGTGACATTACAACGTATGCCAATCACCCAGCTTTACACTTTGAGGATCCTGAAGGTTTACGTATGGTACTTCTTGTCTCAAACGGTGCAAAAGTGGTGCACTGGCAAACTTGGGAAAAATCCGATGTCCCTGCAGAGCATCAAATTCAAGGAATGGGCACTACGGAAATAACAGTACGAAGACTTGATAAACTGGCAAGCACACTTACAGATATGTTTGGCTACACAGAGATAAACCGTACAGATGACGAAGCGATTTTTCAATCAATTAAAGGAGAGGTTTTTGGAGAAATCGTCGTGAAGTATTTAGACGGACCGACTGAAAAACCAGGCCGCGGTAGTATTCATCATTTAGCGGTTCGTGTAAAAAACGATTCAGAGCTTGCCTATTGGGAAGAACAAGTAAAACAAAGAGGATTCCATTCCTCAGGAATTGTCGACCGTTTCTACTTTAAGAGCCTATATTTCCGTGAATCAAACGGGATTCTATTTGAAATTGCAACCGATGGGCCAGGCTTCACAATTGATGGAGACATCGAAACACTGGGTGAAAAATTAGATTTACCACCATTTTTAGAAGACCGAAGAGTTGAAATTGAAGAAAATCTAAAACCTATTGAGGAGTATTAATTAACAAACGAACAGTATCACATCAATAGGCTGTTGTTTATCACGTTACCTCAGATTTAAAGATCAAAATAAATCCACAATAGGGTGGCTTATAAAGGAGAGAAATAGAAATGAATAGCAAAATCATCAAAATACAAAAATTGGGATTTCCATGGGAGACAGAAGATCCGTTCCTTATGACAGTACATCATAAAGATGCGTATCCTTCAGGAAATGACCAGCAGGGTCCTAACGTTTCATTGGAAGGCAGAAATCTTGGCGAGGATTTTACGTTGCGTGATGGTTTTAGAATGTATCATGGCAAAACGGTTCCGGGATTTCCTGTACATCCTCACAGAGGTTTTGAAACGGTAACAGTCGTTCTTGAGGGTTTTGTTGATCATTTTGATTCATATGGGTCCAGAGGACGATTTGGGAATGGGGATGTTCAATGGATGACAGCAGGTAAGGGTGCACAGCATACTGAAATGTTTCCTCTCGTCCATCAGGACAAAGGCAATCCACTTGAATTTTTTCAGATATGGCTGAATTTACCTGCAAAAGATAAATTCGCTGATCCTGAATATAAAATGTTATGGGCTGAGGATATACCGGAAGTAGAATCGGCTGCTGCGAATGGACAGAAAACGACCGTAAGAATGATTGCCGGAAGTGTGATGGGTAAGTCTAGTTTAGAGCCAAACTCTGCTTCTTGGGCAAACGATAAAAATCATCATGTGGGGATCTACGTTATTCATATGGAGCCGGAAGCAGTCTTCACCCTGCCGTCAGTTTCAGCAACAATGACGAGAAATATATACTATTATCAGGGAGATAAACTAAATATAGACGAAACAGCGATTGAAACGTATCATCGTGTAAAGCTTGCCGGTGATCAGGAAATCACGATCACAAATGGCTTATCTGAGAGTTATATGCTGCTCCTAGAGGGTGAGCCGATACAAGAACCTGTCGTATCCTATGGACCGTTTGTCATGAATACTGAGCAGGAAATTCACGATGCATTCAGGGATTATCAAAATACACAATTTGGAGGCTGGCCGTGGGACCGTCCAGATCCTGTAAATAAGCGTGAGTCAGGAAGATTCGCGAGCTATAAGGATGGAAGAGTTGAAAAAAGGTAACCACTATTCATTAAATGTAAGGTAAGTAGGAAAATAGGCTTTTTTGCTCTATTAATGAGAGAAAAGTAACACTTAAACCTATCGTAAGAATTGCTAAATAAAAAACAAAATTCAAATATCGATTTAAACATAACGCACATATAAATGAATATGTGCGTTTATTTTTATAGAATTACGAAATATACGTAGATCTGCAAGTAACTTTTAGAAGAAGTAAAAATGACAGAACGTGATCATTTGCAAATAAGAAAAACTGAATAATTGATATATTAAATAAATCATGTAAAAATAAAACAAATATGATTGACTGAACGTTAAATCATATTTGTTTTACCTTTGAATTTTAGGAGGCAAGATTAATGAAAAACCCCGAAGTTATTTTCTTTGAGAGAAAATTTCCAAGTGCAAACATGGTTCTTATCAAGGATCAGCTCTCAATCCTTATCGATACTGGCTTTGGGAGTGATGCGAAAGAAACAGAGCAATTAATTATTGAAGCAGGCGTTTCACCAGAGGAATTACATCTTATTGTGAATACCCACTATCATAGTGACCATGCAGGGGGGAATTTTCATCTTCAAAAAAATTATGGAGTGAAGATTGCTGCTCATAAATGGGATGCTAATTTAATTAATGCTTGTGACCTTGAAGCCTGTAGTGCTGAATGGCTAGATCAGCCTGTGGAACCTTACCGAGTCGATTTGAAGCTACTAGATAACGATGAAATTCATACAGGAAGCAGAACTTTTCAAGTCCTGCACACACCGGGACACACGCTAGGACATATTTCTCTATATGAACCTGAAGGAGAGATATTCATTTGCGGGGATCTCTTTCACAGAAATGATGTCGGTTGGTTTAACCTCTTTCGAGAGGGTGTTTCATCAATCCAACGATCATTAGAAAGTATAGATCGTGTATCCACGCTCCGAATCAAGCAGGCATATTCAGGACATGGACCCCAAATAGAGGATCCACTTAGTTCCATTGATACAGCAAGGAAACGGCTTGAAAAGTGGCTTAAAAGTCCAGAAAAAGTTTCATGGCATGCCTGCAAAAGGATTTTTGCCTTTACACTAATCATGAAAAACGGATTGTCAAAAGGAGAAATTGGTAAATACCTATTAAATTGTGGTTGGTTCCAAGATTTTTCACGTTACGCCTTCCAGCTTCAGCCGGAAGAATTTATTCAAGTCCTGGTTGATGAAATGATTCGTTCCGGTGCAGCAGGCTGGCACAATAATCATTTAATCGCCACGGCTCCATACATAGCACCACAAAAGGAATGGATGGATAAGAATATCAAGCCGAAAGATTGGCAGGGCAAGATATTCCATAATGAATAAAAACTGTTGAATCTTGCTTTCGAGTTTCATTATTTTATCAAACTATTGAATTTAGGGGGGAGTGTAAATTGAATTTGAAAGTTGGAGACATCATTCGATTTGAACGGGCATTCACAAAAGAAGTTGTTGAAATGTTTACAAAGGTATCCATGGATGAAGGGAACCACCATACGAATCCTGATGAACTGGGGAGACTTGTGGTTCAAGGGTTGTTGACTGCTACATTACCAACAAAAGTTGGCGGAGATTACAATGTACTTGCTCGTACAATGAATTTTGAATTCTTGAGACCCGTCTTTACTGGAGACACAATAAGCTGTGAAGTAACGATTGAAAAACTGGAAAGAAAAGATAATAATAGAATATCTATTTTGGCAACTTTCCTATGTACTAATCAAGATAAGAAACTAGTATTGAGCGGAAATTTTGCGGGAGTAATATTAACAGAGCATTAGTCCCGCAATCGACAAGTAATATTATCCAATTCGAATAAATAGACTGTAAAAAAAAACGGGTGCGTTCATGGAAAAAGGATACGATTTTTCTAAAATCATGTATATTAAACTTGTCGAAAACCTCTATTGCTTTAGGAGCAGGAACTCCGATTGGGGTTTTAGCACAGAAAAAGGGACATTACCTGTTTTTCTAAGATAGTGTCCCTTCTTGAAGGATTTATTTTTTCAAACCAGCTGCAAAGAAGGGTCCATTAACTGTGATGGCCGATAGGATACGAGCTATTTCTTGAGGAGATTCTTTTCTGCCACTATCCAACCATTGCTGAATTACCCCTATATGTGCAGATGCAACGTAAGAAGCTAAATATTTGCCTGGAACAAGTAAATTTTCCTCCTTAATACCTGGGATTGGGTTATTTCCAAACATTGTTTCCCACATAAAATCTTTCAGTCTTGCTTGAAATGATAAACCTCCTTTTGGACCTAACACTGCTTTCATAAATCCACTATTTTCATTTAGATACTCAAATAATGAAACTACAAGGGAGAAAGGTGCTAGGTTCGGGGAGTTGGTTCCCAGTGCAGCAATAACCCCTGGAAAGTTCTTTTTTGCTATGTTATACATTTCTTGCATGATTTCTTCCTGACACTTGGTCATTAAATCAAATTTGTCCTGATAGTGAGCATAAAAAGTGCCTCTGTTTATTTTTGCTTTATTTGTGATATCTTTAACTGTGATTGCTTCAAAGCCTTTTTCTTCAATTAATTCAACTAATGCATTTCGGATGGCATCTTTTGTACGAATGACCCGCAAATCAAAGCTACTATCTCGCAAGCTACGTCCTCCTTCTTTTTATCCAACACAATTATAGAAAGTGTTCCCTAACCAACACATCTGCCATTTTTGATTATTGAAACAGAACTAGTCCCCCATTTAAAATTGAAATGTAATAAACAACAAGTTGTCTATTATTATAACCCAAAACCAAGGAGGGTAAAATATGTTCAAAAATAAACTGGTATTGGTTTCACCGATCATTGCTTTGGCAGTTATTTTTATTTTTTCACTGACATTATTTCCATCGGTCCAGCCAAAACCGAAAAATCTGCCTATTGCCATCGTAAATGAGGATGAGGGAGTGGAACTTCCTAATCAACCAAAGATGAATATGGGGCAAACGATTGTGGAAATGATGCAAAAAACTTCAACATCAACATCAACTAAGGATGAAGAACCTGCTGTAAAATGGGTGGAAGTAAAAAGTAGTAATGCAGTCCAAAAAGGTTTGGATAACCAAAAGTATTACGCGGCTTTAGTGATTCCCAAAGATTTTAGTGCAAAGCAAGCATCATTACGGACTCCAGCACCTTCTGCACCTGAAATACAAATATTGATCAATCAGGGAATGAATATGGCTGCTGCAACGATGGCAGGACAGGTCTTGAATGGAGTAGTTGACAACATGAATAACACTGTCCGCAACCAACTTCTTGATGGTTTTGAAAAACAAGGAGCAACTTTGACAGCAAAACAGGCAGCAAGCCTTGCAGTTCCAATCACGAAGAAAGTCACAAATGTGAATGAAATCGGCACCAATAGTGCGAACGGAAACGCTCCTATTTCCTTGTTCCAGCCATTATGGATGGCAAGTTTGGCAAGTGCGGCGATTCTCTTTATTGCCATTAGCAAAATGCCGATCACCACTCGGAAAGAAAAACTTGTAACAAAGGCAGGGCAAATTATCATGAGTGCTATTGTCGCACTGGTAATTGGATTTGGCTTTACCTGGATAGCAAAGGGAATGGTAGGACTCAACATTCCAGATTTCATGGATACAGCCTTATTTTTAACCATTACCTCATTTACTTTCATCCTAATGATTTTAGCTGTACTTTCATTAGTTGGGATTAAGGGTATCGGCTTCTTTGCCTTATTGCTATTCTTCGGGGGACCAATACTTGCAATGGCACCTGAAATGATGTCTCCATTTTATCGGGATTGGATTTATTCTTGGTTGCCAATGCGATTTATGGTAGACGGTCTTCGAAAAATATTCTTCTTTGGGGAAGGCTTAACCTGGAACACTCCAATTTCTGTCCTTGTTTGGATTGGATTAGCAGGCATGATTGTCATACTTGGTACTGCTTTAAAACGTAATAAAGTGAAGGAAGTAGGATCGGATTCTCGAAATATGTAAGAATATTGTTAACTTAACTTTAGAAGAAGACATTAAATGGAAAAGTTGTTGCCCTGTTTACCAATAAAGCCGTTTCTCTATAGAGAAACGGCTTTATTGGTAAAGTTTGTGAAAAAATGTACACAAACAAACGGGTGCGTTATTATTTATTAAACATAATTGGAGAATTAGGGAATATTTTGTTATTTTATAGTAAAATAGAAGGGAGATGCTTAGTATAAAATAACTATTTAAAAAACGGAAAATAATGAAACCATAAGATAGTTTCTTAGGGGGAAATTCATAATGGAGGATTTGATTCTAGTTGTCGATGATGATCTGGATATTCGTGAAGTTTTGAATCTATTTTTAACAAAAGAAGGATATAAGGTATTATTGGCGGAGAATGGCGAAGTGGCTATCACTCTCTCTGAAAAACACAACATAGATTTAATTCTGCTTGATGTTATGATGCCGGGGCTTGACGGATTTGAAACCTGTCAAGCCATACGTAATAAGACGAATGTGCCAATTTTATTTTTAAGTGCAAAAGAAGATGATATTGATAAAATCCTAGGCTTGCGGATTGGCGGCGATGATTATATTACAAAACCCTTTAGCCCAGGCGTTTTAGTGGCAAAAATTAAAGCACAATTAAGAAGGGTCAAACAAAACAGCTATGAGAATAAAAATGCACTTAATAAAAGGGAGAACCCGATTTTGTATTTCCCCGGTTTCACCATTGACACAGATAGTTGTGTCGTAAAAAGAGAGGAATTAATAATCTCTTTACCTGCTAAAGAGTATCAATTATTATGTGTTTTGGCCAGCAATGTAAATAGGGTTTATAGTGTCGAACAATTATTTCAGTTAATCTGGGGTGAAGATAGCCTTGGTGATAATAGAACCGTAATGGTTCATATCAGCAACCTAAGAAAAAAGATTGAGACTAATCCGGCAAAACCCGTATTTATTCAAACAGTCCGAGGAATTGGTTATAAATTTACCGATCCTTCCGAATGATAGTGCCAGGGTTTAACAAATACTCCTTAATTTCAGTTAATGAAATACCCATTTCTTTTGCTTTACATATAAGGGAAAGCCATTCTGAATCCAATTCCTCCTCCTTTAAAGTGTCATCAAAAGAAGGGTGAACACAATTAATCGTGGTTTGTTTCATTTCGACCTCCTGTTTCTGAATATTCTAATATCATGTTAGGCGCTTTAGTATAACTTCTGTATAAATTCACTTAAAGTTTACTTAAAGTTTTTGCAGCATATAATTTCATAATGTCCCTATGTGAATTGAAAAACGAGAAATAGGGACTTAATTGACAGAACCTATACGAAATTCCTTCGGTTATAAGGTGGGGACCAAAATGCTTAAACTAACAGGCTTTAAAGAATTAAAAAAAATAACCGCAGATTCATTCGCTGAATATTATAAAGGAATTTTCATCGCGGAAAACGAGGAAATCGTTATCCAAAAGGTAGTGGGTCTCCCATACAAAGCAGATATTGAAGAATTGCAGGCATTTTGCGAATTAATCGCTGCTATTAATGATCCCTTTTTTATTAAGCCAATCCGATTGATTCAAAACGGGAACCACATCATGCCGGTGTATAAAACGTTTGCTGCAATTCCTTATAAAAAACTAATAAACACCCAATCATTTTCTATCCAAAACTTTTTCGTTTTGGCCATTCAACTATGTGAGATACTGGAAAACATTCATGCCAAAGGGGCTTTACTGCTTCAGCTAAACCCATACAATTTAATGATTGATTTAACAAATCGAAGACTCCTGTTACTAGGTTTATTCCATTCCATATCCCGGGGAAATTTACTAAGAACCTATGAACTCCCTGCAGAACAAATTGCCTATATGGCCCCAGAAGTATCAGGAAGAATGAACAGAAAAGTGGATTTCCGTTCAAACCTATACACTTTGGGTATTATTTTTTATGAAATGCTAACGAACCATTTGCTTTTCAGTTCAACTGACCCCTTAGAAACGATTCATGCCCATTTTACCAGGTTGCCTGAATCACCTACGGATATATATCCTGAAATCCCTGGTGTTCTATCTTCAATCATCCTAAAACTATTAGAAAAGTCACCGGATGATCGCTACCAATCGGCGGCCTCATTAAAGAGGGATCTTAAATATTGCTGCGAGGAGTATGAAAAAAAGGGATGGATTGAGGATTTCCCGTTGGGGTTAATGGATAATGCAAAAAACTTTTTAAAGCTAGATGAGCTTTACGGAAGGGATCAAGAATCTAATCTATTGGCCCAGATGATGCATCATACCTTAAACGGCCACCAGCAAACTGTTTTTATCTCTGGCCAATCTGGAAGTGGAAAGACAGCACTTGTTCGTCATTTGAAAAATAGTTCTATGGGAATGAAGGCCCTATTTTTAGAAGGAAAGTTTGATCAGCTGCTCAAAAATATTCCATACGCTCCGATTGCACAGGCATTGAAAACCTGGGTTCGCATTATCCTCTCGAAAGGAGAAACGAACCTTTCGCTTTGGAAACAAAAAATCGCAGATGGGCTTGGAAACGATTCCGGCGTCATGTCTGCCGTGTTGCCTGAAATAGAATGGATTATCGGTAGTCAGCCTATGGTAGAAGTTCTTCCATCAATTGAAAGCCGCAGCCGCTTACTTATGATATTTCATAAATTAATCAATCTAATTACTGAAGAAAACCCTCTTGTATTATTTATAGATGATCTCCAATGGGCCGATGCAGCTTCATTAGAATTGATTGAATATTTAGTTTCGAATGTTAGTACTAGGAATCTATTTATTATCCTTGCTTTTCGGGACGATTCAGATTTAGCCTTGAATAAGGCTGCAAGTGCTGCCATTCAAAAAATGCATGATTCTAACAAAGTTCATACATCAATCACACTTAACCATCTACAAGAAGAACAGGTAAAACAATGGGTATGTGATCAATACCAAGTTGATGATCAGAATGGGGAAGTACTTTCCACGATGATTTATAACATCACTATGGGGAACCCCTTTTATATCACACAACTCTTCCATACCATCGAAAAGGAAAAAGTAATCTCACAATCCGGCTCAATAAAAACAATTCATTTTGAAATGATAAAAGATTTAACAATTAGCGAAGACATTGTTAGTTACCTTGTTAACCGGATTAAAAAACAGCCTAAAGAGCTCCAGACATTACTCAAAACAGCCTCTTGCCTTGGACAGGAATTCGATATACATATATTGGCAGCGCTTCTCAATTCAGAAAAGAAGTCGACTATAACGGATTTATTACAAGGAGTAAAAGAGGGTTTTCTGATTCTTTCACCTGTCGGGAAAGAGGATCGGGATGAAGAACGATTCTTGTTCATTCACGATAAGGTTCAGCAGGCTATGTACTCTTTGCTTACAGAAGTTGAGAAACAAGAAATTCATTTGAAAATCGGGAAATATTTAAAAAACAACAAGTCTATTTACTTAGATAATGAAGTTTTATTTGAGGCCGTATCCCATTTGAATACTAGTGCTGTTTTCTTAAACGACGAGGAAAGAAAGGAACTTGCTTCCCTTAATGCCTTAGCGGGTGAGGAAGCAAAAAAGGCTGCTGCCTTTCAGTCGGCTTATCAATATTTTTTAATGGCCAGGGAACTTTTAGCTTCGGATTCGTGGCAGCAAAGCTATTCATTAACCTATCAAATTACAAAAGGATTTGGTGAAACAGCCTATTTAAACAGTCATTTTCCGGAGGCAGAGACCGCCTTTGATGAGGTTTTGGCAAAGGCGCATTCTAGAGAAGAGAAGTTAAAATTATATAATTTAAAGATTACTTTATTTACACATTTACATAGGGTAAAAGATGCAGTTGATGCAGGAATAAAAGGATTACAGCTGTACGATTGGGAAATTAACAGCAATCCAGGAAAAATAGATATTGTGATGGAATTAATTCGTATTCAGCTTGCATTTAGAAACAAAAATCCCTTGAAACTTATGGATTTACCTGTTATGAAGGATGATACAAAAAAAGAGCTCATGCAAACATTAATTAATATTAATGCACCTGCTTTTCATGTGAATCAAAACCTTGCAACTAGTTTGATGTTAAAAGCGTTTACGTTCACATTAAAAAATGGGCAAACTGATATTTCCAGTTTAGTATTTAATAATTTTTCGCTTATTCAAGGTGCCGGGTTTGGAAACTTTAGGAGAAGCTTTGAATTTGGAAAACTAGCCATTCAGCATGCTGAGAAAAGTAATAGTAAAAGCTTAAAAGCAAGAGTATATTTCGTTAATGCTACGTTTGTGAATCATTGGAAAAATCATTTACAAGAGAATCTTTTTTATCTTTATGAATCGCAGAAGTATAGTGTGGAGTCAGGCAACATACATTTAGCAGGCGCTGCAAGTTCTTTTATTATTATGACCCTTCTTTTGAAAGGGGAGGGGCTTCAGGAAGTGCTGGCGGGAGTTAATCAGCAGCTGGAATTTGTCAGAAGTATTAATTATCGGCTATCTGTTGATTTTATGAACGAAATGAAACATTGGCTTGATGTGCTATTGTCATTTAATATCGAACCTATTTTTGATTTGCCAATTTCCAATGATGATGATTCGGGATATATTGTTCACTTTACGTTAAGGCTTCAAATGGCATATCTCTTAAAGGAAAAAGAGCAGGCTATAAAACTTTTAGAAAAACTATCTACGTTAATTGATCATACGAATGTACTCGTCATTACTCCGGATTATTATTTCTACCGTACGTTATGGCTCAGCCGCATTTGTGACAAATGT
The DNA here is from genome assembly GCF_001591805.1 of Neobacillus novalis NBRC 102450. GTDB lineage: Bacteria > Bacillota > Bacilli > Bacillales > Cytobacillaceae > Neobacillus > Neobacillus novalis. The sequence goes on along the minus strand of NZ_BCVP01000025.1, from coordinate 82,612 downwards.
ACAATAAGAGAAAAAAAGAAACACATCCGCAATATGAGAAAAAATATTAAGAAAATGAAAAAATGGGCCAAATGCTCACCTACGAATTATAAACATAAGTATTATTTAATGGAGGCTGAATTATTTAGGGTTTTGAAGAAAAGCAAGGAGGAAATAGATTCGTATTTTGAAAAGGCTATTTTCTATGCAATTGAAAACAACTTCAAACAGGATATCGCAATCATTTATGAATGTGCTGGAAATTACAGCATTAGCACCGGATATGTGCAATTAGGCCGCTATTATTTAAAACTTGCACATGAACATTACATGCTTTGGGGAGCTGTTAGAAAAGCGGATCATCTTCTGCTTGAGTTCCCGGAAATAGCCGAGCCATTAAACAAAACAAAAGGCATCGTAAGGAGTAATCTAAACATTGATGTGGAGACAATCCTAAAATCTGCGCAAGCAATATCTAAAGAAATCCATTTCGGGGAATTAATTGTTACCATGATTACGACTTTATTAAAGAATGCAGGTGCGGAAAAGGGTTTTTTATTATTATATCGAAATAATGAATTAGACATCGTTGTTAAAAGAGATTTAGATGGCAGCTTCATTACAGATTTACCTGGTGATATTAACGAACTCAGTGATGAAGTACCCCTGCAGCTCATTCATTATGTCTATAAAACAAGGGAACATGTAGTTCTTGAAAATGCCACCTTATTTGGGCTTTTTGTAGATGACCCTTATATAAGGAAAAGCGGGCCAAAATCTGTTTTATCCTTACCAATATGCCATCAAAACCAGTTAATTGCAATCTTATACCTTGAAAACAACTTGATTTCTCACGCGTTTACAGAAGAACATATTCAAACACTCACGATGCTTTCATCTCAAGCAGCCATTTCTATTGAAAATGCAAGGATTTACGCAACTCTTGAAGATAAAATTAAAGAACGAACAGCGGATCTTGAACATGCTATAGAAAGGCTTGCTGAAACAAACAAAAAGCTACAAAATGAAGAAGCACTAAGGCGTGATTTATTATCAAATATATCGCATGATTTACGGACACCCATTACATCCGTTCAAGGTTATATCGAGGCTATTATTGATGGAATAGTAGATACTCCTGAACAACAATTAGTCTATCTAAAAAGAACCAGGGAACGTATTTATTCACTAAACCGGCTTATCCAGGATTTATTTGACTTGTCCCAGCTTACCGCTGGAAATATTAATTTTTCAATGGAAAACGTTGCAGCGGATAAACTGTTCTTGCATCTATGTGGTCAGTACGAATGGGATGTAACGAAAAATGGGCTGGAATTCAAAGCTTCAGACCCCTTATCGCAGGGCAGGCTCTATCCATTGGTTAACGTAGATATCGGAAGAATTGATCAGGTGATATCAAATTTGATAGGTAACTCCATTAAGCATACAGCAGAAGGTATGATTCATATGCAGTTGCTGTTTGAGGAAAAATCTGACCATGTTACCTTCGCCATCCACGATTCCGGTTCCGGAATTAATCCGGATGACCTTGAAAACATTTTTGAACGGTCCTATACAAAGAAAGGACATACCTCTAAGGAAGGACATGGGCTGGGCTTGGCTATCTGCAAGGAAATTATTTCCTTCCATAAAGGATTAATTTGGGCGGAAAGTGAACCGGGGAAAGGAACTTCCATCTACTTCACAATTCCAGCTGTACAATTAAATGAATCAGAACTTTTAGTAGCTGAACAGATGAATAAATAGATTATTTGAATGTAACAAGGTCCTTCCCTCATTTAGAAAGTTGATACCTGAAGGGAAAACGAGAGGCAAAATCGGATAAATCCATAGAATCGAGAAGCGTACTGCTAGTACGCCCATCTCGGTTCTTTTTTATTGATCAAACGTTTGATTAACAACGGAAAATTTCAATCATTATGTGCAACCCCTTGCTTCGTTCTAAAATGCAACCCTTTTCAATTTCAAGTGAAAAACTGTGTATTAATCTAGTACTCCTCACTCCCTATAATAAAACTAAGGATTAAATCAATTTTAATAGACTTTGAATGGGAGGCAATGGTGATGGATAATTCTTGGCTTGAATTAGAAGGGAAAGTAGCGATTGTAACGGGTGGTGCATCTGGCATCGGGTTAAGCATTACGGAAGAATTATTGAAGGTAGGGGCAAAAGTAGTTGTTTCTGATATAAAAGGAGAGGAAGGACCACAAGCGAACGGCTCTTACTTTGTGAAATGTGATGTAACCAATAATGAAAGCGTGAATCAAATGGTTGCGAAAACGATTGAATTATTTGGAAGTGTGGATATCCTAGTGAATAATGCTGGTGTGAATCTTCCGAGATTATTAGTGGATGTCAAAGGGGAAAAGCCTGAATACGAATTAAGTGAGAAAGACTTTGACTTTATGGTAGCTGTCAACCAAAAAGGACCTTTCCTTTGTGCACAAGCAGCGGCAAAAGAAATGTTGAAAAATAATAACGGTGTTATAATAAACGTTGCTTCCGAAGCTGGTCAAGAAGGCTCTGCAGGGCAAAGCTGTTACTCAGCTACAAAAGGAGCAGTTATCGCCTTTACCCGTGCATGGGCAAAGGAATTAGGGAAATATAATATCCGGGTTGTTGCGATTGCACCAGGTATTATGGAAGCAACAGGATTGAGAACTTCTGCTTATAATGAAGCGCTTGCCTACACTCGTGGCGTTACAGTAGATGGACTGACAACAGATTACAGCAAGTCAATTCCATTGGCACGAGAGGGAAAACTGGAGGAAATAGGCAATTTGGTTTCTTACCTTGCTTCAGAACGTTCTAGTTATATTACGGGAACAACAATTAACATCTCAGGAGGAAAGTCCCGAGGTTAACAATCTGGAGCTATTTAGAACTAAATGATTGCCTTTAATTTGAATGCTTTATTGAAAAGATCATTTACAATTCTAGATAAAGCATTCATTAGAAAAGGTGGTGAAGTGAAGCATGTCTGATTTAATAATGGATAATCGCGTTGTTCAGATAATTGAATTGACCGAAAAGAAAACGTACTGCTCATTGGATTATTTGGCCGGAACAATGGGGGTTAGTACAAGAACCATTCGCAATTATATTAAGCAACTCAATAGTGATTTGGATGGAATTGCGTCACTATTGAACGAAAAAGGTAAAGGGTACCGCTTATATATTGAGGATGAGCAATTATTTGAAGACTTGATTAGAAAAATTAATTCAGAGAAAAATTTGCTTGATTCACCACAAAGACGTATTGCCTTTATCATCGAACGATTAATGAATAGCGATGAAACGAATACCTTAGATGAATTAGCATTTGCTATGAATATTGGTAGAACAACGCTAGTGAATGAGCTGAAAAAGGCGTCTGTTGCCTTGGAAAGCTATAATTTATCCATTCGTGGAAAACCGAATAGCGGGATGTTTTTAAGTGGTAATGAACTCGATCTACGCTTATTTATACTTGATAACATTTATGACTATCTTTATAGCGGCTACCCATTGGATGAGGATATTAAAGCAGAAGTCATAAGAATTGCGCGCCAACACGATTTAGAATCAACCACATTTAATAGATTAATGCAGTCAATCATTGTTATGTTAGATCGCTTAGTAAGAAATCATCCTCTTGAAAAGCTTAATGAGAAGTACAATAAGCTTTTACATTCAAAAGAATATCGAATTGCAGAAGAAATCGTATCGGCCATCGAAAGTCAGTTGCCCATAACGATTCCTGAACCAGAACGCTTATTTATTTCGATTCCTATTGCGGGCAGAAGGACGCCGACTAACAATCACACGATGGTTGATATTACGATTACAGATGAAATTAAACGGCTGTTGGATCAGATTTTCGAGCAGGTTGGCTTTGAAAAGGACATTGTCCGCGATAATGAAGTGTTTTTTAAAGATTTACAATATCATATAACCTTCATGCTAAATCGACTGATGTTTAATATGCGGATAAAAAATCCGTTGCTCGCTGATGTAAAGGAAAAATATCCTGTCGCTTATAAAATGGCCGAAATAGCTGGGCAAGTCATTGAAAATGAGTATGATCTACAGGTTTCTGAAGATGAAATGGGGTATATCGCCTTTTATTTTGGTGTGTTTATCGCTCAAAATGAAGGAAAAGTTGCACGTTTGCAGCGGGTCGCTGTCATTTGCGGAACCGGTAGAGGTACAGCCAAATTAGTCGCGATTCAATTACAGCGCATTTTGAATAAAGGTACAGAAATTGACCTTTTTTCAGAAACAGAGGTAACAAAAGATCTTTTCGAGCAGTATGACATTGTTTTTTCAACAGTAAAATTAGCCATTGAATTTGATAAACCGTTAATCATGATAAATGAAATTTTTGATGAAAAAAGCGTTTCCCAACAAATTGAAAAAGTGACCTATTTGCAAAAGTTCAAACTTACAGACGTTGGAAATCATAATTCCATCGTTAAGCTATTAATTAATGAAGATAAATACTTCATTTTAGATAGCAGCAAAGGCTATCAAGAAAACGTGAATAGGATGATTGATGATTTAGTGAATAAAGGCTACCTTGACGCGGGTTTTAAGGAACGGCTTTTGGATAGGGAAGCAAAAGGATCAATGGTGTTTGATCAATATATTGCCCTGCCACATACCATTAACAATCAATCGAATAAAATCGAATTGGCACTTGGGGTATATCCTAACGTGGTACAAGTTGAAGGAAGAGATATTAAATTAGTCTTTCTGCTGGGTATACCGGAACAAACAGAGTATGATGCGAGCCTTCTCGTAAAAATATACGATGAGATCATTAAGATTTCTGCAAACAAAAAGCTGTTATTTGATTTAGCAAACGCAGCCAATTATGAAGAGCTATCTAAATACCTTGAGCAAGCAACGAGGTCATAAGGTAATCAACAAGTTAGGAAGTGAAATCTCATGCAAATGATCATTATTATGATATTTATCGCGGGTGCCTTTTTAGTTCAAATGGGATTAGGTTTTCTGCAAATTAAGCATTTTTCGAAGTCGTATGCAGAACTGCGCAGAATGGGGAAAGTAGCCATCGGTAAAAAACCTGGAAAGGTACGTGCTGGTACGATTGTCCTGTTTGCTGTAACGAATAGCGGGAAAATTCTTAAGGCGAAGAAAATGCAAGGCGTTACGGTTATGGCCAAAGTCAGGGACTTACCGGGTTTTGAAGATAAAAACATTAAAACAATACGAGAAGAAGATTTAGGTCATTGCAACAAATTGTTGAAATCAGCCATTCTTGATGCGGTTCATAATTACAAAGTCATCATGAGCGGGGGAGAAATTCCTGAAAAGAATAGTCCCTTTAAGCGGATGATGCTGCAGGCGGAACGCGTTGTTTCTTTTAAAAAATAAATAAGAGGTGAAATTAGCATGGATATTATGATTACATTTGCCGAAGGATTTATGAAATTATTTCAAACTGGTGCGGATACATTTATTTCATGGATGAAAGGGATTGTTCCCGTCGTCTTGTTATTATTAGTTGCGATGAATACCTTGATCCAATTGATTGGGGAAAAACGGATAAACAAGCTGGCGGCAGCATCATCAAAAAATCCACTATTAAGATATATGGTTCTTCCATTTATCGGATCGTTTATGCTAGGGAATCCAATGTCTTTGTCATTAGGACGTTTTTTACCAGAAAAATACAAACCAAGTTATTATGCTTCTGGTGCTTATTTCTGTCATACAAGCAATGGATTATTCCCTCATATTAACCCAGGAGAGTTGTTTATCTTTCTCGGTATTGCAGCAGGGATTGAACAACTCGGTTTTAGTACAGCAGAATTAGCTGTTCGTTACCTCTTAGTTGGTTTAGTCATGAACTTCTTTGCCGGCTGGATTACGGACTTTACAACAAAAATGGTTGAAAAACAACAAGGAATAAAATTAAAATCAGAAGTTAAATTAAATCACTAGGATTTGAGGGGGGTTATAAGATGACTGAATATCGTTCCATTAAAATTGAGAAAGGCAGCGGTGGTTTCGGAGGTCCATTAACGATTACTCCGACTGCTGAGAAAAATAAAATTGTTTATATTACTGGCGGCGGTGCTAAACCTGCCATTGTCGATAAAATAGCTGAATTGACTGGCGGAGAAGCTGTAAATGGTTTTCAAACATCGGTTCCTGATGAGAACACTATGGTGGCGATTATTGATTGTGGCGGTACATTGCGCTGTGGGATTTATCCGCAAAAGCGTATTCCAACTGTTAATATTATGCCGACAGGAAAAACAGGTCCATTAGCTAAATTCATCACCGAAGATATTTATGTTTCGGCAGTTGACCTCGATCAAATCCAGTCCGCTGATGGTTCAAAGGCATTTGTAGCAGCGGCTGCCGAAAAGATTGAAGATCCTGAAAGGGAATTCAAATATAGTGCGGATAAAAAGATTTCTCAAACTTTAGCGGATAAAAAGAATAAAAGCATCGTAACAAAATTTGGACTTGGTGCAGGTAAAGTTATTAATACTTTCTATCAAGCAGGGCGTGATGCCGTTCAAACGATGATTAACACGATCATTCCGTTCATGGCGTTTGTATCCCTATTAATCGGAATTATCCAAGGGTCCGGGATTGGTAATGTGTTTGCGAAGGTCATGTCGCCACTCGCAGGTAATATTTGGGGGCTTCTCTTAATCGGGTTTATCTGTTCGTTACCGTTCTTGTCTCCATTACTCGGCCCAGGCGCAGTAATTGGACAAGTTATTGGTACATTGATTGGGGTTGAAATCGGTAAGGGCAATATTCCGCCACACTTAGCACTACCAGCTTTATTTGCGATTAATACACAAAATGCCTGTGACTTTATTCCTGTAGGATTAGGACTTGCAGAAGCAGAAGCAGAAACAGTAGAAGTTGGGGTGCCATCTGTTCTCTATTCGAGATTTTTAATAGGGGTTCCAAGGGTATTTGTTGCATGGCTTGCAAGTTTCGGTTTATATGAATAATTAGATATGACGGATTGCTCTTTCTAATTTGATCATTTTCAATACTAGAGATATTTAGGAATGAAGAAAATTAGCAACGATTAATCTATTGCATAGGAGGTAGGTACGACAATTGGCTGTCGTGCCGCAGGATATGAAAACAATTTATGAAAATAAAGTAAAAAGTATTGGTCCATTCGCAAATTCATTCTTGGAAGAAAATATGTTTATTTTGTTTGGTACCGGGGCTCCTCAGGACCTTAAAGATTTTTGCTATCAAATCGATGTGGTAGAGGCAGAGGGAGAAATCCAAGCAGGAGACAAACTATTCATTAATAATGTACCATTTGAAATTACTTCCGCAGGGAATCTTGTTCAACGAAACTTAACGACTCTTGGGCATATTACATTGCGTTTCGATGGCTCCACTACACCAGAATTACCTGGGACGTTGTATTTAGAAAATAAAGAAATTCCTGCCATTGAAATGGGCACAGAACTTAAGATTGTTCATGAATAGTTATTATTCTATTTAAATAGGAAGAGGCTTACTTGTAAAAGATAAGCCTCTCTTTTACGAGGTGGAATGAATAATGAGACTTTATATTGATTCGGCAGATGTAGAAAAGATTGCCAAACTAAATGAGTATTTTCCGATTGCGGGTGTTACCACGAATCCGTCTATCATTGTCAAAGAAAATCGCCCTTTTTTAGAGCAACTGAAGGAAATTAGAGAAGTCATCGGAGAAGAAAAGGAATTATTCGTCCAAGTGATTGGGGATACAGCAGAAGAAATGATGGAGGAAGCAAACTATATTACCAGTAAGATTCCTGGGAATGTAGTGATCAAAATTCCTGCAACCGTCGAAGGTATAAAAGCGATTAAACTCCTTTCAGCTGAACAAATTCCTACACTCGCGACGACCATTTATACTGCCTTTCAAGCACTTATTGCAGCAATGGCTGGTGCCAACTATGTGGCGCCGTATGTAAACCGCATTGATAATTTGACTGGAAATGGCGTAAACGTAGTAGCGGAAATTGCTGAATTATTTGCTGCCTATCAGTTACCAACAGAAATCTTAGCAGCCAGCTTTAAAAATGTTCAACAAGTTCACGATGTATGCCTGGCTGGTGCACATACTGTAACAGTTAGTCCTGATTTAATTGAGAAATTTCTTTCTTTTCCTGCCACTCCAGCAGATGTGTCTGCATTTAAAGAGCAATGGCAGAATGCGTATGGCATTAATAAAACGACTCTATTTAACTCGTAAAAGATAGATCTTGTTAGAATGGTCAGAATCCTCAAAATGCTAGATTCATCATAGTTTACTTTCAAGAGCATGTGGGGGGAATGGGTGAAATACATAAATGAGGGGAGATTATATGCTAGAAGCTGTTATTTTTGATATGGATGGGGTAATTATTGACTCTGAAGATAGCTTTTTTCAAGCAAAGGATACTCTATTAAATGAGTTAGGCATTTCTGTGGATAGCAGTTACCACCATCAATTCATGGGAACCACCGCAGAATATACGTGGACGAAAATGAAAGAGGAGCTTGCGATTTCTTTATCAGTGGAAGAGTGTATTAAACGGATGGAAGCGATACGGAAAGACATTATAAAAAGAGATGGTTTGCGTCCCATTCCTGGAGTGTTGGATCTCATTATGCATTTGCATAAACAGGGCGTTCCTTTAGCGATTGCCTCTTCCTCTCCACTTGAAGACATCTATTATACAGTTGAAATCTTTCAATTAAATAATACCTTTCAAGTGTTGGTCACAGGTCAAGACTGTGAAAATTCTAAGCCGTTCCCAGATGTCTTTTTAAAAGCAGCTAAAGAGTTAGATGTGAAGCCAGCCAATTGTTTGGTCATTGAAGATTCCCAAAATGGTACCTTAGCCGCAAAAGCAGCAGGAATGACATGTATTGGATATAACAATCCGGAATTTAACAACATGGATTTAAGTAAGGCGGATAAGATTGTTGAGTACTTCAAAGATATAAACATTGATATTTGTAAAGAGATGTTTCTTCTTAAATAATATCCAACAGTTGAATTGATGAGGTACGCACACAGTAAGCCTCCCCAAAATTGAGGAAGCGCAGAAGGCGATAGAGTACTCTGAATCAAGTAGAGCAAAAGGGAAATTTGTATTAAGAATAAAATAAGGAGCTTCTCGTCACATTTGATGAAGTCGTTTGTCGATGTTGAAGCGTTGTAGTTTTGTGTGAATAAGAAAGAAAAAGCAGCCATTGACTGCTTTTTCTTTTCTCCAATAAAAGTGGCAGTCCCTTTCTAAATGTTGGATTGTTGAAGCAAGGGATATGATGGCTTTGTTTTAGGGGTTGTAAAAAATAGATAAGCAGTGAAATGGGGGTGAAAAAAGTCGAGCTCATTTCGATATTATTTTGATCAATTTCCCGAGAAAATCATAGGAGCAGAAGGAATTAGACAAAATTCAATCAAACGTTTAATTGAACTAGAAAAATGGAAAAACCTGTCGAAACTTGTAATCTAAGCTTTGGAAACCTATTTTTAGACATAGAATGCGGTTTTTAGGGTCAAGGAGGAGCATACTTCCGACATTATTTGGATTGATTTTCAGGGGAAAATTGTTACTTATAAGCACTTAATCCAATTTCAAACAAACGATTGATTAGTTTTATAAAATCTAATCAATCGTTTATTTGAATATGTAATCTAACCCAAGGTAATAAGCTTTTCGTTCTAACGCAACGAAGAAATTTGTTGAAATTTAGAAAGCAGGCCATAAAGTACATCATTGATCTCCTTTACAATCACTCCAGCGATGTACTAAAAATAAATAGGTTATTGACAAACACATGAATTAGAATTATTATTATCTCAGATTCAAGATAATCGAATTCAAGACTTAAAAAAGGGGTGATATTAATGGAAAGGAAATGCAATAATCAGCCCTATCTTTTATTAATGCAAACATCTAAAGCAATTCATGATCGAATAAAGGAAGAAATAGCAAAAAACAAGCTAGGTATTACCGAATTTTCCGTTTTAGAGGTGCTTTATCAAAAAGGGAAACAAACGATTCAACAAATTGGCAAATGTATATTAGTATCAAGTGGGTCGATGACCTATGTTATAGATAAACTAGAACAAAGAGGTTTATTAAGTCGAAATGCCTGTGCAAATGACCGCAGAGTGATACATGTGACATTAACTGATGATGGTAATGAATTGATGAACGAATTCATGCCGAAATATCATGAGTTCATCAATCATTTGTTTGATTCATTACATTCTGATGAGGTAGAGGCATTGGTGCAGCTTTTAAAAAAAGTAAGGAATAAAGTGTAAACGTGCATTTTTTTAAAAAAATCCCTCGGATTCGAGGCAAAAACAATTAGCAGAATTTATTGGCGGCATATTATTTGCTTTAGGACTTTTAACCCCACTTGCAGGAATATTGATTGCAGGGACTATGCCAATGGTGATCGTAAAGGTTCACGCTCCAAACGGATTATGGGCAACATCGAATGGATATGAATATAACTTAACTTTGCTTGCAGTTGCCATTGGAATAGCTTCAATCGGTCCTGGTCAATATGCTTTAGATTCATTTTTATTCTAAATATCTCAAATTGATAATTCTTGAATTAAAATGAATGTTATTATATTTAATAAATGGAGATTAGGAACAAAATAAGGTATCGAATTCCTTTAAAATAACTGGATTGTACTTTAAAAAGGGGTGTTGAAAAATGAGTAAGAAAACAATGGGAATTCACCATATCACAGCCATCGTAGGACATCCGCAAGGAAATGTAGATTTTTACGCAGGAGTTTTGGGGCTGCGCATGGTAAAACAAACAGTCAATTTTGATGATCCAGGTACCTATCATCTTTATTTCGGTAATGAAGGTGGAAAGCCAGGAACCATCATTACATTCTTTCCATGGGCGGGAGCCCGCCAAGGAATCATTGGAGACGGTCAAGTAGGTGTCACTTCTTATGTAGTTCCGAAAGGTGCCATGGGATTTTGGGAAAATAGACTAGAAAAGTTCAACATTCCTTTTACTAAAATGGAACGCTTTGGAGAACAATTTTTGGAATTTGATGACCCACATGGACTTCACTTGGAAATTGTAGAAAGAGAAGCAGGGGAAGTAAATACCTGGACTTTCGGAGAGGTAACACCTGAAGTTGCCATCAAAGGCTTTGGTGGAGCAACTCTTTTATCAACACAGCCTAACAAAACGGCCGAATTGTTGGAAACAGTAATGGGACTTGAATTAGTAGGTAAAGAAGGTGATTTAGCGCGTTTTCGTTCCACTGCTGATATTGGAAATATTATCGACATTAAATTAACTCCAAATGGACGTGGAAAAATGGGTGTAGGCACCGTTCACCACATTGCTTGGCGGGCGATTGATGATCAAGATCAATTGGATTGGCAAAAATACGTGGCATCCAAAGGGTATGGTGTTACTCCTGTACAGGATAGGAACTACTTTAATGCCGTTTACTTCAGAGAACATGGGGAAATTCTATTTGAAATTGCAACTGATCCTCCAGGATTTGCTCATGATGAATCTCAAGAGACAATGGGTGAAAAATTGATGCTGCCAGAACAGTATGAACAACATAGAGGACAGTTAGAACGAGCTTTGCTTCCGTTTGAAGTAAGAAAACTAGACTGATCACACGAAAAGGAATGATTTCTTTGCTCTCAATTGATCCAGCCTCATTGTCTGAAAGAGAAAATTATAAATTTCTAATTGGCAGCATCATACCTAGACCGATTGCTTTCGTCACAACAATTTCGAAAGACGGCGTATTAAATGGTGCACCATTTAGTTATTTTAATATCGTGTCATCCAATCCCCCAATGATTTCATTATCAATTCAACGCTCAACGGGGAGACAAAAGGATACAGCAAGAAACATCAAAGAATCCAGACAATTTGTAGTTCATATCGTGGATGAACAAAATGTTGAAAAAATTAATAAAACAGCTGCAAACCTTCCACCAGAAGTGAGTGAGATTGAGTTAGCAAACTTAACTCCAGTAGAAAGTGTGAAAATTTCAGTTCCTGGAGTTAAGGAGGCGAAAATCAGAATGGAATGTTCTTTGGAGCATTCCTTAGAATTGGGAGGCACGGGTACTCCAGGGTGTGACCTGATTATTGGAAAAGTTGTTCAATTTCATATCGAAAGCGATATTTATGAAAATGGAAGAATTGACCCTAGGGGCTTAGCGGCTGTAAGTCGTTTGGCTGGAAATAATTACGCCAAAATTGGTGAAATTTTTGAAATAGAAAGACCTAAATAGTTCCTAATAAACCTATTTTCGGGGGAGATAAATAATGAAACATATATTTAATAAAGGCCAAGATCCAACAAAACCAACGTTATTATTGCTTCATGGTACTGGCGGCAATGAATTAGACCTGCTGCCACTTGCAGGAATGATTGATGATGAGGCAAATGTATTAAGCGTCCGTGGGAATGTATTAGAAAATGGGATGCCTCGTTTTTTCCGCAGATTAGCAGAAGGTGTCTTTGATGAAGAAGATCTAATTTATCGAACAAAAGAATTAAATGAGTTTCTTGATGAAGCAGCAGAAAAGTATGGCTTCGACCGAGATAATATTATCGCAATTGGATACTCAAATGGAGCGAATATAGCAGCAAGTTTATTATTCCATTATCAAAACGCATTAAAGGGTGCGATCCTTCACCATCCAATGGTACCGAGAAAAGGAATGGATCTTCCTGACTTATCAGGTAAGTCTGTGTTTATTGCAGCTGGGACCAATGATCCAATCTGCTCGCCAATGGAATCGGCTGAATTACAATCTTTATTGGAAAAGGCTAATGCAAACGTAGAACTTCATTGGGAGAATAGAGGTCATCAATTAACAATGCAAGAAGTCGAAGCCGCTGCGACTTGGTATCGTAAGGTAATGATCAAATAGAATATAGGATAACGGAGAGGTAGAAAATGATGTTAAAAAACGAAATTGGGGCACTTATTTTACGAGTAACACTAGGGGCATTATTTTTAATTCATGGAATTGTAAAGTTTCAAGGTGGAATTGAAAATATTGTCGGATGGTTTGAAAGCATGGGATTACCAGGATTTATGGCATATGGTGTTGCTTTGATTGAAATCGTGGGCGGTGTCGCGTTAATCATTGGAGTAGCAACAAGATTAATATCTGCGTTGTTTGCATTACTAATGATTGGGGCAACATTAAAAGTGAAACTTGCGGTTGGTTTATTAGGAAATGGTCAGATGGCTGGATATGAGTTAGATTTAGCATTTTTAGCAATGGCAGTTTTTCTTGTAATTAATGGGAGCAAACTATTATCAGTTAGCCAATTGATTTTTCATAAAGGTTCAAATGAGTTCAAAAGAGCTGCTTGATAAATGAATGTAAATTTTAAATGAAAGAAAAAATAGGATGGTGTATTATAATGGGATTCTTATCCAAATTATTTGGTAATTCATCTGATAAGGAGACAGAAAAAATGACTAATGTAAAATTAGCAGTGATTTATTACAGTATGGGTGGAACAAACTATCAACTAGCAAAATGGGCTGAAGAAGGTGCGAGAGAAGCTGGTGCAGAAGTAAAAGTATTAAAAGTGCCTGAACTTGCACCAAAATCAGCTATTGAAGGAAATCCTGCTTGGAAAGCTACAGTTGAAAAAACAAAGGATGTGCCAGAGGTTAAATTAGAAGACCTAGAATGGGCTGATGCCATTATTTTCAGTGTACCAACTCGCTTTGGTAATATGCCATCACAAATGAAGCAATTCCTAGATACAACGGGCGGACTTTGGTTTAATGGAAAGCTAGTGAATAAGGTTGTAAGTGCGATGGCTTCCGCTCAAAACCCACACGGCGGTCAAGAGGCAACCATTTTATCACTTTATACGACTATGTATCACTGGGGTGCAATTGTCGCTGCTCCTGGTTATACTGATCCAGTTACATTTGGTGCCGGTGGTAATCCATATGGAACAAGTGTTACAGTTGGTCAAGATGGGAAAATGATTGAAGATGTACAGGCAGCGGTTAAACACCAAGCGAAACGTACAGTTACAGTTGCAGAATGGGTAAAAAAAGCAAATCAATAAATAGTAAGAAGCTAATCGAAACTTTCGTTTAGCTTAACAATTAAATCTTAAGCAATCAGGACTTTTTCGAATTCTTAACCAAAGAATATGAAATGATCTCTAGCAGAAGTAAGAAAGAGTTGGAGCATATAGCGGAAGAAATCCGGTTATATATTCCAACTTTTGTTGTTTTGGAAGAAAGAATTAATGACTAATTAATAACGCTGGAAAACCTTTTAATAAATTTAAGCTAAGGAGTGGAAAAAGTTGATTGAACTTTATCCTGCAGGTAAACGCTACACAGTAAAAAATGATTGGCTGGAGAGTAATCTAGGTTTTTCCTTTGGTGAATATTATGATTCTTCTAATATCCAATTTGGTCCGTTACGTGTCTTTAACGATGACACCGTTCAGGCGGGAAAAGGCTTTGGGATTCATCCACATCGTGAAGCAGAAATTGTTTCTATTGTATTGAAGGGACAGCTTAAACATGAAGATAACTTAGGAAATGCTGGAATTATTAGTCGTGGAAACATTCAGCGTATTAGTGCTGGAACTGGTGTGCTTCATTCCGAATTTAACGCGTCCAATCAGGAAGAAGTACAATTCTTACAATTATGGTTTTTACCGAATGAAAAGAAGCTAATCCCGTCCTATGAAGACATTTCATATGATATTGAACAATTACATAATCACTTATTACCGGTAATATCCCGTACCGGCTCAGATCGGGTGGCTAAAATCCATCAAGATTTAACCCTTTACTTATCAAAGCTAGAAGACAAGAAGACACTTAACTTTCGACAGGAAGCAGGCAGGAAGATTTATGTCTTTAATATAGAGGGGGAAATCTCAATAAATAAGGATTCCATTTTAAAGTCCCGGGACGCAGCTCGAATCACTGACACCCATGAAATTACCATTCACGGAAATCAAGATAGTTTCTTTTTATTAATTGATTTACCTGGAGGCGAATTTTAATGCTGATGATTCGTCATTCTATAGGCAGCCGATTGCTGTGTCAAACTAATATATACACTATTGAAAAAAAAGACCACCATTGGCTGATCTCGTTGCCAGTTGATGTGGAAACCGCTTCGGGAATTTTGAATTTTCAGGATGAGTTAAATATATTTGAGGTAAAGGAAAACGAAAAGATCTGGTATTACTCCTCTGATGCACAAATTAATTTTCAATCTAAGGAAAAACAATTGATGATCCTTGCTGATCATAAAACTGTCTATCCGACTCAATGAAAGAAGTTGCATCATTAGAAAACCCTCATATTTTTTAATAAGAGAGGCTGGGACAGAAGTAGCCTCAATCAATGAAAAAAGTGAAATCGTACGCGCGATTTCACTTTTTTCATTTTGATTTAAGATTATACCGACAAGAGCTTATACTCTTGCCACATATATTCGGATATTCACGGCCATTAATGCGAGGCCGATTTCGTATTCGACCTTAGATTTTCCACGAACAGAAAATCGTGTAAAATCAAGTATTACTAATTTGTATTCCTTAATTGGGATATCAATTAAAAGTGAAGGAAATAATAAGCAGGGGGAAAATGGAAATTTAACAAGCAAGGAGAAAAACAAAACAATGACTCAACAACCCTTATTTACATCATCTGCAACAGCTGTAGGAGGAAGACAAGGCAGAGTTGAATCGAGTGATGGTAATATAAAATTTGATCTAGCGATGCCGGGATCTCCTCGAGCAAAAGAGTTCCCAAACGCTACAAACCCTGAACAGTTATTCGCAGCTGGATATTCTGCTTGTTTTGATGGAGCTTTACAGCATATGGCTAGGAAAGAACATATCAAATTTGAATCACAAGTAACAGCAAATGTTAGTTTCTTAAAAGATGAAGATGATCAAGGATATAAAATTGCTGTAACGTTACAAGTAAAAGGAACTGGTATTGAAAAAGAAAAATTAGAAGACCTTGTACATAAGGCACACGAATTCTGCCCATATTCAAAAGCAACAAGAGGGAATATTGACGTAACTCTAGAGGTTATTGAATAAAACTGATTCGGCAGTTGTATGGCCTCTGCACAAAACCCTCATGGTGGTCAGGAAGCCACAATTTTATCATTATATACAACGATGCATCATTGGGGAGCTATTATTGCAGCTCCAGGATATACAAATCAAGTCATTTTCGGGGCTGGTGGAAATCCGTATGGAACCAGTGTAACAGTAGATCAGTCAGGTAAGATGGTTGAAGATGTTCGTGCCGTTCAAGATGCTGTGAAACATCAAGCAAAACGAACTGTTACAATTGCAGAATGGGTAAAAAATGCAAATCATTCATTTTTTAATAAAAAACTAATTGGAACTCCGATTAGTTTTTCTATTTTTAGCCAAAGTATTTTTTAATACTAAACTACTAATGGTCTTTAGCAAAATGATTAATCCCTTTTCTTACGTAAAAGCCCCAAACATCTCATTAGCATATATAACTCCCAATCCGTAAGCACCTCCGTGCTGCCTAACAATATCGAGTGTCCCATTGTAGGTTTCTTTAAGAGCCCAATCACGTTGTAACTCAAGCAAATATTGCAGCCAAGTAATTGGGGTTGCTCCAGCTTGTGTCATACGTATAACCGCCATATCGTGGGCCTCTTTAGTTACTCCACCTGAGGCATCCGAAACAAAATATACTTCATACCCATCGGAGATAGCGCTCAGAACCGGTTCAAGCAAACACACCTCTGTCCACATACCGGCGATGACTATTTTTCCTTTTCCATATGCATTGATTTGCCTTACTACTCTTAGATCATCCCATGCGTTCATCGTTGTTCGATCAATAGGTTTTTGATCAGGAAAGACTGATTGGATTTCTGATAAAGTTTTACCGCTGAAAGTTGCCGCTGTTATTGATGTCAATATAGTAGGGATACTGAATAATTTCGCGGTTTTTGCTAGCCCGGCGATATTGTTGCGCAGGAGTGCAGTATCATGTGATTGGACTGAAAAAACCATTTGCGGTTGATGGTCGGTTAACATTAGAATATGGTCAGTCGGGGAAAGCAAATGCTGAGAACGGCGGCCTGTTGTGGTACTCTTTGAATTTACAGGGACTGCGGAAGGAATTCGATAAAAATGGTTTCTGCAAAGTGGGCACCGATAAACAACAGGATTCATGTTAATACCTCCATTATTTTTGGGACTATAAAATTAAATTCATCAAAGTATATGCATAAAGACAATAAGGAGTGAATTACTCTTGCTAATATATTTTTCTAGCAATTTAGAGTAGGTATAAATAAATTTTTTAAGGTAATTTTAAAAATAATAATGATAAAAAGGATGATATCGAATGGAGAAAAAGTTGTTAAATTTACTCACTGGTTTGTGTGTAGTTGCCCTGCCATTTCTATTTAGAGGTTCAAAAATGAGAGAAAATCTTCTTATTTTCTTCTCGAAAGGGGTTCTTGCGACTCTGGTTGATGCTTATGTTGTCGGAACCAAAAGAATTGAATATCCAGTTCGGCCTTTAGGGAAAATTTTTAAAACTAACATTATTTATGACATGTTGTTTTTCCCCATTTTAAGTGTTATTTGGGTGAAAATGTCCTATAATGATAATTTTGGAAAAATTTTATTGAAAAGTTTAGCATTCAGTGTTCCGATGAGTATCGGTCAGTGGTATTTTGAAAAGAATTCTAGATTATTTAAATGGAAAAAATGGTCACCAATCCATACATTCGGGAGTGTGAGTTTTACTTTATTTACGATTAGAGGTTTGGTGGGATTAATAAAAATATTAGATAAAATAAAAGGTAATCCAAATATAACCGAATAATAAAGGTTGATATTATGAATAAAACGCATAAGTTAGAAGCAATTCTTTGGAGTATTGCCTTTCCAGGTTTTGGTCAATTATTAAATGGTCACCTTTTAAAAGGAGTTTTGTTTATCCTTTTAGAATTCATCATTAATGTAAACAGTTTATTTAATCAAGCTATCATGTTTAGTTTTCTTGGGAAGATAAATGATGCTGCCAGAGTGGTTGATTACCAATGGCTTATGTTTTATCCATGTGTTTATATGTTTGCAATGTATGATGCCTATAAATATGCGGAAGGTAAGAATCCTCGGTTATCGTTTGTCCCATTTGCTTTTGGAGCCTATTTTGTCACAGTAGGTCTTATGTACTCGCCAAAGATATTTTTCGGTATATCATTTGGTCCTATTTGGCTTCCAATATTGTCTTTGATACCTGGGTTAGGAATTGGATTTATAATTCGTTATATATTAATAAAAATTACTTCTAAAACCAATTATCGTGGGAGACCTTCTTAATTTCAAAAGAGCCTATCCACATGGGCTTTTTTTTGAGACCAGTAGCTGGGGTATTTCTATTCAATAGGTTTAAAAGGATAAAACAGTTGTTGGAGGGAAACAGATGGACATTCAAAATTGCGATTTTTCACCAATGAAACAAAATTTAGAAGATGGAATTCAACACCTAATCCATTTGCTTCAATCTAATTTAAATGTACTCGGAAACGAAAACTATTGTGTTTTGGGTAGTCTAGAGGATGTTAAAGAACAGCTGAATTCAATTGAATCAATGGCGGCTTCTTTTTATTTAAATTGTTACTTATCGTCCTTTACTGACACATATGAGGATTTAACCGCTACAGCTCAGCATCTATCGAAACGTAAGCATGGTGCGTTGATTGTAATTGAACGAAGTGACTCTCTTGACAACATTATCCAAAAAGGAACAACTATAGGTGCAATGGTTACACCAAAGCTATTGGCCTCCATTTTTTATCCGGGTAACCCGCTGCATGATGGGGCAGTATTAATCAGAGGTAATGAAGTTTATTCAGCAGCTAATATACTTCCATTAACGAAGATGATTACAGAAAAAAAACTTGGCACACGTCACCGTGCTGCTATAGGAGTATCGGAACAAAGTGATGCTCTTGCACTGGTTGTTTCTGAAGAAACAGGTAAAATTTCATTTGCCTTAAACGGAAAATTATATCCAATTAACACGACACAACAAATTGTGTTCTAAAGTATCTAAAAGGGTTGAGAAAAATTTTCCAGGGGGATATTTATGGCTAAGAATTTATTGATATTGATGATTGCGGCTTATATGGTAGTAATGACTCCTATATTGACTTACGCTCAAGTCATCCATGAAGTGAAGTCAGGAGATAGCCTAACCAAAATATCAAAACAATACAAAATTGATAGTGATGAACTTGCTAAACTAAATGGTTTAGCTAAGAATAGCCAATTAGTCCTTGGCCAGGCGATGTTGATACCTGGTTCAACTTATTTTGTACAAGCGGGTGACAGTATTTGGGCGATTGCTAATCGTCATGCCATTAGCGAAGAAACATTAATGCAACAAAATCATTTAAACAGTCGTGTCATTGTGCCCGGCCAGAAATTAAGTATTCCTCGCCCTCCAAAAATGAATGTATGGACCGGAACCTATTTTGTTCCAAAAGATAAGAATACCAACGCTTGGATGCTGAATAATTATAAAAAGACCCTTTCAAGTATTTTCGTGTTTGAGTATCGTTCCGATGAACAAGGCAACATCATTGAAACACCTGAAAACCAAGCACATAAGATTGCTTGGAAAGAGAATCTCTCACCATATGCTACAATTACAAATTTAAGCGAAAAAGGGTTTGATCCAAATCTTACTCATCGATTAATAAGTACGCCTTGGTTAAGGAAAAAGCTGGTTAATAATATTTATTCCCTATTGGATAGTCATGATTACAAAGGGATTGTCGTTGACTTTGAACAGGTGAAAACGCAAGATCGAGATAACCTCAATTTGTTTATTAAAGAATTAGCTGCAAAGCTTCATCCAGCAGGAATGGAAGTTATGATGGCCGTTCCGCCAAAAGAAGGAGATCGGGTCCCATCCTATTCCACAGCTTATGATTACAAAACGCTGGGGAAATTTCTGGATAAAATGTTCTTGATGACATATGATTGGCATTGGCCTGGAGGTCCTTCTGGTCCAATTGCCCCAATAGACAGAGTCAGAGCCACTCTGGATTATGCTGTCTCAGTTGTTGATAGATCAAAGCTGATGTTGGGAATTCCACAATATGCGTATGATTGGGTAATAGGAAGTAATAAGCGTTCTGGCTCTGCTTATTCGACCCAACATGCGATTGATTTATATACTGGATATCAAAGTCCGATTCACTATGATGAAAATGCTGCTGCCCCATCGTTTCGTTATGTTGATAATAAAGGAAAGTTACATGAAGTGTGGTTTGAAGACCCGCGAAGCTTGCTTGTTAAACTCCGTGTTATTCGACAATATGGATTAGCGGGGATGGGCTGCTGGCACCTCGGTCTAACTATGCCTCAGACCGAGGAAATGATACTAGATGAATTCAATGTGCATTAATGGTACAAAAAAAGGAGGTAAAAATCCTTGAATGATAAAAAAGTGGTTGGAGAAAAGGCTGTAGAATACGTGAAAGATGGTATGGTCGTTGGACTTGGAACGGGGTCTACTGTATTTCATACCATATCTAAGCTTGGAAAACTGGTTGAAGAGGGACTATCTATTAAAGGGATTCCAACTTCAATCCAAACGGAGAAATTGGCAAAAGAAGTAGGAATCCCACTTGTTACGTTTAATGAAATTGAACAAATTGATTTAGCAATCGATGGTGCAGATGAAGTTGATGATGATTTTAATCTCATTAAAGGAGGAGGTGGTGCCCTTTTAAGAGAGAAAATTATCGCAAAAGCAGCTAAATCTTTTATCGTTATAGCCGACCCCCATAAAAGGGTGAATAAATTAGGGTCATTCCCACTTCCAGTAGAAGTGGTGCCTTTTGGATATGAAATGACGATGAAACATATTCAAAATCTTGGATGTAGCCCACAGCTAAGGCAAAACAAGGGGGCCCCATTTTTAACCGATAATGGTAACTATATTATTGATTGCATATTCCCCATAATTGGCCAACCTGGTGAACTCGAGAAAAACATGAATCTGATCCCGGGTGTTGTCGAAAATGGACTTTTTGTTGGAATGGCCGATAAAGTCATTACCTTGAATAGAGAAAAGAACATTATCATTAATGGACGAGTATAACCCCTTCATGATTTACATGAAGGGGTTTATGATTTTTTCTATATAGTGCTAGAGGGCAGTAAAAATTAGGTAATTGACTTATTCACCTTAATTAACTATAATATTATATATAATCAGGTTACTTTTTATACACTTGTTACTTTTCGTTCAAATAATTTATTATATAAAGAAAAATTAAAAGTGAGGTCTTAATAATGAACTTGATAGAATCAAAGGTTATCCAAACTAAGTTTGAAAAGGAAATATTTATTGACGAAATTTCAAACATTGAACTTAGTGGTTTTCAATATCCAAATAAGAACATTCCTTATTATGAAATGATGGTTGGCGTAGATTTAATGCGGATACGGAATAATGAATTTTACGGAACGAAAAAAAGCTACTTTGGTTTAAGAATTACAGAGGATTTACAATCTATCGTTGTATTTGATCCGGATCAACAAAGTATCTTTGCAGTTAAGAATGAACTGGAAAAGCAGGCTGCAATCGAACTAATTGATTATTTATTAATTGAATCTCCAAAATTCAAGGAATTAGTAAGGAAAATGATCTATAATAATAAACAAACAAACGTTGTTAGTGATATAGAAATCCAGGAACATAAGGCAAAACTTTCAGTGTTAGAAGGATTATTAAACGTTCCTAATCTAGATGTTAAAATTGCTGTACAAAAGAAAAAGATAGCTTGTTGATAATTTTTCTTCTGATTCCAATAAAAAAGGAGAGTGAGATATTTGATAGAAGAACAGGCAGAACTTTGTCCGGAGATTGAAAAATCTTTTGAATTAATTGGAAAAAGATGGACAGGGCTGATTATTTATGTATTATTAAGTGGACCGAAACGCTTTAGTGAAATTCATACAATGATCCCTGATTTAAGTAAGCGAGTGCTAACGGAGAGAATGAAAGAATTGGAAGAGCATGGGATCGTTTTACGTCATGTTATCCCTGAAAGGCCAGTAAGAACAGAATACCTATTAACCAAAAAAGGTAATGAATTAGCGAAAATTCTTGGACCTATTAGTCAATGGGCAATGAAATGGATGAAAATTAAATAAAGTGAGGCAATCCCAAAAGTACATTCTTTTGGGATATTTTATTTGTTGATTTCACCGTAGATACTTCAATGATTTACCAGTTCACAAATTAGACACAAATATCTTGACGAACGAATAAAAAAGTATTATTATGGTTACATAAAGTTACCTAGGAACAAAAATACTATGAGTAATTTGGTATTTGAGAGGCAATAGGGGCTTTTCTTTTTCAGTAATATCTCAGATTCGAGAATTTAGTAAAACGAAATTGAAACAATGGATAGAATAAATTGAAAGCAGCAGCAAGGAGGAATGAATATGAACGGAATGACTTTCGTCTTATTTGGCGCAACAGGTGATTTAGCGAAGAGAAAAATATTTCCTGCCTTATATAATTTATATCTTGATCAAAAAATGCCTCAATCGATTTCAATTATTGGACTTGGTAGACGTGAAGTGTCCGATAGTCAGTTTGAAAATCATGTCGAGCAATCAATCAAGACATTTTCAAGGCGTGTTGTGGACGACCGCGACAAAATGGATGCTTTCCTTTCTGCATTTCGTTACCAGAAACTAGATGCAACAAACGTTGATGACTATGGGAAGCTTCTAAACCTTGTTCAACAACGTGAAAGTGAACTAAATATTCCGGAAAATCGGATGTTCTACCTATCCGTCGGACCTGCGTTCTTTGATGTCATTTCCTTAAATATTAAAGAAAGTGGGTTAGGTTCTACAAAAGGATGGAAACGACTCATTATCGAAAAACCATTTGGACGCGATATAGAGTCAGCACGGGAGCTAAATGCAAAATTAAGCAACGTTTTTGAAGAAGATGAAATCTATCGAATTGACCATTACCTAGGTAAGTCGATGATTCAAAATTTGGGGGATTTACAATTTTTAAATCCCGTCATTCAAACTCTATTGAGCAACCAGCATATTGCGAATGTTCAAATTACTGCTAGTGAGACGGTTGGGGTTGAAGAACGTGCCGGATATTATGATCAATCAGGTGCCATTCGTGATATGGTTCAAAATCATATGCTGCAAATCTTGATGATGACTGCTATGCATATGCCAAAGAAAATCAGCCAGAATGAAATCAGAAATGAAAAGAAAAAAGTGATCGAATCTGTTCGTCCATTAAAAAAAGAGGATGTTATTTTAAATATTGTTCGTGGTCAATATCGTTCAGGCGAGATATTGGGTAGGCCGGTTGTAAGTTATCGAAATGAACCGGGAATTGATATTTCCTCCCAAAATGATACCTTTGTGGCAGCAAGACTTTGGATTGACAATCCATTTTGGCAAGGGGTGCCATTCTATATTCGAACAGGAAAAAGAATGGCTGAAAAATCTACACGGATTGTTATTGAATTCAAAAATGCTGGTCAAAAGGGTTGGGCAAATAAAGTGGCATCAAATCTTTTGATGATCGAGATTGGTCCTAATGAAAATGTATCCTTACAACTAAACAGCAGGAATCCTAAGAATGGAAAAATAGAACCTGTGAAGATTGGTTTTTCAAATGAACAAAAAGAAGTACCTGAAGCATATGAACGATTGATTTTTGATGCTATTCGTGGGGATTCCACGTTCTTTGCTCATTGGAAAGAAGTAGAATTGTCATGGCAGTGGGTACAACCTATCCTTGAGGCTTTTAAAGAAAACCTCTTACCCCTTCATTTATATCCAGCAGGTACCAACGGTCCTACGGCAGCACATCGATTGCTTGAGGAGGATGGATTCAAATGGTGGCTCGATGATGAAAAGTTACAAGATTTAAGTGAGCCCGTTCAAGAATTAGTAGCACAATAAGCAAGTTCCGAGGAGGAAGGAAATTTTATGAATAGAGCAATTGAAACTTTAGCTGTGAATACGATTCGTACTTTATCAATCGATGCCATTAACCGTGCAAACTCTGGTCATCCGGGATTGCCAATGGGAGCAGCACCAATGGCTTATGCACTTTGGGCAAATCATTTGTCACATAATCCTAATCATTCAAAATGGTTCAATCGTGATCGCTTCGTTTTATCTGCTGGTCATGGTTCTAGTATGTTATATAGCTTGCTTCATCTTAGCGGCTATGATGTATCTATTGAAGATTTGAAAAGCTTCCGTAAATTAAACAGTAAAACACCTGGCCACCCTGAATTTGGTCATACAGATGGTGTTGATGTTACAACTGGCCCATTGGGACAGGGGATTGCCAATGCTGTAGGAATGGCGATGGCTGAAGCTCATTTAGCGGCGAAATTTAATAAAGAAGCATACCCAATAGTTGATCACTATACTTTCACAATCGTTGGAGATGGAGATTTATCAGAAGGTATTTCTTATGAAGCAATGTCCATGGCTGGCCATATGAAACTAGGTAAGTTAATTACCTTATATGATTCTAATGATATTTCCTTAGACGGTGAATTAAATCTTTCATTCTCTGAAGATATTAAAAAAAGAGCTGAATCTGCTCATTGGCAGTATTTGCGTGTAGAAGATGGAAATAATGTCGAAGAAATCACAAAAGCTATTGCAGAAGCGAAATTAAATCAAGAGCAGCCAACATTAATCGAAGTTAGAACGATTATTGGTTTTGGCAGCCCTAAAGTTTCTGGAACGAATAAAGCACACGGTAACCCACTTGGAGCTGAGGAAGCAAAAGAAACCAAAAAGGCGTATGGCTGGGAATACGAAGAAGATTTCTATGTACCGGAAGAAGTAAAAGCTCACTTTGAAGCATTGAAACAAAATGGAGTACAAGTTGAAAATAAATGGGATGAATTGTTTAAAGCCTATAAAGCTGCCTATCCACAACTAGGAAGCGAACTTGAAGATGCAATCGATGGAAAAGTGCTGCTTGATGTCAAAGATATATTAACTTTTTCAACTGAAAAGGCCGTTTCCACACGTGTAGCTAGTGGCATGGCAATCAATCATTTTGTTAAAAAAGTTCCTTCAATCTTTGGAGGAAGTGCAGACCTTTCTGGGTCCACGATGACTGATATAAAAGGGGAAGCTCCTTTCGCGGTTGAATCATATGCAGGCAGAAACATCTACTTTGGCGTTCGTGAACATGCAATGGGGGCAGCTGGTAATGGAATGGCTCTCCATGGTGGTGTGAAACCATTTGTAAGTACATTCTTTGTTTTCAATGATTACTTACGCCCATCTATTCGTTTAGCTGCATTACAAAAGCTTCCTATCACTTATGTATTTACACATGATTCAATCGCGGTAGGTGAAGACGGTCCGACCCATGAACCAGTTGAACATCTTGCAGCTCTTCGTGCCATTCCGGGACTTACAGTCATTCGTCCAACCGATGCAAATGAAACAGCAAGTG
Organism: Neobacillus novalis NBRC 102450; assembly: GCF_001591805.1. Lineage (GTDB taxonomy): Bacteria > Bacillota > Bacilli > Bacillales > Cytobacillaceae > Neobacillus > Neobacillus novalis. The sequence continues at coordinate 57,037 of NZ_BCVP01000025.1, read as the reverse complement.
CGTGGGGCTACGCTTTAAATCAAACGGAAGGTCCTGTTGCATTAGTTTTAAGCCGGCAAAACTTACCGGTGTTTGATGAAACAAAAGCAAATATTGATAATCTTTCAAAAGGTGCATATGTGTTAACTCAAACAAATGGAGAACCAAATGTTATTCTTCTGGCCACAGGTTCCGAGGTTTCTTTAGCTGTCGACGCTAAAACAGAACTTGAGAAAGACAATATCTCAGTACGTGTTGTGGCTATGCCAAGTTGGGAACTATTCAATCGTCAATCAGAGCAATATAAAGAATTCGTACTACCTTCTTCCATCACAAAACGAGTGGCAATTGAAATGGGAATCTCTCTTGGATGGGATCGTTATGTAGGACATGAAGGGAAAATTGTATCTATCGAGACATATGGTGCTTCGGGAACTGGAGCAGCTGTAATGGAGTTATTTGGATTTACAACAGCAAACATTGTTCAAACAACTAAAAGTTTATTAAATTCTTAAATCTAGACATAACATTAGGGGTGAAAAACATGGAAGTCGGCTTAATTGGTTTAGGTAAAATGGGGTTAAATCTTGGAAAAAACTTAATTGATCATCAACATCAAGTTACAGCATATGACTTAAATCCTAATGCTGTAGTAGATATACAACAATATGGGGCGAAAGGAACAACTAATCTAAGTGAACTTTTCTTATCGTTAGACAAACCGAGAGTACTTTGGATTATGGTACCACATCCAGTTGTGGATTCGGTTCTTAGTGAAATGACACCGCTGTTGGAAAAAGGCGATATCGTAATTGAAGCTGGGAACTCCCATTATAAAGAATCCATCCGCCGTTATAATCAACTAAAGGAAATTGGCGTTAGCTATATGGACGCAGGAACATCTGGCGGTATGGAAGGTGCTCGTAATGGAGCAAACTATATGGTAGGAGGAGATCCGGAAGCTTGGGCGGTTGTAGAACCTATTTTCCGTGATACTGCTGTAGAAAATGGCTATATTTTTACAGGTAAAGCAGGAGGCGGCCATTTCCTTAAAATGGTTCATAATGGAATTGAGTATGGCATGATGGCTGCAATTGGTGAAGGATTTGAGGTATTAGAAAAAAGCGAATTTGATTACGACTATGAAAAAGTCGCAAGAGTATGGAATAACGGTTCAGTCATTCGCTCATGGTTAATGGAATTAACTGAACATGCCTTTTCTAAAGATGCGAAGCTGGATCAAATCAAAGGTATTATGCATTCTTCCGGTGAAGGGAAATGGACGGTTGAAACCGCACTTGATCTCCAAGTTGCCGCTCCAATTATCACCATGTCCTTGTTGATGCGCAACCGTTCACTAGAAAATGATACATTTACAGGAAAAGTTGTCGCCGCTCTTCGCAACGAGTTTGGTGGACATGCCGTAGAAAAAAACTAAAAACTCTTATTAAAATGGAGGAATATTTTCATGAAATTTTTTATCGACACTGCTAACCTAAAGGATATTCAAAAGGCCTATAAAATGGGCGTTTTATCTGGTGTAACAACCAACCCATCATTAGTTGCTAAAGAAGGCGTTAAATTCGAAGATCGTATCGCAGAAATTTTACAAGCTGTACCAGAAGTTGAATCTGTTTCTGCAGAAGTAACTCCAAACGCAGTAACAGCTGAAGAAATGATTGCAGAAGCTGACGAGCTGATTAAAATTAACGGCGGAGATAAAAACATCACTATTAAAGTTCCTATGAATGTTGCGGGATTAGAGACTACACGTTATCTTGCTAAAAAAGGTGTTAAGGTCAATGTGACACTTATCTTCACGGTGAACCAAGCGCTATTAGCTGCTCGCGCAGGTGCAGCATATGTATCACCATTCTTAGGCCGATTAGATGATATTTCTGAAGATGGTGTCCTATTAGTAAGTAAAATCGCAGAATTATTCCGCATTCATAACTTAGATGCGCAAATCATTGCTGCATCCGTTCGCCACCCAGACCATGTAACACGTGTAGCGATGGCAGGTGCTCATATCGCTACGATTCCTTACAGTGTTATTGAGCAGCTTACTAAACATCCATTAACTGATCAAGGGATTGAGAAATTTGCTGCTGATTGGGCTAAAACGACAAAAAACTAGGGTTTTTTAGACATATAGCAATCAGTGAAATCGCTGATTGCTCCTATTTTTACATCTAATTTGGGAGGATTTTACATGACTATTTCTTTCGATTACTCTAACGCCTTATCATTTATGAATCAGAACGAAGTTGATTATTTAGATGAATTTGTGAAAGTTGCTCACAATAGATTACACGACAAAAAGGGGCCAGGATCTGATTTTCTTGGTTGGGTAGATTTACCGAATAATTATGATAAAGAAGAGTTTTCAAGAATTAAAAAGGCTGCAGAAAGAATTCGCAGCAATTCAGATGCTTTAATTGTCATCGGAATCGGAGGATCTTATTTAGGGGCAAGAGCAGCCATTGAGGCGCTTTCCCATACATTCCATAATCAAATGAACGGTAAAACTCAAGTATATTTTGCAGGTCAAAACATTAGCTCTACATATATTACCCATTTGCTAGAGTTGCTTGAGGGTAAAGATATATCTGTAAATGTTATCTCTAAATCTGGTACAACAACCGAACCTGCTGTAGCTTTCCGCATTTTCCGCGACTATTTAGAGAAAAAATACGGCAAAGAAGAAGCAAAAAAACGTATTTATGCGACCACTGACAAAGCAAAAGGGGCACTAAAACAATTAGCTGATGCAGAAGGGTATGAAACATTTGTGATTCCTGATGATGTTGGTGGAAGATATTCCATTTTAACTGCAGTAGGTCTTTTACCAATCGCGACAGCTGGTCTGGATATCGATAAAATGATGGAAGGAGCAAAGGCAGCTGCTAAAAAATACAATAACCCTGAGCTTTCCACAAATGAAAGTTACCAATACGCAGCCGTGCGTAATGCCCTATATCGTAAAGGAAAAACAATTGAACTTTTAGTAAACTATGAACCATCGCTTCATTACGTTTCTGAATGGTGGAAACAATTAAATGGTGAGAGTGAAGGGAAAGATCAAAAAGGACTATTTCCTGCTTCTGTTGATTTTTCAACTGACTTACACTCGATGGGACAATATGTGCAAGAGGGACGACGTGATTTGTTCGAAACGGTCCTTCAAGTTAAAAAGCCACAAATCGAGCTAACCATTCAAGCAGACCCAGATAACATAGATGGTTTGAACTTTTTAGCTGGAAAAACAATGGATGAAGTCAATAAAAAGGCTTTCCAAGGTACCGTGTTGGCTCATGTAGACGGCGGTGTTCCAAATTTAGTCGTCGAATTGGATCAATTAAATGAATTTACATTCGGTGAAATGATATACTTCTTTGAAAAAGCTACTGCTATAAGTGGACATTTGCTAGGTGTAAACCCGTTTGACCAACCTGGTGTAGAGGCATATAAGAAAAATATGTTTGCGTTACTAGGTAAGCCAGGTTATGAAGCGGAAAAAGAAGTTTTGCTAAAACGGTTAAATAAATAACGATATATAAAGTATAAAAATACCCTTATTTGTGAGCTTAGTTAATGACAGCTCCTTATAAGGGTATTCTATTATTTATCATCAGGTTCAACACCTGGTAGTCTCTGTCTCTTTTAGGAAAGGGTATTTTATGAAAAGAAAGTCGAGCGTGTTATCGACATCATTTTAATCAATTTCCCGGGAAAAAACCAAACGGGAGAAGGACTAAGTCCAAATTCAATTAAACGTTTAGTTAATAAGAGAATATGGGTATACCTGTAGAAGCGTGTAATATGAGCGGAAAAGACCTATTTTTCGTCACGGTTTGTGCATAAAGATATAAAGAAGAGTCTTATTTTCGACAGTATTTTATCCGATTTCAAGGATAAAACCCTTTATTTATAAGCCATTGATCCGATATTAATCAAACATTTGATTAGTATTTTAAAAACTAACCAAACGTTTGATTGAAAACGTAGTATTCCTTGAAACAAGGGGATTATCATCAAAGAACTGCTAAGAAATTTGAGATATTAGTGCAATGATGGGGAGGCATAACCGCTTGTTCTTTGAGAAACACTAATTTTGTCGCCTTTAGTATGACAAAGTTAGCCTTCCTCTTTATTGAATGAAGGGGGTTCGTACTTTACCATGTATAAGGTAATACAATAATGAAAGGATGAGAGCACATGGCTCAATCTAATATAAAAGTAGCTGTCCAAAAGTTCGGTAACTTCCTAAGTTCGATGGTAATGCCGAATATTTCTGCTTTCATTGCATGGGGGTTAATTACTGCACTATTTATTCCTACTGGTATCCGCCCAAATGAAAGCCTTGCCAAATTGGTTGATCCAATGGTCACTTACTTGCTTCCGCTTTTAATCGGATATACAGGCGGTAAGCTCGTACACGATCAACGAGGTGGTGTCGTCGGGGCGATTGTGACAATGGGTGTCATTGTCGGAGCAGATATCCCGATGTTTCTCGGGGCGATGATTATGGGACCGCTTGGCGGATATATTATTAAAAAATTTGATCAGCTGATTGAAGGAAAAGTTAAAGCAGGCTTTGAAATGCTTGTGAACAATTTCTCAGCAGGGATCCTTGGTGGATTTTTGGCGATTTTAGCCTTTTTAGCCATTGGTCCTGCCGTTACCACATTTACAGGCTGGCTTATTACCGGTGTTGATTGGTTATTGGCAACAGGATTGCTGCCATTGACAAGTATCATTATCGAGCCTGCAAAAGTATTGTTCTTAAATAATGCGATTAACCATGGGGTGTTGTCGCCAATTGGGTTAGAGCAAGCGAAAACAACAGGGAAATCCATTCTATTTCTACTTGAAGCAAACCCAGGACCTGGTATCGGTGTCCTGCTGGCTTTCAGTATTTTTGGAAAAGGGACTGCCAAAAGGTCAGCACCAGGCGCAGCGATTATTCAGTTCTTTGGCGGAATTCATGAAATTTACTTCCCATATATTTTAATGCGTCCGATGTTGTTTTTTGCAGTCATTCTAGGCGGAATGAGCGGTATCTTTACATTGATGCTTTTAGGTGGGGGATTAGCTTCTCCCGCGTCACCGGGTAGTATTATTGCCATTATGGCCGTTACCCCGCCGCAAGCGAGTGCTTATCTAGCAAACATTGCCGGCGTCTTAGTAGCTGGAATCGTATCCTTTGTGCTTTCATCTTTCATTCTAAAAACGGGTAAGCAAAAGGATGAAGACATTGAAGAAGCAGCAAGAAAAATGCAAGAAATGAAAGGCAAGAAAAGCTCTGTTTCTAATGTCTTTGCTACTAATCCTAGTACGATGCCAGAAAACGTCAACAAAATTATTTTTGCCTGTGATGCTGGAATGGGATCAAGTGCAATGGGCGCGTCCCTTCTTCGAAAAAAGGTAAAAGAAGCAGGAATGAACATTGCAGTTACCAATACGGCGATTAGTAACCTGCCTTCAGATGCACAAATTGTTATTACGCAGGAAGAGTTGACACCAAGAGCCCAGAAACAAGTGCCAAATGCCTATCATATTTCGGTTGATAACTTCCTATCAAGCCCTGAATACGATAAGTTAATTAATCGGATAAAAAATCCTGAAACGGCTGAACTTCAGGAAATCGTGGAAGACGCAGAAGCGGCTGTTCCAAGCGGTGACCCGCACACTGATGATGCTTTACTGCGTGAAGAAAATATCTTCCTTAACCAAGAATTTGCATCAAAAGAAGAGGCGATTCGTTTCGCTGGCAATGTGCTGGTCAAAGCAGGGTATGTAAGGGAAAGCTATATTGATGCGATGATCGCACGTGACGAAATGACATCCACCTATATGGGCAACGATGTCGCGATTCCACATGGTACTGAAGAAGCGAAAAAGGATGTCCTGAATTCTGGTTTTACGGTTTTACAAGTACCGAATGGTGTAGACTTTGACGGTCAGAAGGTACGATTGATTTTCGGTATTGCCGGAAAAGATGGAACACATCTTGAAATCTTATCTGGAATTGCCGTTACTTGTTCTGATATGGCCAATATAGAAAAACTAGTTGAAGCAAAATCAGCAAGAGAAATCATGGACATTTTAAATGATAAATAATTTATTTACCGAATAGAAAAGCCGCATTTGCAGCTTTTCTATTCACTTTTCCTCGTGTACTTTTTACCAGAAACGAGTTGGTTGCATGTATATAACTTCAAGGGAAAAAGCAATCATTGAATTAATCGTTAAAACATCAGGTAATCATACTGCTGCGTCGATTGCTGCATACTTAAATGTGAGTGGACGAACGATCCAACGGGATTTAAAAGCGGTAGAAAAAATTCTTGACTCATTTGCGCTTCATTTAGTCCGTAATATCAATAAAGGGCTCATGATTGAGGGGAAGAATGAGCAAATATTTCGCCTGATTCAGTATTTAATGAACATTGACCCAATTGATCAAACACCACAGGAAAAAAAACTGCTGCTCCTTATCTCTCTGGTGCAAGAGGAGTCCTTTAAAATTCAGACGTTAGCCAATGACCTTGGTGTTAGCATTACAACCCTAACCATCTATTTGGATGAAATGACAGAGTGGCTTCGTCATTTTAATGTGCAGATTACTAGAAAAAGGGGAGTCGGAGTCGATCTAAACGGCTCGGAATCAAACAAACGGAGAGCCCTGGCAAGTTATATATTGCTTCATTTTAATGAAGAACTAATGGAAAGTTTGTTTTTGTTGGAAAATGAAAAGAGCTTTCAAGAAGTCATTTTGTTTTATTTTCGTCCAGACTACCTTTTTGCGATATATCGAGAAGTAAATACTACTTTTAATCATTTGCAGCATCGTCTTGCATATAGCGATTATATCGGTCTAATCGTACATATTTGTATTACCATGCAAAGGACGGAAGGCTCTTTTCTATTAGAGGAAGATGCAGATTTTCTCAATGAGCAGACGAATGAATATAACCTTATCAGGGAAATTTGTCAGCGAATTGAATCGTCATTTTCAGTCGAGTTTACGAAAGATGATGTACACTTTTTGGCGGCAATCCTTAAAGGTTCTAAACTTCAAGCCGTCGATATTGTTCCATATGATAGTGTTGTCCTTAGCAAAAGGATAAAAAACGTAATCGAACATGTATCTTCACAACTTCATGTGGATTTAACTAAGGATTTTTCTTTGTATCAGGGACTGCTTGCCCATATGGAGCCTGCACTATATCGAATTAAACAAGAAATGGGATTGTTTAACCCGTTAAAAGAGGAAATTAAACGAAAATATCCGTTTCTGTTTTTAGCTGTTAAGAATAGCATTGAAAAGTATTTTATCGATATTCCAGACTTTCCTGATGATGAAATAGCCTTCATCGTTCTCCATTTTGGTTCGGCTTTAGTGATGCAGGAAGAAGATCTGTCGATAAAGGCGCTGGTTGTATGCCCAACAGGCATTGGCACGTCTAAGATACTGGCCAGCCGAATTAAGAAGAAAATCGTAGGAATTGGGTCTATCGAGATCAAATCGATGAAAGAAATGCAGCAGCAAAATAATTTTAGCAGCTATGATCTGATTATCTCTACCGTTAAACTCCCATTTACAAATCTAGACTATATCCTTGTTTCGCCACTCTTAAGTGAAGAAAATATCGTAACCATCAGGAATTTCATCAGGGATAACATCGAGACTATAACAGAAAATAAGAATTATCTAAAGCCAGCTCCCAAAAAGGCTCAAGCAGCCAGTTTTACAAGTGTCACTTTAGGGGAATTATTACAGGAGATAAAGGATGTATATCAAAGTATTCAGTCTGTTTTAAATAACTTCTGCGTTTATCGGATGCCGCATCTAAAAGGCCATAATCTGATTTTAGAAGAAATGGTAAAACTGGCTGAAAAGAATGGGCTGTTAATAGATTCAAGTGATGTGCTGGAAGCGATAGAAGCTCGGGAACGAAAAGGCGGGCTCGGTATTCCAAATACCGGGTTGGCACTATTTCACTGTAGAAATAAGAACGTTCATGAACTCATATTCCAGGCTTCTCATTTGGAGCAGCCTATACTTGTAAAAGGTATGGATGGAAAGAATATGTACATGAAGAATGTACTGTTAATGCTGGCACCCGAGGAATTAAGTATCAGAGAGCAGGAAATCGTAAGCTTGATTAGCACAAGTTTAATTGAAAATCATGCCGCCATTCTGATTTTTTCATCAGCCAATGAAGAGATGATTCGGACAAAATTGGAATCCGTCTTTTTGGATTATCTTCACACAAATATACTAAAGGAATGATAAAAATGAAACTAGCCATCCATTTTGGAGCAGGGAATATTGGAAGAGGATTTATCGGCGCACTTTTTTCACAATCGGGTTATCATGTGACCTTTGTTGATATTGCCGATCAAATTATTAGCCAGTTAAATGAGAAAAAGCATTATCAAGTAAAGTTGGCTACAGATAAACAAGAAACGGTCACGGTAGATAACGTGTCAGGATTAAACAATATGACACAAGAAAATGAAGTGATCGCAGCAATAAAGGATGCAGCCTACCTTACGACTGCAATTGGCCCGAATATCCTCCCGCGGATTGCCCCGTTGATTGCGAAGGGGTTAACCGAACGGGTTAAGACAAACACAGAAAAGTTATATGTGATTGCCTGTGAAAACCAAATTTCGGCGACCGATTTGTTAAAAGGCTATATTTTCGAACATTTAGATGATGAGACGAAAGCAAATTTAGCGGGCAAAGTGTATTTCTTTAATTCTGCCGTTGACCGGATCGTCCCAATTCAAAACAATCATGGCTCCCTCGATGTACTAGTTGAACCATATTATGAATGGGTTGTAGAGACAAGCGAAAGCATTCCTCCGATTGAAGGGATGAAGATTGTTTCAGACCTCGCTCCATTTATCGAGCGAAAGCTGTTTACAGTAAACACCGGTCATGCCGTCATTGCCTACCTTGGTTATCTAGAGAACAAGTCTACGATTGATCAAGCATTAGCAGATGAAAAGATTGTGAAACAAGTTCAAGCGACACTTGGCGAAACGGGTGCTTATTTAATCAAACAATATGGCTTAAATCCAGAGGATCACAGCCAATATATCGAAAAAATTATTAGCCGTTTTAAAAATGCCTATTTGAATGATGATGTGACAAGAGTTGGCCGTTCACCGCTCCGTAAGCTTGGTCCAAACGATCGTCTCGTGCGTCCTGCAACGGAAGCAGCGAAAGCGGGGCTCTCATACACAAATCTTGCAAGGGCAATTGCCTCGGCCCTGCTTTTTGAATACCAAGAAGATGACGAAGCAGTAAAGCTGCAAGCGATGATTAAAGAAAAGGGGCTTCCTGCTGCGCTCAAAGAAGTAAGCGGGTTGGATGAAAACAGTGAAATCACAAACGAGGTAGTAAGTCATTACAATATACTCAAGAAATAAGAAAAAGGAGGTCAGTCCTTCGCTGCTTTAAAGTGGCGGGACAGACCTTTTTTTGTTTAATTATTTTCTGTCGCCCTGATTACTTTAGTAGATTAATGTTGGCAACAATCATTAAGACAAAATGAAGTTTTGTATTTATTGATTGAATTTTGAAAACGCTTTAATCTAAATATAGAAAGTTCTACAAATAAGTTAAGGGGGAAAAGAGATGATTGAAACAGCAACGGCAACAGCAAAAGAAAAAGCAGACGTAAAAGTGAAGATACAGAGATTCGGTAGTTATTTAAGTGGTATGGTCATGCCGAATATCGGAGCGTTTATTGCTTGGGGGATAATAACAGCATTATTCATCCCTTCTGGAAGGTGGCCAAATGAGGATTTGGCTAAATTAGTTGGACCGATGATCACGTATTTACTGCCATTATTAATTGGTTTTACAGGTGGTCGAATGGTCTACGATATTCGTGGTGGTGTCGTTGGTGCGACAGCAACGATGGGCGTAATTGTTGGAACGGATATCCCGATGTTCCTAGGTGCGATGATTATGGGTCCAATTGGAGGCTTTGTCATAAAGAAGTTCGATCAAGCGATTCATGGCAAAATTAAATCTGGCTTTGAAATGCTTGTAAATAACTTCTCAGCAGGTATTCTTGGTGGTGTCTTGACTCTATTAGCTTATAAGGGTGTAGGTCCAGTTGTTGAAGCGCTAAGTAAAGCTTTAGCAAAAGGTGTAGATATAGTTGTTGATATAAATGTTTTGCCATTAGCAAACATCTTTATTGAACCAGCAAAGGTACTTTTCTTAAATAACGCGATTAACCATGGGATTTTAAGTCCATTAGGGGTTGAACAAGCAGCAAAAGCTGGAAAATCGATTTTATTCTTATTAGAAACAAATCCTGGACCGGGATTAGGTATCCTCCTTGCTTACTGGTTGTTTGGTAAGGGCTCTGCGAAATTAACAGCACCTGGAGCAGTTGTTATTCACTTCTTAGGTGGGATCCATGAAATTTACTTCCCATATATTTTAATGAGACCTATGCTTATCTTTGCTGCAATGGCAGGAGGAGTAAGTGGAGTATTTACCTTTAATCTTTTTAATGCCGGACTTGTAGCAGCTCCATCACCGGGTAGTATTTTTGCCTTGATGGCAATGACGTCAAAAGGCGGTGCTGTTGGTGTCCTTGCAGGGGTATTAGTGGCAACAGCTGCATCCTTTGCAGTAGCTTCATTGATCTTAAAAACTAGTAAGGCAACAGATGAGGACTTATCTTCTGCAGCAGCAAAAATGGAAGAAATGAAAGGCAAGAAAAGCTCTGTTTCTTCAGTGTTAACAAACGCACAAGATGCAATCATTCCTGAGAATGTAAACAAAATCGTATTTGCTTGCGATGCCGGTATGGGTTCAAGTGCCATGGGTGCATCCATTTTAAGAAATAAGGTAAAAAAGGCAGGTTTGGATGTTACTGTGATAAACACAGCGATTAACAACTTACCAAATGATGCTGACGTTGTTGTTACGCACAAAGATTTAACAGACCGTGCAAAAGCAAAGCTTCCGAAAGCGACACATATTTCGGTAGAAAACTTTTTAAATAGTCCTAGATATGACGAATTAATAAATGATTTGCAAAAGTAATTGAACGAAAGGCCTAGACAAAATATGCTAGGCCTTTCTTATTTTAATGTTGTCAACAATGCAGTTGACTAATATATAAATAGCTTCCGTTGTATAAAGGGATTTACGGGATTAAAATGATAGTGTAAGTATAAAAATTTAATTTTGGCAACATCATATGATTGGTGATTGACGGTCAACCTTTAGGGAGTGAGAAATATGTATATTTCCGCAAGAGAAAGACAAATCCTTGAAATCTTATTAAAGAATACGGATGAAATGACCGTGAAAGACCTTGCCAAACAAATTGGTGTTAGTGGAAGGACGATCCATCGGGATTTAAAAAATGTAGAAGATATTTTGGGCGAATATAACCTGTCATTACAAAAAAAATCAGGGGTTGGCGTCCAAATCACAGGTGACCAAACCAAGATTCGCGAACTAGAACTATATTTGTTTAATCTCTCACATACAGAATACATGCCTGAAGAACGACAAACGATTATTTTCTGTGAGCTGCTAGAAACAAATGCACCTGTTAAACTGCTTGGTCTTGCTAACGATTTAAATGTCACAATTGCTACAGTCAGTGCTGATCTAACCAAACTGGAAGAGAGATTACAAACCTTTGGATTAGCACTCATTCGAAGAAGAGGCTATGGTGTTGAAATCGAAGGAGATGAAGGTGCTAAACGAAGGGCCATGAGCAGTCTTATCTCTGTGTATCTTGATGAATCCGAAATTCTTTCGTTAACACGAGAAAATATTCAAAAGAGGTCGACCCAGCAAATTCATACCATATCTGAACGACTTATGGGACTTGTTGAAAAGAAAAAGCTTGTTATTGTCGAAAAAATTGTCAATTCAATTGTTCAGGAATTACCCTTTTCGATGGCAGACAGCGCCTATATTGGGTTAGTGATTCATTTAGCCCTAGCGGTGGAACGGATTCAAAAAGGCGAAGGGATTACCATCAATTCATCGTATTTAGAAAATCAAAAAGCAACAAAGGAATATAAGTTTGCAGAAAAAATAGTTGCTCAGTTGGAGCAGGTTTTTACGATTAATATACCTGAGGCAGAGGTTGCCTACATCACGATGCACTTAAAAGGCGCGAAGTTAAGGCATGATCATGAATATTTAAACGAAGATACCAGCTTACAGGTTGCAATCAAAACTAAAAAATTAATTGAGCTGGTTGGGGATTTAGTTGGATTAGACTTAGTGGCAAATCGATCCTTATTTGAAGGGCTCGTCATGCATTTAAAGCCTGCTATTTATCGAATGAAACAAAAGATGGGGATTAGTAACCCGTTGTTAGATAAAATTAAACGAGATTATGCTGAATTGTTTTCGATTGTCAAACAGGCAGGAAAGCAGGTTTTTGATGATTTTTATCTTCCAGATGAGGAAACGGGATATCTCGTTATGCATTTTGGTGCCGCGATATTGGGCAGCAGGGATCTTATAAATTTTAGAACGTTGGTGGTTTGTTCAAGTGGAATCGGTACCTCTAAAATGCTGGCCACGAGATTACAAAAAGAGTTCCCAGAGCTGAAACACATTCAGAATGTGTCAGTTATGGAATTTAAAAAGATGAAAAAGGATAATTATCAATTAGTAATATCCACAATCCCTATTCCAGATTACGAATCGGATTATATAGTAGTCAATCCCTTTTTAAATAAAGATGAGATCGAGAAGATTCGTTCCTTTATCAATGAATATAAGATTGTGAATAGTTCCGAAAAAAACCTCCCTGTCATGTTGAATGCCAATGTGAGCAAAAAGAGTGCAGCCGGGTTAATAGAGGAAATGCGTGGTATCCAAGAATATACAAGGGTGATTGCTACCATTCTTGAAGACTTCGAATTAAACGAAGTAAGCGAAAAGAAGACAACAGAAGAAATCTTAACACAGCTTTGTCAAAGTCTATATGAAAAACAAAAGATTGACGATGTGGAAGCCGTCGTTAAGAAAGTCCTCGAAAGAGAAAAACTTGGAGGAATAGGGATTCCGGAAACGAGGATGGCATTATTTCATTCGCGAGCACCACATGTGCAGCAGCCGTGCTTTGTCATTTCTGTTCTGCAAACGCCCATTAAGGTTGTGGGCATGGATGAAAATGATATGAACATGATTAATTTCATTTTGCTGCTATCGCCTGAGAACAGCTCAGATAATGCATTAGAAGTGTTAAGTTATATAAGCTCATTGCTAATTGAAAGTGATGAAAATATAGCCATTTTTCAATCAGGTGACTACGGTAGGATAATGGGATTACTAACAGCCAGATTTGATCAATTTTTTACCGAGAAATTAAAAGAATTAAGGAGTGTTTCGTTATGACGAAATCCATTTTGGCTAAAGAAAATATTTTATTAAATACAGCAGTAGGGACAAAAGAAGAAGCTATTCGCGTAACAGGAAGCATTCTTGTCGACAAAGGGTATGTAGACGCAAACTATATTGGAAAGATGCTAGAAAGAGAAGCGTTGACTTCTACTTATATGGGTAATTTTGTCGCTATCCCACATGGGACCGAGGATTCAAAGTTATTAGTTAAGGAATCAGGAATTTCATTCGTTCAAGTTCCACAAGGGGTAGACTTTGGTTCCGGAAACATTGTAAAACTGCTCATTGGGATTGCTGGTAAAGACAACGAACATTTAGACATTCTATCCAATATTGCAATTGTCTGTTCGGAGGAAGAAAATATTGAAAAGCTTGTTGCCGCAAAAACAGCCGATGAAATTTTGGCGATATTTGAAGAGGTGAACTAAGATGTTGGCTGTTCACTTTGGAGCTGGAAATATCGGCCGTGGGTTTATCGGGAATTTATTATATCATTCAAAATATGAAACTTGCTTTGTCGATGTAAATAGTGAAATTGTAAATTTACTAAATGAAAAGAATGAATATCGTGTCGTACTTGCTGAGCCAACTCAAGAAGAAGTTACGATAAAAAATGTTAGAGCGATTAATAGTGCATCAAACCCGGAGCAAGTGATAGCAGCCATTGCTGAAGCAGATCTAGTTACTACGGCGATCGGACCGAACATTCTTCCGCTTATCGCCGGTTTGATTGCAGATGGCCTGCGCAAACGTGTCGAACAAACAGATAAGCCGCTCAATATTATTGCTTGTGAAAATATGATTGGCGGGAGCTCGCTGTTAAAAGAGAAGATCTTTGAAAAATTAACAGCTGATGAACAATCACAATTTGAAGGGCGTTTCGGCTTTCCTGATTCCGCTGTCGACCGGATTGTACCGAATCAAGTCAATGTAGATAAGCTGATGGTAAAAGTGGAGCCATTCTATGAATGGGTAGTAGAAGAACCGAAAATCATTGGCGAGAAACCTCCGGTTAAGGGAATCACCTATGTACAGGAATTAGTGCCTTATATTGAACGTAAGCTATTCACGGTCAATACAGGTCATGCCCTAGCGGCCTATTTTGGTTATTATTTTGGAATGGATACGATTAATCATGCGATGGAGAACAAACAAATTCTTGAGTTAGTGGAAGGCGCCCTTAAAGAAAGCGGTGCGTTTCTAGTTGAAAAATACGGCTTTAACGAAGAGGAACATAACAAATATATTCAAAAGATTATCGGACGCTTTTCAAATTCTTATATTGTTGACGAAGTGACAAGAGTAGCGCGCTCGCCAATCCGCAAGCTTGGACCAAACGATCGCCTCGTTAGTCCTGCAAGACAATATCAGGAGATCGTCGGAAAGAACCCTGAATATCTATTAAAAGGGATTGCCGCAGCTCTCATGTACGGTTTTCAAGGGGATGAAGAAGCAGTCCAAGTTCAAGCGGCCATCAATGAACAAGGATTAGAAACAACAATAGAGAAGTTGACACAACTCGATGGAACTTCCTCTTTAGTCAAAGGAATTATTGAGCAATACCATCAATTGTAGGGACAAGGGGCACCTTGTCCCTATTTTATTTTTTAATGCATCGGCAATTGGAGAAAACTGAAAAGATTAGTATAATGGAATTGTTTACTTAAGGATAAATTTAGAGTGATTTTTACTTAACGAAAGGGTTTTTCTCATTTGGGACAAGAAGCCTGTCCCTAAGTCCCATATAAAAACTTTCAATGAGGTGAAGTATGAAAAAGCAATGGAACCTAATATTTGTCCTACTTTTGGTCTTAATTATTGCGGTTTTCTCAGTTATTAATGTTGAACCTGTAACGGTTAATTACTTATTTGGAAAAGCGGACTGGCCATTGATTCTCGTCATCATTGGATCAGTTCTATTGGGAGCATTATTAGCTGGTTTAATTGGTATGATGAAAATTTATCAACTTCAAAGGACTTTGAAAAAGGCTGCAGTAAAAACAGATGACCAATAAATCCTGACTCAAAATCAGTCCCTCATTGCATTAAAGCAATAGGGGACTGATTTTTTCATTTATTTAGAACCTCTATAAGATGCCCTATTCTATGAGAAATGTCGAGCGGGTTTCGACATTATCTTTATCAATTTCCCGGGAAAAAGCCAACGGCAGAAGGAGTTAGTCATGATTCAATCAAACGTTTAGTTAATACGGAAATAGAGGAATTCCTGTCGAAACGTGTAGTATGAGCGGCAGTACCTTATTTTTCGCCACGGATTTGGGATAAAAGAAACAAGAAGAATTCCATTTTCGACAATATATTTACTGCTTTTAAGGTGTAAACCCTCTATTTATAAGCATTTGTTCCGATTTCAATCAAACGATTGATTAGTTTTAATAAAACCAATCAATCGTTTGATTGAAAATGCAGTATTCCTTGAAATAATGGGCTTTTCATCAAAAAACTACTAAGAGATTTGTTGAAATATAAAGGGTGTCATATAGAGGGTGTCAGGCACCGCTCGTGGACATTTGTGCGCACACGGCGGACAGTTGGGTGTTCTTTTTCCCCCGAAGGTACGGCGTTTAGCATCATTTTACGAATTTTACTAATTCCTAGGGGATACATTTAGTGTGAATTTTAATTCTAACAGTGCTATAATATAGGATAAATATGAATAGTCCTTCGGGGTCGGGTGAAAGTCCCAATCGACGGTGATGAAGAAATTCTAAGCCCGTGAGCCTTTTATAAGGCAGGATTTGGTGTAAATCCAAAGCCGACAGTATAGTCTGGATGGGAGAAGGACGGATGAGCAGGCCTTATTTCCTTATGAAGAAAAACACACTTCAAAAGGTTTATTTAGCGATGCTTACAACAAGAAAACTCCTAACCACCCCGTAGAGAATATCTATGGGGTTTTATATTTATATAAAACCTAAACAAAATTTCATATGCAATGTCCTTCGGGGTCGGGTGAAATTCCCAATCGACGGTGATGAAGAAATTCTAAGCCCGTGAGCCTTTTTATAAAGGCAGGATTTGGTGTGAATCCAAAGCCGACAGTATAGTCTGGATGGGAGAAGGATGTATGAGCAATGGTATCAAGCTTTTGAAGAAAAAATAACCTTCAGTAGGCTTATTTAGTGTTGCCATTATTACATACTCTCCTCCTAAACTCCTTAGTGACTTATTCTAAGGGGTTTTATTTTTGTGAAAAACCGTGATTGGAGGGGATCAAGATGACCGATGAGTTTTATATGGATTTTGCCTTGAAATTGGCGCAAGTTGCTGAAGGACAAACTACACCGAATCCCGTTGTTGGTGCTGTAATTGTGAAAGATGGTGAAATCCTAGGGTTCGGCGCTCATTTGAAAGCAGGGTCTCCACATGCTGAAGTCCATGCACTAAAAATGGCAGGAAAGCGGGCTAAAGGAAGTACTGTTTATGTGACGCTCGAACCCTGTAGTCATTACGGAAAAACACCACCATGTGCGATGGCCCTTATACAATCCGGTGTGCAACGTGTGGTCATTGCCTCGGAGGACCCCAATCCGTTAGTCGCAGGCAAGGGTATTTCTCTCATGAGAGACGCCGGGATTGAAGTGAAAACAGGGGTTTTGAAAGAGCGGGCTGATGCGTTAAATGAGGCGTTCTTTCATTTTATTCAACAAAATAAACCTTTTGTGTCATTGAAACAGGCAATTACGCTTGATGGCAAGATAGCGGCGCAGACAGGTTTTGGTGAACAAATTACCGGCAGCGAGGTGCAACAAGATGTACACAATGATCGCGAGAAATATGATGCGATTTTAGTCGGAATTGGGACCGTTTTAACGGATAATCCGAGTCTAACCAATCGTCTTGGCAAGACGAAAAAACAACCGATTCGCATCATTTTAGATACACATTTAACGATGCCGTACGATAAAAAGGTCATTACGGATGGGCAGGCGCCAACGTGGATTTTCACTGGGTCGGAGGCAGCGCCTGAAAAGATGGCTAGTTTTAACCAGCCGCATGTAGAAATCATACAGCTTTCGCAGCCAAACATCGATGTTACCGAATTGCTAACGGAGCTAGGAAAACGTCAGGTGATGAAGCTATATGTAGAAGGCGGAAAAACGGTCAATGCAAGCTTTTTGAAATCAAGGTATGTAAACCAACTGATAACCTATGTTGCCCCGAAAATTGTCGGCGGGAATAAGGCAGTACCCATGTTTGCTGATTTAGATGTCGGGCAAATGACAGACGCTTTCGAAATAAAATTTAAACATGTAGAAATGGTTGGAGAAGACCTGAAAATAACGTCGGTACTGAAATGAGGTGTAATTCTTGTTCACAGGAATTGTAGAAGATTTAGGTAAGGTCAAAGCGATAAAAAGTGGCTCCCATAGTATGCAGTTAACGTTAGAATCCAAAAAAATTGTAGAAGACATTCATTTGGGCGACAGTATCGCGGTAAATGGCGTCTGCTTAACCGTCACCTCCTTTTCAACTAACACGTTCACGGTTGATGTCATGCCGGAAACGGTAAAGGCAACTAATATCCAGTCGTTACAAATGGGCCATGTGGTCAACTTGGAACGGGCAATGCCGGCAAATGGCCGATTTGGTGGTCACTTCGTTTCGGGGCATGTGGATGGAACGGGCGTTATTTTACGAAAAAGGAAGGTTGAAAATGCGATATATGTTGATATTGGTATCAACGAAGAACTGAGTAAATATTGCGTACTGAAAGGTTCGATTGCAATTGATGGAATTAGTTTAACGATTTTCGATGTGCAGCCGAAGAAGCTGACCGTTTCGCTTATTCCACTAACGTTTAGTGAAACAATCTTAGGAATCAAAAGAGAGCATGATGTCGTGAATATTGAAAATGACATGCTTGGAAAGTACGTTATTCATCATTTGGATCGCAAGCAAGAAAGTTCTCCAATTACGATAGATTTTTTAAGACAAAATGGATTTTAGAAAAAGGCGGTGTTTTGACTATGTTTCATACCATTGAAGAAGCAATTGAAGATTTGAAAAAAGGTAAAATCATTATCGTGGTGGATGACGAGAATCGTGAAAATGAGGGAGATTTCTTGGTGCTGGCGGATTATGCAACACCGGAGAATATAAACTTTATGGCTACACATGGGCGCGGTTTAATCTGTACGCCCATAACGAAGGAATTAGCGAAACGTCTCGATTTACATCCGATGGTCCAGCACAATACGGATAACCATCAAACGGCCTTTACGGTTAGTATTGATTACAAAAATACAACGACTGGTATTAGTGCATTTGAGCGTTCTGAAACTATTTTACAGCTGTTAGACCCGAATGTAATCAGCTCAGATTTTCGCCGGCCTGGTCATGTGTTCCCGCTTGTGGCCAAGGAAAATGGTGTGCTTGAGCGGAATGGCCATACGGAAGCAGCGGTTGATTTTGCAAAACTTTGTGGTGCGCAGCCTGCCGGGGTCATCTGCGAAATTATGAGTGATAACGGTGAAATGGCAAGGGTGCCGGAATTAATGAAATTGGCTGAAACGTATGAGTTGAAGCTGGTGACGATTGCCGATTTAATCCGCTATCGTTATCAACATGAGCAGCTAGTGAAACGTGAGGCATCGGTGAAGCTGCCGACATCATTTGGCGAATTTCAGATGATTGGTTATTCCAATCAGCTAAATGGGAAAGAGCATGTAGCAATCGTGAAAGGGGATGTTCAAAAAGAGGAGGCACCACTTGTGCGCATCCATTCTGAATGTTTGACAGGTGATGTTTTTCATTCAAAACGATGTGATTGCGGGCCGCAATTGCATCTTTCATTAGAAATTATTGAAGATGCGGGGCAAGGTGTTGTGCTATACATGGAACAGGAAGGCAGAGATATCGGTTTGCTAAATAAATTAAAGGCCTATGAGCTGCAAGAGCTGGGCTATGACACGGTCGAAGCAAATGTGAAATTAGGCTTCCCAGCCGAAATGCGTGATTATGGTTTATCAGCGCAAATGCTGCGAGATCTAGGGATTACGAAGGTGCGCTTGATGACAAACAATCCTGAAAAAATGGAAGGCTTAACGAAATACGGCATTGAAGTGGTCGAACGCGTGCCGCTAGAAATTGATGCTGTAGCGGAAAACAAACATTATTTAATGACAAAAAAAATAAAAATGAATCATATTTTAGCATAGGAGAGATAAAAAATGGGACAAGTTTTTGAAGCACAATTAATCGGAACAGATTTAAAAATTGGTATAGTGGTAGGAAGATTTAATGAGTTTTTAACAAGCAAATTATTGGGCGGTGCCATGGATGGCTTGAAACGTCATGGTGTGTCTGAAGAAGACATTGATGTCGCATGGGTGCCAGGTGCGTTCGAGGTGCCATTCATCGCGAAGAAGATGGCAGAAACGAAAAAATACGATGCGATTATCGGTTTAGGAACCGTTATTCGCGGATCAACTACTCATTACGATTACGTATGTAATGAAGCAGCTAAAGGGATTGCCAATGTGGGCTTAACAACAGGAGTTCCAGTTATGTTCGGTATTGTGACAACAGAAACGATTGAGCAAGCGATTGAACGCTCTGGAACAAAATCAGGTAATAAAGGCTACGATGCGGCGGTATCCGCCATTGAA
The DNA here is from genome assembly GCF_001591805.1 of Neobacillus novalis NBRC 102450. Lineage (GTDB taxonomy): Bacteria > Bacillota > Bacilli > Bacillales > Cytobacillaceae > Neobacillus > Neobacillus novalis. The sequence continues at coordinate 37,006 of NZ_BCVP01000025.1, read as the reverse complement.
ATGGCTAATTTGAGTCGTTTATTTTAAAGGTAATGACGGTTTCCGTGAGTTTTAATCAGCCATTGTAGAAACTCAAATCCTAAAAAAAGAATCCATTTTGAACAATCTTTTTTCAAAATGGATTCTTTTTTAATTGCTAAAAATCAGCCCAATGTGTTGGGCGTGCAAGTAAGTGCGGTAATTTTGTCCGTGCATCCCCCTTCGCTGAGTTAATTTGGACTTGACTGAGAAAGATACAATCAGTGAGATCTGCTCCGCTAAGGTCGGCGTCGCGTAAATCCGCACCGATAAGGTCAGCCTCCCTTAAGTCAGCATCTCGAAGGTCGGCAGCAATCAGGTAGGATCCTCTTAAGTTAGCCCCTCTTAGATTCGCACCTTTAAGATTTGCCCCCATAAGATCTGCTCCTCGGCGGTTCATTCTCTTACTCTGTTTACCATTCTTAGGGTAGCGAGATGACTCCGACCATACTAGCTCGCTTGTCCTTAATAGAAGAGCGTTCACCTCTGCTCGGTGGGACGGAACGTCTAAGTCGATGAGAGAATCGGGACGAAGGTGAGAAAGTCGTTCCGTCTCGTCAAGTACGACGCTAAGCTCTCTGTGAATGGGTCGTGATGCTTTCAACGCTAGTGCTTCCGTCAAATACGCGAGCATCTCGTGCAGTTGTTGCATAATCGGGAACACTTTGTACATTTTCTCAGCCATTCCTGGACGTTCTTGCCAGCTGACTCCACCGAAAGTAACTTGGGAAACCTTTTGCCCTGCACCGAAGCAATCAAAAACGGTACACCCTTTAAATCCTTGCTGTCTGAGGTTTTTATGAATGCTGCAGCGGAAGTCCGATTGCAGATTTGGGCAAGGTTTGCCACCAATTTTATCGATGGCAAAATCCGTTGAAGCCGCGAAGGTTGGTGCAACACAGCACAGGCCGTAGCAGTTCTCGCAGTCAGCCCGGAGACTGTCTCGACTAAGGTTCCCTTTTAAATTTGGGTTATCACGGTTCTCGGACAATGCGTACATCTCCTTTGTTTTCGTATACTTGCATGATTTACAATAGTAGTAGGTTTATGGGAGAATTAATTTGCTAGTTACCTAAATTCTGTTAAACAGTGTCTTCCAATTCTTCGATTGGCGTGATACTGACCCCTTAATTTGTATCTGCCATTGAAATGGCAAAGTTGAAAGGTTTATTTTTATTAGAAATCATATTCTAAAAAATAGCAATAGTTACTTCTGTTGTTGATTGGCTTGATAGATTATCTTAGTAGGAGGTAGAATTTCATGTTTATCAAGCGAAGTTTAAATGGAATGTTTAACTCTGTCGTATCTCATGTAAAGAATACATATGATTTGGTTGATGGTTCTGGTGCAGCTGTGATGGTTATACATAATGACAAAATGGTTGTAGAGGAATATTGGGGAAACCATTCCAAAGAGCCTGATGCAAGACCGATCCAGGAAGACTCAGAGTTCCATGTAGCTTCTGTTCGGAAAAGTTATATTGGCTTTGCGGTGGCCTACGCTGTACATCACGGTTACATAGAATCGATTGACGATGAAGTAACAAAATACCTGCCTGGTACTGTTACTGAGCTTTTCAATAAAATAACGATTAGACACCTTCTTACACATACCCATGGTTTAAACACACAAGAGGGCAGGATTATTCGAGAATTTGCTCCGGGGAAAGGATGGGCATATCGTGATATCAACATTAAAATGTTGACGGATATTGTCAAATCTTCGACAGGGAGGACAATTGCCGAAATCCTGAAAGAACAGGTTTTTAATCCTTTAGCATTTAAGGAAACGGGTTGGCATTTTGAAGCAAATGAAAAATTAGTGCAAGTTATCAAGGAACAAAACGATAAATTTTGGTCAACGAGTAAGGGTACTGATGGGAGCCAGAAGAACATGTATGTATCCACAAGAGAGCTTGCTTATTGGGGATATGTCCACTTGAAGCAAGGTTTGATCGATGGGGAACAATTGGTATCTAACGACATCATTAAATTAGCAACATCCCTTCAGAGTCCATTCGTAAATAAGGAGCTTCCACAAAATGGATTTTTATGGTTTGTGAAGGATTTGCCTGCAAAGAAAACGGAAGTTGGCGACCTTGTGCCTCAAGGTTCCTATCAAATCTTGGGATATACAAGTGTGGCGGTATTGGTTATTCCTAAGAAAAATATCGTGGCAGTTCGCATGTTTAATAGTTTTGGCTCCACACCTGGATACGATTATTTATCTGACATTAGATCATTTGGCGATACTGTTATGGGGTGTTTATAAAGGAACATAGGGACCTTGTCCCATTTTTAAGTCGAAAGGAAAGAAGGTGCTGATGTGTTTAGAAAATGGGGATTTTTCCTCTTAATAGTCATCCTTGTATTAAGTGCTTGTGCCCCAAGTCAGCCTAAGAATCGGGCTCCAGCGGAAAAGACTATTCCGGTAGCGAGAAAGCTTCCAAAAGTTGATCATATCGTTATTGTTGTTGAGGAAAACCGCTCACAAAAGGCGATTGAAGGGAATCCGTCTGCCCCCTATATCAATTCACTAATGAAGCAGGGCGCAAACATGACGAACTTTCATGCTAAGGAGCACCCGAGCCAGCCTAATTATTTGGACTTGTTCTCCGGGTCAAACCAAGGAGTGACAGATGATAAGGTCCCAAAAGCGAAATTTTCTACAGATAACTTGGCGAGTGAATTGATTGCAAAGAATTCTACATTTATTGGCTATTCCGAAGACCTGCCTTCCGTTGGCTTTAATGGGGCATCGACTGGTCCCGGAGGTTATGCCCGTAAGCATAATCCTTGGGTAAACTTCACCAATGTACCGAAAGAAGTAAATCAGCCATTGACAAACTTTCCAAATGATTTTACCAAATTGCCGACAGTTTCATTTGTCATACCGAATCTTCGGAATGACATGCATGATGGAACGATAAAGGAAGCGGACGATTGGCTGAAGGAAAAGATTGACCCTTATGTTCAATGGGCGCAAAATCATAACAGTTTATTGATCGTGACATGGGACGAGGACGATTATTCACAAGGAAACAAAATCGCGACCTTTTTGGTCGGACCCATGGTAAAAACAGGGCGATTTGATGAAAAGTTAAATCACTATAATCTTTTAAGGACCATCGAGGGCCTTTACGGATTAGCACATGCGGGCGAAAGTAAGACAGTCGAACCTATTATGAGTATATGGAAATAAGAGGGACAAGGGGACACCTTGTCCCGCAAAAAATTGAACAAAATGTATGGTGAGCCATTGGGTAGGTCCACCCTGTGTTAAAGCGGCAGAACATAAATCTCGAATTCGAGATATTTTTCTTGATTTCCTTTCACTTGAGTGGTAAAGTGATTGTGAGCTCAGAAGAGGAGGAAACGAAATGCGTAATAATACGCTAGGGTCATTAATTTGGTTACGCTTAGTGCGTTTTACAAACCTCAGCAACCAGTTGTCCAACGACTTTTTAAAACAATTTAATATAACGACTGCACAATTTGATGTACTTATGCAAATTCATGTATACCAGCCGCTCACGCAAATGGAGTTAGCGGAGAAAGTAACCGTCACGCAAGGTGGTATTTCTCGTATGGTTTCCCGGCTTGAGAAAGAAGGCTATATTGTTAGGAAACAAGATTGGAAAACGAAGACGATTAGCCTAACAGAGAAGGGTGAGGCGATTTTAGACGAGGCTATGCCAGCACAGCTTGCGTTTCAAACGTCATTTTTTGAAGATGTTTTAAACGAGGAAGAAACAAAAACATTGTACAGGTTGATGACACGTGTTCATAAACATAGCCAGAAAAAAGAGTTACCGTCTGAGTAATTTTTTTTGGACATCACTTGACTAATCAAGTTAATTATAAGGAGGAACCACTATGTATAAAATTCCCGGGCACCATCATATTTCGATGATTACGAAAAACGCTAAAATGAACAATCTATTTTATCAAAAGGTATTAGGTTTGCGGCTCGTGAAAAAGACCGTCAACCAAGATGATCCTTCGATGTATCACTTGTTTTACGGAGATTTAACAGGAAGTGCGGGCACTGAACTAACCTTCTTTGAAATGCCGATCGTTGGGAGAACCGTTCGCGGAACCAATGCCATTACGCAAATTGGCTTACTTGTACCCTCATTTGAAAGCCTGGAATATTGGAAAAAGCGCTTTGAGCTATTAGATGTTAAGCACGGAGAAATTACAAAGTATGCAGGCCGCGATGCTTTACATTTTGAAGATACAGAGGGTTTACGAATGATTTTGTTAAATAATAATGGCGAAGAGACACCAGAATACTGGACGGCTTGGGAAGATTCCAATGTTGAACAAAAGCATCGTATTTTAGGGATGGGAACGGTGGAAATAACCGTCCGTTATTTGGAACGAACAGCTAAAACATTAACGGATATGTTGGGCTATGTTGAAGTGACCCGTTCAGAAAATGAGGCGATTTTTCAGTCTATCGCTGGTCAAGCATTTGGGGAAATTGTGCTAAAGCAGCAAGTGGGACCGAGTGAGAAGCCTGGTCGAGGCAGTATCCATCATTTGGCGATTCGTGTGAAAAACATGGATGAGCTGCGCTATTGGGAGGAACAGGTTAAAGACCGTGGTTTCCATTCATCAGGCGTCGTCGATCGTTACTACTTCCAAAGCTTATATTTCCGTGATTCGAATGGAATTTTATTTGAACTGGCCACAGATGGACCAGGTTTTACAGCCGATTCAACCGTTGAAGCGTTAGGAAAAAAATTAGATTTACCACCATTTTTAGAAGGCAAACGGGCAGAAATTGAAGCAAATTTAAAACCACTTGATTAAGGGGAGAGAGCAGCCATGAAACAATATCGCATTGATCCAAGTAATGGATTGGAATTCGGTTTATATTCGATTGGTGATCATACACTAAATCCATTTACAGGTAGTCGAATTAGCGCTGAACAACGGATTCATGAATTAATAGAGGCAAGTAAGTTGGCAGATGAGGCGGGACTAGATGTATTTGCTGTCGGTGAAAGTCATCAAACGTATTTTACAACCCAGGCACATACGGTCATTTTAGGCGCAATTGCCCAAGCGACAAAAAGGATTAAAATTGCCAGCTCGGCAACGGTGTTAAGTACGTCAGACCCTGTTCGTGTATATGAAGATTTTGCAACACTTGATTTAATCTCAAACGGCCGGGCTGAAATTGTTGCGGGTCGTGGCTCACGCGTTGGGGCGTATAGCTTGCTCGGGTATGATGTCCGTGATTATGAAGAATTATTTGAGGAAAAATTAGAGCTTCTGCTGAAGTTAAATACTGAAGAAAAGGTGACATGGGAAGGTCAATTCCGGGCACCGCTGGAAAATGCGTCTATTCTTCCCCAGCCTCAAAACGGCCATCTGCCGATTTGGCGTGCTGTTGGTGGCCCTCCGGCAAGTGCCATTAAAGCTGGCATTGCAGGAGTACCGATGATGCTGACAACACTTGGCGGTCCAGCAATTAATTTTAAAGGATCTGTAGAGGCTTATCGTGAGGCATTAGAGCGAAGCGGTTTTGACACTAAGGAACTGCCAATTGCGACAACTAGTCTTTTTTACACAGCAGAAAATTCACAGGATGCCCTTCGAGAATATTATCCACATCTTAATTTAGGGATGCAGGCGTTAAGGGGCGGCGGCTATCCAAAGCAGCAATTTGCTCAGGCAATAGACTATCGTGATGCTTTAATGATTGGCAGCCCACAGCAAATTATTGAGAAAATGCTCTACCAATATGAATTATACGGTCATCAGAGATTCATGGCTGAAATTGACTTTGGCGGCGTGCCATTTGATAAAATTGCGAAAAATATTGAGTTGATTGCAACAGAAATATTACCTGCGGTAAAAAAATTTACAACTAAGAATTAGGAGGTAAATAGAATGAAAATAGTCGGATTATCCGGTTCAAAGGTTGGTTCTAAGACGAGAACAGCGATGAACTACACATTCAAATCAATGAGTGAAAAATACCCAGATGCAGAACTTACCCTGATTGATCTAGCTGAATTCGATGTTCAGTTTAGTGATGGACGGAATTATTGGGAATATGAGGGTGACACAAAGTATGTGTCGGAAACCATCATGGCGGCAGATGCGATCATTATTGGCACTCCCGTGTTTCAAGCTTCAATCCCAGGTACATTGAAGAATATATTTGATCTACTGCCGGTAAACGCATTTCGCGATAAAGTGATCAGTATGCTTGTAACAGCCGGTACTCCGAAGCATTATTTGATGGTGGAACAACAATTAAAGCCAATTTTGGCTTATATGAAAGCACAAATCGTTCAGACGTATGTATTTATAGAAGAAAAGGATTTCCATCGCAAAGAAATTACAAATGACGATGTCTTATTCAGAATCGAGCGTTTGGTCGAAGATACTGTAGTACTAACAGACACATATAAACTTATTCGCAAAGCGAAAGAAGCTGAATACGATTTTTAAAGAGGGACAAGGGGACACCTTGTCCCTCAACAAAATTGTCCAAAATGTATCGTTAGACATTGGGTCAGTCCCCCTGCTGTGTTAAAGCCGCAGTGGACTGGCCCTTTTTTTCTATTAAGTTTGCCCTGAAATGAGAAAAATCAGTGGCAAGACCCCAAATGCGATGTTAACAAAGAAATGACATACGATGAGCGGAAACAATCTTTTTTGTTTGTGAAAGATGATCCCGCTCCCAATTCCCCATACGAAAAAAGCCGCAGCATAGACAATAGCACCTTGTAAACTTACAGCCAGTATAATGTGTTGCAAAGCAAAGCCAACAGAGGGGATGAATATACCAACCCACACTTTTTTAAAATGGCTGATAAATACCGGCTGTGCATAGCCGCGATACATTAGTTCTTCAATCGGTGCATTTAAAAACGGAAAAACGCAAGAAATGCTGGCCGTTAACCACAGTAGCCATCCGGGTCGTGGAAATGAAAAGATATCTTCATTTCCGGCAAAAACAGTCGGAAAGTGTTCGAATAAATCCGGTCCATACATGACAAACATGATTCCCAAAATTGTAACCACGAAAGGGACATACAAGACCACAAGCCATAACATACCAAACAAAATATCCTTTACAACTCGTTCCATACGAAAATCGATTACGTCTTTAATGGAACGACCTTCTTTTTTTAACAGGCGATGTAACAGATAAAAGCAAAGCAAATTAACAACAGTAAAATAAACATTTGAAAATTCCGGAAGAAAGGGAAACCGAAAGGATAAACCAACTATTTTTAGCAATAAAAAAAGCAATAACAACACCATAATCAACATTGGAAAACGAATAAACGAAACAAACCAAGCATTTTTCAAAAAGCGGCACCTCCCATTTAAAAATACACAAATATCTTTAGGTTTATGTGTAAAACCTTTTTAAAGGGACAAGGAGCCTGTCCCACTGTCAGCTTGTCCTCATGCTCTTGAAATTATTTTTGAAAAATGTGAAAATTCATTGACTTCTGTCAATTGGTTAATTATTATAATAAATAATTCCATAAGAAACTTTTTACAGGCACTTTTATAGAATGAGTGCCTGTAAAAAAATAGAAAACTGTCAACAGTTGACAATAGTTTTATTATAGAAATATTAAAATTAATAGAAAGGGGCGGAGGAAATGGAAAAGCCCTTATTAGATATTTCGAATTTAAAAGTATCCTTCAAATCAGATGGGACTTACCTTAATGCCCTATCGGGAGTCAATCTTTCAATCTATCCGGGAGAATCAGTCGCACTCGTTGGGGAATCAGGGTGTGGAAAAAGTGTAACATCACTTTCTATCATGAGGTTGCTAAAGGCAAATGCAAAGGTAGAAGGTCAAATCTCCTTTAATGGCAAAAACCTGTTAAGTCTTGGAACGAAGGAAATGAGGAAAATTCGTGGACAAGATGTTTCGATGATTTTCCAAGAGCCAATGTCTGCTTTAAATCCCGTTATTCGAATCGGTGATCAAATAGGCGAACCACTCTTTTTACACGAAAAATTAACAAAAAGGCAGATTAAAACACGTGTTTTGGAACTGCTTCGTTTGGTCGGTATTGCCAGACCCGAAGAAATTTATCGGGAATACATCCACCAATTATCAGGGGGGATGCGGCAACGGGTTATGATTGCAATGGCGATGGCCTGTAAGCCGAAGTTAATAATCGCAGATGAACCTACAACAGCGTTAGATGTGACAGTCCAGGCGCAAATCCTGGATCTTCTAAGAAATCTTCAAAAAGAAAACAATATGGCTTTACTGTTGATTACCCATGATCTAGGAGTGGTGTCCGAAATGTGCGAGCGGGCTGCCGTTATGTATGCAGGGAAAATTGTCGAGGAGTCAACTGTAGACACCTTATTTAATGACCCGCGGCATCCATATACAAAAGGTCTCATTTCCTCCATACCGAAATTAGAGGGAGAAAGAAACAGATTAAAGCCGATACCCGGAAATGTACCATCATTAGCGAATATGCCGCAAGGATGTAGGTTTGCACCGAGATGCGAGTTTGCGATGGAACAGTGCATTCACCAGGAACCTAGTTATATGGCAATTAATAAAAAAACAAGCGTCGGCTGCTGGTTAGAAAGGGGGAATAATGATGACAGAAGCACTGCTACAAGTTAAAAATCTAAAAAAATATTTCCCTATTAAAAAAGGAATCCTTCAACAAACCGTAGGGCATGTGAAAGCCGTTGACAATGTGAGTTTTACCGTTAATAAGGGAGAGACAATCGGGATTGTCGGAGAGTCGGGTTGTGGAAAATCCACGACAGGAAAAACCATTCTTAGACTTCTTGAACCAACAGATGGTGAAATTATTTATAAGAATGAAAATTTAGCTAGTCTTTCAGCATCCAAGCTTAAAGAATATCGAAAAGAAATGCAAATAGTTTTTCAAGATCCCTTCTCGTCATTGAACCCTAGGTATCGGATTGGAAGGATCCTTGAACGTCCAATGGAAATTCATAATTTGTATACCAAAAAAGAACGGAAACAAAAAGTAGCTGAGATTTTACAAAAATGTGGAATGGACCCAAGCGCCGTGAACAAGTTTCCCCATGAATTTTCAGGCGGGCAGAGACAAAGAATTGGAATTGCCCGAGCGTTAACATTAAATCCTAATCTTTTAATTCTTGATGAACCTGTTTCGGCATTAGATGTCTCGATTCAATCACAAATTATCAATCTGCTAGAAGATCTACAGGATGAAATGGACTTAACCTATTTATTTATTTCACATGATTTAAGTGTTGTCCGGCATATTAGTGATCGTATTCTAGTCATGTATTTAGGGCAAATGTTTGAAATGTCTGAAACAATGGCTTTATTTAAGGAACCACTGCACCCATATACAAGGGCATTGCTTTCAGCCATTCCTGTTCATAATCCAACAGAAAAAAGGGAACGAATCGTATTAAAAGGCGATCTGCCAAGCCCTTCTAATCCCCCTGGTGGATGTGTTTTTCACACTAGATGCCCAAGCGCCATGGACATCTGTAAGCAAGTGAAACCTGATTGGAAACAAGCAAAGGATGGTCATTTTGTAGCTTGCCACCTTTACTAAATTCAAAATCTGTGAAAGGAGATGAAACATCTTGGATACAAGCCAAATTCAAACTACAAATGTGTCAACAGTTAACAATAGGACAGGGCTTAAAAGTAGAAATAAGGTTTTTAAAGTTTTAAGGACCTATCCCATGATTCTAGTTGGTGGATTGATGGTGTTTACCTTACTGCTAATTGCTATATTTGCCCCCTTAATCGCAACCCATAATCCAATTACACAATACCCGACAGGAATATCAGATATTGGTGCACCGAAAGGCCCGAACTCAGAATTTATTTTTGGTGCTGATTCAATAGGAAGAGATGTATTTTCCCGGGTTATCTATGGAACAAGAGTATCGTTAGAGGTTGGTATTTTTGCAAGTCTTATTAGTCTATTCATTGGGGTTACATTAGGGGTTGTGTCCGGTTACTTCGGAAAATGGGTAGATATGGTGATTATGAGAATTACAGATACAATGCTTGCCTTTCCTTTTTTACTATTTGTTATTGCTTTAGTAGCTGTGCTAAAACCAAGTATTACCAATGTGTTTATCGCGATTGGAGTCCTTGGATGGGCGATGATGACCCGTATTGTCCGGGGGGAAGTATTGAAGGTAAAAGAGCTAGAATATGTTCAATCGGCAAAAGCACTAGGAGCTTCTAACTTTGTCATTATTTTCAAAGAGATTTTACCAAACGTCGTAGCTCCTGTCATCGTTATGGGAACATTATTAGTTGGACAAAACATCATGTTGGAGGCTGCCTTAAGCTTTTTAGGCATTGGGATTCAACCACCAACAGCTAGTTGGGGAAATATGCTCCAAGATGGAATGAATACCTATCAAATTGCTCCATGGCTGATTTATTTACCTGGATTTGCCCTTCTATGGGCAACACTAGGTTTCAATTTGCTGGGAGATGGTTTAAGAGATTGGTTAGATCCAACTGTGGGGAATTAATTTATAAGGAGAGGAGGATTAGGAATGGCAGCATATCTCGTTCGCCGCATACTAGGGGCATTCATTGTCCTAATAGGTATCTCAATTATTACGTTTATCATTGCCTATGCAGTACCGGGAGACCCCGTTCGAACCGTAGTTGGTGAAAAGGCATCACCGGAAGTAGTTGAACAGGTTAGACATACAATGGGACTTGATCGACCAGTGTATGTTCAATATTTTTCTTATTTGAATCGACTAGCACATGGTGATTTAGGATTTTCCTATTATAATAATCAACCAGTGACGCATCTAATTTCTGAAAGATTTGGTGCAACAGCAGTGTTGGCGCTTTCAGGGTGGGCTGTAGAAATCATCATAGGTATACCACTTGGATTACTCACGGCTGTATATAATCGAAAAATTACTGACTATATCCTGTCTTCACTGGCGATTATTGGGATATCACTTCCGACATTCTGGCTAGGAATGTGGTTTATTTATAATATTTCTTATAAAATGGGAATCCTGCCAATTGGCGGTTCGGGTGATATAAAAAATTTAATATTACCATCCCTTACACTTGGAATTGTAGGTGCAGCGTACTACCAAAGATTAGTCAAGACATCCATGCTGGAAGTATTCTCCCAAGATTACATAAGAACTGCACATGCGAATGGAGCTTCCTCATTAAGAGTTACCTTCCGTCACGGGTTCCGTAATGGAGTCATTCCTGCTGTTACATATGCTGGAATGGATATTGCTTTCCTTATGGGAGGCGTTGTGATAACCGAAACGGTATTTAACTACCCAGGAATTGGGCAACTAGCCATGCAATCGATTCAACATTTAGATGTTCCAGTCATTATGGCAACTGTCCTTCTTTCAGCCATTTGTGTCGTCGTGATGAATTTCATTGTAGATATATTGTATTTTCTAATTGATCCAAGAATTAGTATTTCTTAGGTTAAAAAGTAGAATCCTTGAAAGGCGGTGAGAAGTTTCTCTTCAGGGGTCTTCAAGACCATGTTACAAAATAGGTAAAGGTAAAAGGGGAGGTTTATTTAAATGGCAAAGAAAAAAACAACAAAAATGGGCATGTTGGTTTTAATTTTACTCCTTATACTATCTGCCTGCTCATCGAATTCAACGGGCACAGATAGTAAAGGGACTACAAAGGGAAATGATGGTGAAGCTGTAAAAGGCGGAAAGATTAATATTGATATGAGTGCAGATTTCTCACATCTGGATCCTGCTATGTGTTACGATTTTGGATGCTATGAGGTAGTTACACAATTTTACAATATGCTCGTAACATATGAGCCTGATTCAACAAAATTAGTTGGTAGTGCAGCAGAAGAGTTTAACATCTCAGATGATGGATTAACCTATACCTTTAAACTTAAGAAGGGTGTTAAATTCCATAATGGAACTGAAATGACGGCTCAAAGCTTCATTGATGAATTTAAACGCATCTTGGACCCCGAGGTTGGTTCGCCAGGGAAAGGATTTATTGATCCTTTAGTAATTGGATCCACAGATTTTTCAGAAGGTAAAGCTAAAGAAATCTCCGGAATCACAGCACCAGACCCTTATACACTTGTCATTAAAATTACAGAACCGCAAGGAACCTTTTTAAACGTATTAGCAATGCCTTTCTTCCCAGCGATTGATAAACAGTATGTGGACTCTATTGGTAATAAAGAATTTGATCATAAGCCAATGGGTACCGGGCCTTGGAAGCTGAAATCGTATAACACTGGTAAGGACATGGTTTTAGAAAAGAATGCCGATTATTTTGTGGCAGGCTTCCCAAAACTTGATGAAATAACTATCACATTTGAAAAGAATGCCCAGTCATCCGCACTTAAATTTAAGCAAGGGGATACAGCGTTTATTGGTTGGAACCAATTGATTGGATCATCAGACTTTATCCAGTTCCAACAGGATTCAAAATACAAGGATCTATTGCAAAGTCAAACACTAGTGTCAACCTACTATTTAGCACTTAACAATCAGGTAAAACCATTTGATAATAAGCTTGTTCGTCAGGCGGTTAACATGGCGATTGATAAGGAGAAATTAGTTAAGTTAAACAACGGACGTGCCACTGCTACAAATCAAATCCTGCCACCTGATATGCCTGGCTATCAAAAGGACCTTCCAGCAGAGGTTGATTACAAGTTTAACAAAGAAAAGGCAAAGGAACTTCTTAAAGAGGCCGGCTTCGCGGATGGGTTTAAAACAACGATGCTAACAACTAGCAGTGACCAAGCAACGAAGGAAGCACAATCCATTCAGTCTGATCTTAAGGAAATTGGAATTGATGTTGAGATTCGTCCGTTATCTGGCTCATCCTACAGTGATGGAGCCCGGTCATTAAAATATGGGATGGTAAGTACTGCTTGGTTCCAGGATTATCCGGATCCATCTAACTTTCTTGATGTCTTATTAAATGGCAGTGAGGTTCCAGCTAATAACTGGGCTGCATATAACAATCCGGTCGTCAACGATATGTTGAAGAAAGCTTCCACACTATCACCTGGACAAGAACGATGGGCTGCCTTTTCAGAAATTCAATTAGAGGTTTTAAAAGATGCTCCATGGGTTCCATTGTATACCCCTGTTCGCTATGCAATTGTTCAACCATGGTTGAAAGGTTTCTATCAACACCCAGTTTGGATGGACCCACTTCAAAATATTTCAGTAACAAAGCATTAATTGTTTAAGGGTAGAGAGTTTCTCTCTACCTTTCTATACATATAAAAAGAAGGGATGAATGTTGAAATGACAAAATTAAAAGATCTGTTAGTAGAACTTGATCAATTAATCGGTGTTTCTGGTGATGAAGTACTTGTTGCCAATTATATTAAGGAACAGTTATCTGGCAATGTGGATGAGCATTCTGAAGATGCACTTGGAAATCAGTTCTTTATTAAAAAAGGGAGCAACTCAGATTTAAAAGTAATGCTTGCAGCACATATGGATGAAATTGGTTTTGTTGTTACCCACATTGATGAAAAAGGATTTGTATATATTGGCCCTGTAGGATATCATGATTGCCGAATGGTGATCAGCCAGATTCTTGAAATCCATACAGACAAAGGTACCGTAAAGGGAGTAACTGGCAGTAAGCCTGCTCATATCGTCTCAGCAGAGGAAGAAAAGAAAGCGATTCCAATTGCGGATATGCATGTGGATATCGGAACGAGTAACAAAGAGGAAACCGAATCCTTAGGAGTAAGAGTGGGTGACTTTGTAACCTTTGATCGAAAAGGTCAATATCTGAATGGTGGTAAGGTATTTACAGGAAAGGCTGTTGATGACCGTGCTGGCTGTGCGGTGCTTGTGGAAGTAATGAAACGCTTAGCAGATAAGGATATTATCCCAACCGTTTATGGAGTTGCAACCGTACAGGAAGAGGTTGGCATTCGAGGTGCCGGACCAGCGGGCTTCACTGTACAACCTGATGTAGCACTCGCTATTGATGTAACGCTTTCAGGGGGTACTCCTGGAATCGAAGATAAAGCCATTCCAGTAAAAATGGGTAAGGGAACGTCCATTACTTTCTATGATGGTGGTTTAGCAGTTCCAAAAAAGTTAGCTAAACATTTAGAGAAGGTCGCTGAAGAACATAATATTCCATATCAAAGAGATGTTCTCCTTAAAGGTGCGACGGACGGAAAAGCAATTAGCCTAAGTGGACATGGTGTTCTAACAGGAACCGTTTCCGTACCATCCCGTTATATCCATTCAGGAGTTGGGTGTGTACATTTAGATGATGTAGAGCATTCGGTAAATTTAATTGTTAAATTTATTGAAGGTTTAAGCAACAAGTTATAAGAATAATAATGGATTGCCTTTTATTCTACTAGAGGCGATCTATTAATCTTCCAAATTGTCCAAATCTCATCGGAAAGGAGATGCATGAACGTGAACATACCCTTAAACCATACCACGTTATCAGATCGTGTGGCGAAGGAAGTTCGGAAAATGATTCTAAATGGTACTCTCCAACCGGGGGAACGAATTAACGAAGTTAGGATTGCAGAACAAATGAATATTTCAAGAGGTCCTTTAAGGGAAGGATTGCGTATGCTGCAAAATGAAGGACTTGTTAAACATGAAACAAATAAAGGAACGTTCGTTTCAACGTTATCCACAAAAGACGCTTGGGAGATTTATACGCTAAGGGCTTTACTGGAAGGTGAAGCAGCTCAGCTATCAATTGATCATATTTCGGAAAAGGAACTCCATCAACTGGAAAGATTAATAGAAAACTTTCATCAAGCAATTATCCAGAAAGATATAGAGTCTATGGAAAATACCGATCGGGATTTTCATCAAATTATTGTTGCCGCCTCAAAACATAAGCGCTTACAACACATGCACCAGCAACTAGACATCCAATTAGGGGCTATGTTTTTTACAATGGCGAATAGTGTGCCGATTAGGGTCAATTCTGTTGTTAAAAATCATCAATTACTTGTGGATGTACTTAGATCCAAAGATAAAGAAAGAGTTAAACATGAATTCTCGAACCATTATACCCAGGCATTAAGTGACTTACTCCAAAGTAAATCAACCAACAAAAAACTGAAAAGGTAAGTATGATGGATTGATTTTATATTAGGGTGCTATTTTGAGTGATTATTACCTAACGAAAGAGGTTTTCCTTTTTTGGGACAAGGAGCCTGTCCCTAGTCCTAATCATCTGACTGTTGACAATTGTACGAAAAGAATGATAATCTTCAAGGACACTAAACATTTTTTTACAAAGGAGGAATGGACAATGCGAGATCTTCATGTACACTACTTAACTGCTAATTTCATATATTGTCCATACCTGTAATCTGTAAATTGGTGAATTCCTAACATGATGAAAGGTATCGGCACGGCTTCGATACCTTTTCCAGAGATGCATGCTCTTTTTAGGGTATGCTTCTCTTTTTTGTGTTGCGGAATATTTTGTGAATTGTTAAGAAGGAGTAGATGAAGATGTGGAACAAACAAAGAAGATTGATTTTCAATAAGGAGCTGCTAGATTCTGGGTAGCTATGGTTCACAGATGTTCAGGAAAGTAGGGATGCTGCATGTTTGATGTACTAGGTAAATTAGGCTGGTTTTTTAAACAGTATTGGAAGCAATATACAATTGCTATTTCCTTATTAATGGTTGCCAGTGTGCTGGAAGTGGTTCCACCATATTTACTTGGCTCCATTATCGATGTATTAACTGCTGGTGAAATGTCAAAAGAAATATTAGTTAAATATGTACTAATATTTGTTGCGATAATAACATTTGGCTACTTTTTAAATTTTGTTTGGCAATATCGTTTATTTGAAGGGGCTATTAATCTTGAGAGGATCATGCGCCGGAAATTAATGCGGCAATTTTTAAAAATGACGCCAACATTTTATGAAAAGAATCGTACGGGTGATTTAATGGCACGTGCAACCAATGATTTAAATTCCGTTTCGATTACAGCGGGATTTGGGATTATGACGCTGATTGATTCCACGTTATATATGGGTGCCATTATCTGTGCGATGGGGTTTATGATTTCTTGGAAATTAACGTTTTTTGCGATGCTGCCAGTGCCGATTATGGCTGTGTTAATTCAGTATCTTGGCAAACTGGTGCATGAGCGATATATGAAGGCGCAGGATGCGTTTGGAGAACTGAATGATAGTGTTTTAGAATCTGTCGCCGGTGTGAGGGTGATTCGTGCCTACGTGCAGGAGAAAAAGGATGAAAAGAATTTTGCTGATATGAGTGAAGAAGTATACGCAAAAAATATGTATACGGCAAAAATAAATGCCTTGTTCGGACCGATAACAAAAGTCGGAACCGGTATCAGCTATGTGGTCGCACTTGGCTACGGTGCCTACCTTGTATCAAATGGTGAAATGTCAGTCGGTCAGCTTGTCACCTTTAATGTCTATTTAGGGATTGCGGTGTGGCCTATTTTCGCTATTGGCGAGTTAATAAATGTCATGCAGCAAGGGAATGCCTCGCTTGATCGGGTACAAGAAACCCTTAACAGTGTAGCAGACGTTCAAAACACGAAAAATCCGGTTGCACTCACGACACCGAGTGCCATTGGATTTGATGACTTGATGTTTCAATATCCAACGAGTCAGGTGAAAAATTTACAGCAAATTTCCTTGTCGCTAAAAAGGGGAGAGACGCTTGGGATTGTTGGAAAAACGGGTGCAGGAAAAACAACTTTCCTAAGACAATTATTGCGTGAATATCCACTTGATGAGGGACAGTTAACAATTGCCGGAGTCGATATCGCCGCGCAAACAAAAGAACAGATTCTGGATTGGATCGGGTATGTACCACAGGATCATGTATTATTTTCACGTACGATAGCTGAAAATATTTTATTTGGTAAAGAAGATGCAACAGAAGCGGATTTACAGGAAGCCATTCACCTTGCCTACTTTAAAAAGGATTTAGAAAACTTACCGATGGGGCTCGAAACACTTGTCGGGGAAAAAGGAGTTTCTTTATCAGGCGGACAAAAGCAGCGGGTATCGATTGCACGGGCGCTTATTAAAAATCCGGAAATATTAATCCTTGATGACTCATTATCAGCAGTCGATGCAAAAACGGAGTCTAGAATACTCCGAAACATTCAGAATGAGCGAAGTGGTAAGACAACGATTATTACTACCCATCGTTTATCTGGTGTACAGCATGCCGATCAAATTATCGTGCTCGATGAGGGGCAAATTACCGAGCAAGGAACACATGAAGAACTTATTGGACAAAACGGCTGGTATAAAGAACAATTTGACCGTCAACAGCTGGAAGGGGGCGGGTCATGAGTACGGGTAAACGATTAACGAAATATGCGATGTATTTTAAGCGGACGATTTTTCTTGGGCTATTATTCTTAACGGCTGCTGTATTTACGGAACTTGCAGGTCCATTTATTGCAAAAAATATTATCGATGAACATATGACCATTGGAAAAATTAATATTGAGCCGATTACCTGGCTCCTTTGTTTATATTTTATCTTAGCGGTGGCAACCGCCATTTTACGTTACTTTATGTATATTTATTTGCAAATGGGAGCAAATCGTGTGGTCCAAAGATTAAGGCAAGACGTATTTGGACATATTCAAAGATTGCCGATTCAGTATTTTGATCAATTGCCGGCAGGAAAAATTGTCGCACGGGTCACAAATGATACCGAAGCATTAAGAAATTTATATGTGCAAGTACTTTCTAACTTTGCCACAAGTTTCATCTCGATAGCGGGTGTCTATATCGCCCTGTTTATTTTAAATTGGAAAATGGCGCTGATTGCCTTAATCATGATGCCAATCGTCTATCTTTGGATGATTTTATATCGAAAGTATGCGGCGCAATACAATGATGTGATTCGCACAAAAATTGCCGATATTAACGCGATGATTAATGAATCAATTCAAGGCATGACGATTATTCAAGCCTTTCGTCGTGAGAAGCAAATGACGAAGGAATTTGATGAGATGAATGAAGAACATTATGCCTATCAGCGCAAGCTATTGTTTTTAGATTCGGCAACGTCATTTAATTTAGTGAATTCGTTACGTCTCATCCTGTTTACCATTTTCATTGTTTATTTTGGGACACAATCGTTAACGACAACACAAATGGTCTCTTCGGGTACACTCTATGCGTTTGTTGATTACTTAACGAGATTATTCAATCCAATTACGAATGTGGTCAATCAGTTTTCACAGCTGGAACGCTCACTCGTTGCCGGGAAACGAGTGTTTGAAGTGTTAGATACCACTGGTGAAAATGTATCACAAGAAATGATGCCTAGATACGATGGGCATGTCCTATTTGAAGATGTGTCATTTGCTTACAAAAACAATGATTATGTGTTGAAGAATTTATCCTTTGAAGCGAATCGCGGCGAGACTGTGGCGCTTGTTGGTCATACGGGTTCTGGGAAGAGTTCGATTATGAACTTGCTCTTCCGTTTCTACGATCCATCTAAGGGGAAGATTTATATTGATGGGATTGACGTTACTTCTGTGCCAAGGCAGACAATGCGCAAACATATGGGCATTGTGTTACAAGATCCTTATTTATTTACCGGAACGATTGCCTCGAATGTGAGTTTGAATGACCCAAGCATCTCACGAGAAAAGGTAGAAGCAGCCTTGAAAGCGGTTGGGGCAGAAAGTGTCTTCAGGAATCTGGAAAAAGGGATTGATGAACCCGTCATTGAAAAAGGCAGCACACTTTCTTCAGGCCAGCGACAACTTATTTCATTCGCAAGAGCGCTCGCTTTTGACCCTGCAATATTAATTTTGGACGAAGCAACCTCCAATATTGATACAGAGACGGAAGAAATGATTCAGCATGCGATGGATGTTCTTAAGAAGGGACGGACAACTTTTATTATTGCTCACCGTCTTTCGACCATCAAAAATGCTGATCGTATTCTTGTATTAGAACGAGGCGTGATTAAAGAACAAGGCACTCACGATGAATTACTGGCCCAAGGCGGCATCTATGAGCAAATGTATCAAATGCAGGCAAAATCACTTCAAGTATAAAGAGAGCACTAGTTTCCTTTGCGCAGTGTAAGGAATGAAGTGCCAAAAGGAAGAACCACCGATGCCCTTGGTGGTTCTTTTTGATGTGGTTTAGGATATTCGCCACCATACAAAATTCAATGAAATTTGGGACAGGGTGGGGTTTACTGTCCCCATGTCCCTATATGCCTAATTTCTTCATCCGGTACTGCAGGCTTTGGCGGCTTAGGCCGAGTGATCTAGCTGCTCTTGAAATATTGAAATCATGTTTCGATAAAACGTGTTCGATATAGGTTTTTTCAAATAACTCCATTTGGTTCTTTAGTGGCACCGTAATATCTGAATTGCCTTTCATGAAGGTGTCTACCGTGGAGAGAGGCATCAATCTCTCCTTCAATTGCATTTTGCTTCGATATTGATAAGGTAAGTGGGAATACATAATATATTCCTCATCCATCATGATGTTCATGGCTGCTTCAATAATATGCTCAAGTTCACGGACATTCCCATGCCAATCATACTCAAGGAAAGACGATTTGACCTCCTCCGACAACCCTTTTACATTCATTTGAAAACGCTCATTGTATTTTTCAATAAAATTTTCAACCAATAATGGTATGTCTTCTTTGCGGTCCTTTAGTGGTGGAACAAAGATCGTTACGACTCCAAGCCGGTAATATAAATCTTTGCGCAGCCGCTGATGGGCAATGGCATCAATAGGATCCTCATTCATATTGGCAATGACCCTTACATCAACTGGCGTATCTTTCGTATCACCAATGCGTCTGATTGTTTTTTCCTGAAGGACGCGGAGCAATTTTGCCTGAAGATTTAGATTCAATGAGTTAATTTCATCAAGCAGCAAGGTGCCGCCGTTTGCCTGTTCAAATAATCCCGGGGTATCAACGGCGCCCGTGAAGGCACCGCGCTTCGTGCCAAATAGAAGACTCTCAATTAAATTATCAGGCAATGCCGCACAATTTTGCGAGATAAATGGAGCGGATAAACGCGCGCTCCCGTTGTGGATGCTTTGGGCAAACAGCTCCTTCCCAGTCCCTGTATCGCCGACGATCAACACGTAGGAAGAGGTTCGCGTTGCCCGTTTAGCCGCTTCAATCACTTCTTTAATAGCAGGGCTCACCCCAATTATTTTATCAAAGGTATATTTCGTGGCCCCCTTGTTCATATTGCCTTTTATGAGCCGTTCAAGTTTTGTGACGTCATTGGCAATTTCAACAGCACCCTCGAGTTTTTCATCTGTATAGATAGGGATGGTATTGTTGATTGTTGTAATTTCGTGCCCCTTATTATTAAAATAGGTTTGCTTAACGTTCGTCGTTATTTTCCCTTCCTGCAATGCCTTTACAAGGGTACTAGATTGGTCGTCTTTAAACATAAACACATCTAGAAGATTTTTATCAATAACATCATGGATGTCCATCGACTCCATTTGCATCATTTTTTTATTATAAATAATCGTTTTGCCCGTTTCGTCCACCGCATGAATTCCAACGTCTACTTCGTCCAAAATCCGTTCATACATCCGTGTCAAATAGTACAAATCAGTTTGTGATTTTATCATAACGGCTCATTCCCTTATTTTTCACTTATGCCCCTATTTAATCAAAAAAAACGTAATAATGCAAAATATATTGGCACTACTTTTTAAAAGGGAAGGTTTCCTGCAAAATTTTGTGGCACTAAATTTCGGAAAACCTTAATAAAACGGCAAAAAAATTATTGGCATGAAACTTGCAATAAATAATGGTAATCCTGCTAATCGAACAAAAATAAGGTGAACAACGGGGAAGCTCCACAAATAAAGGAGGAAATTTTAATGACAGAATTAATCACGAAAACAACAGAAATTATAGAACAAACAACAAAATTTGGTGCCAATAATTATCATCCGCTGCCAATCGTAATCGCCAAAGCAGAAGGCGTATGGGTGGAAAGTCCAGAGGGAGATCGCTACATGGATATGCTAAGTGCCTATTCCGCTGTCAACCAAGGGCACCGTCATCCAAAAATCATTCAAGCATTAAAGGACCAAGCAGACAAAGTCACCCTAACATCACGTGCATTTCATAATGACCAGCTCGGGCCTTGGTACGAAAAGATCTGTCGGGTAACAAATAAAAACATGGCGTTGCCGATGAATACAGGAGCAGAAGCAGTGGAAACCGCTCTAAAAGCTGCCCGCCGCTGGGGTTATGATGTCAAAGGAATTACTGAAAATCAGGCAGAAATCATCGCATGCACAGGGAACTTCCATGGTCGGACAATGGGAGCGGTATCGTTATCCTCTGATCCGGAATACAAACGCGGTTTTGGCCCGATGCTGCCGGGCATTAAATTAATTCCTTATGGTGATTTGGAAGCATTAAAGGCGGCAATTACACCGAATACGGCGGCATTCTTAATAGAACCAATTCAGGGCGAAGCGGGGATTATTTTACCTCCTGAAGGATTCTTAAAGAAGGCGTCCGAACTTTGTAAAGAACAAAATGTTCTGTTTGTTGCCGATGAAATTCAGGTTGGTTTAGCCCGGACTGGAAAAATGTTTGCCTGTGACTGGGAAGAAGTAGAACCTGATATGTTAATCTTAGGAAAGGCCCTTGGCGGCGGAGTATTCCCAATTTCCTGTGTTGTTGCAAATTCTGATGTTCTTGGCGTCTTTAATCCAGGCTCACATGGCTCCACGTTTGGAGGAAACCCGCTTGCCTGTGCCGTTTCTCTTGCTTCTTTAGATGTGATCGAGGAAGAAAAGTTAGCGGAACGGTCGCTTGAATTAGGAAAGTACTTCCTTGAACAGTTAAAAACCATTAATAATCCAATGATTAAAGATATCCGAGGCAGGGGTTTGTTTATCGGGGTTGAACTAACCGAAGCCGCAAGACCTTATTGTGAACAATTTAAAGAAGCAGGCTTATTATGCAAAGAAACACATGATACGGTCATTCGCTTTGCACCACCGTTAATTATTACAAAAGAAGAAATTGATTGGGCGTTTGAGAAAATCCAAAACGTCTTATCAAAATAAACACGAAGTATAGCAGAGGGACGGTTATTATGCTTCCAAAATGGAAGTGTAAGTGCCGTTCCCTTTGTTTTTATTATTGCGAATTTAACACCAAACTAGTAGGCTGTTAGTATATAAATTCTCGAAAGGCAGGGGAAAATCGTGATAGCAAAAATTGAAAAAAAGGATAGTGGTTGCATCGCTCGTTTCGAACGCCACTTAGAGCATTCCGTGGAAGCGGTTTTGTCATGGTTGACTGAAAACGAAAAGTTAGCAAAATGGTTTAACGAACTTCGAGTCGGCGAGCTTCGTGAAGGCGGGTTCATGAAGTTTAATATGCCGGATGGAACAGTTGAAGAATTAGAAATTACTGAGCTCAAAAGGCATGCAGTATTTGAATTCTCCTGGTGGGCAGACAGTGTCCGTTTTGAGTTGGCCCCAGAATCAAACGGCTGTAAATTAGTCCTAATTGAACGGATCGAGAAAATAACAGATCATACTCCAAAGGACCTTGCAGGCTGGCACGTATGTCTCGATGTGATTGTGGCCCTAATGGACGGCAGAACCATCGCCAGGATGGAAGAATGGAAAAAATGGTTTGAAGAATATAAACAGGTTATTGGAGAAGTGATTCAAAGATAATCAAACGATTGATTGAATTGCTAGAAGCGTTGGTATGTCTGGCGTTTCAGAGTTAATCAAACGTTTGTTTAACTTTCTTGAGCCAATGAAGCATCGATTTGAAAAAACTAATTAAACGATTGATTGAAAAGCTGGAAGTGTTGGTGTATCTGCCTTGCTAGAGTTAATCAAATGATTGATTAACTTTCTAGTGCCAATGAAGATGTACCTAATCATGTACTCAGTTTTACTCGATTTGATTAAAAGAACAGAATGTATAAAATTTGGACTTTAAGACTTGTCATCTCTAGCACCTTGTATTTTCTTAGCGACCTTCTATTTCAAAAAAATTAATTGTGCCCGAGATCCGAAAAAAGGGGTGCTAATGGTCATAAAAAAAATTAATTGTGCCCGAGAAAGCGAAAAAAGGGGTTCTAACGGTCACAAAAAATTAATTATGCAGGTGTAATCGAAAAAAGGATCCCCGTCAATGCGCCCGAAAGACAAAAAACCGAATAAGGGCACTCTAAGAGGTCCAGAGTGCCCGTGAACATGGGGAAAAGCCAAGAACGGGCACTCTAAGAGGTCCACAGTGCCCATGAACATGGGAAAAAGTCAGGAACGGGCACTCTAAGAGGTCCACAGTGCCCATGACCACAGAAAAAAGCCAAGAATGGGCACTCTGAGAGGTCCACAGTGCCCATGACCATGGGAAAAAGCCAAGAATGGGCACTCTGAAAGGTTCACAGTGCCCATGACCATGGGAAAAAGCCAAGAATGGGCACTCTGAAAGGCCCACAGTGCCCGTGACCATGGGAAAAAGCCAATAACAGGCACTCTGAGACTTCAACTATGCCGTTTAACAAAGAAAAGACGACAAACGCGCCGTCTTTTTGATACGATAATCTAAGATCTCAATGAGACCTTTACTATCTCATCGCCAAATTTCACTTCAATAGCCTGTTCGCATTCATTTACCCTATCAAAGCTTATCTGGTGGACAAGGACATTCTCCGTTATCAGTCCCTCAAAGTGTTGAATGATGTTTTTACCATTCTCCGTTGCTGAAATATCGAGCGATATATACATTTCCACAGGTAAATCTAATTTTTTTCGTTTATCTTGAATGGCTCTGATTAGTTCTCTCACTTGGCCTTCGTTCACTAATTGAGGTGTGAGTTTAACATCTAACAATACCTTTAACTGCTGATCGCCTGCCATCTCAAATCCAGATGAAACCAAATATTCGACAGTAATATGTTCGTTCAGTAATGTTACCGTTTGTCCGTTAACATCGATTTCAAGTTGACCATTTTCTAATAATGATTTTTTCTCATGATCTGGCATTTGTTCGACGTAACCCTTGACCGCGTTTACCAGTTTACCGAAAGCCGAACCCGCTGTTTTAAAATTTAATTTAAAAACAAGCGATTCATATTGAGATAAATCTTCTGTAAAAACAACCTCTTTAACATTTAACTCATCTTTAATGACATTTTCGTAGGCGTGTAAAAGACGGCTGCCTTCTTGCTGCCATACAATCAATTGCTGTAAAGGCTGCTTCACCTTCATGTTTGTCGCATTGCGAATACTGCGGCCGAACTCCACTATTTTTAGGATTGTTTGCATGTCAGCCTCTAAATTAGGATGAATCATGGAATCATTAGCTTTCGGATAGTCTTGTAAATGAACACTATCTTGATGCAGCTTCAAATGGATATCTTCTGCCACATATGGTACAAATGGAGCCAACAAACGACTGATGGTTGTAAGAGTTTCAAATAGTGTTGAATAAGCAGCTCGTTTATCTTCTGAAAATCCGGAAGCCCAAAAGCGATTTCTTGAGCGTCGAACATACCAATTGCTCAATTCATCGACCAATCCGGCAATCTCGCGTGTTGCTTGCGTAAATTGATAGCGATCCATATAACTCACAACGAGTTTAACTGTACTATTTAGGCGTGAGAGAATCCACTCATCTAGGATTGTTTTCGTACCTGTCTGCCTTGGGTCGTAGACAAAACCATCTATTTTTGCGTACATGGCATAAAACTTGTACGTATTATCCAGCGTATCCACCAATTTTGATTTTGCGTCCTGGACAATCTTACTCGAAAAACGTTTTGGATTCCAAGGCGAGCTATCGACTAAGAAGGCCCAGCGCAGGGCATCCGCACCGTAATCCCTAATGAGTTCAACAGGATCTAATGCATTACCTTTGCTCTTAGACATTTTTTGACCGTGTTCATCAAGTACGTGCCCAAGTGACAAGACGTTTTTGTACGATGCTTTTCCTGTGAATAGGGTGGAAACAGCAAGTAGACTGTAAAAGAATCCTCTTGTCTGGTCAATTCCTTCGATAACGACATCGGCGGGGAATTGTGATTGGAATTTTTCTTTATTTCCAAACGGATAGTGGTGCTGTGCAAATGGCATCGAGCCGCTATCAAACCATACATCAATGACTTCAGACGTACGCTCCATGACTCCATTACATTTTGGACAGGTACATGTGACCTCATCGATATAGGGCTTATGCAGTTCGATATTATTTGGTACTGGAGTGGTTGCTAGTTTTTGAAGTTCCTCAATACTGCCAGGTGACACTTCAAACTGGCAATCAGAACATACCCAAACATTTAACGGTGTACCCCAGTAACGATTTCTACTAATATTCCAATCAACGAGGTTTTCAAGAAAATTCCCAAAGCGTCCGTCTTTAATGTGGTCAGGATACCACGTAACGGTCGCATTGTTCGCAAGCATTTTCTCCTTTAATGCCGACATCCTGATAAACCAGCTATCTGTTGCGTAGTAAAGTAATGGAGAGTCACATCTCCAGCAATGCGGGTAGCTGTGCTCATACTTTTCTTTATGAAAAAGGGTGCCTTTTTCCGAAAGCATTTTAATAATATCCACGTCACAGTCCTTCACGAATCTTCCCGCAAGCTCGACAACATCAGCTGTGTAACGTCCTTGTTGATCGACGACATTAATAAACGATAACCCTTGTTGCTGAACGGTTTTATAATCATCTTCACCGTAAGCGGGAGCAATGTGGACAATTCCTGTTCCACTTGCTTCAGTAACGTAATCGGCTAAAACGACATGATGTCCTTTTTCGATAGCCACATAATCGAATGGTGGAGCATACCGTATTCCTGCGAAGTCGCTGCCGCTATGTTCACTTAACACCATGAACTGTTCACCAAGGACTTTTTCGACTAATGATTTGGCAACAATATATACTACATTGTCTTTTTGGGCACGGACATAGGTTAAGGTTGGATTCATCGCAAGGGCAACGTTTGCCGGCAATGTCCAAGGTGTTGTTGTCC
Source organism: Neobacillus novalis NBRC 102450 (assembly GCF_001591805.1). Classification (GTDB taxonomy): domain Bacteria; phylum Bacillota; class Bacilli; order Bacillales; family Cytobacillaceae; genus Neobacillus; species Neobacillus novalis. Next base: position 10,961 of record NZ_BCVP01000025.1, on the reverse strand, counting down.
AGCCTAAGAAATATTCATCTTCCGCATCAAGCCGTTTAAATTTTACAGTAGCCGATAAATCCTTCACATCTTTATAGCCTTGTGCCACCTCGTGGGAACTTAAAGAGGTTTGGCAGCTCGGGCAGTACGGTGATACACGATGGCCCTTATACAACAAACCATCTTGATGAACTTTGCTTAATATGTTCCATACGCTTTCGATATACTCATTGCTTAACGTCATATAAGGACTGTCCATATCTACCCAATAACCTAGCTCTTCTGTAAAGGAGCGCCATTTCTTCTCATATGTGAATACACTTTCTTTGCATTTATTGATAAAAGGCTCGACACCATAACGTTCGATCTCTTGTTTCCCTGAGATTCCAAGCTGTTTTTCAACACCCAGTTCGACTGGCAGACCATGTGTATCCCAGCCGGCCTTCCGTTCGACATGAAATCCTTGCATGGTTTTATAACGTGCGACCACATCTTTGATCGTTCTTCCAAAGGCATGACCTACATGGGGGAGACCATTGGCAGTTGGCGGTCCTTCATAGAAAACAAAAGGTGTTTTTTCCTTTCGTAATTGAACAGATTGCTTAAACGTATTTTTCTCAGCCCAAAAATGACGGATATTCTCCTCACGCTGTACAACAGTTTCCTTCCCTTCATTCACATTCATCGATATCGCCCCTATTCTAAAATGATTAAAAAAACATACAAAAAACCCCGTCCCATGTAAAGGGACGGGGTTAACCGCGATACCACCCTAATTCTATTGAACCGATCCAATAGCACTTAGCAACGTACAATCATACGTGTTCCTTGTAACGGTAGACGCCCGATTAGACTTACTACAAGTTTCAGCCTAACTTCTCAGAGAGGATTTTCACGTAACACTCGAACACCGACTTGCACCAAAATGTCGGCTCTCTGTGGATCAAGACGAAACGCTACTTTTTCTCATCAACGAATTTGTATGCTTTTATTGGGTTATATTGTAACAGATATAAAAATGGTTGTCAAAATATTTTTGGGAAAATAAGTAATGAAATGAACGGTCTTTGGTAGCTAAAATGAATTTGAAAGAGATAGGTTTGTTAGAAGGGGATGTTGAACTAGCATTAGAGGTGTATTTGAAGCATTGTTCAATCGAAGTAAATACCGAAGATATTGCATTAATCGGCTTAGTCCTTGCATCAATAATGATTATCGATTTTTGGAAATATTTAGTAATTTTTCACAAAGACAAATGGAATATTATGCTAGAATGGATATAATTCTTCTTTTTTGAAAAAGAGGTATCATTACAAAATGAGAGTTTATCGAAAAAGTAAAAAGGAGGTAAATATGAAAAAGGCAATCTTTATTTTTATATCTTTTTTAATAGGCATTGGCGTAGGGATATTAGCAAATAAAGAATATGGAAAATTTCACCCCACTTCAGGACCAAGCGGCGCAACTTCTTCTAATGAAAATGATAAGCTGAATGTAACCCTGTTTGTTTCAACTCCAATCCAAACATTCAAAGGAAAAGTTGTTCAGGTGAAAGCAACAGTTACAAATAAATCAAACCAAGATATTGATTTGAGTTCAAAAAAGTGTAAGCCAATATTGCAATTTTCCCAGTATTACGGAGAAAAGAAAGTGGAGGACCCTGATCATACTTGCATTCAAGATGAGTGGATACGGTTATCAAAAAACGATTCATTTTGGAAAACAGTGGTATTACCGTATGATGAGAAGGCTTTAAAGAAATACAAATTGGGAAAAATCACAGTTACGGTGGAGGGCTTAACCACTGAAGCGGGAATGTTTTAAAAAATCCTCAGCTAGTGATTAGTTTGTAAAATCTTTAAAGGAAGTGTTAGTATGTCAAATTCTTGGGTGAGGACTAAACTACATAATAATCTTTGCACTCTTCTTATTTGAATCTATTTCCATAGCTTTAGCCGGGGGTACAGTGTTGGTATATGGTTTTTACCGATAACGATTATTGGTACAGGAATTCCAATAGTATTTGGAATAACGAAGTTAAAAAGGATTAAATAGTATGGGATTAGCGTAAAAAGAATAGACAGAAATGTACTAAGCATTGGTAAAAGAGGAACTCTCCCATTGGTTGAACCACTCCAAATAACCAATCAAACGTTTAATTAAATTGCTGAAAACGTTGGTATTTCTAGTATTCCGTAACTAATCAAACGATTGATTAAATCTCTGGAGTTTTATGAAGGAATAGATGATGAAGGAAATAAGCATCATTGCTTAAAAGTATTTCCTCCTGTCCAATAATGAAGGATATTCTCCTCACGCTGGACGACAGATTCCTTCCTTTCATTTGCCTTCATCGATATCGCTCCTTTTCAAAAATGGTAAAAAAACATACAAATAACCCCGTCCCATGAAAGGGACGGGGTTAACCGCGATACGACCCTAATTCTATTGATCCGCTCAATTGCACTTAGCAACGTACAATCATACGTGTTCCTTTTAACGGTAGACGCCCGGTTAAACTTACTATAGGTTTCAGCCTAACTTCTCAGAGAGGATTTTCAGGTAACACTCAAACACTGACTTGCACCAAAATGTCATCTCTCTGTGGATCAAGGCGGGAAGCTACGTTTTCTCATCAACGAATTTGTATGCTTTTATTGGGATTTAATGTAACAAACATATAAATGATGTCAAAGTATTATTAAAGAATTAGTGTCATTGGACCCAGCTGCGTAAAATAAAATAGGACCACTACTTCTTTATAAATTTATCTTTCAATCAATATTAATATTTTTAATTTTCCATTATTCAAAGAATATCATTGTTTGCGGCACCATACCACAAGACCGTAAAATTACATATTGTGTGGACCTTTTGGAATCGTTCCAAACGTGTAAAAATGTAAGAGAGGGGTAACAGTAGTGTTTAACGATTTTAAGGTTATAGAAGGCCGTCCTGTCTATATTCAACTGAAAGAATATTTGAAAAGAATGATTACTAACGGACACTTACTTGAGAACCAAAAGCTTCCATCCACTCGGGAACTTAGCTCATTACTATCAGTAAGCCGAAATACCGTTTTAACAGCTTATGCCGATTTGGAACGAGAAGGTCTTATCTATGCGGTAAAAGGAAAAGGAAACTTTGTTAGTCAAGTGGAGACCTTCAACGCCCCGTCGATCCAATTGAATTGGAAAGATAAAATCAATGAGCAGACGTATTTGGCAGATGAATTGGACCTAATGAAGCATGAAGTACACTGGAATCATGATATGATCTCCTTTAATAGTATCGCCCCCGATGAAAAGCTTTTTGATGTAGAAAATTTTAAAAGAGCTTTCTTAAATCGGATGGCCATTGAAGGAAACATCGTTCTTAATTATGGTTATGCCAAAGGCTATAAACCACTGATCGACTACTTGCTTCATTATATGGAAATTAAAGGTATTCGCATTAGGGATAAAGATATTTTGATTACCAATGGATTCACAGAAGGCTTAGATCTCCTATTATCCTCCCTTCATAAAAAGAACGGACGTATTCTTTGTGAAAATCCAACCCATCATACGGCTCTAAAACTGTTTCGATTACATGGCTTTGAGATCGAGGGTATTGATATGGATGATGATGGTATCGATGTTTCAAAGCTTGAATCGTTTTTATCAAAAAAGGAATACGATTTTGCCTACTTAATCCCGTCTTATCATAATCCAACTGGAATCGTTACGTCCTCAGAGAAAAGAAAGGAGATTATGGAGCTTTTTTCTGCCTATCAACTACCTATCATTGAAGATGGATTTAACGAAGAATTAAGGTATTCAGGATCACATCTGGCGCCGTTGGCTGCCTTTGCAGGAGCCGGTAACAATGTCATTTATATTAGCAGCTTCTCTAAGATTCTTTTTCCAGGCTTACGAGTTGGGTGGATTTTAGCAGACAAGGATTTGATTTATTACTTGGAAAGTATGAAAAGAGCTCGTACTATTCATACGTCTACCTTAGATCAAGCAGTGTTATTCCAATATTTAAATGACGGCTGCTTTGAGAAATATCTAAAAAAAGCTAAATCAGTTTATAAGAAAAAATATGAATTATCTGTTAATTCTTGCCAACAAGCCATTCCTTATAAACGAATGACTGGGGACGGCGGACTCCATCTTTTTTTAGAATTAGAAAATAATATCAATTCACGAAGTCTTTTAGAAAAATGCTATAAAAAGGGTGTTGTTTTTTTGCCAGGTGATGTCTTTTACACGGACGATAGTGGAAAGGACACATTACGGTTAGGATTTTCAAGGCTGACGGAAAAAGAGATTACTCAGGGAATTAACATTATAGGTGACACATTAAGAATTGATTTTGGAGGCTAAGAAAATGAAAGTTGGCGTAATTATGGGAGGCGTTTCCTCCGAAAGACAGGTTTCGCTCATGACGGGCGAAGAGATGATTGCGAATCTAAATAAAAGTAAATATGAAATTGTCCCAATCCAAATAGATAACAAGGAAGAGTTGACAGATAAGGTCAAAAATCTCGATGTTGCATTACTTGCACTTCATGGGAAGTACGGTGAAGATGGCACCGTTCAAGGTACTCTTGAAACCCTTGGTATTCCTTATACAGGGAGCGGAGTACTGTCCAGCAGCTTATGTATGGATAAGAATATCTCCAAAAAAATCATCCGTTATGAAGGCGTGCAGACTCCGGATTGGATTCACCTTACGAATAGAGAAGAACTTAATTTGGATGAATTAGACAAGATGGGGTACCCAGTAGTGGTGAAACCTAATTCGGGCGGTTCGAGTGTAGGAGTAAAAATTGTTTATGATCCAGACACGATTAAGTCTTCAATTGCTGAAGTATTCGAAGAGGATGCTGAAGTGATCATTGAAAAGTATGTAAAAGGGGAAGAAATCACTTGTTCTATGCTAGATGGAGAGCTCTTGCCTATTGTTTCTATTCGTCATAAAGCGGAGTTTTTTGATTATACTTCCAAATATGATGATGCCGCGACAATTGAAGAGGTGGTCGAACTTTCGTCTGAAACATATGAAAAAGTTGCTTATGCTGCATTAACCTCCTATAAAGCATTGAAATGCAGCGTTTATGCCCGCATTGATATGATGATTCAAAACGGTAACCCTTATGTCATAGAGGTTAATTCATTACCTGGGATGACGAAGAATAGCCTGCTGCCAAAAAGTGCTGCATCAGCTGGTATCCCTTATAGTGAATTACTTGAATTGATTATAGAAAACTCCCTAAAAGTGAGAGCAATTGAAGGGATGAACAATAGATTATAAAGAATGCGAGACTAATGAAAAGGCGCATTTAGACTCCAGCATGGGGCTGGAGTCTATTGTTTAGGTTCAAGTATTTTGTCCTTCTTTTATTAATTGAAAAGATTCCTTCCTATTCCTCATAAATCATCTTCCTCGTCATTCCGCCGTCTACGACAAGGTTAATCCCGGTAACAAAATCATTTTCTTTGGCAGTTAAATAAAGACAGGCCCGCGCGATATCATCAGGTTTTCCAACACGCTTTGATAGATGCTGTTCATGATCCAGTTGGCTTAATTTTGTATAATCACCTGTTTCAATCCAACCTGGAGAAATGGCGTTAACTGTAATCCGATCTTTGCTAAACGAGGAGGCAAGGGCATGTGTAATGGCCACGATTCCGCCTTTTGTAGCAGCATAAGATTCTGAATTAGGCTCAGACATGATGGCTCTTGTGGAGGCAATATTAACAATCGAACCGCCTTCCTTGTTATGTCGCATATATTTTGCTGCTTCACGTGACCCCAGGAACACACTTCTTAAGTTTGTGTTAATGACGTCATCCCATTCATCAATTGATACTTCATAGGGAGACTTGAATAACCCTTTCCCTGCATTATTGATTAAAATATCTATTTGACCGTATGTTTGATTGGTTACTTCCATTAATCGCTCAATATCTGTTTCCAGTTTTACATCTGTTTGTATAAAAAGTGCTTCGCCACCCTGTTCTTTTATCATCCCTACTGTTTGAGTACCTGCTTTTTCATCTATATCTGCTAAAACGACATTAGCCCCTTTTTCTGCATAAAGAAAAGCAATTCCTCTTCCAATTCCATTTCCAGCACCTGTTATGATTACTGTTTTATTAGAAAAATCCATTGTATTTACACATCCTTTATAAAATACATTACATCTTCCTATTTATAAAAATAACACAAAAGAGGAACGGGAGGGGAAGGGATAAGAATATTTATGGAAAAAAATAGTTGCATTTTTATTTGTACCAGTGTACCATCAAGGTAATACACTAATAATAAAGGAGGAGGATATTTTGATCAAAGGACAATTGTATCTGGAATGGCTGAAACACCGCAGAAGAATCTTTACAACCTTTTTCATCTTTGTATTGTTTGGAATCGGGCTATCTGTGGTTAGCTTTGTGGCAGAGGTTAGGTCCGTTAGTGATTTTGTTAGGATATATATTTATTTTTGGCTCAATGTATTGCCAGTTCTAGTTGTCCTTCCACTGTTTATCATGCTAGAGAAGGACTTGAAAGATCGGCATAATTGGCTTTACACACAAGCTTCGCTTCGGCAGCTCTTACATGTAAAAGTACTGTTTCTTGTTCTTGTCTGTACGGTATTCATTGTTTTCCTGAGTATGGTTGGAGTGAGTTGTGAATTAATCGTTCAAAACGCGAGCCTTCAATCGATGCTACTGCCGTATGTCATGCTCAGCATCACCGCACTTTTTAAAGTAGTCGTTATGCAGCTTTTATTTTTACTCATTTGGAGTCTTTCTCAAGCGGTTACAGTTTATTCGCAATTCTTAGCGCTATTTGTTAACCCGGTCATGTATGTGCTCACGATGATCGTCGTCTATTCGGATTTTTTTGATTTACTTCAAGTGGGAGCAGTGCCTCTTCACATTAGTGGCATCATCATGCAAAGTAATTCGCTGTCATTATATTTGTTAGAGGACATTTACATGGGTGAAATGTTTGCAGGGGTGTTCATCATTGCCCTAAGTTTATTCCTGCCCGCCAGTCTTTTAAAAAAGAAGGTCGGTGATTAAATGGGCATCGATTTTGAAAAAGACCGGCCAATTTATCTGCAATTGGTAGAAAGAATTTGTGGCGAGCTTGTGAGCGGCGCCCGGAAGCCGGGGGATAAACTGCCATCCGTCCGTGAATTCGCGCTGGAAGTTGGCGTCAATACGAATACGGTGCAAAATGTCTACAAGCAGCTTGAACAAATGGAGTTAACGGAAACGAAGCGAGGTCAGGGCACTTTTATTACACCTGATTCTTCAAAAATAAGCTCCATGCGGGAAGAGTTAAAGGAGCAGCTGGTTGACCGTTTTTTGAACAATGTGGAAATGATGGGATTTACCCAGGATGAAGTACTGCAGACGATAAAAGAAAGGAGTGAAAGATGAGTGCTAGAGATGAAAAATCTCCAATTCCACTATCATAAGCAACCTGTGCTTCAAAACGTCAATGTTCAAATTGAACTAGGGAAAATCATTGCCCTTGTCGGCGAAAACGGCAGTGGAAAATCAACATTTCTAAAGCTGCTGGCAAACTTGTTACAGCCATCAAGCGGCCAAATCTTACTGAACGGTTCAGAAACGACAAGGGGATCACTAGCAACGATAGCGTTTATGTCTGATGATCAACGCTTTTATCCGTATCTTACCGGGGATCAGCTGTTTACCTTTTTTGAAACACAATTTCATGATTTTCAGAAGGCAAAAGCACGGGAAATGGCCAATTACTTGCGGATTGATTTAACAAAAAAAATTTCGAAGATGAGTAAGGGGAACATAAGCCGCTTAAAACTCGCAGCCACCTTTGGAAGAGATGCGAGCTACTATCTGCTTGATGAGCCGTTTTCAGGACTCGATCCACTCGTTCGCGAGGATGTAGTAAAAAGCTTGATTCAATTTGTTGATTTAGAAAAGGCGACAATACTGATGAGTACGCATGAAATTGACGATGTATCAAGAATCATAGACGAAATCATGGTTTTGAAGGACGGAAAGATCATCGCTCATGAAAATGTAGATGATGTTCGCAGTGTTCATGGAATGGAAGCAAAGGAATGGTTTAGATCATTTTATAAAAGTAAGGGGAGAACCGAGGATGAATAAATGGACAATTTCATTGGCTGTCTATGTAATTGTGTGCGTAATTGCGGTATTAAGCAAGTCAAGTGAAGGATATGATGTCTGGAGCTGGAAGCTGTTTATCGGGCAAGTATTTGCCATCCCAATTACGTTAATCGTATTTACAACGCTCCACTTTAGAAGCAGATAAACAGGGACTGTTCCTTGTCCCAGATATCCTCTCCAAACAAATAATCCGGGAATTTTCAATTAAAAAGTCATTCCTGTATAATAGAATCAAATCGTTTGGAAGGAGACCCTTAAAATGCGTTATTTGTTTATCTTAATCATTGCGATTCCTGCAGCTGAAATAGGGTTACTCCTCTTTGCCGGAAAAACAATTGGTGTATGGCCAACATTGCTTCTCATTATGTTGACCAGCGTAATTGGTGCGTATTTAGCAAAAAGAGAAGGTTTGCAAACGATTCGGAAAGCCCAGGAGCAGCTGCGATTCGGTCAAATGCCAGGTGAGGCGGTATTAGATGGAATTTGTATATTAGCAGGCGGAATACTTCTGCTATTACCGGGCTTCATTACAGACATTAGCGGCTTTTTAATGCTTTTCCCGCCAACAAGGCGCGTCTTTAAATTCCTAATGATTAATTCCCTACGGAAAAAGATTCAAAGAGGGAATATAAAAATAATCAGATAACTAACGTCGATTTTCTATATTCAGGAGTTTGTAGAAAAATTGAACCAGTTTTTTTTCTGATATTCAATTGCTTTTTTTGTAAAAAATAATATAATTATTCATATATTCTGGAAACTAAAGGCTTTGAGAAGGAAAAGTAAATAGGGCAGTATTTGATAGAGAGCTTCTGATGGTGGAAATGAAGCAAATGAACCCTTTTGAAAATGACCTTTGAGCTTCGCACCGAACGCTTATGAGCTAGTAGGCTGCGACGGGAATGGCACTCGTTATTACAGCGGCAGTATCTCTTTTAAAAGACGTACTGATGGAGGCAAATAGTGTGAGCTATTTGTAAATGTAGGTGGTAACACGGGTAAACTCGTCCTAATCGTAATGATTAGGGCGTTTTTTTTATCTTTTTTTAGGAGGAATTGTAAATGACAATTGTAATTGGAGGAGCATGGCCATATGCGAATGGATCGTTACATCTAGGCCATATTGCGGCATTATTGCCAGGAGATATTTTAGCAAGGTATTACAGGCAAAAAGGAGAAAAAGTCGTTTACGTTTCAGGAAGTGATTGTAATGGCACACCAATCTCGATTCGGGCTAATCAAGAACATACGACAACAGATGTAATTGCTAACCGATATCATGAAGAGTTTGATGAGTGTTTTAAGAAACTAGGTTTTACCTATGATCTTTACACAAGAACAGATGCAAAACATCACCATGAATCCGTTCAAAGGATATTTTTAAATCTGTTGGAAAATGGCTATTTATATACAAAAAAGATAGAACAAGCGTATTGTGAGCATGACAAGCAGTTTTTACCCGATCGTTTTGTCGAGGGGATTTGTCCTAATTGTGGGGCCAAGGCGAGAGGTGATCAATGTGATAATTGTTCAAAAATTCTCGATCCACTGGATTTACTTGAAAAGCGCTGTAAAATTTGCGGGAATGAGCCAGTTATTAAAGAAACGGAGCATTTTTATTTTGCCTTTAGTCAATTTCAACAAGAGTTAGAGGACTTCGTCGGCAAAGCAGACGCGGATCACCGCTGGCGGGAAAATGCTCTGGCGTTAACGAAAAGATACTTGCAAGAAGGCGTTCCAGATAGAGCTGTTACGCGAGACTTACCTAATGGTGTGGATGTTCCCGTCGCAGGATTTGAAGGGAAGAAAATATATGTCTGGATTGAAGCCGTTGCGGGATATTTAACGGCCAGTATAGAATGGGCTAAACAAAATGGAGAAAGTATTGAGCAAATATGGAACGAAGACACAATTTCTTATTACGTCCATGGGAAGGATAATATTCCATTCCATACGGTTATTTGGCCTGCTATCCTAATGGGGGTTAAGAGCAAAGCATTGCCGACACATATTATTTCGAATGAATATTTGACATTGGAGAAAAGAAAGTTATCAACGAGCCAAAATTGGGCGGTTTGGGTTCCGTACATTTTAAACAAATATGATCCCGATTCCATCCGCTACTTCTTAACGATCAATGCTCCGGAAAATCGCGATACCGATTTCTCATGGCGTGAATTCATCTATAGCCACAACGGCGAATTGCTTGGAGCCTTTGGGAATTTTGTTAATCGGACGTTAAAGTTTATTGAAAAATCGTTTGGGGGCAACATACCGCAAGTTGAAGTTGAAACGGAGATTAAGAAAAATACGATTGAACTTTTCAACACTACTGGTACGTTAATTGAAGAAGGTCATTTTAAACAAGCGCTAGAGGGGATTTTTCAATATATTCGTGGTGCGAACCGTTATTTTGATGAACAACAGCCATGGATTCAAGTAAAGGATAATCCTATTAAAGGCGATATTACGTTAGCAACCTGTACGTATATCATTGCGAATTTAGCTCAATTACTGCAGCCGTTTTTGCCTTTTTCTTCAGAAAAAATTCGAAAAATGTTAGGTGTCTCAACAGTTGAATGGCATGAACAATCACAACTGCCATGTAAAGTAGAATCTGTATTACCATTGTTCGGACGCTTAGATATTCAGTTAATTGAAGAAGAATATAATTATTTGGTTCAATCATCTACGCGATAAAAGCTAAACGATTCTTTTTGACCAATTCAACCAACTTTCAGTCCAGACGGTCGTTATAACCGGTTCATAAAGCCCGAGCCCTGCGGTTTTCAGTCCAGACGGTCGTTA
>NZ_BCVP01000024.1 GCF_001591805.1 Neobacillus novalis NBRC 102450 | reverse complement strand
TCGACCTTTAACAACAACAAGCTCATTTCAAATCACCCACCCGAACCCGATACATTTTGTCGTCCCTCTCATCGGGATTTCCTCGGCCGTCAGTATTGTTGCTGACAAAGTATAAATAATCGCCGTCAATAAACACATCACGAATCCGCCCCAGCCCTGTCACCACGGGCCTCGTCTGCATCTTTTCCACATCAAACTCGCGAACAACATTCCCTCTTAACTCCGCCACATAGAGCTTGCCGTCAGCTGCCGCCATCCCGGAAGGAGCCCAAGTTTCAGAAGCACCTGACTGGAACAAAGGCGTTTCCATCCCAGCCTTCTTCTCCAGACCCTGAATAACCGGCCAGCCATAGTTCGCGCCAGCCACAATCCGATTGATTTCATCATGTGCCGATTGCCCATGTTCGCTCGCATATATCGTCTTCCCAATCCACGCTAACCCCTGCGGATTCCGGTGACCATAACTATAAACATACGAATTCGGAACCGGATTATCCGCCGGAATCGTCCCATCCAAATTCATTCTTAAAATTTTCCCATTTAACGAACCGAGATTTTGAGCAACAGAAGGTGTTGTTGCATCCCCCGTAGTAATAAAGAGCTTTCCATCAGGGCCAATCTTCATCCTGCCGCCATGATGGTAGGCCGCACTCGGAATGCGATCGAGCAGAATCCGCTCCTCCGTCCATATCCCATCATCTAACCCTAGCACAACATCAACAACACGATTAAATTGTCCCCCGCCATCATCCGCATATGTATAATAAACAAATGCCTTCTGTGTCACAGCAAATTCAGGGTCTAGTACAAATCCCAGCAGCCCTGCTTCAGCCGCCTCTGCCAGCGGCTTTTCTAAACTCACTCGCTGACGTTCCATTTTACCGTCTTCAATTTTTACGATACTTCCAGTTCGTTCACTAAGATAGAAGGTTTGCCCAAGCATATCAATCGACCATGGGACAGATAAATTTACAGCCACAACTTCCACTTCAGGCCCAATGACAGCCGCCTCATCCGCTTGCCCGCCATCCTCCTTTTTTCCAAAAAAAGAACAGCCTGAAAGCAGCAACATCAGTACCAGTAAAACGGAACCACCCCGGTACATAGCCCTACCCTCCTATAACACTTCCAAAATCGCCTTCGCGACGCCGCTTTCCTCGTTAGTGTCCGTTATAACATCACATAGTGACTTAATTTCATAATTGGCATTTCCCATCGCCACCGATCTGCCGGCTTTTTCAAACATGGAAACGTCGTTATAGTTATCGCCAATCGCCATTGTCTCCGCCATGGAAATCCCTTTTTCTTTGGCAAATGCTTCAAGCGCCAGCCCTTTTTGCGCCTTCTTATTGGTTACTTCAAGGTTTTCTCGGCCTGAAGCGGAAACAGCCAGGTCGTCAAAAGTTGACAGCGATTTGCCGGCTGCTTCCAGCTTGTCAGCATCAAACGAGAAGACAAGCAGCTTATAAATTTTATACTCGTCGTCATTAAAGAGGATTTCATAATCTTCAACCGTATGAACTAAGCCATCACGCAGCCGTGCTCCGGCAGCATAATAAATCTCTTCACGGTTTACTTCAGGATTGGCGCTGACGATAATGTCAACGAGCGTCGAAACGGCCTTATCCGCGTCAACCGTGAAGGCACCCTTATTGGTATACACCTCAAAATACACATCTTGTTCCCCTAATTTCGCCGCAACCTCTCTTGTCAATTGCTTGCTGATTGGCGTTGCTGAAATAACGTCCCCATCCTTCGAGCGGACCTCAGCGCCGTTGACGCAAATGACCGGACAGTTTACCCCCGCTTCAGCCAAGACATAGGTCGCCTCTTGATAGGACCTGCCCGTCGCCACGACAAATTCTACTCCTTGTGCTTGTGCTGTTAAAATGGCTTGCTTATTTTCCTCACTAATTTGTTGAACTGAATTTAATAATGTTCCATCCATGTCTGATGCTATACATTTAATCATGCTGTCAAAATCCACCTTTTCTAAGTTTTCATTAGTGCCATTCTAACATGAACAATCTAAACATGATTGCCTTTTGCTCAGTTCAAATACTTGCTGCCTTCGCGAATACTTAATGGCGCGAGCGGCTGAGCTTCGATAAACTTCTTTACGGAAGCAGGGTTGGTCTTCGAGTATTCGCGGAGCGCCCAGCCAATTGCCTTTTGGATAAAAAATTCCTTCCTATTGGCATTTTGCCGTATGTAGTGATAGAGCAGGGCATCATTTGTTTTGCCTTTATATTTTAATTGAAAAAGAAGCGCTGCCCGCCGGAGCCACATATTATCATGAACCGCCCAGCCATCAATCGTTTCCTTAATCACTTCAGGAAATTTTTCAGCAATCGTGCCAACTGGCTTTGGCGCAATTCCATCGACGGTATCCCACCACGATTTCGTGGTAATTAACTTCTCCATAAACGGCAAATCCGACTTCTCCAGCTTATTCAGCGATTTTTCCAAATAAGTCAGGGCCGTATATTGGTACTCCCGCTCCTCCTTCTCCCAAAGCGCCACAACAAATTCCTTGTTAAACGGCTCCTTCAAAATCCCCGTTTCCTTGAAAAATTGCTTTTCTAATTCCTTCCGTAAAGGAGATTTAATTCCCAAAAATTCAAAATGACCCTTCATATATTTTTTCATTGGTTCTGCTTCCGCCTCATGACGGTTTTCAATGAACAACTCAGATAACAAAGCCACATTTAATGTCAACTTCATCCATCCTCCCCAAAAAGTCTTACTTATTAATTCTATTATCTCCCATTTTCCCCTTTATTTTTTCCTCATAAAAAAATCTCTGGATGCCACACTAAAATATGCAGATAAGGAGGGATACCATTGACAAAGAAGTTTAACAAAGGCAGCCGTAATCAAAATTCCCCGCAGGCAGGTAACGCTGAGGCGGAATTTGCCAGTGAGTTTGTCAGCGGCGATAACAGCAAGGGCAATAAACGGAACACGAAAGCCAAGAAAAGCAAGACCAATCCACATTAAAAGGTGCCGGGATTATTCCGGCACCTCTTCTATTAACGAACGATTATTGGTGACTTGCCTCCGCCAATTCCTTGATTTCCTCCGCAATCTTGGCCTGAATCGCTTCGACAACGGAAAAATCCATCGCAGCAATATAAATCGCTTCCAGCTCATCATGGAGCTCTTTTGCCTTTGCAAGATAGCTGGTTGCCTCCGTCATTTTGCTTTTGTATCTCGCCGCTATTTTACTAATAATCTCGGCAAAAAGATCGTCCGTTCCCGGGTCAATCAAAATTTCGTACATATCAATGATTTCATCGCCGTCCCTGCTCGGGAAATATTCATGCGGGGCCGTACTATCAAAAATAGCCACACCCAGCTCCCTGAAAATAAGCATATCCAGGCTATGCGGGTCGAAGCCGCAATGATACACCTCGACATCGACACCGCGCTCCTCTGCAGCAGCGGCCAATTTTTTCAGCATCGTCGATTTTCCGGAGCCAGGGCGTCCTTTAATGAAATAGCGTTTCGGAATCCCCTCCGTTAAATTCGGGACAAAATCAACGGCACCCTTTGGCGTGGCGGCCCCTAAGAACCGATGGCGGACATCCGCCGTCTTATTCAACTTCATTTTTCCAAAAAAGCTGTCAATTAGCTTTCTTGTCAATTGGTCGGCCTTGTTAAAATCCATGCTGTTAATATAAATTTTTTCCCAGTCATCATGAATTTCCAATGCTTCCTTAAAGGTCGCGTACGCCTTCTGGAACAACTGACTAATCTGATCCGTCAGCTGCTGGATTGGTTTCTTTTGAACCGCAAGTGCCCTTGCATTCCAAGCCTCGCCTAAGTTTATATATTCTTCCACTGCTCCCGGTGCTTTCGGTTCAATCACATGCGGCGCGGTTCCATCAACAATTCCTACCTTCAATGCGGGGATTAACACGCCATCAATCGAATTATTATCAGAAGAACAATGCAGAAATTCAACATTATAGCCCTTTTCAATCCACTCATGGCCAATTTTCTTCATTAGTGAGGATTTACCTGTTCCCGGACCGCCTTTTAGAATAAATAAGCGATCAAGTCCCTGGAGGTTGGAATCGTACAGATTATGGAACCCCCTAGCTGTATTACCGCCGGCAAAATAATTTTTAATTTTCCCTGCCACTCATCAACACTCCCTTTTTCATAACAATCATAAGGTTTAGTTCACCTTATCTTATGCTTCTGTCATGTATAGGTGAGTGCCCATGCCAAAATTTCATTTTCTCAAATCGGCGATTTCTGCTTTCGTTATATCCTTTAAATCCTCCGGTTTGAGCACGATTTGAACACCAATTTTCCCTGCACTGACAACGATTGAATCAATGAGCAGGCAGTTTTCGTCGATGAAGGTCTGATACTCCTTTTTCATCCCAATTGGGGAACAGCCGCCGCGGATATAACCCGTCCATTTTTGAATATCCTTCACCGGAATCATTTCGACTTTTTTTTCCCCCGCCGCTTTGGCAGCCTTTTTTAAATCCAATTCTGCCGTAACAGGAATAACAAAGACATAGATATTTTTACTCGCGCCCTGGGCAACTAGCGTTTTATATACCTCGTTTGCGTCGCGGCCAGTCTTCTCCGCCACCGAAACGCCATCGATTTTTCCATCTTTATTGTCATATGTCAGCATGCCATAACTGACCTTTTTTGCATCCAAAATGCGCATTGCATTTGTTTTTATCTGTGCCATCGCACCATTCCTCCTAACATCCTCTAACAACAGCATACTAAAAAAGTGAGAATACACAAAATCCCCCAAATTTTGTCACCCTTTTGTCACTCTATGAAACCACTAATATAGTAAACTAAAATTATCCAATAGATTTATAAACAAAAATGTGAATTTATTCACAAATTATTTTTACAAAAATACATAGAAATCAATTTGAGGTGGTTAAGATGAAATACGATTTAGTGCTGCTGCATGCGCCAAGTGTTTATGACTTTCGAAAAAACTCTCTGCTTGCCGGCCCGATCAGTGATGTGGTGCCGTCCTCGCCGGTGTTTGAAATGTATCCCATTGGGCTGACAAGTATTGCTGACTATTTGGAGCGGTACGGGCTGCGGGTGAAGATTATCAACATTGCCAACCGGATGCTGATGAGTGAAACATTTGATGTGGAAAAAAAACTAAGGAAGATCCAAACGAAAGCATTCGGCATTGACCTCCATTGGCTCCCGCATGCCCACGGCAGTATTGAACTGGCGAAAATTGTTAAAGCTATTCATCCCGATACACCAATCATCTTCGGCGGCCTGTCGGCGACGTATTATCATAAAGAGTTAATTGAATACCCGTGTATCGACTTCGTCATGCGCGGC
This sequence comes from Neobacillus novalis NBRC 102450, assembly GCF_001591805.1. GTDB lineage: Bacteria > Bacillota > Bacilli > Bacillales > Cytobacillaceae > Neobacillus > Neobacillus novalis. The sequence continues at coordinate 117,251 of NZ_BCVP01000024.1, read as the reverse complement.
GACTCAACGGAAAAGCTGATGCTCCTTTGGATGAACAAAATCGAAGCGGGGAATACCCATTATGCCGACATCCCCAATTTAACCTGGAAAAAGGGCAGCGAATGCGGCTTCAATCCGATTACCTATGTTCCGAAGGATTTGGATGATATCGACGTTCCGGGCTATCGCTATACGATTCGTTCCGTGTTTAAATATCGTAATTTCCTTGACCCTCTTCCCTACAACGGCTGGCTTCAGTATCCGAACACCGCTTTATTAACCGCGCGCGGCTGTTCGCAAAACTGCCTTATCTGCGGCGGCTCCAGGGAGGCCTATGACCAAAACTGCAACCGGAATTCGCTGGCATTACGGTCGCCGAAGAAGCTTGTCGAAGATATTCAATTTATTTCACGCTTCAGCCGGGCACCAATTTTCATTCTCCATGACCTAAGGCAGGGCGGACGTGAATATGTCACTGAATTTTTCAGCCGGCTGAAAAAACTGAATCTGAAAAATGAAATCGTCTTTGAATTATTCCAATATGCCGATGAAGAATTCTTCAAACAAATGAATGACAGTGTCCCTAAATATAGCATTGAAATTACTCTTGAAACCCATGATGAAAACATCAGACGCTATAACGGGAAATTCAGCTGTACCAATCAAAAAGTCATTGATACGCTTAATTTTGCCTTAAAGAACGGCTGTAAAAAAATTGACTTGTTCTTCATGGTCGGAATTCCCGGCCAGACCTACAAAAGTGCCGTTGAAAACATTGATTTCTGCGAAACGATTCATTTAGCCTGTCAGCATGACCCAAGAATTTTTTACTTTGTGGCACCGCTCGCACCGTTCCTTGACCCGGCAAGTCCTGCCTTTGAACATCCGGAAATCCATGGCTATAAAAAACTCTGCCATACGCTTGAGGACCACCGGACGGCGATTACCCAGCCATCATGGAAACATATGCTTAGTTATGAAACAAAGGATATGACCCGGGATGATATTGTGAATTCAACCTATGAAGCCGCGCAAAAGCTAAATGAGTTTAAATTAAAATACAATCTCATCGATCAAGAAGGCTATGATGACATTAAAGTGAAAATCGAAAAATCGATGGAATATATCGAAAAAATTGATTATCTTCTCTCACTGCCTGAGGAGCAGCAGGCGGGGGAATTAGCAAAAATTCAAAAGGAAATTGAAGAATTAAATAAATATAGTATCTGTGGTAAGAACGAATTAAAGTGGGAAGTCCAAAAGAATTATGCCAATTTCTTCTCACTCGCTTTAGTCGGTTTGGAGCAGCTTTATGAGGATTACGTAAACATCATTAGAAATCGCTTACGTCCAAAAAGACGCCAGCAGTTCCAGCTTAATGCTAAACAAAGAGAAATGAAAATGTAAAAAAAGAAGCGGGAACTCCTGATTTTGGGGCCAGACCCCCGCTAAGCTAAAGCGTTACTGCATCGGGGGCTGGCACGAAAGCCTTGCAAAAATAAAATAAGCGGAGATTTTCCGGATAAATGCAGATTGGAGCTCGTTTCGGGGTAAATAAGCGGAGATTTTCCGATTATGCCAAGAAAAATCCCCCATTTTCGAACTTTTCAAGTAAATAGGCGGAATCTCTCCGCCTATTTAAGCCTTTTTTATTAATAATTACTAATTTAGCGGAATTTCTCCGTCTATTTATCAACTTGGGTGCTTAACCTAATCCCCCAACCTTAACGGAATCCTCCCAACACCTTTTAATGCCCGCCCAAGTAGGCAGCTCTAATTTGATCGCTTTGACTCAGTTCCTCCGAAGTACCGGAAGCGACGATTTTTCCTGTCTCAATGACATATGCACGGTCGGCGATGGATAATGCCATATTAGCATTTTGCTCAACCAACAGGATGGTTGTGCCCGTTTGATTAATTTCCTCTATAATCCGGAAAATCGTTTTCACGAGCAGCGGGGCAAGACCCATGGAAGGCTCATCTAACAGCAATAATCGCGGTTTGGCCATCAATGCCCGCCCCATCGCCAGCATTTGCTGCTCGCCGCCTGATAGCGTTCCTGACAGCTGCTTACGGCGTTCCTGCAGACGCGGGAAAAGCTGAAACACCTTTTCAAAGTCTTCGCGGATCCCTCTTTTATCTTTCCTTAAGTAAGCACCTAATTCGAGGTTTTCCTCAACCGACATGTTAGCAAATACACGGCGGCCTTCAGGTACCTGGGAAATACCACGCTTCACAACTAACTGCGGGACCTTCCCAGCTAAATGCTCACCCTCTAACAAGATTTCGCCGTTCTTCGGCTTTAATAATCCGGAAATGGTTTTTAACAGCGTACTTTTCCCGGCACCATTGGCACCAATCAGTGTGACAATTTCACCTTGTTTGATGTCGAGGGAAACTCCCTTTAATGCATGAATATTCCCATAGTAAACATTAATATCGTTTATTTTCAGCATTTAAGAGACCTCCTCGCCAAGATACGCTTCGATGACTTTTGGGTTATTTCTGATTTGCTCCGGATTACCCTGGGCAATCAATTGACCGTGGTCAAGTACATATATTCGTTCACACACTCCCATAACAAGAAGCATGTCATGTTCAATTAATAGAATCGTTAACGAAAAACGTTCACGGATCAGGGCAATTAAATTCATCAGCTCCTCAGTTTCCTGCGGATTCATCCCGGCAGCTGGTTCATCAAGGAGCAATAATTTTGGATTGGCCGCCAAGGCTCTAGCAATTTCAAGCCGGCGCTGCTGCCCATATGGCAGGTTCTTCGCCTGTTCATGCATGACCGACTCAAGCTTAAAGATTTTTAAGAATTCAATCGCCTTTTCCTCCATTTCCTTCTCACCGGAAAAATGGGAAGGGAGGCGGAGGAGGGAGCTGACAATCGAATGCTTGGCAAGCGAATGATAGGCAACTTTTACATTATCAAGCACAGATAAATCGCTAAACAGTCGGATATTCTGGAACGTCCGGCTGATTCCTTTTTGGTTAATTTTATAAGGGGCCAGCCCATTTAATTTTTCGCTTCCCAGCGAAATCATTCCTTCAGTCGGAACATAGACGCCTGTTAACAGGTTGAAAAATGTTGTTTTCCCAGCACCATTCGGGCCAATTAAACCGACGAGTTCTCCCTGATTTAATTCTAAATTAACATCTGAAACGGCCTTTAAGCCGCCAAAACGGATGCCGACATTTTCAACTTTAAGCAACGGTGTTTTTGCCGTCATGATGCACTCCTCCTTTAGCAGCTTTGCCTAGTTTCAAGAAAGAGGTAATTTCTTTCGATCCCATCAGCCCCTGCGGACGGAAAAGCATCATCACAATTAGGACAAGGCTGTAAATAACCATCCGTACTTCTGGATAACTGGAAAGGAAGGTTGAAATGATCGTTAAAGCAATAGCCGCAATCACTGCTCCCGACATACTTCCCAAACCGCCAATCACGACTAAAATCAAAATATCGAACGATTTCAGAAACCCGAAATTTGGCGGCTGGATAATATAAAAGTTATGGGCATGAAGCGCACCGGCAACACCGGCAAAGAAGGCACCAATGATAAACGCCATTACCTTATAAAATGTCGTATTAATCCCCATCGCATCAGCAGCAATTTCATTTTCCCTGATGGAAATACAGGCTCGTCCATGCGTCGAGTTCGTGAAGTTGACGATGACAACAATCGTAATGACGACACAGGCAATCAGCCATGGCCATGTTGTTAGATGGGTTACGGTCATGCCGCTGGCCCCGCCGATATAATCAATATTTAAAAAGACAATCTTGACAATCTCACCGAAACCCAGGGTGGCAATCGCCAAATAGTCCCCTCTCAGTCTCAATGTTGGAATCCCGATAATCAGACCGGCAATCGCTGCCGCCGCACCGCCAGCAATGATGGCCACTGGGAACGGCAGACCCAATTTCATCGTTATGATGGCGGAAGCATAGGCCCCAACCGCGAGGAAACCGGCATGTCCAATCGAAAACTGCCCGGTCACACCGATAATTAAATGAAGACTGGCGGCAAGGATGATATTGATGCCAATCGAAAATAACGTGTTGACATAGAAGGAGTTTAAGGTCCCCCCGTTAATGAGTAATTGCGTGACAACCGAAAAGATAACGACTAGAACGATTGTGCCCCAAAAACCCTTTGCTTTTTTTAGTAGATTCATCGCGTCATCCCCCCTAGACCTTTTCCCTGACATTTTTGCCTAACAGGCCTGCAGGACGGAAAATTAAGATTAGAATCAGCACCACAAAAGCAACGGCGTCTCGCCATAGCGAGCCACCTGTCGCACTTACAAGCGCCTCAATCACACCCAATATTAATCCGCCGGTCATTGCTCCTGGGATAATCCCTATTCCGCCAAATACGGCAGCGACGAAGGCTTTAAGTCCGGGGATAATTCCCATAAGTGGTTCAATTTTTGTATAATACATCCCGAAAATCACTCCGGCTGCACCGGCAAGGGCCGAACCAATCGCAAACGTGGCAGAAATCGTGTTATTGACATTAATCCCCATCAACCTTGCGGCGTCCATGTCATGGGAAACGGCCCGCATCGCTTTACCGATTTTGGTCTTATGAACGATAAATTGAAGCAACATCATTAAGAAGAGCGATACCGCTAAAATAAGGATCGACTTGCCGCTAATGGTCACACCGAAAATTTCAAAGTTCTTCAAAGGCACGATATTGTCCGGATAGGACTCGAGCTGGGCACCGCGAATATAGATCGTCCCGTATTCGATAAATAAGGACACACCGATTGCCGTAATCAGGGCGGCAATCCTGGTTGCATTCCTTAGCGGTTTGTAAGCAATCCGCTCGATTAAAACGCCAAAGACGGCGCAGGCAGCCATCGAAATAAGTAAGGCTGGGAAAAATCCGAAATGAAAAATAGTAATAGAATAAAAGCCGATAAATGCACCCACCATGAAGACATCTCCATGGGCAAAATTAATGAGTTTAACAATCCCGTATACCATTGTGTACCCAAGGGCAATCAGGGCATAAATACTACCGATGGAAATTCCATTGACGAGCTGCTGAATAAATTGTTCCATGTCGAAAACACTCCTTAGAAAGGACTCTGTAAAAGTGAATAGGGAGACATTAATTCTCCCTATTCATTTTGAAAACTATAAAATTTGTCTAGCTCCTGGCCATACGCCGCTGACCAGGGCGCTTCCGCTTTTTTATTTATGGATTTACCTTCGTTTTAAATGTTTGTTCGCCGTCTTTGTACTCTAGAATAACAGCTGATTTGATTGGATCATGGTTTTTATCAAGCTTCATTTTTCCAGTGACAAGGTCAAGCCCATCTGTCTCAGCAAGAGCCTTCTGGATTTTCTTTGGATCGCTGCTGCCGGCACGCTTGATGGCATCGGCAATGAAATAAGCAGAATCATAACCTAAAGCGTTGAAAGCATCTGGTGACTTATCTTTGTATTTAGCTTTGAAGGCTTTCACGAAATCTTGAACCTTCGGATCAGAATCCCCAGAAGAATAGTGGTTGGTAATAAACGTATTGTTTAAGGCATCCTTGCCGGCAAGTTCTACTAGTTTAGGAGAATCCCAGCCATCTGCGCCCATCATTGGCACCTTAAGTCCTAATTCACGAGCCTGCTTAACAATGAGACCAACCTCTTCATAATATCCAGGAACAAAGATGAAATCGGGATTTTTCCCTTTAATATTCGTTAATTGAGCGTGGAAGTCCGTATCCTTCGCTAAATATGCTTCTTCAATGACTACATTTCCACCCTCTTTTGCAAATAATTCCTTAAAGGAAGCAGCAAGACCCTTAGAATAATCACTTGCACTGTCAATGAAGACAGCAGCTGTTTTAACCTTTAATTCCTTCGCGGCAAAGTTCGCTGCCACCGTCCCTTGGAATGGGTCAATGAAGCAAGTACGGAAGACGAAATCATTCAATTTGCCTTTTTGCACGGTCACGTCAGCGCTTGTCCCGGTTGGCGTCAAGAGCGGAATGCTGTTGCTTTGAGCAATTTCTATCTGTGCTTTTGTATTTCCGCTTGTGGCGGCACCGATAATAGCGGCAACTTTATCTTGGCTAATCAGCTTTGTAGCACCGTTGATTGCTTCTGGTGCATCAGATTTATTGTCAAACGGTACAAGCTTCAGCTTCTTGCCATTAACTCCATCTTTATTAATCTCTTCGAGCGCCAGTTCAATCCCTTCTTTAATGGATTGTCCGTAAGAGGCAACACCTCCGGATAACTCAAGGTTGGCCCCAATCTTAATCACGCCATCCTTGTCCGCGTCCCCGCTTGTACTCGCAGATCCACAGCCTGCCATCACACCTGCCGCTACCATAAGCGACATGAAAATACCAGCTACCTTTTTCTTCCTCATGGCTTTACCCCCTGTTTTTTTCTCCAAATCAATTGTCTCGCTGTTGCTAAAAAAGATAATATTCTGAAAATATTGTACCTAATATTTTGGAGTTCGTCTAGTCATAAAGCACTTATTTTAAAATAATTTGGAATATAGTGATAATTGGCATAATTACTAACTGCATAGGATTAATTCGCATAAAGTGAATAGAGTTTTATTTTCTAAAGATAAATAAATCAGCTTTCAATTATTTTGTCGAAATATAAAATAAAAGAGACTCCTGATTTAGGAATCTCCTGATTCTAATGATTAAAGCAATTCTTTGCTCTTCGTTTCGGTTCCCAAAAAGAGAACGGTACATGCGCCAATTAGGACTGAAATACAAAAACAAGTAAAAATGGTGGAAATAGAAATGTTTTGTGCAACAAGATAACCGACCAATAAAGGCCCTAACACACCGCCAATCCGGCCAAAGGAAGCGGCCATCCCTGTACCTGTACCGCGGATAATCGTCGGATATTGTTCCGGTGTATAGGCGTAAAGGCCGCCCCAGGCGCCGAGATTAAAGAATGACAACAGAATTCCCGCCGTCATTAACATCGCAGTTGTTTCGGCTGACCCAAAAAGGTAGGCACTTACAGCCGTACCCGTTAAATAGACGACCAACACAAATTTTCGCCCAAACCGCTCTATGCACCAGGCAGCGGTAAAATAGCCCGGCAGCTGCGCCAGCGTCATGATTAGCACATATTCAAAACTCTTAATTAAGCTAAAGCCTTTCATGACCATCACACTTGGGAGCCATAGGAACATCCCGTAATAAGAGAAGACTACGCAGAACCAAACAATCCATAGCATCGCCGTCTGGCGGCTGTATTCTTTGGACCACAGCTTCTTCATACTTTGAAGGGCCGAGATTTTCTTTTCCTCCTTGATGGCAGAAAAGCGCGGCGAATCGGGAAGACCGATACGCAAAAATAAAGCATAGATCGCCGGAAGGGCACTGATTAACAAAGCAGCCTGCCAGCCATACCTCGGAATCACGAAATAGGAAATGACAGCGGCAATCAGCCAGCCTCCTGCCCAAAAGCTTTCTAGCAGTACGACAATCCGGCCGCGTTTCTCGACCGGGACACTTTCGGATACAAGTGTCGAGGCAACCGGAAGTTCCCCGCCTAAACCGGCTCCAACAAAGAATCTTAACACTAAAAAGACCGATAACGTAGATGTAAAGGCGGACGCTCCGCTCCCGACTGTAAATAATAATAACGTAATGATAAAAACATGTTTGCGGCCAATCCGGTCAGCCATTAAGCCAAACACGAGGGCCCCAACTGCCATTCCAATTGAATTAATACTGCCAATCCAGCCCATCTGACCCGGAGTTAAATCCCATTCCAGCTTTAAAGCCGCGATAATGAAGCTGAGCATGCCTACATCCATGGCATCGAACATCCAGCCCATCCCGGCAACTCCAAGTAATTTCCGTTCTGATATTTCCTTCTTGTTGTTCATTGGATCCCCCTTATGCTGCTACATCTGATTACATTATTCCCCAAAAAATAATTTTTTAGAGACTGACTGTATATCTATCAGCCATAAAGGTATTTTAGCAACTGTCTTTACAGCTGTCACTATTTTTAATAAAAAAAGAGAGAATACAAATCTCGTATTCGCTCTTTTACTCAATTATTTAATCCAAGCTCCATCTGCACCTACGCGGTATGAGCCGATTTTTGTATTAGCTGCCATGTGGCCGTCACTGTATAGGTAGTACCATTTTTTAGATACTTCAACCCAGCCTGTTTTCATTGCTCCAGAGCCATCAAGGTAGTACCATTTGTTCGATACTTTAACCCAGCCAGTCTTCATTGCACCAGAAGCATCAAGGTAGTACCACTTGTTCGATACTTTTGCCCAGCCTGTTGCCATTGCGCCGCTTGAATTTAAGAAGTACCACTTACCGCCTGTTTTAACCCAGCCAGTTTTCATTGCACCACTGCCGTCAAGGAAGTACCATTTACCTCCTACTTTTGCCCAGCCTGTTGCCATGTCGCCGTTTTCCAGATTAAGGTAATACCATGTTCCTTTGTCCTTAACCCAACCTGTTGCCATTGCACCGCTTGGATTTAAGAAATACCATTTGCTGCCTGACTTAACCCAGCCAGTCTGCATCGCACCGTCTTTACCCATAAAGTACCATGTTCCATTATCATCAACCCAGCCAGTGGCATAATCAGTCATGGAATTACTTTCTTGTCCAATGAAATACCATTTACCGTTTTGCTTTACCCATTGTGTTGATTTGAATGCTACAGAATACTCTGTTTCATTACCGTTATCATCTGCAACAAAAAGTGGAAGCGCTCCACCATCTGTGAAATATTTGAGATCTTGAACGAACGCTAACCCCTCGGATTCATCATTTTTAATCAAGTCAAGAAGATCTTCATCATCAATTTCACCCACACGAATAAGCCAATCTACTAATTTCGCTTTATCTAAATAGGCTTTTCCATCTGCAAAACGTAAATCAACGTCATCTGAATATTCTTCATCTGTTCTTTGAAAAATGGAAACAGTTGTAGCATTTGATGATTTAAATTCAATCCGGTTTATTTCAAGATTCCCATTTTTACCAACCAAATTAAAGGTAAAGTTGCTGCCCTTCTTTTCGGCTACAATTGTTTTACCATCATTGGTAAACAAGGTAATGCTTGTTAAGTCAACATTTTTAGCGGCTGCTGCATGTGAAACATTTGCTGGAAGCACGGCTAAAAGGAAAAGAAACAAAAAGCTGGATAAAGCAATAATCTTTTTCACAATAATCCTCCTTGGTGAATGTGATGACCCCATGCAAATAGAACTAGATTACTAGATTACTATATGATGCAATAGTATTATTTTACATAAAACTACCATTTTATACAACATTTTTCTGCATTATTCAACAAATTATTTTAAATAGGCAACCGCTTTATCCATTAATGCAGATCTTCGCTGCTTTTTTAGATTTTGATAATGGTCTTTAATGGACTTGGCTTCATTGGAACTGTAGCCGTTTTTCTCTAATTCTTTAACAAGTGCGTTGTAAATATAGTCAAATGATTGATCGGTGCTGGCTTCAAGCTTTTTCGCTGCCCCGTTATACTTCGAGTAAAAGTAAAAATAAGAAATTTCATCACCATTGGATTTCTTTGTTTGATACTCACTGAACGCATAGGATAAGAGGGCATTCAGCTTGCCGTCTGCCTGCGCTTGTAAATCATGGAAAGCCGGCTGGTATTTTTCCAAAATAGCGCCAGCAGTCAGTTTCACAACTGACGGTTTTTTGACCTGACCCGAATTTTTATTGGTGCTTTGACTTTGTGTTGTTCCTGCCGCTGAGTCAGCCGGGGCAGCTGTTCCAGACGCATCTGCCGTAAGATTGGAACTTTGCTCTGTTACTTCTGCACCAGATTCATCCTCGGAACCATCCTCGGAACCATCCTCAGAAACATCCTCACTAGGTAATTTGACCTTGAAATCATTTTTAACAATCTCATCTACTTTTGCATCAGCAGTTTGATAATCTTTTATATTAAGAAAATAATAAAGAGTACCTGCTCCCGCTGCCAACAGTAAAACAACGACACTTAAGATAATTTTCCACTTTTTCACGTTATGTCCACCTTTTGCTTTTCAATAATCTCCTTCTTCACATTAACATATTTCGGCATTTTTGCGACATATTTTTTTCCATTTTAGAAATAATTACGACAAAATTCGCTAGGGCTATTCTCCCTGGGTAAAAAGACCCCTGCTTCATGAAAACAGCAGGGGTCTTTGGTCAGCACATTAATCCAGCGCTTCTTCGACATTTTTAAATTGGTTAAAAAACATTTGATAATATCGGCCTTGGGCGCTCATTAACTCATCATGGCTTCCTTGTTCGACGATTTGCCCGCCATCAATCACCATAATCGTATCGGCATCGCGAATCGTATTTAAGCGGTGGGCAATGATAAAGCTCGTCCGCTCTTCCATCAGCTTGAGCAAGGCCGCTTGAATATGGAGCTCGGTTCTCGTATCAATACTGCTGGTCGCTTCATCTAAAATCAAAAGCGACGGTTTGGCCAACATTACCCTGGCAATCGCTAACAGCTGGCGCTCCCCTTGGCTGAGGTTGCCGCCATTTTCTGAAAGGATGGTTTCATATTGCTGGGGGAGCCGTCTGATAAAACTATCGGCATTAGCCATTCTCGCCGCCGATTCGACCTCGTCATCACCTGCGCCGGGTTTCCCGTACTTAATATTCTCCTTAATCGTTCCGGAAAATAAATAGGTATCCTGGAGGACAAAACCAAAGCAGCTTCTTAAGCTGTCTCTTGTATAGGTTCGAATATCGCGGCCGTCTAGAAGAATTCTCCCCTCGGTGACATCGTAAAAGCGTGTCAGCAGATTGACGATGGTCGTTTTTCCCGCCCCCGTAGGACCGACAAGGGCGGTACTGCTGCCGACAACCGCCTCAAAACTGACATTTTTTAAAATAGGCACATCCGGCCGATAGCCAAAGCTGACATTCTCAAAGACAACATGGCCTTTCGGATTTTCTAAGACCACCGCATTGGCTGTATCCGCTGTCTCTTCCTGTTCGTCAATAATTTCAAATACGCGCTCAGCACCGGCAACACCTGACTGGAGGATGTTAAAGATGTTGGCAAGGTCATTAAGCGGTCTGACAAACTGCCGCGAGTAGGTGATAAAGCTAGCGATGGCCCCAACGGTAATTAAGCTCTTAGCGGCAAGGATTCCGCCCAGGACGGCGACAATTGCAAAGCCAAGATTATTAATCACGTTCATAATCGGCATCAGAAATCCCGACCAAATTTGTGCCTTAAGGCCGACTGCACGGAGCTTTGTATTGACGACTTCAAACTCTTCAATCACCTTATCCTCATGATTAAACGCTTTGACCACTTCAATGCCGGAGATGGTCTCCTCAATATGGCCATTTAATTTCCCAAGCTGTACTTGTTGATTTTTAAAAAAGACACTCGTTCTTTTCGCAATCGTCCGTGTCAGCAAGAAGACGAGCGGGACGGTAACTAAGCTTGCCACCGTTAACACGGGGCTTAAGACTAACATCATGATTAACGAACCGGCAATGACAATCAGCCCTGACATCAGCTGTGTTGTTGATTGCGAGATTGTATTGCTGACGTTATCGACATCATTCGAAAGCCTGCTCATCAGTTCCCCGTGTGTTCGCGAATCAAAAAAGGAAACCGACAGCTTTTGCAGCTTTTTAAACAGGGCAGCGCGAAGGCGCATGACCACCCTCCCGGCAACACCAGCCATCAGCCATCCTTGTAAAAATGTCAGACCAGCATCGGCAACATAGGCGCAGGTTAAAACGACAATCACCATTTCCAGGAACGTAAAATCTACCTTTCCATTATGAAGGCTCATCGCATCCACTGCTTTCCCGATTAAGAACGGGGCGAGGAGCATGAGGACTGAATCAATTACGATAAAAAGAAAAATTAGCAATAGCATTTTGCGCTCATTGCCAAAATAATGCCAAAGACGCTTCAATGTCGCTTTAAAGTTCTTCGGCTTAACGACTGGGCCACGAAGCCGCTGGGCACCGCCGGGTCTCAATGGGGGAGGGGCAGTAGGATTACTACTCGTTTGTTCCGTTCCCTTTGACATCATAGCACCTCCTTGCCCATCTGAGATTGATAGATTTCCTGATACACGGTACATGTGTTGATTAACTCTTGATGGGTTCCAAATCCAACTGCTTCACCTTGGTCAAGCACAACAATTTTGTCAGCATCGATAATTGAACTAATCCGCTGGGCAATCAAGAGACACGTAAGATTCTCGGCATACTCTTTCAAGGCAGCCTTTATTTTTGCCTCAGTGGCTACATCTACCGCGCTTGTACTGTCATCCAAGATTAAAATCTCTGGTTTTTTCACCAACGCTCTGGCAATCGAAATCCGCTGCTTCTGCCCTCCGGAAAAATTAACGCCGCCTTGACCGATTCTAGTTTCATAGCCTTCCGGCGCGGCGGCGATAAAGTCATGGGCGCCGGCAACCGCCGCCGCGGATTCAACTTCATCTTGGGAGGCGTCTTCTTTTCCCCAGCGAATATTCTCCGCTACACTGCCGGTAAAGAGAATATTCTTCTGCGGCACCATTGCAATCTTCTCCCTTAGAATCCTTGGATTAAGAAGTTTAATATCTTCGCCACCTACTTTAATCGTGCCGCTTGCCGCATCATAAAAGCGGGGGATGAGCCCGACAAGGGTGCTTTTCCCCGAACCGGTTGAACCGATGATGCCGACTGTTTCGCCGGGCAGGATGGTAAGGTTAATATCTTTTAATACGGCTTCACCGGTTGTCCCGTCATAAGCGAAGGAAACATGTTCAAAATCGATTCTTCCTTTTTCCTTATAAGTTGGCGTTACAGCCTCGTTTTCCCAAGTGATGTCATCCTGTTGTGAAAATACTTCGTCAATTCTGCCTGCTGACGCCTTGGCCCGAACAAACATATTAAAAACCATGGAAATCATCATCAGCGAAAATAAGATTTGCGTCATATAGTTGATGAACGCAATAACATGACCGACCTGAATGTTTCCGGTGCTGACCCCGAATCCGCCAATCCAAAGGACGACGACAATGCCGAGGTTAACCGTCAGCATAATTGCTGGGCTAAAGGTAGCCATTAGGCGTCCGGCAGCGATCGACTGCTGCTTAAATTGTTCATTTACCTTGGTAAACTTGCCAATCTCAACATCAAAGCGATTGAACGCCTTCACGACACGGACACCTGATAAATACTCACGCATCACACCGTTCACCCGGTCCAATGCCTTTTGCACCTTGGCGAAGAGCGGAAACCCTAAGCGCAAATTGACGATAATTAACAGGGCTACAATCGGCACGACTACCGCGAGCACCACGGATAAATGGAGATTGAGTCGCGTTGCCATGATGAGGCCGCCAATCGCCAGCAGCGGGGCTTTCACGAAAATCCGCATCAGTCCATTGACAAACACCTGCACCTGTGTGACATCGTTTGTTAGCCGGGTAATGAGCGACGCACGGTCAAACTTATCAAGATTTTTAAAGGAGAGCGTTTGAATTTTCTTAAATAAATCCGAGCGTAATTCTGTTCCAAAATTTTGCGATACGATGCTGGCCATAATGCTTCTTGTTGAGGCAGCCACTGCCCCAAATGCGGTAATCGCAAGCATCAGGCCGCCCATTTTCAAGACATAATGGATATCCTTATTTGCCACACCTTCATCGATGATTTTCGCCATAATCGTCGGCTGTAGCAAGTCACTAATCGCTTCAAAGGTGAGAAATAAGACGGCAATGCTGAAAGACCTCCAATATTTTTTTATGTATTTTGATAAAAATTTCATCTTCCCACCTCAGAATTTCGGGTCTCGTAATAATCCTATTATAATTTCGTATTGGGCAATTAAACAATTAATTAGTTTGAAAAATAAGGGTTTAGCGAAATCCGCGGCCAGTTTGGCGAGATTAATGAGAAAGTTGGCGAAATAAATCCGAAGTTTAGCGAGATTCCTGTCCAGTTTGGCGAGATTCCAGCACAAATAGGCGAGATCATTGATAAGAGTGAATGATCGGAGTCTATTCCTAATAAAAGGGTAATAAAAAATGGCCCATAAACATGGACCACTTGTTAGTCATATTAATCTTCGACGGGGCGAAATTCATGGACCCAGACACGCATTTGCGGGAGCCACGGCATTCCCGGGTGGTAAGCTAGGATCGATTGTTTATAATCCTCTACCGTTTCAAAGCCCTCGCGGCGCGCATCAGCATCGGTCAGCTCACCAAGGCTTTGCGAATAAACATTTTCAACGACGAACTGACGGCCTTCAAGCGTCATGATTTCACCGGGGTCAGCATATCTGCCATTTCGGCGCGTTGCCGTTTTTTCTCCTGCCAGCACCTTCTTAACATCTGCTTCCATCGTCACTAACCGCTCAACGGAACATGTTTTCGGCGGCAACGTATTGTTTTCATGTTGTGTCATGCTTGTATCCTCCTTTTTCCAATTCATTTACCTATATTAACATTATTGTTAACGTAATAAAAGCGACAGAGTCTTTCCCTTACAGATTCAAATCTCTTTTTTTATAAAAGAAAAAGGTGGCAAAAGCAAGCACGCCGATTAACACAGCCGAGAGGACAACGAAGCTTGTCTCGAGTCCGCCGCCATACATGACATTTTTCGCTTCAAAATATTTAAACGGCGTCAAGTATTTTAGACCCTTGAGGTGTTCGTTCAAATCGACGGCGACCGCTAACCCATATGTCAGCAAAAGAATGGCCGTCGCTTGCGATGCCGCCGTCTTAGGTTTCCTTTTGACCGCAGCGAGGGCACTGCCGATGACCATAAATAAGATTTGCAAAATAAACATTCCCATCATTAACACGGCAATTTCACCAGCGACGTCCTCACCATGGCTGTATTTCCCCATAAGAAGGATGGAAGAAACAAGCGTTACAAGATTAAAGATGACAATATTCACGAAAGCAGCCAATAATTTTGCGGTAATGATGGTCGTTCTTGCTACCGGCTTGGTGAACAAAAACTCCGCTGTTTTATCACGCTCTTCTTTGGCGATAATCGTTGCCCCGAGCATCGCTGCATGGATGGTTGCCATCAATAACAAATAGAGGAAGAGCATGCCATAATAACCGCTGGCCATCGATAAATCCAAGTCGCTCATACCTAAGACCACCTTTAGTGATTTTGGTAAGTCGGCCATCATCGTATTAATCGATTGGCCTGATGATGAAAACGCCTCAAATTTAGCCATCCCTGATGCTACCATGAAGAAGACCCCGATGCTCCAAAAGATGAGCGATTTCCGGTGCGACTTCAATTCTTTTAAAAATATATTCACGATTGATCCACCCCCATATTAGACAGCATGAATATCCTTTTTCGCATATACCAAATAACTCGCCGCGATGGCAAGAATGATTATAATGACTCCAGCAATTAAGAAGGATGCCTCGAAGCCTTTATTTTTCAGAATATAGGCAGTTTCGAAATATTTAAACGGCGAAAGATAGCGTTTTGCTTCCTCACCAGATGCGCCGCTAAGCATCCCTAAAAAGTAAAAGCCAAACACGGTTGCAAGTGAGACAGTCAGTACCGACTTGATTTTTGGAACAATGACAGAAATGATGATGCCTAGTGCTAGAAAAATCAGCTGGATAAACAACAGCGTGAGTGACAGCATGATAAAAAGTTTGAAGCTAAAGTCTTCTGTCTTCACTTGAAACATCATGATGCTCGCAGCCACGATATAAACGATATTGGTGATGACAAGTGAAGTAAGTGCTGCCAGCAGCTTGGCTGTCAAAACCTGGGTGCGGGTAATCGGTTTTGTTAATAGAAAATCAGCTGTTTTTTCCCGGACTTCCTTGCTGACAATGGCTGTGCCCAGATTCATCGCCTGAATAGCGCCGCACAAGGTAATAAACGCTAGCGGAAAGCAGTAGAATCCTAGAATCGTAAAGAACCCGCCCAGGTTGATTCCGAGTGCATTGCGGATTGCCTCCGGATACCCTTCAAGGATTTTGGTAAACTCCGCTGCATCACGCGCAAATGAAGGATAAAGCGACATATAAAAGACTACAATCGCTGCTAATGAAATCGACCAAATCATTGTCGACTTCCGATATGCCCTCAACTCATGCAAAAAGATATTCATAGCTTACTAGACCTCCTTTTCGTAATAGTGCATAAAGATCTCCTCAAGGTCAGGCTCTTCAATCCAGAGGTTGGCAATTTCTGTCGCGGCAATTTTTTTCATAACATCGTTAATATTTCCTTTAAAAATAAAGCTGGTAACGTTATTGTTAACCTCTAAATTGTTAACGCCGCTAATATTGAAGTAATTTCTGTCAAGTTGGGTTTTTGTTTCAATTTTAAACTTTTTATAGTTGTTTTCTTGCAAGGTGCTAATCTTTTCAACGGTGACAATCTTGCCTTCCTTAATAATGGCGACGCGATTGCATAGTCTTTGAACCTCACTGAGGATGTGTGACGAAAAGAGAATCGTCGCACCTTTTTTATTCTCTTCCTCGAGGAGCTCAAAGAATTTCTGCTGCATGAGTGGATCGAGGCCGCTCGTTGGTTCATCGAGAATAATCAGTTTCGGCTCATGAAGCAGCCCCTGAACAATCCCGACCTTCTTTTTATTTCCCAGGGAGAGGTCATCGATTTTTTTATTAAGATCGAGATCCATGATTTCCGCCAATTCTTTGATTCGCTTATTGCAATCCTTTTTATAAAAACTAGCTGAGTATTTTAATAGGTCCTTTACTTTCATATTGTCATAGTAAAAAACTTCTGACGGAAGGTAACCAATTTCTTTTTTGATTTCAGGAGCTGCTTGCACACAATCCTTGCCAAAAATCGTTGCACTGCCGCTGGTTGGGTAAATGAGTGACAACAGGGTGCGGATGGTTGTCGATTTACCGGCCCCGTTTGGCCCAATGAAACCAAAAATCTCGCCTTGTTCAACATGAAAGCTGATGTCGGTAATTCCTCTTGCCTTGCCGTACGTTTTTGTCAGGTTATTAATTTCAATTACATTCATCTTTGCGCCCCCCTTATTTATAAAAACATGTCGTTAAAACCTCGAAATACTCTTCTGCTTTGATTTGCAGTTGTTGAAAATCGATTTCGTGTCCGGGTGACAGCTTTGCTTTGTTAAGCTCCTCTTCGCTTAATTTTTCAAAGGTCCAGGTAATAATCTTGAGGATTTTTTGAACATCGACGTCTTCTCGGAACTTCGACAAATCAATGCCTTGGTAAATTTTCCCAAAGTTGATATCCGTCAGTTCCTTTATCCGTTTTCCTAATTCGATTTTTATTAGTGGCGAGTCCTCAAAATATGCCTCTTCGATAAATTTAAAGATGTCCGGATACTGACTGAGTAAGTCCATTTTGATCGATACTGCATGCCGGATTCTTTTGAAAAAATCTTCCTCCGAAAAATTAATTTTTTTGTAAAATTCATCCGCAAGCAATTCGTAGCAATAATCAAACAAAAATAAGTAAAGCTGCTTTTTGTTTTGGAAATAATGAAACAGCAATCCCTTTGATATTTCCGCTTCTTTCACGATTTCATTAGTCGAGGCTGATGAATACCCTTTCTGGGCAAATTCCTTTATGGCAGCATTGATGATACGGTCTTGTTTTTCTTTATCTAGGTTGAGAAATTTCGAAAACATTGTTGTGTTTCCTCCTTTAAACGCTATTGACCACATCAGTCAATAGAGCCATTATATTCCCGCTGACCCACCTGGTCAATAGGTGGCAAGTTATATTTTTTACAAAATTATGAACTGTTTGTAATCGGTATAGTATGGCTTTCCAACAAGTACATTGCACCTATTGGGGGGTAATTCGTGGATAGGTGAGGGTAAAGTTTGCTTTTTATAGAATAATTCGTGAATCGAGAGTAAATTTCGTTTATCGGAGAGTATTTTCTTTCAATGAGAGTAAAATACTCTTATCCGAGAGTAAACTCTCCCATGCACTGTGTGTTTCTAAAAACGTGTTACCGCTCTCTCAAAATGATATGATATATATGAAAAAAACTTAATAAAGGGGAGTGCGTTAAATTGAAAAACGAATTGATTGAAAGGTTTACTTCCTATGTTAAAGTAGATACGCAGTCTGATGAAAACAGTGAAACCTGTCCATCAACTGAGGGGCAGTGGACGCTGCTTCACATGCTAGTCGATGAATTAAAAACGATTGGCATGGAAGAGGTGACGATTGATGAAAATGGCTATGTGATGGCGACTTTACCGTCCAACACAGAAAAGGAAGTCCCAACCATCGGCTTTCTCGCCCATGTGGACACAGCAACCGATTTCACCGGCACGAATGTCAATCCGCAAATCATCGAAAACTATGACGGCGGAGAAATCAAGCTTAACGAGGCCCTTAAGGTGGTCATGTCACCAACAGACTTCCCAAGCCTAAAAGAATACAAAGGGCACACATTGATCACGACCGACGGCACGACGCTCCTTGGCGCTGATAACAAAGCCGGCGTCACCGAAATCATGACCGCGATGGCCTACCTAACCGCACATCCGGAAATCAAGCACGGTAAGATCCGCGTTGCGTTCACGCCGGACGAGGAAATTGGCAGGGGACCACATAAATTTGACGTTGCGGCCTTCGAGGCCAAATACGCTTATACCGTTGACGGCGGCCCGCTCGGGGAGTTAGAGTATGAAAGCTTCAATGCTGCCTCAGCGAAAATCACGGTCAAAGGCACCAATATCCACCCAGGTTCTGCTAAGGACAAAATGGTCAACTCGATGAAAATTGCGATGGACTTACATAGTAAGCTGCCAGCACAAGAAGCACCGGAACATACCGATGGCTACGAAGGCTTCTACCATCTGCTCTCCTTCAATGGCGATGTAGAACTAACAAAACTGAACTATATTATCAGAGACCATAACAAGGAAATCTTCCAGGCAAGAAAAACGACGATTGAAAACATCGTCAATGAATTCAAGGGGCAATACGGCAGTGACAACATCATTCTCGAATTGAACGATCAATATTACAACATGGGTGAAAAAATCAAACCAGTCATGGAAATTGTCGACATTGCCCAAGAAGCGATGGAAAGCCTTGATATCAAACCGATTATCAAGCCAATCCGCGGCGGCACTGACGGTTCACAGCTTTCCTACATGGGGCTGCCAACACCGAACATTTTTACCGGCGGCGAAAACTTCCACGGCAAATACGAGTTTATTTCCGTCGATAACATGATTAAAGCCACACAAACGGTGATTGAAATCATCAAACTGACCGAACAAAAAGCTTAATTTTTTTAAAAAAGCTAACCCGGGGAAAAGTCACGGGTTAGCTTTTTCATAAACCTTCCAATCCTTCAAAAAGTGCTGCTGCACACTGCTTAAGACAAGAAACGGTCTCCTCAAGCTGGGCATTCAGCTGCTCCACTGGCCATTTTCCAGCGTCCGCATCCAAGTCCTTTTGAATAAGCAAAATCATCCAAATTGAGAAAATAGCTGAAAACAAATAGTACTCGTGCAAAAACGCCTCGCCATCAAGCTCCAGCTCCACCTCAGCAAGATAGGATCGCAAAGCGCGCTCCCGAAACTGGCTGGTCATTTTTTTAGGAAAAAGGGGATGGGACATGTCAAGCACATGGTACAAATCCCAGTAGGGTGTGTTTAAGTGCAGATGCTCCCAGTCTAACACCGCAAACCTATCAGCAGTGACCGCAAAATTCCCCGAATGCAAATCTCCGTGCGACAAAACCAATTTCTTCGAAAATACCAATCTATCAAACAGAGAGAAAATAGGCCGAACTTGCCGCTCCTCCATTTGCAACTTCGGCAGTAATTGAAAAAATTTCTCCTGCTGCCTGCTAATGTCGGCAACAATTTCCTCAATCCGCGGTTTCAGACCAGAACTCGGCACATCCGTAAATTGATCAGTCGGAAGGGAATGCCACCAGGCCGCCCATTTGATCACACCTAAAACAGTTTCCCCGTTAAAATCGTGTGAAAGCTGGCCAAGGTCCTCGAGAATCATCCAATTTAAATCCGGAGAATCACTAATCTGATAGGAAATAATTTTTGGAAAAATGGCTGGAAATGAGGGGAGGACATGCTCATGGACCCACACCTCGCGGCCTAATTGACCATTATTCGTTAATGGTTTAAAAATATAGCTAGCCGAAGGAGACAAATAGAATCTTTCGACAAATCTTCCATTCATCCCTTGATAAAGGGGTTCCTTCTTCAGGATTAGCCCTTCATTTAACATCCCGTTGGCTAAGACAATGTTTTCAGGCAGTTCCATAGACCACCCACCTATTCATATTCGTTTTAAGTTACCCAACATCCAAATTCTCAACATCAGTAAAAAGCTGTCTTTTCGGAAATTCCTCCAAGGTACCAGGCAGGGGAAACAGGTCGGACAGTCTTTTCACTTGGCCATCATCTGTTTTAAAAACAATATGCTCACGCGTGAATTTCCGCGGTGTATCGATGCCGCATGCAGCTCCGAGGGCATAAAGTCCTTGGCGGACATTGATAATATAATTCATCACACGCCATTGCTTTTCCTCAGACACAAGCGCTTCTTGATATTTCGGGTCGGTCGTCGTAACACCTGCCGGGCATTTACCGGTATGACACTGCATCGCCATAATGCAGCCATTGGCAATCATAAAGCCGCGCGCAGAGTTGACCGCATCGGCACCAATCCCAAGCGCAATCGCAATTTTATCGGCAGAAATTAGTTTCCCGGAGGCAAAAATTTTCAACTTATCACGCACGCCAAACTGCCATGCCTTGTCAACAACAGCCACTAAAGCCGGATATAGCGGAAGTCCCATACTATCCGCCATCGATTTGTACGTGGCACCCGTGCCGCCTTCACCGCCGTCAACGGTGATAAAATCAGGATAAATTTTCAGTTGATTCATTGCCTCGAAAAATTCATCGAGGTTCGAATGATAGCCGACGACGATTTTGATGCCGACAGGTTTGCCGCCTTCAGCTTGTAATGTTTGGATAAACTGCAATGTTTCATAGGAATTATGCAAAAATGGAAAACGGTTCGGCGAATTAATCGTCTGCCCTACAAGCACTTTACGAATGCTGGCCACTTTTGGCGTGACCTTCGAGCCTTCGAGATGACCGCCACGGATTTTTGCCCCTTGACCAAATTTAAGTTCGAATGCTTTCACATTTGGTTCGAGTGCCTTCAACTTAAATTCTGCCAGCGAAAAATTCCCATCCGGATCACGGTAGCCAAATAAACCAGGACCAATTTGCGCGACAACATCGGCACCGCTTTCTAAGTGTTCCGGCGCAATGCCGCCTTCACCGGTATTAATCCATGAACCGCCCGCCATACTGCTGCCGCGGCCTGTCGAAAGGATATAGTGTTCCCCAACCGCCCCGTAAGAGGTTGCCGAGGCGCCGAAGGGTCCACACAGACGCCACGGGAAATCCCGCTCCGGACCAACGACAATCGCGTCCTCTTCAGGAAAGAGCCAGCGGGTAACCTCATCCTTTTCAATGTGTTCTCTTCGAGTAAACAAGCCTTCATGGTCAATCTTGTATTTCATCGCATGAATTTTTTCTTGATTGTCGACCCTCAATTCTTCATTTAACAACGGGAATAAACCGTTGGCTATATAATAGCCTGGTTTTTCAAAGTCACGTTTGGAACCAAAGCTTAACAGGTCGCTGCGATATTTGGCGGAAAAAACAATCCCCAAGAAGTCGGAGCGTGAAAAGGGACCGCTGCCATTATCGCTGTCAAACCAATATTGCCTGAGCTCAGGACCCATTTTTTCCAACAGGTAACGCATCCAGCCCAAATACGGATGGGCGCGGATAATCGAATGCTGCGGTTTTTTTGCGACAAAATGGAGCCAGATAAACAAACAAAGTGGAGCACCGATAAAAACAACCAATAAAATAAGCAAAACCGTCAATAACAAATTCATTTCCCCCTCGGGTGTCAGGCACCATCCCACTTTAATAACATATGTACAATAGCAATGTGTTTAAACCTAATTTTACCACAACGGACTACTTTCGAGCAGGAATTATTAATTTTGAAAGCTATTTAATATACTGAAAAACTCGCTTAGAAACTCATAAAACAGCTTTTCTGTTGGGAGCAGTTCGCGCTCACTGGGAATAATCACCCCGACGGTCCGGCTAACGTTAGGCTCCGTAATTGGAATCTTAACCGTTGAACGCGGCAGGCTGTCAATTAAGGTAATCTCAGGAATCAGCGTCACCCCAAGCCCGGCTGAGACCAAGCCTTTAATAGCGTCAATATCCTGCCCCTCAAATGATACCTTTGGCTGGAACCCAAGCTGATTGCAAGCATTAACAATAATTTCTCGCAAGACAAAACCATTTGGAAAGAGGACAAAGGAATCCTCGCGCAATTCACTTAATGTTAAGATCCGTTTGCTGGCAAGCGGATGGGTATGCGGCACTAGGGCAACAATATTTTCAGTAAATAATGTTCTTCCTTTAATTTTTTTTTCCTTTTTCGGCACCGGACCAAGCAGCGCAAGGTCAAAATCCCCTTTTATAACACCATCAATTAAATAGGGGTAGGACCCTTGATTTAGCTGAAATTTCACTTGCGGATAGCGCTCGCGAAATGCGGAAATACAAGTTGGCAGTATGTAGGCCGCCAGACTGCTTGGAAAGCCAATCCGAATCGTTCCTTTCTCCGGGTCCAAAAATTCCTCCACTTCCCGTTTGGCATTGTCAATCAGCTTCATCGCCTGCTCCATTTGCTCCAAAAATAGGGATCCAATCGGCGTCAGCTTCACATTTCGTCCTTCTCGAATAAATAAATCGACACCTAACTCCGCTTCCAAATTGACGATTTGTCTGCTCACTGCGGATTGGGCGACATGCAGGGCGTGGGCGGCCTCGGTCACATGCTCCCGTTTGGCCACCTCGATAAAGTATTGAATCTGTCGTAACTCCATCAAATTCCACCTCATTTTTTCAATCAATCTATTTTCGGCATTAATCTTATCTATTTTTCATATTGCTTAGATTATTTATCAATTATAAAATAAAACGATACTAATATGAAGAATATTCGGATTTTATATACGGCATAATAATGACTTATTTTATAAAAGGGGTGAATTCTATGCAAACAATTGAGGATGTAAAACAATCGGGGACACAAGCAGCAAGGAATTATGTGAATGACGTGTTCGAAACCGTGAAAAATCGCAATGCCTTTGAAAGTGAATTTCAGCAAGCGGTAAAGGAAATCTTTGATTCCCTTGTACCGGTTTTTGCGAAACACCCAAAATATATCGAGCAAGGGATACTAGAAAGAATCGTCGAACCGGAACGAGTCATTACCTTCCGGGTCCCATGGGTAGATGATTGCGGCAGAGTCCAGGTAAACCGCGGATTCCGTGTTCAGTTCAATAGCGCTATCGGTCCTTATAAAGGGGGATTGCGCTTCCATCCATCCGTGAATGCCAGCATTATTAAATTTTTGGGCTTTGAACAGACTTTCAAAAACTCTTTAACCGGCCAGCCAATTGGCGGTGGTAAAGGCGGTGCTGATTTCGATCCAAAGGGTAAATCAGACGGCGAAATTATGCGCTTCTGCCAAAGCTTCATGACCGAGCTTTCTCGCTATATTGGTCCGGATGTCGATGTTCCGGCAGGGGACATTGGCGTCGGGGCAAGAGAAATCGGCTATATGTTTGGCCAATACAAGAAAATCCGCGGCAGCTTTGAAGCAGGAGTGCTGACAGGAAAAGGCCTCGGCTATGGCGGCAGCCTAGGACGAACAGAAGCGACAGGCTATGGCACCGTTTATTTTGTCCACGAAATGTTAAAGGACAAAGGGTTAAGCTTCGCCGGCAGCACGGTCGTTGTATCCGGCTCCGGCAATGTTTCTATTTATGCGATGGAAAAAGCAGCGCAGTTTGGCGCCAAGGTCGTTGCCTGCAGCGATTCCAATGGCTATGTCTATGACGAAAATGGGATTGATTTAGAAACCGTCAAACAATTAAAAGAAGTGGATCGCAAACGAATCAGCGAATATGTGAAGTTCCACCCGCACGCCCAGTACTTTGATGGATGCTCCGGAATCTGGTCCATCCCATGTGACATTGCCTTACCATGTGCGACTCAAAACGAAATTGATGAAACCTCAGCCAAAATCCTTGTGTCTAACGGCGTCAAAGCAATCGGCGAAGGCGCAAACATGCCGTCAACACTGGACGCGATTGATGTATTCCTTAATAGCGAAGTGCTATTCGGCCCTGGAAAAGCAGCTAATGCCGGTGGTGTCGCTGTTTCCGCCTTAGAAATGGCACAAAACAGTGCAAAATTGTCGTGGTCGTTTGAAAAAGTAGATGCCAAACTCCACCATATCATGATTAACATTTATAAAAACAGCGTAAAAGCCGCTGAAGATTACGGCTTCCCAGGTAATCTCGTGGTCGGCGCCAATATCGCCGGATTCCTAAAAGTTGCCGATACAATGATCGCACAGGGTGTCATTTAAAAATCTCCTTAATAGGAGATTTTTTTATTTGTATGTTTTCGACTTCGGCTGGTTACATTAACATTGGTTCAATTATCAAGGAGGTTTTGCGATATGGATAATAAAGATACCCATGAGTTTGTCGAAAAGCTGCAGGAAAATCAGGAAAAGGCCAAGAAGAATAAAGAACAGCATGGCAAAGGAAATCCAAGCGGGAAACTGCCGAATCATAAGCATTAGTTGGCTGCACACGCATCCAGCTGCCAAATAAAACAAACAGCCCCGCAATAAGACAATGCGGGGCTGCAACCTTTTACTTATTCATATTCGCCAAAAACCCGCCAAGCAGGTCGTCTATATCAGGTTCTTCTGTTTCATCCGTTTGCTGAGGCTTCTTTTTTGCACTTTCCCAATCAAAGTCATCGAGATCATCCGCGCTATCCTTTAAGTCAATCGCCGCGGCTATTTCGTCGTGACCGCTGACTTCTACATCAGTTGAATCAGTAAGTTCATCGTGACCGCTGACTTCTTCTTCAGTTGAAGCAGCAAGTTCCTCAGGAAATATTTCCTCCTGTAAATACAACGCCTCTTCTATATCCAACGAGTTACTATTTAAGGCAGCGAGTAGGGAAGTCGACCGAACAGGGTCAGAAATCAGCTGATAAACAATGCTCCCTAATAACGCCTCGGAATGCTCATGCTTTAACCAATCCCGCTGTATCTTCGTCAACTTTTTCGGAAGCGGAATGGTAACAGACTCCTTTTCCCTTGAAAAAGAACTGCTTACACCCTGTACCACAAACTCCGCCAGTTTACTGGAAAAGTTTCGTCTTTCTGTTTCCTTTAATTTTTGCAGCTGTTTTAAAATATGGTCCGGGATATCGGAAGGGACGCGAAAAGACAGCGCCTGGCCTCTGTTAATTTCATTTGCGGCAGTTTTTTTCATCGGATCACCCTAATTTAACTCTTTACCGGGTCAGCTTTTTGTTTCTCCGTTCTTCTAACAAAGTCGGTAATTAGCTTATAATAGGCATTGGCCATCATCCAAATACTTTCCTTATCATCTTCAAAGAATTCAATATTATATCCGTCCAAATTGTTATTTAATGTTTTTAGATAATCCTTTAAAACATGGGAGCCGCCGCCGACAAAGTAACAAATTTCCGTTTGCGAGTTCTTTGACCACACATTTCGCAATAAACGGTATTCCTTTTTCGCTAAATCAAGAAGGATGCGATCAGTAATATCGTGAACACTCGTCCTGCTTCCTTTGACCATGATATGGTTACGGTTGTTTTTCCGTGTAATAATTTCAACGACATCACGGCGGCTGTCGAGCTCTACGCCATGTTTCGTTCTAATTTCTTCACGAATAGCCTCCAATGATTCCGACACCCCTAAGTTAAATCCCTGTGCCTTATCATCGTCAACATTGCGATTCTTAATGACCGCGATATCTGTTGAAAGCCCGCCAATATCTTGAATTAATATCCGCTTATCAATTAAATCTTTATTAATAATTTTTAAGTTATTATCCATCACAAGGTTAATAAAGGCGGCAAATCCTTCTGGATAGACCTTTACTTCAGTAAATTTAATATTTACCTTTAATCCCTGATACTTCGGTGTGACGAGAAATTCGACCTGATGAACGGAGCCGATTAATTTGGAGCGGTAGCCGGCGTCCTTGCCTTCCTTTACTTCCCTTAACGGAAGGCCCGTTCCCAGCGTATAGTTGGCATCAATGACATTCTTTGTGCGTGGAAACTCCCCTTTTACCGCATCTAAGGCCAGTGCTGCAAACAGCATAATTAACGTTTGATCTTCCTCTGACTTGCTGCTGCCAGGGTCTAATTCGGCAGCGTTATTACTTTTAGCTGCTAAATTTCCAACACGATAGATGAGATTATTCTCCTTCAGGGCAGGGGAGTGCACCTTGATATGAATCCCATCCATCGGCTCTTTTGTATCCAGCTCTTCAATACCGATTACAGGCCGGTCTTCCGTGTCTCTTGCGACAATGTTAGGAATATTCAATTCATACTCTAATTCTCCGAAAATAGCCTTGATGGAGTCATTGCCTACATCGACTGCAGCAATTCTTGATTTAGTCATAAAAAATCATTCCTTCCGATTTAATAGTTTTATGTGTAAAGGTAGTTATGTATCTCTCGTCCGTCCTCTTAAGGCTATAGTAGATTAATAGATTCTTCAATGGGGGGACCAAAACGAAATACAAGTGTAAAAAAGTAAACATTTTGTAAACATTGAAAGCCACGTAAACATATTTGTATACATTGCTGACAATATTGTATACATGGCGTAATTGGGGGATGTACACAGATTTGTATACATGTAAACGAATTTGTAAACAAGATGTATACGAAAAGTAAACAAGTTTACATCTTTGTAAACGATGCCCTGAATGTTACAAATATTTCAATCCTACCCCTAATAAAAACAAAAATAAGGCACCCTATAATGGGTGCCTTCGAAAAATATTAGACTGTTAAATTCCAAATGATTTCTTACACCATCTACTGCATGACCTTCCAGAACTCACCGGCTACTGCTTGATATCCAGTTAAGCTAAGGTGGATATCCTGTGGATTTGGCAGGTATTCTTTATATTTGCTTGCAATCAGGATATCAGTTGGGACAAAAGTGTCGCCGTGCTGGATAGCCTGTGCTTGAATTTGCCCATTTAATCCTTGCATTAATTGCAATATCTGTTCTTGCTGTTCTTGCGGATAATATGGCAATGGGTTGTAATAGCCCATAACATATACCTTTACCTTCGGATTCAGTTGATCAATTTTACCCAAGATGGTGTTTAAATTTGCTGCTATTGTTCCAATTACCGCTGGTGCTTGAGCAGGATTTGTTTGAAGAACAGGAAGAAAATCATTGGCACCGATATCAAGGGTAAGATGGGTCGCTTTTTTGATTTCCTTTTGAACTTCTGCTTTATTTAATTGGGCCATTAGATCAGCAGTTGTAAATCCTGAAACACCATAGTTTACAAAATCAAGTAACTGGTAGGATTTTTTGAAATTTTCGGCAATATAATTAGGATAACCCCAATCTAAATCTACACCGTTTACCGGAATTCTATCTACACCCAATGGAGTCATACCCGCTGCCAAGGAATCACCTAAGGCAACATACTCAACCTGAACCCAGACACCATCTTCGCCTAAAATATACCCGTTAATTGTTGTTTTTGCCGCCATTTCTCCACTTGTATAGAGATAATACCATTTCCCGTCAATTTCTAACCAGCCGGTTGCCATGGCACCGCTGCCAGTAAGGAAATACTTCTTCCCGGCTTTATCGAGCCAGCCGGTTTTCATGGCTCCGCTGGATTCTAGGTAGTACCACTTGCCATTAAGGGAAGTCCAGCCCGTTCTCATGGCACCGCTCGCATCGAGATAGTACCATTCATTGCCGGTTTTTAGCCAGCCGGTCTTCATTGCTCCAGACTTTTCTAAATAGAACCACTTACCGCTGCTTGATAACCAGCCCGTTTTCATGGCCCCGGACTTTTCGAGGAAATACCACTTGCCGCCATTTAACAACCAACCGGTTTTCATGGCGCCGCTTTTTTCGAGGAAATACCACTTGCCATTATTTAATACCCAGCCGGTCTTCATCACACCGGAGTTATCTAAGAAATACCAAGTTCCCCCTTGAGAAAGCCAGCCCTTTTGTGCAACACCATTACTATAAAAATACCAATTACCATTTGCTAGGACCCAGCCATTCGTGCTGACAGAATATCCATTTGCTTTAGCAATGGAATCGAAGCTGCTATCACTATAGGTGATAATTACTGGTGTATACAGCTGTATTTTGTCATACAGCCAACGGACCTCTTCATTATGCATCCGTACACAGCCGGAACTGACATACTTGCCTATTGAACTCTCATTTGCATTTCCATGGATGGCATATGTTGTACCATACGTACCCATTGCTTCTAACCCCATCCAGCGGTTGCCTAACGGGTTTCGCGGGTCGCCGCCTGGAATATTCTCCTTGTAATACGGACGATTGACAATCTTAGTTACAATCCTAAAATTACCTTCCGGGGTTAAATCCCTTGATCTACCTGTTGCCACCTTAAAGGTTTTGACTAACTTCCCGCCATCATAATAGGCGAGTGTGTTAATCTTTTTGTTAATAATAAGCAATTGCGAACTGCCTGCCGCATCTGTTTGAGTGGTAAAGAAAAAGATACTAAACAGCAAAACAAAAATTACCGATATTTTTTTCATATCAATCTCCCTATTATGTAGTTTATATTACAATAACATGACACACAGAAGAATTTTGTCACAATTTGGAGAAAGAATTGTAATATTTTTTGATTTTAATAGAAAAAAAGAATAATTGCCACTTTTTTCTTCGACATCCTTATCCATTAGGCAAAAATAGGAAAATGGTGCCTGACACCCATGAACTTGAAAATAAGCTGACAGTTGGGTATTCTTAGACTAAAATTATCCGCTTAAGGTGTGGTTTCAATATGCGTATCAATAAATTTATTAGCGAGTCTGGTAAGGCCTCCAGAAGAGGGGCAGATAAATTAATTAGTGAGGGGAGAGTCACGATCAACGGCAAGGCCGCCGAAATCGGCAGCCAAGTTGAACCGGGAGATGATGTCCGGATTGATGGCAATGCCATTAGTGTTTCAATGAATTATGTCTATATCGCTTTAAATAAACCCGCCGGGATTACTAGTACAACAGAACGGCATGTGAAGGGGAATATTGTTGATTTCGTCAACCATCCATTACGAATTTTCCATATCGGCCGCTTGGATAAAGATTCCGATGGGTTGATCCTGCTTACGAACGATGGCGATATTGTCAACGAAATACTTCGAGCCGAATATAAGCATGAAAAAGAATATATTGTGACCGTCGACAGGCCGATTACGGCTGAATTTTTAAAGCGAATGGCAGAGGGCGTTGAAATTCTAAATACAAAAACGCTGCCCTGCAAAGTTAACCAGCTTTCTAAATATGTATTGGAAATCACGTTAACACAGGGATTAAATCGCCAAATTCGCCGGATGTGTTCGGCACTTGGCTTTGGAGTTGTCAGACTTCAGCGGACGCGCATCATGAATATCCATTTGGGCAATTTACCAATCGGCCAGTGGAGAGATTTATCAAAAAGGGAACGCAATCAATTATTTGAAGAGCTAAACTATCAGCCTAAGGGGTTGTAAAAAAATAAAGGATGAACCTAAACAAAGACATTCGTTTGGGTTCATCCTCTTTTTTTGGCTCTGTTAATGAGCATTAACAGAGCCTTTTTTTAAAATTATACAGTTGATTCGCGTGGCTGCTTTTCTTCCTTACGCTGTTCTTTAATAAGAAGTCCGCCCATCAAACCAAGCAGCGAGAATAGGACGGGGATAATAAACCCATAGTGGTAGCCAACACTACTCGCCGAAGAATGGAAATGGTCTAATACTTTCCCAAAAATGATGGGTAATAGAACTGCACTTAAAAATCCTCCTGTATTCGCAAATCCTGAGATCACACCGACCTCTTTCATCGGAAAATATTGGCGAACAACCGCGAAGGTCAAGGCACTTGCTCCATTTCCATACCCAATAATGAAGAATAGCATAACAAGCATGAAGAAGGGCGGCCTGCCGTTAAATAAAACAAAGGCAATCCAACATAGAAGTACAATAAAATGAACGACAACATAGGGCCGTTTGATAGTTGCTAACCGGCTGGAAATCCAGCTTGTCAGCGGTGCACCAATGATGGCCCCAATCAGTCCAACCATAATCAACTGACTCGCAGCAGAACGGCTCATTTCATAAACATGCATCCCATAAGGAACGGCCCATGAACCGATAAAGCCAACATACGAGCCAACAAGACCAAAGTGACAGAGAAAGGTAGCCCATGCCTGGCGGGTGGAAAAGATCCGCCGTAACAGAATCAGCGTATTTTCCCGCCTTTTCTCCTTTTTAACCTTGATAGAATCGTCATGGAATAACTGCTTTGGTTTTTTTACAAGGACAATATAAAGGAGAACGGCGTTCAAACATAGAATAATTCCTGTGATAAAAAATGGCGGTCTCCAGCCTGATAAAGAAATCCATGCAGAAAATGGAACAGTCGCCATTAAGAAACCAAAACTGCCAGCCATACCTGCAAGGCCGAGTAAGCCGATAAATTCCTTCACTTTAAACCATTGGCTTAAGATGATCACCAGGTTGACCCAAATGGCCGCATCCCCCATTCCTGCCAATAATCTAGCAAGAAGAAGACACGCTTCATTTCCTGCAAGACTATAGACTAGCGCACCCAAACCATTCAGCAGTGCCCCAAAGACCAGAAAAAGATTAGGACCATAGCGGTCAGACAAGATTCCAATTGGAATTTGCAAACCTGCATAAGCCAAGAATTGAATACTCGTCAGCAGCCCAATCACCGATGCTGTCACATGGAATTCTTTCATCAATTGATCGGAAATCAGTCCCGGAGCCGTTCGTTGACTGACGATTAAAAAGTAAGTAAAAAAAACTACGGCCAAAACGACCCATCTATAGCTGCTATTCTGCTTTTCCAATGGCCTCTACTCCTGTTAGCTCTTATTTATCTCATTATTATACTACAGAGGGATTGGCTATAGTCGGATTTGGAATTCAAAGTCAGATTAGATGGAGCAGGCTCACTGTCCCAGGAAAATAAAGGAGGGACAAGGTGCCTGTCCCCCCTGTCCCTTAGTTTTCTTCTATTTCTTTACGGTTTTTCTTGAATAGTTTGGATAGTATTTCGTAGACAATTGGTACTACGATTAATGTTAATAGTGTTGAGCTGGTTAGACCGCCGATTACAGTGATGGCAAGGCCTTTCGAGATTAAACCGCCTCCGCCGCCTGCGCCTAGTGCTAATGGGATTAACGCCCCGATTGTGGCGATGGCTGTCATTAGGATTGGACGAAGACGGGTTGCCCCAGCTTCGAGAATGGCTTCACGCATTTTCATGCCATCCCGTTCCATATGAATAATTCGGTCGACGAGAACAATGGCGTTCGTGACGACGATACCGATTAACATTAATAGCCCCATCATGACGGAGACCGAGATCGTTTCACCTGCAATTAATAAGCCAACAAATGAACCAATGACGGCAAATGGTAACGAGAATAGGACCGAAAATGGTGCGACTCCTTCTCGGAATGTGACAACAAGGATAAAGTACACGATGGCAACAGCCGCTGCCATAGCGATACCAAGCTGTGTAAAGGTGTCAGACATATCTGCCTGTACCCCGGCAACGCCAACGGTCACACCTTTTGGTAAATCTAAGTTATCCACTTCTTTCCCAACTTTAGCGGTTACTTTTGAAATATCAGCACCTTTAATTTTTCCAGAAACGGTTGCGTAGTATTCACCTTTACTGCGTGCAAGTGTATTTAGCGTTGTCCCTTTCTTCACGGTGACAAGCTCAGATAAAGGCATTGTCGTACCAAGTGCTGTCGGGATTTGTTTTGCTAAAAGATCATCGATTGATTCCGGTTGTGCAGCTTGTTCCTGCTGAACGATGACATCTAAGGAGTTACCGTCCTTTTCAACCGTCGTTAACACATCTTGTGTTTTTTGCGGGCTTAACAACATGACTAACTGACCTGCTGTTAAACCAACCTTCAACAATTCATCTTGAGCAACTCTGAATGTGTACTCCACATACGCATCCTCGGCACTTGTCGTCACGCCTTTCAAGTCGCTTTGTTGTTTCATCACCTTTTCTACTTGTTTGACCGATTTATTTAGTTTGTTTAAATCTTCACTGTAGAAGGTGTAACTAACTTCATTGGTAGCGCCGCCCATCGAACCAAAGGCCTGGCTCTTCCATTTACCAGTTTGACCAATATTAGTGACGTATTTTTCAATTTTTTCTTTCACATCTGGGAAATTCTTTGTTTCCGGGTCAAAAATAAGATACATTAAAGCACCGCCTGAACCGCCGCCGCCCATCATGGCAGCAGTCGTATCGCCAGCCTTCGTGACAGATACTTGAACGATATTGACATCATCACGCTTTAGCATCTTCTCTTCGACCACTTTAACGTTGGCCAATGTATCTTCTGGAAGCTCGCCAGCTTTTGGTGTGTACGTTAAGTACATCACTTTATCCTCTTCACTGCCCATGAAACTAAAACCAATTAGCGGCGTTAACGCCAAACTGCCAGCCAGTAAAACAATCGCAAGGATGGAGGCTATTACTTTATGGTTAAGGGTCTTTTCTAGGAACCATTTATACCATTTCGCCATTTCACCGACTTCTTTATGGCTCTTGGCTGTTTTCACACCATATAATTTTTTCTTAAATAAGAAGTGAGATAGGGCCGGAACGATGGTAATCGCAACGAGTAATGAAGCCCCAAGCGCAA
The DNA here is from genome assembly GCF_001591805.1 of Neobacillus novalis NBRC 102450. GTDB lineage: Bacteria > Bacillota > Bacilli > Bacillales > Cytobacillaceae > Neobacillus > Neobacillus novalis. The sequence goes on along the minus strand of NZ_BCVP01000024.1, from coordinate 84,353 downwards.
ATGCCATTGTTAACGCGAATGGTGCGAACAGTTCGCCAACCATACCGCCAACGAAGATCAATGGTGCGAAAACGGCAACTGTTACTAAGGTTGATGACATAATCGGTTTGAACATTTCAATCGTCGCTTCACGGACAAGGGCGCGGCCATTTAATTTCTCTTCTTTCAAATGCAGACGCCGGTATATATTTTCAACAACGACAATCGAGTCATCGATAACCCGCCCGATGGCAACAGTAATCGCCCCAAGGGTCATAATATTTAAAGTAATATTCATCCAATGTAACAGCAGTAACGCCATGAAAATTGACACTGGGATTGAAACAATCGAAATAATCGTTGATTTAAAGTCACGCAAGAATAACAGGATGATTAAAACGGCAATTAAACCGCCAAATACTGCCTTTTCAATCATCGTCGTCACGGATTCTTCGATTGGTTTCCCTTGGTCAAGGGTCACATCAATGACAAGGCCATCGACTTTTGTCTTTTCATCCTTGATGACCTTCTTCACCTTGTTGACTACATCAACCGTGTTTGCCTGCTGGCCTTTAACAATTTGGATCGCAATCGCATCTTTACCATTTGTTCGTGAGATCGATTGTACTTTACCCACTGTATTAATGGCCGTGATGTCGCCAAGCTTTACAAAAGGTGACGGATTAGCAGCTGATGGTGTGACAGGAATCAGCATGTTCTTTAATTCATCCGCCGTTGTGAACTTGCCGTCAATGGCGACTGCTTGTTCACTTTCTTTAAACTGGTAAAGGCCTAATGAAACAGACAGATTACTTGCTTGAATCATTTGCTTTACTTTATCTTCCGTTAAACCAAATTCAGCCAATTTGGCTTTGTTATACGTAAGGTCCACTTCTTCAATATGCTGGCCGGTAATCGTTGCCGACGCAACACCCTCGATTTTCTCAATCTTTGGAAGTAAGCTTTCCTGTACGGTTGAAGTTAGTTCAACGATATCCTCTTTTGAACTACTTACACTTAAGGCAACAACCGGCATCATGTTCATACTAATCGCAGTCGTTGTCGGTTCTTGTGCCCCTTCTGGCAATTTCACGGCATCTAACGCCGATTGTAAGGCCCGTTTCGCCTCGTCCATATCGATGCCATATTCGTATTCCACTTGAATACTTGACATGTTAGAATAGGAATTTGAATAAACGGCTTTTACGTGTTCAAGGTTTTCAACCGCTTTTTCTATCGGCATGGACACATCTTCCATTACCTTCTTAGGAGTTGCTCCAGGATAGACATCCATGACCATTAAGTAAGGAATCGAGATATTCGGTATCGTCTCCATATTCATTCGTGTCCCTGAATAAATACCAGATGCCGTTATGATAATCGTAAGCAGCCAGACTGCTAGTTTATTCCTTAAAACAAAATTAACTAAACCCTTCAACTATTACACCCACCCTTAATTGACTAATCAAACTCATTTCCTTATAATAATGACTATTGGGTCATTTGTCAATAATTTGACTATAGGAGCGATCAACTAACATGCTTAAAAAACAATTAATTATGGAGCGTGCGTTAGAACTTTTTGCAAAACAAGGGTTCGAATCCACCTCTGTACAACAAATAACCGAGCATTGCGGTATTTCAAAAGGAGCCTTTTACTTATCCTTCAAGTCAAAGGATGAATTAATTATTGCCTTGATTGACCATTTTATGATGCAAATAACGACGGAAATTGACCAGATAGTCAGAAACACTCCTAATGACGAGGAACTTTTATATAAATTTTATTATGCTATTTATCATTCTTTTCATAAGCAGTCTGATTTCGCCAAAGTTCTTATCAAAGAGCAGTCGCAAACATTTAATAAAGATCTCATATTAAAAATGCGGTACTATGACAAATTAATCGAGAACAATATCCTCTCGATGATTGAACGTTTATACGGCGAGGAAGTTAGACAGACAAAATATGATTTAATGTATTGTATTAAAGGCTTTATGAATACTTATTCACAGTTATTTGTCTTCTACAACGTGCCGTTGGATTTAAAGCTGCTATCGGAGTCACTTGTGGAAAAAACAAACCTATTAGCAAGACATACAACCGTCCCATTTATTTCACAAGAGCTAATTGAAATCGTTAAGCAGCCGATGAATGCAGAAGTAACAAAGGAGCAAATTCTCGAAATCGTCGGGCAAAGAATAGAAGAAATAGAAACATCGATTGAAAAAGAATCGTTAATCCTCTTGCAAGGGCAGCTGCTTGAACCGACTCTACCGCCTGCAATTGTAAAAGGATTACTAGGAAATATTAGCAATCACCCTCATTGCAAATGGATTTCTTACTTACTTCGCCGCTACTATAATTTTTAAAAAAGAAGAAGGTCAAGACAGCTACTTCCATGGTGACCCGAAAATCAAAAGAGAAAATTCCACACTATCAAATCTTGTAGTATAATAGTAATAATTTAAGAGTCAGGTAAACGAAGCAAAAGTCTTTGTTTAAAATCCCACAAGGGTAAGTTGGAGGATGCTGATAGCTGGGTTACCAGGTAGCGAAGGGGATGTTTATGAGCACATTAGACCAAACAGTTGAAGAAGTTAATCATAGTCGGGTGAACCGATCCAAACGGCCAGCACGCCGAAATTTTGTTGTCATTGGAATTATCATTATTATTGCACTCCTAGTTGCGGGACTTTTCTATTATCAGACAACCCGGTTCAATTCGCAGATTACGATTAATGATACAAAGATCGGCGGTCTAACTGCTGATCAGGCCATAAAGAAATTAAAAACTTCTGTGTTAAAAAACAGAGTCTTTGTCGGAGAACAACAAATTTTTGACGGAAAAGATACACAAATGGGATTTACCGAAGAAGATTTGCCTGAGGTGAAGAAATTATTAAAAAGCCAGTGGACGTTTTTCCCTTCCTCAAAGGAAAAAACTTATTCATTGTTACCCAAAAAGGCGGATCAGTACCGAAGCCAAACGCTGAAAAAGCAAGTAGAAGAAAAGCTACTATCCATGAATAAGAATTTAAAAGCACCCATAGATGCGTCAGCGAAATTGGAACAGGGCGAAATTGTCATCTCCAATAGCATCGATGGAGAACAATATGACATTACCGGTCTATTAAAAGATTACGCGGAACAGAAGTATACTAGTGATATCCACCTGAAACCCGTATTCTTACAGCCAATTAAAGCGGACAGTCCGATTATCAAGGAAGAGGAGAAAACGCTGCAGGCTCTCCTTGGGCGGACCGTTGATTATAATGTACAGGGCAAAGTGTATACCTTAAATGGCAGTGAATTAATTAAAAATGCCACTGTGACAAAAGAGATGAACGTTACCATCACGATGAGTGACATTAAGAACAAGATAGCTGAAATTAATAGTGCACAATCAACATTAAATAAAAATTTCTCATTTAAAACCCATTCAGGTTCGGTCATTTCAGTAAAAGGAAAAGGCTATGGATGGGCATTAGATGTTGGCAAAGAAACGACACAGGTGCAGCAAGCATTTGAAAAAGGGGAAAAATCAATACCGGCCGCTAATATTTATGGTAACGGCTGGAGCAATGAAGGTATCGGCTATGAAACGACAACGAATAATGGCATTGGCGATACGTATGCGGAAGTATCGATTGCAGAACAACGGATTTGGATTTACAAAAAGGGGAAATTGGTACTCACAACGCAAGTAGTCACCGGCAAACATAGCACCGGTGAAGATACTTCACCAGGAGTGTGGTATATCCTCTATAAACGAACACAGTACACACTTAAGGGTACCGCAGTAGGAAAAGGGGATTATGCCGTTAAGGTAAATTACTGGGCACCGTTCACAAACAGCGGACAAGGATTCCATGACGCCAGCTGGCGGACAAACTGGGCAAGTAATGCCTATCTAACAGCTGGATCGGGCGGCTGTGTCAACACACCCCCAAACCTTATGAAAACCGTCTATGAAAATCTCAGCACCTACGATCCAGTCGTCATTTACTAGGGACACGGGAACAGACGCTAATATTGAAAAAGGGACAAGGAACCTGACCTTGTCCCTTTTTGTTATAAAAGTGATTGCGCTCCGTCAATATAGATTTCGCTTCCTGTAATGTGGCTGGATTGGCTAGAAGCCAAAAATAGGACGAGCTCAGCCACTTGTTCAGGTTTTCCAGGTCCGTCCTCCAACGGCTGGTCTCCTTCCGGATATTCGATGGGGACTTGGACCTTTTTTAATTTCTCATTTTCTCTCCAAGTGTTTTCACCGATATTTGTATCAATAGCACCTGGGCAAATAATGTTCACCCGAATCCGATAATGGGCAAGCTCGAGCGCTGCCATTTTACCGAAGCCCATCTGGCCAATTTTCGATGTACTATAGGCAGACATTCCAATATTTTTAAAGATCCTGTTTCCATTAATTGAACTCGTGATAATAATGCTGCCACCGTTTGTCTTCAAATGAGGAATAGCATATTTAACCGTTAAAAAGGTACTTGTTAAGTTATTGGAAATCGTCAAGTCCCAATCCTTCGGCTCCATATCTTCAATTGGTGTAACCTCCCCATTAATTCCCGCATTAGCAAAGACCACATCCAGTCTACCCCACTGATCCATTGTTTTTTGATAACAGTTCTCTACTTCTGCCGGATGAGAAACATTGGCTTCCAAGACAAGTGCTTCGCTGCCCATTTCTTCAATTTGTTTTTTAACCTCTTCCACGTTTTCTTTATGCAAATCCACTAAAGCAATTTTCCCTCCATTTTGGGCAAGCTTTATCGCCGCTGCCCTGCCTATTCCTGAGCCTGCCCCTGTCACAAAGGCAACTTGATTGTGAAGTAGTTTTTCCACCTTAAATGCCTCCTGAAATTGATGGTTAATAATTATTACTATACCCATCATCAAGGTTTTAAAGCGGAAGAATTACTTAAGTAGCGGTTTTTCATCTAACGGGGAATATCCGAGCCTGCTTAAAGCTAATGCCATTTGATAATACCCTTCACTATTAGGATGAATGCCTCCCCTTGATAATAAATCCTTTTCTTTCCCCTTAAATACACTATAGATATCAGCTACTTTCACATTCATTTCCCGGCCAAAACTGCTAATCAATGAATTAAACTCATTTATCGCCTGTTCCGCTATAGGAATATCGGGAAATGGATTATAGTATTCAAGTACCGGTAAACGGGACAGGAAGACAGGCAAAGGATATGACAGGTAATTGGCACCACTAGGTTTATTTTGTTCCACAAAGATTTGCCCACAATAGGCGTTTAAAAGGAGCATATTTTTCTAAAAATAAATTTTGTAAAATAAAGCCAAAATATTTATAATGGACTAAAGATTGTTCGTTTGCGAAGGAGAGTTTCGTATGGTGAAATTCAAACTACTAATCTTAATATTTTTAAGTACCTTAATAGTTTTACTGGTCTACTGGGGGAATACTGAAAAGGTTAGTGGAGGGAAATGCTTTGGGGAATCCATGGACTGCAAACAGCTTGGGGATTCTTATTACAATCAATTTAATGAAATAGCCTTTAATTTTACCCTTCTGCCTATTGCATTGGAGGAAGAGAATTCAAAGGTGCTGTTTCCCCTTGTTAATTATTCTATAAAAGATGATAATTTGGCAGACCCTCTTGTATTATCGTTTGATCCCAAAGAAAAAAAGTATGTAGAAGATGCGGATCAGCATCAAAAGATATGGAAAACTATATCTTCGATTACTCCGGTCAAAACGAAAAGTTTAGTAAAACAGTTTTATTTGGGCCTTTCGGAAAAGTCAAGATTACTTGGGGAAGTAACACCTATTTCCGACGACCTTAAAACCTGGAAGCTAATGATTAATATGAATCATATGGAAGATCGCTATGTGTTTATTCATACAATTAACCATGAAATTGGACATTTACTGACATTGAATGATTCGCAAATATCACCTTTTAAAAAGCAGTGCAACACCTATTTAAGTGATTTTGGATGCAGCAAGCCGTCTTCATACCTAAATTTATTTTACGGAGCCTTTTGGAAAGGAGAAGTGGAAGAGGACTGGAGAAAAGTGGATCCGAAAAATGATAAACAACTTGAAGAATTTTATGATAAGCATCCAAATGAGTTTATAAATTCATATGCTGCATCAAATATTTATGAAGATATCGCAGAATCTTGGAATGCCTTTATTTTTAATAAAGGAATAAAAGATACAACCCCTGTTTATGAAGAAAAAATTAATTTCTTTTATCAGTTTCCTGAGTTAGTTCAAATGCGGGCAGAAATATTAAAGAATGTAGCGGAAAAATTGCAAAACGATGGGGAATTAGAATACTAAATAGTTTAAGAGTATGAGTAGATTTAACACCCAACAAATATAATTTAAGGCTTGTATAAATTCCGAATAATCTAATAAAATATAAAAAGAGATTGTATATAGAGATGTAATAATGTAACAGAATCCGTATGAAACCTGATATAATTTGAATTTTCGTGGGTGATAAGATGAAAATTTCAATAGAAAAAATAAACAAAGAACTGGGAGAAGAAATCCTTATTAGGTGTCATGAGGTAGATGACGAAATACACGAAATCGTAAACAAGCTGAAAACTGAAAACCTCATTGTACTTGGATATCAAAATGATAAAGTTCACCGGATTAAGCTTAATGATATCTATTATTTCGAGGCAGTTGACGGAAAGGTTTTTAGTTACTCCAAGGACAACGTTTTTGAGGTAAAACAAAAGCTTTACGAGTTAGAGGAATTATACAAAAACAAGAACTGCTTTCGTGCATCAAAATCAACTATTTTGAACATAGCTAAAATTTCATCTATTTTTCCGTCCATAAGCGGCCGATACGAAGCAGTGCTCGATAACGGGGAACGTGCTGTTGTATCAAGGCAGTATGTGCCTGTCCTTAAAAATATGCTTGGCTTGTAAAAGGAGGGATAGATATGAAGATGCCTGAATTTGTACAAAAGATGATCAAGGATTTCTTAATCATCTTCGCATCCATCATCATTATTATTACTATTTTGCGACAAATATATTATCCAGATATGGTCTTTGATTTGAAGTCAATTTATATCATTATGGCTTTTTCATTTATAAGTGCATTAATCGGATTTATTTTGTATTCTCCTACCGATCTAAGTGAGAAGAAAATGCGAATAAGGATTACCTTTCATTTTTTCGCTTTGGAGATTGTATTGATTGCCCTTGGGAGCGTTTTTGGTATTGTGAATAGTGCAGTAGATGGCATCATTTTGGCCCTGCAAATTGCCGTGATCTATACCCTAGTTCGTCTGCTGTCATGGAAAAAAGATAAAAAAGAAGCCCAACAAATCAACGAAAAACTAAAGGCATTTAAGAAAGACGTTTAGTCAATAAACATACAGCAGCCTTGTCTGCAACAGATCATTTTACGGTAAGCAATATAGCTTACCGCTTTTTTTTGCATCTTACTTGCTCGTGGAAGCAACTTACCGTTTTTCTATATACTTCCTTTTAGGATTTTTTTATGATGTGTTCATAAGAAATTTTTCAAAAAAGAAGGGGTAATTACGATGGGAAATTTACTATTATTAATCGCTTTAACTTTTGAGATTGCCTTTGCAATCTACTGTGTGGTAACGATGCAAAACCATAAAAAAATGAAGAATTGGATTAGGATTGCTGTATTTATTGCATTTGTCATGCTCACACTTTCATCGGTGATTGAGTGGAGTTTCCGCTGGGTAATGCTTGCCGTCCTGCTTTTCATCTTAGCGGTACCTGCAGCGGTTTCGCTTATCCGTAACAAAACAAATACGAAAAAATACAAAACTTCTAAAATTGTCTGGAAATCGATGATGATGATAATTGTCTCGGTATTTGTACTTGCACCGGCAATTGTTTTTCCTCAGCATAAATCACCAAAAGTGACAGGTGACTATGAAGTCGCAACCGCTGCTTACACATATGTTGACAAGAACCGGATTGAGGATTTTACCGACATGGGTGAAAACCGATTTGTGAATGTGGAATTTTGGTATCCCAAAAAGGCAGATGAAAAATACCCTCTATTGGTGTTCTCCCATGGGGCATACGGTATTAAGGCAAGCAATACTTCTACTTATACTGAGCTTGCAAGCCACGGCTATGTAGTCGTTTCAATTGATCACCCCTATCACTCCTTTTATACTCGTTCAGAGGATGGAGCAGTGGCAATGATCAATACAGATTATAACAATGAAGTCAACGATTCCAATAAAGATGGCATTTACACGAAGGAAGAGCTCGATGAACTCATTCAAAAATGGATGAAACTGAGAACAGACGATATGAATTTTGTCATTGATACGATACTTGAAAAAGCCAAAAATGACAATAATCCTATTTATCAACATATCAATCCAGAGAAAATTGGCGTGTTCGGGCACTCAATGGGCGGCGCAGCAAGTGTTTGGCTAGGCAGAGAACGTAAAGATATAGAAGCTGTTGTAAATATTGACGCCCCGTTCTTTAGTGATCTGGTTTATAAGAAAGACATCGATGATTTTGTGGCACGGGACGAAGACTTCAAGACCCCACTTCTTAACATTTATTCCGACGATGTTTGGGGACAGCTCGATAGCAACTCCACTTATGTAGCGAACAAACTCAATAATGAACACTTTAAAGATGCATCTACTGTTCATTTTCAAGGCGCAAAACATTTAAGCTTGACCGATTTACCACTTTTCTCTCCTATACTTGCAAATTATATTCAAGGCGGAAAAGCCAACATTGATCAATATTACTGTATTGAAACGGAAAATGAACTAATTCTTAAATTTTTTGACGATAAATTAAAGGGCATTGGCCATTTCACTTCCAAAGAAACTTATTAAATAAACATTCGATAAAAGGCTGAACTATACGCATAAAGCCGTATATAGTTCAGCCTTTTCTATTTTACTTAGATAATTTTGATTAATAATAATCATAAAGGTTAAACTGAAAGGATCCACTCGCAAATATCATTTATCACTTGTCTATCGATATTTTGTGCAACCTTATACTCTTTTTGAACTTTTAGTATTTCACCATACGATTCACCCTATCTATTAAGCTGGATTTTTAGCTTTGTGAGGGCTTTAGGGAAACTATATTTTCTGATTATTAGTTTATTTTAGAAATATTATTGCAATATAAATGCCACAGATGTAAACGATTTAACACCTCCCTGTTCTTTTTCTCGAATAAATCTATGTTATCCTTATTAAAAATTAGCAACCAAAGAACACGGAGGGTAAAAGAATGCTTAAAAAAATGATAACCATTGTAGCAGTTGCTGTACTCTCAGTAACTGTAAGTGCTAATGTACAAGCTGCAACGATAACAGTACAAAAAGGGGATACCCTTTGGAGTCTATCACGCGAAAATAATACATCTGTAGAACATATCGAAAAGTGGAATCAGCTTACTACGGACCTTATTCACCCTGGAGATATACTAACAATCGTACCGGAAATACAATATACTGTTAAACAAGGTGACACATTATGGGCTATCTCCATGGATCATCATATAACGGTTTCGCAACTTAAAGAGTGGAACGACTTACATAGCGATCTCATCCATCCTGGTTTAAATCTATTAATCTTTGATGGTTTAGATACTACTAATAATGCTGTAACCGAAATGCAGGCTAAGCCTGCTGCACAAGCATCAAAGGAAAGTGCACCTCCCGTCCAAGCTGCATCAACAAGTAATACAAGTTCAAATGAAATGACAGTGACAGCAACAGCCTATACAGCTTCGTGTGAGGGCTGTTCCGGTACTACGGCCACTGGAATTGACCTTAACGTCAACCCAAATGCAAAGGTCATCGCAGTTGACCCATCTGTTATACCACTTGGCAGTAAAGTGTATGTAGAAGGCTATGGCGAAGCAATCGCCGGAGATACTGGCGGAGCCATTAAAGGAAATCGCATTGATATCTTTATTCCTTCTGAACATGATGCAATCAATTTTGGAGTAAAACAAGTAAAAGTGACAATATTAAACTAACATGCCCGATAAAACAGCCTAATTTGAAGATTACACTGCAACCCTTTATGTACCAATGGGTTGCAGTGTTTTGTAAATTACTTATTAAGAAATTATTGCCCTTTTAAAGAACTATCTAATAATAAAAAACCTCTAAATACTTATTAAATGTTCTACCCCTTACTCCGAAGTTTGGTTCATCATTACGGTTATTTCCGTTCCTTTTCCGAGTTCACTTTGGACCTGAATTCCCCATTTGTGCAAATCAATTATTTTTTTGACAATAGGCAAACCAAGCCCATTGCCCTCAAAATTACGATTTCTTGATGGATCAGCTTTATAGAACCGCTCAAATATATGCATTAATGTTTCTTTATTCATGCCAATCCCCTTGTCCGTTATTTTTACAAAGAGATGATTATCCGCCGTTTTCAGTGCTTCCACCTTGATAGTGCCTGCCTGCGGTGTGAATTTAATACTGTTGTGAAGTAGGTTAATCCAAACTTGATCAATCAGGTCCTCATTTGCTGTGATCGTTAAAGCTTCAAGGGAAATATCCATTTTAATGTTCTTCTCAGCCCATTGCGGTTCGTTAGCAAGGATGATGCGACGAAGCTGGCGGTCTACTCGATAGTCCTTCTGGTCAAATGGGATTTGATCTGACTCTAAAGAAGTGAGTCGAAGTAGATTTTCGCTCAATTTCGAGAGCCTAATACATTCCATTTCGATAATTTCTAAGTAATGTTTACGTTCCTTAGAACTCAAATCTTCGTTTTTTAGCGCATGGGCAAACCCACTAATTGACGTCAGAGGGGACTGGATTTCATGTGAGACATTCGAAATAAATTCTTGCCGCATTTCCTCCATTATTCCCAATCTCTCTGCCATATGGTTAATGCTTTCAATAAGCCCCGAATAGGGACGATGATTTTTATATTTAGATAAATCAATATTAAAGTTTCCCTCAGAAATCATTTTCATCGCATGAATGATTGGATATAACATATTTTCTTGCTTCTGTTTGACCCATTTAATATTTGTGAGAATGGCGATACAACAGCCGAACAGGAAAAAGCCCAAAAAGGAATTGATTAACAGTCTTGCATATTCATGAGGATTATAATGAATCACTGCAAAAAGCCAAGATGTCAGCCAATAGCTAAAAGACCAGCATAATAATAAAGATAGCGTAACAGCTACACAGCCCAATATTCGTTTCATGACCTCTGGCAGCTTCAATGGATTACCTCCAGACGATAACCAAGTCCGCGAATGGTTGTAATTTTGAAAGGACAATCGTAATGAGAGAAGCGCTGCCGCAGGCGCTTAATGTGGACGTCCACGGTCCGTTCATCCCCCTCATAATCAAATCCCCAAATATCTTCAATTAATTGTTCCCTTGAGAAGGTCTTCTGCTGATGAGTGGCCAGCTTAAATAACAGCTCAAATTCTTTAAGCGGTAAGGTTAGATCGTGATCCCCTAAATAAACTTTATAGGAAGTCCGATCAATTACAACATTTCCGATCTCAATTCGATTGGAGACGTTGATTTGATAGCGTTTGAGTAAGGCCTTTACTCGAGCAACGAGCTCAGGTGCAGCAAATGGTTTTACCATATAATCATCTGTTCCAAGCTCAAATCCTTTTACTTTTTGGGCGGTCTCCCCTTTTGCCGTTAACATTAAGATGGGAAGTGTATCAGAATAATAGGATCGTATTTCACGGCAAAATGTCCAACCATCCATATTTGGCATCATAATATCTAGAATAATAAGATCCATTTTATCCGTTTCGAGTATGGATAATGCTTCTTCTCCATCCGCTGCCTCTTCAATCGAAAAGCCTTCTTTAGAAAGAAGAACACAAAGTAATTCACGAATATTATCGTCATCATCTACAATTAATATTTTTGTCACTGTTTTCATTCCCTCATAAAGTTTTAAATAAGGCTATATCTAGTAAGGGTGAGTTGTCAACGGATGATTTATTCACTCGGGCTAAGTCCTGCGCATATAGGCACGTACCGTAAGAGGTGCGAAGATTGCCACAATAATCGCCGCTCCAATGAGCGAAATGGTTAAGTCCCAACCAATTGTACCAGAGTTGGATAGGTCTCTGACGGCAGTGACGAGGTGCGAGATTGGGTTGATTTTCACAAACCACTGAAGCCAGTTGGGCAATGTCTCGGCCGGCACAAATGCATTGGATAGAAACGTAAGCGGAAACAGCACAATCATGGAGATTCCTTGTACGCTTGAAGCAGTACGCGCAATCACACCAAAGAAAGCAAAGATCCAACTGATGGACCAGGCACACACAATTACAAGCAACCCGGCAATAGCGACATGCCCTAGCCCTCCATCAGGTCGATAGCCCATAATATACCCCATGGTGAAAGTGAGCACAGTCGCAATTGTATACCGGATGGTGTCTGCCAACAGGGCACCCGAAAGCGGAGCAATTCGTGCGATAGGCAGTGACTTGAATCGGTCGAAAACGCCCTTATCCATGTCCTCACGCAGTTGAACACCGGTGACGATTGAGGTGGTGATTACGGTCTGCACGAGGATACCGGGAATGATGACGGGCAAATAGTTTTGCACGTTTCCGGAGATGGCCCCGCCAAAAATGTAGGTAAACATTAGGGTGAAGATGATAGGCTGAAGCGTGACGTCGAACAATTGCTCAGGTGTGCGCCGAATCTTTAGAAGGCCCCGATAGGCCATTGTTAGCGAGTTGCTTACAGTCTGGCTGAAGCTCGTTTTATTACGTAGTTGACGGTCGGCAACTGGTGTAATAGAAGTACTTTTCATCCTCTTACCACTCCTTCTTTTTCTGATTCATCTGACGCCTTTGATGCGTCATCCTGAACACCATGTCCGGTGATGGTTAGAAAAACCTCATCTAGGGTCGGTTTCTGCACACTTAGCTCCGCCAATTGGATTCCCGCCCCGCGGAGTGCGATGAGCAGATCAGTGACTCGGACAGCATCCGCCATTGGAGCAATAATCTTCCCGGCTTCTGTTGAAGCGGATGAGCCAACATTTAGCACCCGCTCAACAATCTGACGGGCAGCCAGTATGTCCTGTAAATTTTTGATGCCTAAATATAAAGATGATGTGCCAACGGATGCTTTCAGTTCATTCACAGTACCTTCTGCAACAACTCGACCATGATCAATAACCGCGATCCGGTCTGCCAGTTCATCCGCTTCTTGGAGATATTGGGTTGTTAACAGTACGGTTGAACCCTCCTTGACCAATCGGCGGATCGTTTCCCACATTTGATTACGTGTTCGCGGATCTAGCCCCGTGGTCGGTTCATCTAAGAAGATTAGTGGTGGCTGTGCGATCAGGCTGGCCGCCAGATCCAGCCGGCGACGCATACCGCCGGAGAAGTTTTTTAAGGGACGCTTCGCAGCTTCCGTTAAGCCGAATTCCTCTAACAGGTCTGCCGCCTTCCGCTTTGCTTCTAAGCGGCCTAGTCCGAGTAGTCGAGAGAAGATGACCAAGTTCTCGGTAGCGCTGAGTGACTCATCGACAGAGGCATACTGACCGGTCACTCCAATCAATTGACGTACAATCTGCGCATCCTTTGCTACATCATATCCGAAGATACGTGCAGAACCTTCGTCCGCTCGCAGTAAGGTTGCCAGCATGCGGATTGTAGTCGTCTTGCCTGCACCATTGGGACCAAGCACACCGTAGATAGAACCGGTTGGGACTTTTAAATCTACGCCATCAACTGCTCGATTCGTGCCAAATGTTTTGACCAATCCAGATGCTTCAACAGCCCAATCACTATTGACTGCTATTTGTTCCCTTCTTTGATAATTACACAATGCAAATCCTCCCTTTGCTTCTATAACATACATGAATAATAAATGACTTTTATGAACTGAATATGAACAATGATGACAGTTGATTGGAGAGATCTAGTTGTTTTCTGACTACGGTGAAACGAAAAATTGAAGCTTCTAAATCGAGAGAATAGCAGATAATAGGAAGAAGTAAATTGGATAGTCAAATATTTTTCATTTACTTCACCGATTCTCAATTACACGATTGATATTGGGATAGGTTTATACGGTCATAGACGGATTCGGATGAATCTATTGCTTGGTATTATTTATTCCATTTCCACCAATTATTCAATGTTTACGCCAACTGCCAACATTATTTGAAAAAGCCTATTAAAATAAAGGCACATCCCTTATAATAATATTGATGTTATAATATCTATTATTTAATTAAAATAATTATTGTATTTTATTTGACAAAAATAATAATAGATGTTTATAATAACAAGTATAACTTAATAATAATTATAGATAAGCCGAATAAACCGGTATACACCGGACAAGCTATCTATGAATTAAAACATCTTGGGAGGAATTTTAATTATGTCTCTAATTGGAAAAGAAGTACAACCGTTCAAAGCACAAGCATACAGAAATGGAGAATTTCTAGAGGTTTCTGAAGCTGATTTCAAAGGTCACTGGAGTGTAGTTTGTTTCTACCCAGCTGACTTTACATTCGTTTGCCCAACTGAGTTAGAAGATCTTCAAGATCAGTATCCAGCTCTACAAGACCTTGGAGTTGAAGTATTCTCTGTTTCTAGGGATTCTCATTTCACACATAAAGCATGGCACGATTCATCCGAAGCAATTGGAAAGATTACGTATACAATGATTGGTGATCCTGCACATGTCATTTCTCGTAACTTCGACGTATTAGTTGAAGAACTAGGTCAAGCTGACCGTGGAACATTCATCATCGACCCGGACGGTATCATCCAAGCTGTTGAAATTAATGCAGACGGTATTGGCCGTGACGCCAGCATACTTTTCAACAAAATTAAAGCAGCACAATATGTACGTAACAATCCTGGTGAAGTTTGCCCGGCAAAATGGAAAGAAGGCGCTGCAACACTTAAGCCAAGCCTTGATCTTGTAGGAAAAATTTAAGGAGCAGATTACATGATACTAGATGCAGATATTAAAGCACAATTAGCCCAATATCTTCAAATGATGGAGGGCGATGTCCTGCTTAAAGTCAGCGCAGGTTCTGATGACGTTTCTCGTGACATGGTGGCTCTAGTGGATGAATTAGCCACCATGTCACCTAGAATTAAAGTCGAAAATACACCATTACCAAAAACACCAAGTTTTAGTGTCAATCGTATTAGTGAGGACACTGGGGTAACTTTTGCCGGTATCCCTTTAGGACATGAGTTTACTTCACTCGTGTTGGCTCTTTTACAGGTGAGCGGAAGAGCTCCGAAAGTTGAACAAAAGGTCATTGATCAAATTAAAAGCATTAAGGGTGACTATCACTTTGAATCTTACATCAGCTTGAGCTGCCACAACTGTCCTGATGTTGTACAAGCACTCAACTTAATGAGCATTCTTAATCCTGGCATTACCCATACCATGATTGATGGTGCGGCTTTTAAAGAAGAAGTAGAGAGTAAAAACATCATGGCAGTACCAACGGTGTTCCTAAATGGGGATTCATTTGGCAGCGGCCGGATGTCACTTGAGGAAATTCTTGCAAAAGTCAGCAGTGCTCCGGATGCTTCAGAGTTTGCTGATAAAGATCCATTTGATGTCCTTGTGGTTGGCGGCGGGCCCGCGGGTGCAAGTGCGGCCATCTATGCAGCACGTAAAGGCATTCGTACAGGCATCGTGGCTGAACGCTTTGGCGGTCAGGTTATGGATACTCTCGGCATCGAAAACTTTATTAGCGTAAAGCAAACAGAAGGTCCAAAACTTGCAGCAAGCCTTGAAGAACATGTAAAAGAATATGCTGTTGATGTCATGAATTTGCAGCGTGCCAAGCGCTTAGAAAAGAAGGATCTCATCGAAATTGAATTGGAAAACGGCGCTGTTCTAAAAAGCAAAACCGTCATCCTTTCAACAGGTGCCCGCTGGCGTAATGTCGGTGTCCCTGGGGAAGCAGAGTTTAAGAACAAGGGCGTAGCCTACTGTCCTCACTGTGACGGTCCGCTATTTACAGGAAAGCACGTAGCTGTTATTGGCGGCGGAAATTCCGGTATTGAAGCAGCAATTGATCTCGCAGGCATTGTGAAGCATGTGACGGTTATTGAATTTGCCCCAGAATTGAAAGCTGATTCTGTACTGCAAGATCGCCTATACAGCCTTCCGAATGTTACGGTCTTCAAGAATGCTCAAACAAAAGAAATTACCGGTACCGACAAAGTAAATGGTATTACCTACATTGACCGTGAAACGGGAGCAGAGCATCATATTGAATTACAAGGTGTATTTGTTCAGATTGGTCTTGTACCAAATACCGATTGGCTAGACGGAACGATTGAACGCACGAGAATGGGTGAAATCGTGGTCGATAAGCATGGAGCTACCACCATCCCTGGAGTGTTTGCTGCAGGTGACTGTACAGACAGCGCCTATAAGCAAATCATTATTTCAATGGGTTCAGGTGCTACTGCAGCCTTAGGTGCATTCGATTATCTAATCAGAAATTAACGAACGCACATGCCAAGACTGGTTACCGTGTGAATAGGATTATTAAGTTCAGTAACATTAAAAAAGGTAGAAGAGCGAAAGCACTCTTCTACCTTTTGATTTTGAAACTATCTATAACTAAACTGAAAGGATCCATTCGCAAATATCATTTATTACTTGTCTATCGATATTTTGTGCAACCTTATACTCTTTCTGAACTTTTAGTATTTCACCATAAATGGATGGCATAAACAAATGATTTAAGTTTGGATAAAGTTTAAATGTTGCATTTGGCTTTCCATCCAATAAATTTTTGTAAACTTCAAAATCCCTTTCCACTGTTGATTGGACATCTTTTTCTCCTTGCATGATTAAAACCGGTTTATCTAAATCTTTAAGATAATGACTGGATGGATGTTCACCCATCTCTTTAAAATAGTAAGCTCTGAGGTTTTTCCCCAAAACTTTAGTAGATTGTGCCTCATCATCACTTAGATTATAAATGTTATCAAACTTGGACGATAAAGCTGCTACTTGTTTCTTAGCAATTATTTTCAACAATTTATTCAACGAGTTTATAACATCATAATTTTGGTCCATCAAAATTTCTTCTAATTTTCGTGGAGAGCCTGCCATAATAATAATTCCTGCAAAATTTCCACCCTCTGCGTCAATACGAGGAGCTAACATCCCTCCAAAACTATGACCGATAATAAATATTTTGGTTGAATCAATACGTGAATCATTTCGTAAGAAGTTTGCTGCAAGGATGGCATCTTCAATTGTTTCTTCTTTAACTGATAATCCAGTATCGTTTTTCATCTCTTTACCGTAAACGAATGTCCTCTTGTCATAACGCAGTACTGCAATCCCTTTTTCCGACAAACCGTTGGCAAATTCCTTAAAAAGAAAGTTATTCCCGACTTTTCCGTCCATATTACTTGGACCAGATCCGTGAACCAATACAACGGCAGGAACTGAACCATTCATTTCATTAGGAATCGTCAATATTCCATTGAGTGGGTACTTGGTTTCAGAGCCTATTACAATTTTTTCATCAGCCAATGCGTTTACCTCCGCTCACTATTTTTTCTATCGAATTTGACTCTCAAACAAGACATTGCGATTATTGTATTTAGCCGTTAAGAATAACAAAAGGGCGACTATTCCAAACAAAAGCAGGCCAATCAGAAAACAAATCCATACCGTTAGTAAAAAAAGACCGGCCGTTTGAGAAATAACGAAACCTACTGCGGGAAGAATGATGATTCCTCCGAGCTGCTGGGCTTCTTGCAGTGTTTTCGAACGTGCTGAAACCAACACATTGAACAAAATGACGAGTAAAATGAGAGCTGGGGTGACCCAAAACATCATCACAAACCACAGCTCATTGAACATGATCAGTTTGGAATATACCGGATAGCTAATGGCATTGACAATGGTAGTGGAGAGATGTCTTTCTTGCTATTCAGCTCAAATCTTAATGTATTCTTTCGGATCGTTTGAAACGGATAACCAGCGAAGACTGTTTCCTCACCTGTTAACCCCGTTTCTATGTCTACACGTATATTTTTGAGGTGGCGCTTTTCAATTTCTTCCATCGAACCACCTTCCATTAATACGCCGTGTTTGATAAACAGATACATATTGCAAATACCCTCGAGTTGCTGCAGTACGTGGGAACAGATAATTACCGTAACACCTTCTTTCTCACACAGTACTTTCAGATAGTCGAGAACGAGATGAATTCCTTCAGGATCCAGTCCGTTTGTGGGCTCATCTAAAAATAGGATTCTTGGTTTTTGAAGCAAAGCTTTAGCAAGGGAAACACGTTTCTTCATCCCAGTAGAAAAGGTACTTATTGTACTGTCCTTATGCTCCCACATTCCAAACGCTATCAGCAGTTCTTCTGCTCTTTTTGAATCATGGACGCCGTAAATTTTAGAGAAAAACATTAGATTCTCCCAAGCTGTCATTTCTTCATATAAACTAGTGGTTTCGGTGACAATGCCTGAATTCTTCCTAATTTCCTCCCCATTTGTTAAAGGATTGTGACCCATTACCCGGATGTCTCCACTTGAAGGTTCTATGACCCCGCTTAACAATCGGATGATGGTTGTTTTTCCAGATCCGTTCGGACCGAGAAGTCCTGTGATACTTCCCTCCTTCACTGAAAATGATACATTTTTCACGATTTCCTTGCCTTTCATTCTTTTACATAAACCTTTCACTTTAATGATGTCATTTGCCATATCAAAACCCCCTTTACTAATCACTACCCGAAAAAAATAAATGAACCCCGTGTCATTAATAATAAATGACACGGGGTTCATTTTCAAGAATTTTTTTCCATTATTTTTAAAAAATTTACTGAGAGCATTTCCATTAACTGATTAATCAATAGGTTAACTTGTTGCACCGCATTAATTTGTTGGGAACCAAACGCCAAACTATGCAGCATAATACCGTCAAGACTAGAAATCATATATTTCACAATTTCATCCACAGATCGGGTTGGTTTGAATTCCCCATTTTCCACCCCCTTACCAATCACATCAATAAATATCGCAGTCACACGAATATATCGATTCACAAAATAATCACGCACTTGCTGCTCTCTCCAGCCTGTGGTACAAAATTCATAGATGGCAGGCACAACGCTGTCTTCAAGACGATCAATCGATTGGCTAGTCTCTTGAAAATAACTTATTAATACCCCGTGGGCGGACCCTTTATTTTCTTTTAATAAGGTCGATATCCGCTCCTCTAGTTGTGCATCTAAATAATCAATTAAAGCCAGGAAAATGGTTGTTTTATCTTTGAAATATAAATAGATCCATCCCCGGCTCATCCCTGCTTCCTCAACAATATCCTTCAATGTCGCTTGTTCATACCCTTTACTTTTGAACACCTCAGATGCTGCCAGAAGAATTTGTTGAATCCGTTGCTCCTTGTGTTCATCAGACACTTTTGGCATAACCCTATCACTCCCTATCAATGAATTCTCTATAATAATAAATGACATATGGTTCATTTTCAATATCTAAGATTATTTAAAATCAGTTGCTTCTCTTCATAGGTCGGCACAATATGCTCTAAAACGGTATCCGGCCCATTTTTGTAAATTACACTTGACTTGATGTATAGTTTATATTACATTATGTATACAAAACTTCACTCTAAGTGAAAATAAATGTAAAGAGGGTGTGGAAAATGACTTATCAAGAAAAGAAAAGCATCGTATCGTTGATCAGTGCTATCCTCATTTTCGGATCTTTTTGTTTATACATGTACCCGCAGTTTCCTGAGGGGGGGCTGGAGTCGACCGAAACCTTTCGCTTTTGGGGTTCCTTCGTCCTCATCTTGACTTTGGTTTCAATTGTCGCTCACATCATGATCAGCATTATTTTTAACATCGTCTTTAGAATAACGACCAATGAAAAGGAACCATCATTTGAAGATGAATTGGATAAGTTAATTACTCTGAAAGCGAACAGAAATTCCTTTTTTATGTTTATCATCGGTTTTCTTCTTGCAATGGGTTCGCTGGTCATCTCTCAGCCGTCACAGTTGATGTTCTTGATTTTAATCACTTCAGGATTCGTATCCGATGTGACTGGCTCCGTTACAAAACTTTATCACTATCGGAAAGGAGTCTAACAATGGGAAAAAATCTTGTCGGCAATCATATCAGAAAATTACGATTCAACCATGATGAAATGACTCAGCAGCAATTGGCTGACAAGGCAGGTGTAACAAGACAAACAATCGTGGCTCTCGAAAAGGGAAACTACTCCCCGTCTCTAGAATTGGCTTTTCGGATAGCTCATGCCTTTAACTTACCGTTGGAAGAGGTATTCTTTTATGGAGAAAACACCAAGAAGTAAGAACTAGGATTGTTTTTTGCTTTACCGTTTTTGAATTTATTAAAAAAGGGGATAAAAAGATGAATTCAAATAAAGAAAACTCACAGATTGGCGAGCCGTTAGGCGAAGACAGAGGCGTAGCTGCACATATGCGTGATAGGAAAGTTTATAGTTTCCTATCTGCCAAAAAAGCAGCAAGAATTGTGGGAGTACTGTTTTTACTTGCAGCCGTTACGGCGGTAATTGGTCTTACCTTATATGACCCTATCCTAAAGGGTCCCGATTACTTGATTAATGGCTCCGAACACGCCAACCAAGTGATATTGGGAGCGCTTATGGAGTTAATGCTTGTCGTTTCAGCGATTGGTACGGCAACGACGATGTTTCCCATTTTAAGAAAATATAATGAAACGATCGCTCTATGGCATGTTTGCTTCAGGTTTCTTGAAGCAATTATCATTACTGTTGGCGTAATCAGTGTACTGTCCCTATTGACCTTAAGCCAGGAATTTGTTGCAGCTGGTGCCCCGAATTCCTCCTCTTTTCAAGCTTCAGGAATTTTATTAAAAGCCATACATGACTGGACATTTATGCTTGGTCCTCTTTTCATGCTGGGCATCAATACAATGATGTACAGTTATATATTTTATAAATCCAAGCTCGTACCCAGGTTTATCTCTATCTTGGGTATGACAGGGGCAACACTTGTTTTTCTTTGTTCCTTGTTAGTTATGTTCGGTGTCATTCAACAAATTTCTGTTTGGGGTGCTATTTTGGCACTGCCAGTAGCAGCCAATGAGATGATTTTAGCAGTATGGCTCATCATGAAAGGATTCAATGATTCTGCAATAGCTTCCATATCTTCAAAAAGACAAAGCAACGAGATATAAGATATCAGTACCTGTGTCACTCCCCGAATAATGTCGATTAATTCGACAAAATACAGGGTGGCACTATTTTGTTGTTACACAAAAGAGGAGAAAGTTGGAAATTTGAAATAATAGGTGAGAAAAGGGTATGTTACTAATAACAGCTCCATTTGGTAAGTTTCCATTTGCTAATCATTATAATTAAACCTCATCCTCATTAACGCTATAATGAAAGAGACAATTGCTTCAACATATTTCTTGCTATGCCAATGGAGTTTGGTACGATTAAGGAAAAGGAGTGAAAGTAGATGCAACAAAATCAATTTGAAAAGATGAAAAACGGAAAAGGATTTATTGCAGCACTGGACCAAAGTGGTGGAAGTACACCTAAAGCACTAGCTGCTTACGGTGTCTTAGAGGATGCGTATAGGGACGAGGAAGAAATGTTCAATCTTGTACATGAAATGCGCACAAGAATCATCACATCACCCGCATTTGATTCGAGTAAAATTCTGGGTGCTATTCTGTTTGAAGAAACGATGGATCGCAAAATCGAGGGTAAATATACAGGTGATTATCTTGCTGAAGTAAAAGGCATTGTACCTTTTTTAAAAGTTGACAAAGGGCTTGCTGAGGAGACCAATGGCGTACAAATGATGAAGCCAATCACCGATTTGGACGAAACATTAAAGCGTGCGAATGAACGTCATATATTTGGCACAAAAATGCGTTCAGTTATAAAAAAAGCCAATACAGCAGGAATAAAAGACGTTGTTGATCAACAATTTGAGGTTGGTAAACAGATTATCAATGCAGGTCTGATTCCAATTATCGAACCAGAAGTGGATATTAACAGCCCCGAAAAGGAAAAGTGTGAGGAGCTATTAAAAGTAGAAATTCTAAATCATCTCAATAATTTGAGTGAAGATGAATTTGTGATGTTAAAATTAACGATTCCTACACAAGCAAACACGTACAAAGAACTTATCGACCATCCAAAGGTTGTTCGTGTCGTTGCACTATCCGGTGGTTATTCAAGAGAGGAAGCGAATGAAAAGCTAAAAGTTAATGAAGGACTAATTGCTAGCTTCTCCAGGGCTTTAAGCCAGGATTTGAATGTCAAACAAACAGATGAAGAATTTAATGCAGCACTTTCAAAAGCAGTTGAATCTATTTACGAAGCTTCAATTTAAAAAGAGCGGTGCCTGTCACGCCCCGAAATATGTCGATAAAAAAAAGGAGATACAGTTCAATCTAAATTGAAATGTATCTCCTTTTTTGCCATTCCTAAAAACTGTCCCTATTTATGGTAAGGTTCACCGCACCTACTTAACCGGCAGTTTTTTTACAAATCCAAATAAAAGAGAAGTTCTAATTAAAAAGATATTTTGGAAATATTCACCCTGCCTATAGCGCCAATCCCATCACCACTAATGGTTGTAGCACTTCGTGGTGGTAATCCCTTAATTGACTATAAAGAAAATTTACGAGAGAATATATAAAGAATGCTTAAAAGAAAGGAGGATTTCAGTGGAACATCGCTCACTAATTCTGCTTGGGTTACTCATGGGACAAAGTCAACACGGATATCAAATTAATGAATTTATTGAAAGAAACTTAAGTACAGTTACAGATATGAAAAAGCCTACTGCTTATGCTACTCTGGATAAACTAAATCAAAAGGGATATATAGATATTCAGTTAGAACAAGAAGGAAATAGACCCACCCGAAAAGTGTACTCTATAAATGAAAGCGGCCGAAACTATTTTTATCAATTACTATTGGATAATCTGTCTTCTGCGGAAAGTGTTAATTACCAAGGAGATATTGGGTTAATGTTTATTGATTTTCTTCCGATGGATAAAGCAATACCGGCCTTGAAGGAAAGATTAAAGAAAAACAAAAAACTAATAGATCTATTTAACCAAACCCCTGCACATGGAATACGAACCGGTGTTAATCTTGCAGTCAAACATAAAATTACAATGTTAGAAGCAGAAGTTGCCTTTCTTGAACAAAACATTCAACATCTTCTTCATTCGGATTAAATTTAATACCCATATGAATCAATGGAACCGACCGAGGGTTCCTTTTTTATTTGAATCTCAATAAAAAATTATCATATTTTAACCATATAGTCACGGTTGACTAATCAATAAAAAACTAGTATCATTTTAATAATCACACGTGATTAATCATATTTACATTAAAGGAGTGACGTACATTGTTTCTTGCTATAAAAGAGTTAAAGCATGGTAAATTACGGTTTCTGATGATTGGTGTTATAACTGTCCTGATTGCTTGGTTGGTATTCATTCTATCTGGGTTAGGTAACGGCCTTTCCACTCTTAGTGCGGCAACATTTAAAAATATGGATGCCAATTATGTGACCTTTGAAGATGGATCAAGAGCCTCTATGAGTCGATCGTTATTGAGTGAATTATTGGCAGAGAAACTAGAAAGCCAACCTAATGTTTCAGCTGCATCAGCAATGGGTGCAACCATGGGCACCGTACTTAATAATTCTGATTCTGAGACTAACGAAAAAGTAGATATTGCTATATTGGGAATAACACCCGATAGTTTTCTAGAACCCAATGTGTTTGACGGAAAGCCGCTTCAAGCAAATAAACCTTTGGAAGTGATCGCTAATGAAACTTTAAAGAAAAAGGGCTTTAAGATTGGTGATACGCTGAAGATAGAAGGGTCATTAGAAAAAATGAAAATTGTGGGGTTTGTTAAAAATGAAACATATAATCATTTACCTGCAATTTTTACTACACTGGATAAATGGCGCTCTATTCAATTTGCCGCACCTGGTTCTAATAAAGGAATTGAGAAACCTGTAAATGCGATTATGCTGCAAGGAGAAAATATCGATTCTGAGAAACTAAATCAGTTATTCAAGAATACGGAAACAGTAACCAAGAGCACAGCCGTCCAGGGTATGCCTGGTTATAAAGAAGAAAATGGCACGATTATGATGATGCTTGCTTTCCTATTGGCCATCTCGGCATTTGTACTGGGTGTATTCTTCTACGTGCTTACCTTGCAAAAATCAAATCAATTTGGCATCTTGAAAGCCATTGGCGCCAGCAATCGTTTCCTTGGTAGAGCCATTGTATCTCAAGTATTTCTATTATCATTTATTAGTATTGCAGCAGGAATCTTGTTAACTTATGGGACGGCCCTTATTCTTCCGGATGAAATGCCATTTTCACTTGATCTTAAATTAGTTATCCTTTATGCCCTTTTATTACTTGTCATTTCGATTCTGAGTTCATTGGTTTCCGTTCGAAAAATTACAAAAATAGACCCACTTCAAGCGATCGGGAGGATGGAATAATGTCAGGAATACAATTTAAAAATGTCTCAAAACTGTATCAACAGGGTGAAAACCAAGTTCTTGCCCTTGATGAAATCTCCCTAACGGTGGAACAAGGTGAGTTTATTGCCGTCATTGGCCCATCAGGTTCAGGAAAAAGCACATTTCTAGCTATTGCAGGAGCATTGCTCCATCCATCTAAAGGTGAGGTCATTCTTAACGGTAAGAACCTTAATGAATTAAAACCTAAGGATTTAGCGCAATTGCGGCTGGAGGAAATTGGATTTATCTTACAAACCAGTAATCTTGTCCCCTATTTAAATGTTCTAGAACAACTACTTGTAGTGAAAAGAATGGCAGGAAAACTTGCAAAAGCGGATAAGGAATATGCAAAGGAATTATTACAGAGTCTCGGTTTAGCAGCAAAACTGGGAAAATTACCTGAACAGCTATCTGGAGGAGAACGACAGCGTACGGCAATTGCTCGTGCTTTTATGAACAATCCATCAATTATTCTGGCAGACGAGCCAACAGCAAGTCTTGATTCGAAAAGGGCTCATGAAGTGGTTCAACTCATAGCCAACGAAGCAAAAACAAGAAACAAGGCAGCGATCATGGTTACCCATGACGAACGAATGCTGGAATACTGCGATAAAGTGTATCAAATGGAAGACGGCAGACTTAAACATGATGATTCTAACAGTTATGAAAAGTTGAAGGCAATCTCTACTAAAGGATAAACCTCTGCAAAGAAACTAAGGAGATCTCATGCATCTTACTCTTATTAGTTAACCACACAATTTGTTATATGAATATCTAAAGCACATTAGACAAAAAAGGCAGGCTAAACAAGTAGGCCAAAAATAATATATCTTGTTTAGCCTATACTTTTGTACAAATTCCTCGACCAATAGATAGAATTCATGTATAAAAACTACCCCTATTTATGGTACGGTTCCCCGTATCAATCTAAAGGTATCGGAAGATTTTCATTGAAATGAAGAATAAGTTATAATGTAAGAAAAACAGACAGATGTGATTTTTATGTATTTACGATTTTTTTGTAAATTTAAAGGGATTTTTTTAGCACTTTACCGTTTTCGGTAAGGTGCTTTTATTTTGTTGTAAATTATTTTTTACATAAAAAAGGAGGTGATGTATAACGGTTCATATTAGTATTGCTGTGTCAAATTAGTCGGTTGAAAAAAGTATGGAGGAGAACCATGGAAAAATCATTCGGAGAAGTATTAAAAGAAGCACGAATTTACAAGAATTGGAGCATTAAGGAATTAGCCACTCTTTCACGGGTTAATGAATCCCTTATAGCAAGACTGGAAAATGGCACGAATCGAAACCCAACCATTTTGACAATGCAAAAACTGGCAAATACTTTAGAAATTGATATTCAGGAATTGGTAAAATTCCACATTGAAGATGAACAAGAAAACCTAAACAAACTAACCTACTCGGTAAGCCTTAACTTGCTCCTCCCTACTAATTATGTAAAAGCACATTTAGAAATAAATGTCGAAGCCCAGAATGATGGAATCTTGAGACACATAATTGGTCATATGGCGAGTTACCCTGAACATCACATTGAAAAAATGGATTTTGTCCCTCTTGATGATGGAGATAAAACCTTTGTTAAGAAGTATAGGCAAGCCTATGATTATTTGAGGATATTATTGGAAAATGATTTGACGAGGACAGAGGAGAAAGATGGATTAAATATTGTGGTAATTAAGAAGGTGCCTAATCTGGCTCCTTTATACGATACTAACGATGTCGTTGGCATATTTTCACACAAGTGGAAGACTGCAAAGGGCGGTAACCATGCCCTTTTAAGCCTTCTTGCTAAGAAGGGTTTAACCGTTGAATTATCCATTACCGACTTGACAGGGCTTGTGAGGTATCAGTTCAAATCACTTAGCTGTAAAACATCCTTTTAAGGACTTTATGATTTATTCGGCAATAAAGTGGAGATTCAAAAGGAGGCGATTTATTGTAATGGAAAATCTCGCAGAAAGATACGTTCTTGCATTCGTTTCATTATACGAATTTTTGGAAAGTGGTAGAACGTACAAGGATATGACAGTAGAGGAATTTAAGACTGAAGTAAATCGGTTTTGGGAAAGGTGTGACATTTGGAAGGAAGCATTTGATCATCACACCTATTGCCAGGAAAAGTTGGAAACCGACTTTAAGAAGGTTCGTTTGCAAGCAAAACGGCTCCTTTTGTAAGAGAAATCCCTATATAAAAATATAGGATAAACGAAGTTGTTTTAACCTTTTTCTTCAAATCCTGATAGATGAAGCACCGTTACATTTGTTTAACCAAATTACTATTAGGTGGCTTCTTCCAAAGAAGAGCCACCCAAACTTAATTCTTTCAGACTGCACGCCTTCTAATCCGCTTTATTCATTGTATCTTGTAACATGGTTCTTACAAACTTTTGTCTATGATATTCACAACTCTCAATTTCCCTCTTTAACTTATCGCACAAGACGAACAATTCCTTTATTTTCTCCACAATTCTCTCTTGTTCAGCCGTAGGTGGAATCGGAACTAACATATTTAGTAATTCTGCCTGTTTGATACCTTCTACGGTTGTTCCTGTTCCAGTTCCCTTCATATCTAAACCTTTGTAGAAATAGTAGAAATATTCCTTTAGAATTTCTTCTGGAAGATAGATTGCTTTTAGGTCTTGATTGATAGCAACATCTATGCTGTTAATCTGGATTTTCCCTAACCCCATTCTGGTCGATAATATAATATTTCCCGCTTGAATAAGGTTTGAGCTACTATTTTCCAAACCCTCTTGTGTAATAGAATCCACAGTTTTCTCCAAATACATATTGTTCTTTAAATCCTTTACGCTTGCCCACGGAATTTCTCCGTTCCAATATTGAGGATTCTGTTTCGATGGAGTACCTCCTCCAATAACAGACAAAATACAATTTCCTATCCGTTCCCACTGCCAATGGTCTGGTATTTTATAGGGAACTTCGTCATTCGAAATCGGCAACAATGGTTTTTCTCTTTTGATTTTTTTTTCACTTAAAAGCCGTTGTTTTTTGTCAATAATTTTTGATAACAACTTTGAAACTGGTTCATCGTCTTCATTTTCACCTACTAAGTTCCCTCTGAAAGCTATTTGAAGTATAAACCTCTCTAATAAGCCAACATCGATTTCCGATTTGATAACATCATGAAACTGCTTTACAAACAATTCAATACTTGGAACATCTTTAGTGACGGGGGTTAATTGTTCAAGTAATTCTTCCTTAGCTATCTTTAGATTTGTTAGGCTAAACATATAATTATCTAACGCAATATCGGGGGCTATTAACTCGTCTTCAATAGAATGGGGATTTTTGAAATCCAAGTTATATCCTTTTGATTTAATTTCCTCAATAGATACCTTCCAAGCGTACTCGTTCTCCACTCTATTATTCCACCATTGCTTTTCCAAATTGAACTCTTCAGTACGAATTGGTCTTGTTTTACTATAAGACTTCTGTCCCTCTGGGTATGGGTGTTCAAAAAACCATATTTCTTTTGTAGGCTCTCCCTTTTGGAAGAATAACAAATTAGTTTTGATACCCGTGTATGGGGCAAAAACACCGTGAGGGAGACGAACAATCGTATGTAAATTGCATTCTTCCAACAACTTTTCCTTAATTCTGTTCTTAACACCATCGCCAAATAAGAAACCATCTGGTAAGACCACCGCTCCACGACCATTCTCTTTAAGCAATGTTAGAATAAGTACCATGAAAAGGTCTGCTGTCTCCTTCGTACGGAAACTCACAGGAAAGTTGGATTGAATTCCTTCTTCTTCAATACCTCCAAACGGTGGGTTCGTCAGAATGATGTCTACCTTATCACCACTTCCATAATCACGTATAGGGCGTGATAGTGAATTGTCATGGCGGATATTTGGTAAATCAACATCATGTAAAATCAAATTGGTGGTTGCCAATACATGTGGTAGCTGTTTCTTCTCAATGCCATAGACAGAGCTTTGGGCAAATTTCCTTTCTTCTGCAGTTTTAGCTTGACTCATTAAATGCTCAATAGTGCTTTTCAAAAAGCCACCAGTCCCGCAAGCAGGGTCCATTACTTTTTCACCCAATTGTGGGTTTATAATATCCACCATAAATTGTGTAACTGCCCTTATTGTATAGAATTCACCTGCGTTGCCTGCGGACTGCAGGTCTTTTAAAAAGGACTCATAAAAATCATTGAATAAGTGGCGATCATCGGAACTATTAAAGTCAATTTCATTGATTTTGTTGATAATTTGACGCATCAAGGTGCCACTTTTCATGTAATTGTAGCTGTCTTGAAAGACTTCACGAATAATAAAGCCCCTTGAACCTTCTTCTACGTCTGGTAGTTCCTTTAAGGAAGGGAAAAGTGTGTTATTGACGAAATTCAATAACTCATCCCCAGTCATTCCTTCCGCATCAGAAGCCCAATTCTCCCAACGTAAATGGTCTGGAAGAGGGGACTGGTAGTCGTCTTCAATAAGTTCCAATTCCGCTTCTTTGTCAGCGAATATCTTCAGGAAGATCATCCATACCAACTGTGCAATCCGCTGAGCGTCTCCATCAACTCCTACGTCTTGCCTCATGATGTCTTGAATTGTTTTGATTACATTTGTTATAGACATACTGTTCCTCCACTGTATCTAATTCTATGCTGTGATGTAAATTTGTTGTTGTAACTCATGAACCGCTTGGATATACTTTTGCTTTCCACCGAAGCTCTTTACTATTTCCATCAGCGACCCCATTGTATCAAATGGACGTAGTTTTAGCACTTCCATACCTTCAATATTTTCAATGCCTTCATCGGCATATTTATCCAATAATGCCTCCAAAACAGCCCTCGCCTGTTCCCCATATTTTGAAAAGGAATCTCGCTTCTTGACGTTCATTGCACGTTCTCGTCGAGTTAGCGGCTTTTGATCAAAGGCAACATGACAAATAAGATCAAATGGATCAAAATCTTTCCCGACTTCTTCCTCCAGTTCGTCTAACAATACCCCTTGCTCTAAGAGTTCTTCAAGGATTATTTCTTTTCTATCAACATTGTTCCATGATTGTAAGAATTCATTAAGAGAAGAGAATTCTTTCTGAACTGTTTTCTTCGTATAGTCTGTCAAAGATTCAGTAATGAGTTTGCCGTCAACTCCATAATACTGAACACGTTCATTGATAACCTGAACCTTTACGTTATTAACGTAATAAATTCGTGGCTTTTCTCCTCCACCGCCTGATCCTTCGTCGCCATCATCAGAGCCTTGTCCACCTCCTGGTGGGTTATTTCCTCCATCATCAGGATTATCATCACCATCTTCTGGAGGAACAGGGTCGTCACCCTCCCCAGGATTATATATCTGTACTGGGTCACCATCGAATTCAGGATCAGCAAACAAATTGGTGACGCCTCGAAAGTCCATTATTGTAAATGAAAATTTACCATGTTCTTCGTTAATTCGGGTCCCTCGTCCAATAATCTGTTTAAACTCCGTCATACTTGTGATATTGGAATCCAAAACAATAAGTTTGCATGTTTGAGCGTCGACTCCTGTTGTCATAAGTTTCGATGTAATAGCAATAACGGGATATTTACTGTTTGGGTCAATAAAGTTGTCTAACTCTGCCTTACCCTCGTCATTGTCACCTGTGATCCGCATGATGTATTTATGGTTTTCAGCAACTAAATCAGCGTTTTCATTTACCATAGCTTGCCTCATGCGTTCTGCATGATTTATATTTACACAAAACATAATGGTCTTCTGATACCGATCGGTCTTTTTCAGGTATTCTGTTACTTTCTTTGCTATCGCAGCGTTCCGCTGCTCCATTATAAGCGAGCGGTCAAAGTCCTTCACATTATAGATACGGTCATCAATAATTTCCCCGTATTTATCCCTCTGCCCCTGTTCTGGACGCCATCCTTCAACATCTTTATCAATGGTATAGCGGATAACACGATAAGGAGCCAGGAAGCCGTCTTGAATGCCTTGTTTAAGGCTATAGGTATAGATTGGCTCTCCAAAGTAATCAATGTTAGATACGTCTTTCGTTTCTTTTGGAGTTGCAGTCAAACCAATCTGAGACGCACTCGAAAAATATTCAAGAATCTCCCGCCAAGCACTATCTTCTCTCGCACTCCCCCTGTGGCACTCGTCAATAACAATTAAATCAAAAAATTCAGGAGAGAACTCTTTATAAATATTCTTCCATTCATCCGTTCCCGTAACTCCTTGATATAGTGCCAGGTAAATCTCGTAAGACTTATCTATCTTTCGATTCTTGATTTTTGTCATCTTGTCGCCAAAGTGCTTAAAGTCGTTTGCCATTGTCTGGTCTACAAGAATGTTTCGGTCGGCAAGGAACAAGATTCGCTTCTTCAAGCGTGATTTCCATAAACGGTAAATTGTTTGGAATGCGATTAGTGTCTTACCAGTACCCGTGGCGGATACGAGCAACACTCGATTTTGTCCTTTTGCAATTGCCTCAACCACCCTATTTACGGAAATACGCTGATAGTAACGTGGAGCCTTGCCATTGGAATAGGAGAAATAATCTTGTGTAATAAATCTTTCTTCCACTTCCCCAATGCCCTTCCAAACCTTATACATGCCCCAAAGTTTTTCGGGGGAAGGGAATTGCTCCATTGTCAATTCCCGCTCGACTTGCCCACTTAGCCCTGTCTTATCGTGAAATAGAAATCCCTTTCCATTTGAACTGAAGACAAAAGGAATGTCCAACATCTCGGCATATTCTAAAGCCTGTTGCATTCCATCTCCAACAGAATGGGTATCATCCTTCGCCTCGACAACAGCAAGCGGTAAGTTAGATTTATATGACAAAATATAATCGGCACGCTTTGCTTTTTTTCGTGTATGCTTATTACCTTTGACCACTATCCGCCCAGCCGTAAAGGTTACTTCCTCTCGAATTTGCTTATGTAAATCCCACCCTGCATTTACAAGGGAAGGAGTAATAAACTTCGTACATATATCTCGTTCCGAATAGCCTTTTTTCAATTAAATCCCTCCATTCTGCTCTGGATACGTCCTTTGTATTGCCTATAGTCCTATTTTAGCAAAGAATTGGAAATAATGTATTTCTTTTTTCCTGATAATGACGGGATTTATTCATTATGTCTTGTTAAATCGGATAACACGCCTATTCTACTATTTAAGGACAAACAGTAAGCTGTGACTATCGGTCAATATGTCTTGTTATAACGGATTGTAAGCATTTCAACCATTGAAAGATCATCAATTTACGGATTCGATCAAAACTACCTTACATGGCTATTTTTCAATATTTCTCATATGTCTTGTTGTAACGGATATTGTGGCTGTTAGAGGAGGGAAAAACACGACGAGGTTTATGAATTTCATAATATTGATGCTTTCACCCGTTTTGTCCAGACATATGAAAATACCAAGGCACAATAAACATAGAAACTGTTAAAATATGAACAGTTTCCGTTTCCTTTGTGATACCATTTCTCTTTTATAGTAGCGGTTAAGTATATGTACAGCTTTTGAACCAAAAAAAACATGGGATGTACCCTATTTTATGTGATTTTTAATGCCTATGTACCCTCTTTCGTTTAAAATGCCCTGAAAATGCAAAAAGGAAAGGTGATTCAAGTTATTACTGAATCACCCTTCCAACTACCTCTCTCTCGCTACTAAGGGTAATCCCCCCTTTCTTTAGCCGAGAAAGGAGGTGAACCATTATGTATACATCCAAATTACGGAATAAACCTCCTGGGATTTCAAGTCCATTATAGAGTGATAATCCATTTTAATGTCTAACCATTTCGCTTATTTTTTTTACACTTTGATTAAAATGATCTGGGTCTGTTTCTTGGATTTCATTCAAATCCAACATTGCTTCTTTAAATTCCTTTTGTTTCTTCGAAGGCAAGGACTGAATCCATTCAATTATTTTCGTTGTATCATCCATAATCCGTTCCACTCCTTTTCCATTAATGAATCCTATTCAAGTGCTTACTGTTGCTCTCTTAACCGTATAAAATATAAAAGCTTTTAATCACTCAATGATATTTCTTCTCCTATGTTATCATTTTCCTACTCAAATCTATCATACTAAAGGAACCCATAAAAAGAGGATACAGTATAGTAAATTGCGGAAGGTGATTGAATTGACAGAAGAGGAAGGATTTGTGGAGGTTTTTACCAATGAAATACGTGAAAGAAGAAGAGAAAAATCGTTTAGCTTAAAGCAATTAGAAATGATTTCAGGTGTTAGTGCCTCATTTATCATGAGAATAGAGAAACACCAAAGGAAGAACCCAGGGCTTATTGTGTCTCTAAAGCTCTCAAAAGCTCTTGATATTGACCTTTCTGTGTTATTTGAAAGGTACAGTAAACAAAAGTAAACAACAAAATCATTTTACGGAAAAAAAGACTTTATTCGCGGCGCTGCCGCAAATAGAGTCTTTTTTTTCTTAGAAATGAAATCAAGCTTCCTAACTCACATAGAGGTTAAATATTGTGGGGTATAACGTGGATTAACTCATTTAATCACAGGACATGTTTTGACAACTCTTGCATTAGCCGATTTGGTATGTGGCTACAATTGCCGAATGACTTTGGGATTAGTACAGGGTTGATCCCAAGTGACTCTAACTGCTTGAGATATTTCCTCCGTATTTCGTTTGAATACTTTTGTTTTACTTCTCCCTTTCCGTTTGTCTTTTTAAGCTTTATCATCCCATCCATACCGTGAACGGATATGTCGCATAAAAATTCTCTCAATCTTTTATAATCCCTCTCTGACAATGAGGAGTTCTTTATAATAGTGTCCGCAAGGAAAATCTTGTAGTAGTCGCCTCTGAAGAAGATAGGACAATAATTCTCAATCATATAAGCAGACCACAATTCCTTCTTGAAGTAACTCTTAAGAGTTTTTTCAATTCCCTTTCTTTTATTATAATTTAGATGCCTGTTACCAAGTCTTACTTCTAAACGTAGAACATTTTCCTCAAACACCTCAGCATCTTCGCCCTTATGCTCCTGTTTGTCATAGATAGTAACGGTCACGCTCTTGTTTTGAAAGTAGATAGTTGTATCATATCTTACATCCTTTTGTTTACGACCGACCTTATTCAACAGTTTTTTGTAAAGTTGAAAAAGAAATTTCCTTTCTTCTGGATCATCAATACGGATGTCAGATCTATAATCAACCCGAATAAGGATAAATTCCGTTTCCTCATCTTCCCCCAAAAGCATTGTTCTGTATTCTTTCAATTTCTGTTTAACCGCTTTATAATCAGATTCTTTAATATCCGCTTTCCCATTCAGTAATTTTATCAAATCTACATGAACAGAAATACTATAGCCATACTTTACCTTTACAATGCTGGTGGAAATACCATTGAAATAGCTATCAACACAGCTGGGTAGCAATCCTGGTGAGGTACAATTCCTTTCACACGATTGTGTCAGTTTTTCTTTCGTTAATTTTGTATAAAATTGAAGTGTATGAAGCATATTTTTTCTACATCCTTTCTGGTTCCAAGTCGGGAGTGTGGAATCGGTAGTTTAACCCTTGATAAATCAACATTTTTCTCAATTTTATTCCCTCTCATTCGAAGATTATTTATTGTTTCACAACCCACTTCAAGCGGGCTTTTTAACATAAATTTTAGGGAAAATAAATGATTCAACAACAAATTTCGTGTCGAACAGGGTCTGATACGGATTATAGATTTAGTTATATTGACAGCGGATAAACCTACGAATCAGGGATAAAAATGTACTGCATTATAGACTTCTTAGATTGGAATAATTCAAGATAGCGAGTTCTATAATAAAAAATCACTATATTCTGAGAAAAGAGGAGGTAGTTGTATGACAGAGCAAGAGTTCTTTTCAATCGATGTCCGTGAAAGGGCTTTAATGATTAATGAACTGTTATCGAAGGAAAATAAAGACCAATTAAAGAAAGTTGCGGAAAATCTTCAAATTCCGTACGGAAGATTCACAAAATAGATGCAAAGGGGGGATGTTACTTATATACAACGGTTGAACAAATACTGCAAATTCTTTTCCGACTGGGATAATGTTCCAAATGTTATTTCACAACCAAATGAAGCTCTGAAACCTGAAGAGGTGGAGTTTTTGAAGAAAAACCTTGGTGCAATCAAACAATTACTTGGTTTGTACCGTAATCAAGAGTTGGTTATTAATCGAGAAGTGCTGAAAATGGGATTCACGAACAGAACATTTAAGCTGAACGATAATGTGTTCACTTGCTTTACAAATTTTTGCAAAGAACAATATCCACAATACAGGATACAGGATTTAATTGGACAAGCACTCTGGGAGTTTGTAAAAAAATATTCAAAGTAAAATATAAAAACGATGCTTTTTCAAATTCATGGAACAACAAACTGTGAAAAAAGAGTTAGAATAAGGAAGAAAGGCAATTGGTTAGTTTATAAATAAAAAATCTACTGTCAGAAAAGAGGGAGAGGCATGAAAGAAGATCAAGCAAAGAAAAAAAAGAAAAGGGAAATACCAACGGCGAAAAGAACTACCCGCTTTGTAGGGGATACCAAAATGAGTATGGAGAATAAAAAAGCCCTTGAACTTATTCGAGCATTCAGGGGCATGTATGGCTAATATGGCTCTCAATGATTGAGGGCTTTTTTATTTTATGCAAGACATTTTACCCTTCTATTTGGTATGTCAATTTGCAAAAAAACGATGATAGTACAATAAAAAATAGGTAGAGAACACCATTGTGATTTCAAATTCCCCCACTTTATCACTTTAACGTACAAAACCTCAAACGCTTCATCTATGGACTTCAGAAAAAAAGGTTGTATACTTATAGTCATAAGAGAACGAAGCATTAATCCGAACTACCCGCAACACAAACACTATTAATCCACCACGTAAGGAGGAAACCCCCATTGTTAAATTCCACCCAGGACATTGAACCCCAAGACAACACTAAAAAACCCGTTTCAAATGAAGAAGATGCAAACTGCCGAGTTCTAACCCGTTCTGAAAGCCTCGACACAGTTGCTTTGTTACTCTTTAAAGCAATAACCCGAAAATCAAACCAAAAAATCGAAAAGGTAGGTGCTTAAGTGTGATAAACGAAAATATAACAAATACTGTCGGAATTTACATTCGGGTAACAAGAGATCGGAAATGCTATTCGTTAGACAACCAGATAACTCTTGGAACTGAATTGGCACAAAAGGCTTTTGGTCAAATTGTCAACGTTGAATACTATGTTGAAGAAGGAAGTGATTCAGTAACCCAACCACAATTAAGTGAAATTTTGTGTGATGCTGAGGATGGAAAACTTCAAGCCGTTATCACTTTTGATTTATCCAGAATTGATCCTTTGTTATCAGTCTCCTTGAAATTAGTAGAACTGTTCCACGAAGCCAAGGTTCGGTTTATCAGCATACGTCAAGGCGAGTACGATACGCATAAATCTAAGGCAACGTATAACCTCTTATCGTGTTTTTCCAAACTTCAACACCAAGATTAGTAGGAAAAAGGATTTCCTTAGTAAAACCCCTTAACAACGTACTACTATCGTACCCAATCAAGAAAACATCCAATTTAATTCCTTCATTACCATTCAGAACATTTCCAAAAAACATGATGTCTTCATGGCGGCGGCATACGCCGCCCCTAACTAAAGTCAAATTAGGCATATCTATTATCAAATAAAATACCAGTAACAGGAAGGTGCTTATCATGGAAGCAATAATTGAAAATCAAGCAGTAACCGTTGGCATTTACATTCGAGTCGCAAAGGCAGATAACGGAAAAAGTAGAACATCAGAAAACTCTTGTAACTGAAAAAGCTAAACAGATGGATCAAATGTTACCTTGAACTACTATGTGGATGAAGGCGTAGGTGGTAGAAGTATTAAAAATCAACTTGAATTGACTCGCATGGTGAAGGACGTGAAAGAAGGAGCCCTACAAGCAGTTCACACAAAAAAATTTCTCGAATAAGCAGAACCCTACCCATTTCACTTAAATTGGTTAAAGAAATTAATAAAGCTAATGTTCGGTTTATCAGCATTTTTGCTAAATTCGGCACACCTGATGGGATCTTCAATTATAATCTTTTAGAATGTGTCTCTGAATATATGCGTAAAGAACATTCAGAGCGGGTTAAGATGGGACTGGCTTACAAAAGAGCAAACTCTTGAAAAAATCAATGATAGTTAAGGTCACCTTATTAAGTAATTAAGACAAGTTCCTCTGCACTATGTCAAAAATTTGTGAACAACATTAGGCTATTGCGGCGTCTGCGCCGCAGCTCCGATTAGGCAATTGGTTATCTTTTCATGCGAAAATTGCTCTAAAATCAATAAAAATATTAATGTAATAACAAAAAATCAAATAAGGAAGGTGCTTTTATTATGGTAACAAAAAATGAAGCAGTAGTTGTTGGAATTTATATAAGGGTATCGACAGATAAGCAGGCAAACGAAGGATATTCCTTAGATGGTCAAAAAGAGGTTGGAACAGAAAAAGCAATACAGATGTTTGGCTCAAACGTCATTTTAGAATATTATGTTGACGGGGGCATCAGTGGAAAAAGCACTAAAAATCGACCTGATTTACAACGTATGATGAAGGACATTAACAAAGGAATACTACACGCCGTCATCACTTACAAAGTGAGCAGATTAAGCCGTTCACTCTCAGACTCCTTAAAATTGGTAGAAGAGATTGATAGAGCCAAGGTTCGGTTTATCAGCCTAAAGGAAGGCGAGTACGGGACACCACACGGAAACCTACAATTCAATATTTTAGCTTCCGTTGCCCAATACCAACGTGAAGAACTTGCCGAGAACGTCCAAATGGGGATGGCACAGAAAGCACGTGAAGGCAAGTGGAATGGTGGTCAGGTATTAGGCTACCAAAGTAAGGACAAAGAGCTTATCATCGTACCAAGTGAAGCTGAAACGGTTAAGCTGGTTTACAATAAATTTGTCAATGAAGGCTGGGGCTTAAAAAAAATTGCCTGCCATTTAAACTTAATTGGTATTCGTACAAAGAATGGTAAAAGCTTTACACCTAACACAACTTCTATCATCCTTTCAAATCCCGTATATGCAGGTTATATTCGATTTAATCAATACGTCGACTGGGAGAAGAAACGTAGAGGTGGCAAAAATCCTGACGCTATTTTAGTAAAAGGTTCCCATGAAGCCATTATATATGAGGAAACATGGAATAAGGCTCAGGAAATTGCGAAAGAACGAGCAACAGGGACACCTCGACAATACACTGGAACATTTCCACTAACACGCCTTGCACGTTGCCCCGAATGTGGATCTTATATGACTTCGTGCTATGGTGGTACAAAACGTAAAGATGGGACAAAGCCCCGCTATTACTGCTGTGGTGAGTATCATAACAAAGGTAAAGCTGTATGTCATTCAAATTCAATAAGGGCAGATTGGCTCGAAAAGGAGGTTTTTGACCGCCTAACAAAAGCAATGATGTCAGATGAAATAATCACAGATATTACCCAGCGGATAAACAACCTTATAAATGATCAGTACAATAAAACTGAACAGTCAACAGAATTACAGCATCTTCAAAAACGTATTGTAGGTTTAGAAGCTCGAAAAAAACGTATTCAAGAATCAGTAGAATTAGAATTGGGGCTATTTACACCAGAAGAAGCAAGAGAACGAATGGCACAAATTCGAGAAGAAATAGCTGAGGTAAACACACTTTTAATCAAGGCTCAACAACAGTCAAATAATAGTAACAGCATTAGACCCGTTTCAGAAGATTTTATTCGCCTACAGCTTAAAGAATTTCTCGACTTGGCAAACCAATTAGAGCCACTGGAATTCCGACAACTTCTTGAAGCGTCTATCGAAAAAATTGAAGCAACAAAAGGAGAACTAAAGCACATTTACTTCTCCTTCATTGCACATCCATCAGATAAAGAGTTGGGTCAAGTTGACCCATCGCTACATATTGAAAATTTACCAACCTCTCTTCTCCTCAGAGGTTTGCTTTATGAGAAAAAACGATACCTACTTGTGATACGGTTCCCCCCGATTAATCCGATAAGCCCGATAAACCTGTTCCACCAAAATCAACCTCATCAGCTGGTGGGGAAAAGTCATCCGCGAAAATGACAGCTGCTCATTTGACCGCTTCAACACTTCCTCACTCAGACCCAAAGAACCGCCAATGACAAAGGCAATTTTGCTTTTTCCGTATGTCGCCAGTTTATCCAATGAATCGGCTAGTTCCTCTGATGAGGCCAACTTTCCTTGGATTGCTAAGGCAATCACATATGTATCCTGGCTGATTTTTGTAAGAATTCTTTCGCCTTCTTTTTGCTTTACCTGCACCATTTCCAGCTCGCTTAATTCTTCAGGTGCCTTTTCATCCGCAACCTCAATAACCTCTACCTTGGCATACGCTGATAATCGCTTTAAATACTCATCAATGCCAAGACGCAAATATTTTTCTTTTAATTTTCCAACCGTAATAATTGAGATATTCACAATCCACAGCCCTTTTCAACTTGATTACAAACAGTTTACAAACAAGTTGTCCACAGGAGTTATCCACATGTCCACATTTTTTATCCACATCTTGTATGGAATCACTTGTTCGCTACCATATATACAGCCCTATTTTGACAATATTCACAGCTTGTTGATAAGTTATCCCCAGTTATTTTCGTCATAACCGGAAAAGTTTGATATTCATCCACAATTGCATCCAAACCAATCTCCACATGTTCCTCACAACAATAAATCACTCTTTTAACCACCTTCCTAAAAAAAGATCTACCTTTTTCCTATTGTTAACTTTACAACCATTTGTCATTCGACAACATCAATTACCTCAATCATGATACCACAACAAAAACAGGAGTGTGAATGAATCACCTCCTGTTTTTGCCGGTCACGGTCGTTTATTGTAATTTCTCTGCGGATAAGCGCAAGGTTGCTTCTTGTAACTTTCCAGCCCGATAAAATTTAACCTTCATTTGCTCGCCTATTTTCTTTTTCTGATACAAGTGCTTACGAAGATCAATGACATCATTTATCTTTTGTCCATCCAATTCAACGATCACATCCAGCTCCTTCAATCCTGCTTGAGAAGCTGGCGAATTTAGTACGACTTGACGAAGTGCCACACCGTAATTCACATTTCGAGGCAGCTTTAACGCCTCTTGCTGATAATAGGCCGGGATTTCAGACACTGATTTTAAATCGACACCCATATATGGGCGTTTAACAGAGCCAAATTGCTCAAGGTCATTAATAATCGGCTTAGCCGAATTAATCGGTATCGATAGGCCGATCCCTTCAACCGCATTCTGGGCTATCTTCATGGAATTAATCCCGATGACTTGCCCTGCCATATTAATTAACGCGCCGCCGCTGTTGCCAGGGTTAATCGCGGCATCCGTTTGCAACACTTCTGACTGCCAATCAACAATGCCATCCTGATTGATATCAACTGGAATCGTCCGCTTTAATCCCGAGATAATCCCCTGTGTTACTGAACCGGAAAATGTGGCTCCAAGGGGATTTCCAATTGCAATCACCGGTTCACCCATCTTTAAACTGTCGGAATTACCGAATTCAGCAATCTTTTTTACTTTGCCGGCATCAATCTGCAGAACGGCTAAATCTGTCCAGATATCACTGCCTAGCAGTTTGGCGGGAATTTTTGTCCCATCTGACAACGTTACTTCCAGCTTGGTCGCACCCTCAACGACATGGTGATTCGTTACGACGAAAGCCTGATTGCCTTCCATTTTATAAATAACACCAGAACCTGTTCCAGCTTCTTGCTCAGAGCCGTTTCCATTATCGGACCAAAAGCTTGTAGACTGGATGTTATTGATGCCCACCACTGCCTCACCTGTTTTATCAACGGCCTTTGTCGTATTGGTGGTCACATCGTAAGATATTTGCTTAATGACATTTTGCTGGTTATTATTATTCGTTTCCGCTGGTAAGTTTTGAGCGGATTCCATCTTATAAGGGAGGACACCCTGCTTGGACAAAGTTGGAATGGCCAGGATAACGACAATGGCCCCAATGATTGCCCCAACAAAGCTGGCAAGAAAAAAGCCGCCCCTTTTCCCCTTCTGCTCTCTATAGCGTCCCTGTGAATGATCATCATAATAACCCAATTTACACCATTCCTCTCTACCCGAAAAGGTTGCTATCTACTATTTTGGCTTATACTAACAATTATACTCATTCAACTGTAAATTACTAAATAATTGCATTTTATTAGCAAAAACTTACGAGTTTGTTCATGATTTTTTAACAATTGATGATAAAAAAAGCGCCACAGTATAAGGGCGCTTCATTTCATTAACATTTATACCGCAGTTAAAGTTGTTGGTGTTTTTGGGTCGGTGTCGTAAAGCCCAAATTGTTCGCCGACAATCAATCCCTGGCTCTCGAGGGTTTGCGTCACCGCCATCTTCGCTAAATCCTTCATATTATTATCTAAGCTAAGATGGGCAAGATATACCCTTTTTGTGTTGTCCCCAACCACATCGCTCATCGCAATTGCTGCATCTTCATTGGACACATGGCCGACATCACTAAGAATTCTCCGTTTGATGTTCCAAGGATATCTCCCCATCCGCAGCATTTGCACATCATGATTGGATTCAAAAATATACACATCGGCATTGGAGATGGTTCCCTTCATCCGGTCGCTTACATAGCCTGTATCGGTAATCAGCACAAGCTTTTTCCCTTCATTATGAAAGACGTAAAACATCGGTTCCGCCGCATCATGCGATACCCCGAACGATTCAATCTCAACAGAACCAAAGCTCTTCACCGTTTCCATATTGAAAACAAACTTTTGCTCAGTCGGAATTACTCCGACTGAACTTTCCATTGCCCGCCAGGTTTTTTCATTGGCAAACACAGGCAAATGATATTTACGGGCGAGAACCCCAATCCCTTTAATATGATCACTGTGTTCATGAGTAACAAAAATTCCAGAAAGCTTACTAATGTCACGTTCAATCTGCCCGAAAAGAGACTCCATCTGCTTGCCGCTAAACCCGGCATCAACTAAGAAGGAATGTTCATCAGATTCGACATAGAGGGCGTTCCCCGTACTCCCACTTGCAAGAATGCTATATCTTAACGACATACTATTTCACTCCACTTTACTATTTTCGTCGCTCTTTAAATCAATAATCTGACCCTCAAACGCATTCACAAATAAACTTTCCTTATCATCGACGACAAAACGCCAGGTTGGTGCTAATACTTGAGAAGCTGCCAGTTGAATAAGGGTCGAATAGCCAAGCTCTACCTTAGTAATTTTACTTTTCGGTTTCAATTGCCCCTTTTGGTGCAGGGTTTCAATCGCCTTTAACGGAAGCAGAATTTCTTCTTTTGCCGTTAGTTTTTCGATTCCCTCTAGATAGGATTGTTCATAAGAAACAATTTGATTATCTGAATTATAAGTGAAAGTAATCGTTCCATTAATATTTTGATACAACGTGAAATTATCATATTGTTGAAAGAAGGTGATGGTATTTTTTTTGTCATCCTTTTCCCAAAATTGATAATGCTCACCGTAAAGGACATTTTCCTTTAAAAAGCCAGAGAGTTCAGACGGTTCAAACTTTGAACTTAACTGCACTGGCTTCTCAAGTGTTACTTGAAGCCTCGAACCAAGGTCTATAATAGTGGCAGACTGGCCTTTTAATTTCGCAAGATCGCCTTTATTAAATATCTTTGGCTTTGCACTTAAATATTGATCCTTGATTGGTACCTTGGGCAGGTCTTTATATTGGATCTCATCCGCCTTCAGTTTTTCTTCAAACGAAGCCTCATTTGCGACCTCGTATTTATTGGCATCACGGATTTTCATGAATTGAAATAAGAGATAAACATCCAATATCAGAAAGGTTATGATAAAAATCGTTTTAATTTTACTCCAATCCATGCTGTAATCCTCCTAGGTCATCCATCGTTATCTGCCCCCAGGCTTTATCATAGCGATAGAACCAGGTAGGCTCTAAGAGAATAAGCTTCTTCAAATCTGAATCCCTTTCCATCCGATAGCCTAATACCATTTCTTCGAGAAGCTCTGGTTTAAAGTTTTTTTGCTTTTGTAAAAATTCCAATGCAGCGTGTCCTGATGGCCGCGATACTTTTTGCATTTCTGTCGTTATTGGCAGCTCCAAGGAAATATTAGGGCGTACATATTTATTAATGGTATCCCGGCCCCACACCTCTTTGATTTCTGAAAGCCCATTATCGTTAAAAACGGGATACCCTTCAATGCTGTATAAACGAAAGGTAACGGACCGGCTATATTCACTTTTTGAAACAAAACGGTACGGGTCCGACCATCCACCGTGCTCATTGACAAAATCAATACTTC
This sequence comes from Neobacillus novalis NBRC 102450, assembly GCF_001591805.1. Lineage (GTDB taxonomy): Bacteria > Bacillota > Bacilli > Bacillales > Cytobacillaceae > Neobacillus > Neobacillus novalis. The sequence continues at coordinate 41,347 of NZ_BCVP01000024.1, read as the reverse complement.
GTTTAACTAAATCATACGAGTTGTCAATAAAATCGTCATCTGCCGTCGGATTTACATAAGAAAGCATATTGCTATTATAATTCACGGTCATTTTGCTAGAACCATTTGTGTATTCTTCACCTGACGATATCAGACTTTTTTGAACAAAGCTGGGATCACTAAAAAGCGCCGCTTTAAATTCCTCAGAAATAAGGTTAACAGGTACATACTTATAGGTCATCATTTCTGTCGTGTCTTCAGGCAGGAAAAGCGTATGTTTCTCAGATGTTTTATAGGCAAAGAACTCTGGAAACCGGGTAGCACTTTTGTAGAAGTCACGGTTAAACTCGCTTAAATTGGCCGCTGATATGTGACTAATATGGACTTGCTGGTTTTCTGTTGAAACAAAGTAAACAATCCCATTTTCCTTTTCTGAGTCCTCGACATTAATAATAATTCGATTGAAGTTGAAAGAGGGCAGCTTCTTTCCTTCCATTGTTAAGACACTGCGGTATAATTCAATTGGGACTTCCCCTGGAAAAATAATTTCAGCATTACCGCTGCCGTGCGATAATTCTTCGATATTTCCCACTTTGTCGGTCACATTTTTCACATCGTAAAATGCCCACCCGCTTAATTCCTTGATTACCTTTTCAAGCTCATTCGTATTATTGGTTCCGAAATGCTCACCTTTAACATGAAACAATATCCGGTCAGGCCGAACAATCTTTTGAACCTCCTGTTTTTCACTTACAGTGACCTCTTCTACGATCTTACTATTTTCCATTGTTTCGTAATTGGGCTGGTATGTCCAAAGATTCCAAGTTAACAGAGCGCTGACCATGACTAATATCGTTAAAATCCATGATTTAATATTTTCGTATCTCATGACCACTCATCCTCTTCAGAACGCTCGTACGGCAGTGAAAAGGAAATCACCGTTCCCTTTCCTTCTTCACTTGTCGCCCAAATAGCCCCGCCATGAACATTGACCATTTCCTTGGCAATCGCCAGCCCCAGTCCCGTACCGCCCAATTTTCGGGTTCTCGCTTTATCCACACGATAAAAGCGGTCAAATACTTTGGCAATATTCTCCTTTGGAATCCCCATCCCTTGGTCCGCGATGCTGACGATAATTTTATCTTCCCGTTCCTTGATGGAGAACGTGACCTGTCCGCCTTCCGGTGAATACTTTAAGGCATTTGAAATAATATTGTATAAGACCTGGGTCATTTTATCTTCATCTATTTCAACAAAGATGGCATGGTCAGGAAGCCTTCGATTGAAGGTTACATTCTGCTCCTTGGACATTTCAAAGCGGTCAATGATGCGATGATAGAAATTGACAAAGTTCACCCATTCCCTATTTAGCTTGTAATCCGTACTATCCATTTTCGATAGCTGCAGGAGGTCATTCACAAGCCGAATCATCCGTTCCGTTTCCGTCCGCGTCACTTCCAAAAAGTTTGGAGCAATTTCCTCGTCTTGCCATGCGCCATCAGCAAGTGCCTCTAAATAACTTCTCATGGTTGTTAATGGGGTTCTTAGCTCGTGCGAAACATTGGCGACAAACTCTCTTCGTTCAGCATCAATTTTTTCCTGTTCTGTAATATCATGCAGCACGGCAATTAAGCCGTTAACAAAGCCGGTTTCTTTTTGAATGACCGAAAAATTGGCGCGAAGAATATAGCTTTTTGTATTTGTACTATAGTCTAAGATTAACGAATCCTTCTCCTCTAATAGATCCTCAAAAGAATTGGTATCATCCAAGCTCAATAACGATACAATTGGCTGCGAAAGAACTGTTTCACGTGAAACATTCAGCATATCGGCTGCCGGCTCATTGATTAAAATAACTCGTCCTTTTCTGTCGGTAGCGATGACGCCATCGGTCATATACGATAACACCGATGACAGCTTTCTTCGTTCCCCTTCCGTCATGGCCTGTGCTTCTTGAAGCTTCTTTGTCAGGTTGTTAAAGGTCACCGCAAGCGTACCAATTTCATCATTGCCATATACTTTAACCTTTCGGGAAAAGTTCCCCTTTGCCATCGCTAATGCCTGCTTCTTCATATCCGAAATTGGCCTTGTGATAGTTTGGGCCAATAAAATCCCTAGAATAGCCGTAATCGATAAGGCAATCGCCGTTCCGGTCGCAAAAATTCCATTAATTGTTTTCATTTGTTCAAAGACATTTTCGATTTTTGCAACAAGATCGATGGACCCAATCACTTTTTTACCAGATTTAATCGGGGTAGAGAGGACCCAAATCCGATGTGTTGTTTGCGGATCAATCTTGATTGCACTTTGGTCCTCTTCTAACACCATCGATTGCTTAATGCGCAGCTCTGTTGTCCTTTGGCCGACCACTCCTTGATTACTTGGTTGAGAGGTCCCAAGAATTTTAAGGGACCGGCTTTCAATTACCCGAACTTCAGAAATATCACCTGCATCAAAGTCTTTAAGGATTTTCTTAATATCGTCTTCAAGTGTGGGGTCTTCAGGCGTTCTTTCCTTTTCCATTTCCTCCCGTACATTATAGGCAAGCAAATTAACACGCTGCTTTAATGATGTCTGGAAATTTGCTCGTAAGGTTTCTTCAAGCTGGCGGACAAAATAAACACCGATAATTTGCATCGCCACTAAAATAAGGAGGACATAGATGATAACAAACTTTACATGTATTGAGCGAAAGAAACCAACCTTTTTCATCAAAGAAATTACTCCTGTTCAGGATTGCGCAAGTAATATCCAACCCCGCGGCGAGTGACAATCCACGTTGGATGACTAGGGCTATCCTCAATTTTTTCACGCAGGCGTCTAACGGTTACATCCACTGTCCTGACATCGCCGTAATAATCGTAACCCCATACCGTTTGTAAGAGGTGCTCTCGTGTCATTACCTGGCCGATATGCTTGGCCAAATAGTAGAGCAGTTCAAACTCTCGGTGTGTCAGTTCAATGGTTTCACCGCGTTTTGAAACGACATAGGCATCAGGATGAATCACAAGCGAACCGATTTCAATTTCATTCGTTTCATTCTCAGCATCGGGCTGGGACAGAATCTGTTGGTGCCGGCGTAAATTGGCTTTAACTCGGGCTATGAGTTCCCTTGTACTAAATGGCTTGGTTACATAATCATCGGCACCCAGTTCAAGACCTAAGACTTTATCAATTTCAGAATCCTTTGCCGTCAGCATAATAATCGGCATTTCATATTTCTTGCGGATTTCCCGGCAGACTTCCATCCCGTCCTTTTGTGGAAGCATTATGTCTAAGAGAATAAGGTCAGGCTGGATTTCTTCTACCAATTGAATTGCTTCATTGCCATCATAAGCACAATAGACAACATAACCTTCTTTTTTTAAATTAAATTGCAAAATATCTGCAATCGGTTTTTCATCATCAACAACAAGAATCTTCTTCTCCATACAATTTCTCCTTTTTAGTAAAATAATCTATACAATCAACAGCTGCTAAAAGACATACCTATACTATCTTACTTTACCATTTTATTAGCTTTAATTCACCTATAAGTAGCATTTGGCAGGTTTGGTATAACATTTTTTTCCTTCTCGTTACTAGTAATTCCAATTACGTTTAAATGGAAAAGCCTCTAGTTTCAACTAGAGACTTTTAATTCGGAATTATTTTAGATAAGAAAGCGGGTTGACCAAGCTGCCGTTTTTATACACTTCAAAATGCAAATGGACTCCGGTCGAATCGCCTGTTGAACCCATGATCCCAATTTGCGTGCCCTTGGAAACCGTTTGGCCGGCTTTAACATTTAGCGATGACATATGTCCATATAGCGTGCGGAAGCCGTTTTGATGGTCGATAATGACTCTATTTCCATAGCCGTTGCCCCATCCGGCAGAGACTACGACGCCATTATCTGCAGCCTTGATTGCTCTGTTGCTTGGTCCAGCAATATCAATTCCTTTGTGCATCTTGCCCCAGCGATAGCCCATTTGGCTGGATACATAACCGCCAACTGTCGGCCAGGCAAAGACCCCCTCACCACGAGAAGGAATCGCTTTTGTTCCCTTGATGACAATATGATTTACCACCTGCTGCAGAATTTGTTCGCTTGACTTATCCTTCTTAACGGTTACACCATTTTGTTCTGTGATTGCGTAAGTTACCGAGCGGGATCCGTTTTGACCTTTTTGTTTTTCTTTTGTATCGCCCTTCGGCATCGATGAATCCTCAACCACTTCATTGGCAAAAGGAATTTCTTCCTGTTGATTTAATTCTTTATCAACGATTACTTCAATAAACGGTTTTAGGGCCGTTATATTGATTTCCTGACCAATTTTCAAGAGCGTTTCCTCGGTTAGGTCTGGGTTTAATGCCAGGATATCAGCCAACTTCAAACCGTGATCCTCGGCTATCGTTTCGAGGACATCCCCCTCTTGGATGGCATATTTCTTTTCTTCTAATGTGCCTTTTTGTAAAAAAGTAACGGCATCCGCAGCTGACATAATTTTGTCAGGGGCAATATTTACTGTTTCAACTGAAACATTCTTCGAAAGATGGACGTCTAATAGACGAGTTTCATTTTCTTGCAATTGCGTCGAAGTCGTTTCGGCAGAAGCCTTTCGTGTTTCAAGCTCTGTTAATTGATCCTCAGTGACATATTGCAGCTTTAGATTTTTGATTACTTGTTCGGCTGTTTCTTGATGATCTAAGTAAACAACTGGTGTACCGTCGATGACGATTGCAGATGCCTCAGCCTGGATTTCAAAAGAGTTTTGTATCGTTTGGACGGCTTCCTGATTATTTGCTGCTGAACGGAAGACCTGCTCTGGGATGTATTGCACCTGAGAGCCAATTTTTAAATTGACGTCCTTGATGGATTTCTTTGCCGAGTCTACTTTATCAGAAACGAGTTTATCGATTATGTCTTTATCTGTGACATTTCCAATGTATGTACCATTAAGATAAACATGATATATGGTTGTTAACTTTGGTGATGTGGCAAATGCAACTGGACCGTTACTAAAAGCAATAACGGATGCAGCCATGGTTGTAATAACGGCTGTTTTTAGAAATAAAAACCTTTTTGACTTCGAAGCTTTATTCGAGAATAACATTTTTTCCTCCTAAACCACGGTAAAACCCTCTTAATCTTGAATTGTTAACTAGTAAGGAATTATCCAGAATTTTAGACCTTCTTTACCTTATCATAATTTTATTTGAAAAGTTTAATAGTCTCTATAATGTAACAAAACTGTATAATTACTGACATTTTCCTACTTTTTCTGAAATACTCTAGTCATATTTTCATAGTTTTTGTTAGATTTTTTTAAAAAAGAAGGGAGGAATCCCTATTATATCAAGGATTTTATTTGTTCGAGAGTAATAGATTCCTATTATACACAGTAGGCCAACCTACGAGGAATTTTTGTAAGATAAAGGTGGTTTTATTTCATTTTTGTAACAATATTAATTAGTTAAATTCAAAATATATAGAAAATACTTTTCAAATTTATTCTAAAAATAAATAGAAGCAATATATGATAAATGAAGGGACAATAAAAGGGGGGAGAACGATTGAAAAAATTTTTAAGCGCAATACCATTATCATTACAGCATTTGCTTGCGATGTTTGGTGCAACCATTTTGGTGCCGGCACTAACTGGTCTTGATCCAGGAAGTGCACTTATTGCCAGTGGTTTAGGAACCTTGATTTTCCATCTTATTACACGTGGGAAGGTTCCTACGTATCTAGGTTCATCTTTTGCCTTTATTGCTCCGCTTGCGTTGTATGTGGGGGAGTTACATTCACCGGGTCAAGCGGTTGCAGGTCTTATCAGCGTTTCCATTGTTTATGCCATTGTATCTATGATCATTTCCTTTGTCGGTTTTGAAAAAGTCCGCAAAGTAATTCCTGCAGTTGTCGTTGGACCTGTTGTAAGTATTATTGGTCTTTCGCTAGCAACCACGGCGGTGACCAGCATGGCTTCGACCCATTGGGATGTCGCAATCGTCAGCCTTCTGGCAGCGGTCATCGCAACACTTGCGGGCACAAAGGTGATCCGCCTCTTTCCGCTCATCATCGGTCTTGGAGTAGGCTATGCTTATGCCGCGGTGCGAGGATTTGTAGATTTTCATACCATCGCCACTGCCCCGGCTTTTGCTCTTCCACATGTTGTCATGCCGGAATTTACGTGGGTCGTGATCCTCGGAATGGCGCCGATAGCCCTGGTTACCATCATCGAAGACCTTGGACATATGTTTGTGCTAAATGAGATTACAGGAAAAGATGTGACAAAGAATCCTGGGTTTTCCAGCATCCTATGGGGGAATGGCATTGCAACACTAATCTCAGGCTTCATCGGAGGACCTGCACAAACAACTTACGCGGAAAACCTCGGGGTTCTAGCCATCACACGCCAGTTTTCCAGTAGGATCATTCAAGGCGCTGCGGTTCTTGCGATTCTTCTTGGCTTGTTCGGTAAAGTTGGAGCTGTTATCCAATCCATTCCAGTTGCAGTGATGGGAGGTATATGTATCCTGTTGTTTGGTATGATCGCTGCAATGGGGATCCGTCACCTGATTGAGGAAAAAGTGAGTCTGGCTAATATGAAAAATTTGGTCATCGTCGCGATCATCTTCATCGTCGGTGTTGGATATTCTCATAATGGTATTGCCTACGCTACCATTGCCGGATTGCTCATCCATTGGCTCGTACCCGATTTTACGACAAAGAATGAACGTTAAAATGAAATAAACATAATTTTCATTCCCCTTTCAAGTAAAGATTGCAAATAAATATAAAAAATGGCTTAGTTCAAGAGAACTAAGCCATTTTTTATACGATAAACATTTGAAAGCTTCTTTTTTTATGGCTCAGGACGGAATCGAACCGCCGACACAAGGATTTTCAGTCCTTTGCTCTACCGACTGAGCTACTGAGCCACTTTAGTGGCGGTCTGGACGGGACTCGAACCCGCGACCTCCTGCGTGACAGGCAGGCATTCTAACCAACTGAACTACCAGACCAAAACCAATGACCCCTACGGGATTCGAACCCGTGTTACCTCCGTGAAAGGGAGGTGTCTTAACCACTTGACCAAGGGGCCATATTATTAAAAATGGTGAGCCATGAAGGACTCGAACCTTCGACCCTCTGATTAAAAGTCAGATGCTCTACCAACTGAGCTAATGGCTCGCTTTATGTCGTATTGTGACGACGCTTTTTATAATAGCATGGCTGATACCTAATAGGCAATACTTTTTTTAAAATATTTATTAAAATATAGTTTCTATCTAAACTTCCACTTAATTTGATCCAATTTTGCCGATTAAACATGTGCTTTTCGTTGATAATCTGTTCGAATTATGGGCTCAAACGGGCAAACTGCAGAAAAAAAGTATTTTTGGGGCAAAAAGTTCTGTCAGAATCACTTATTTAGGGACGCAATCTAGTTTATTTGCGAATAAGTCTATTTTATTTGCGAATTACCTGGCTTTATTTGCGAATCCAGGCCTTTTATTTGCGAATTACTTAGTTTTATTTGCGAATCGTCAAATCAAACAATTTCCATCCCTCTCAAACCTTTCATATTCAAAGAGGAAAGCCCGCCAAGATGCGGGCCTCTCCTAAATGATTTAAATCTGTCTCCAAGGGCTGCGGACGACGTTTGTTTGGTTTCGATCTGGGCCGACAGAGAAGGTTGTCAGCGGAACTCCTGTAAGCTGGGTGACACGCTCAATATAGTGGCGGGCATTGGCAGGCAGTTCATCTAATGATTTAACACCTGTAACATCCTCCGTCCAGCCTGGAAGGTCTTCATATACAGGTTCACACTCCGCCAATACCTTTAAGCTCGCCGGATACTCTGTAATGAGTTCGCCTCTATAGCGATAGGCCGTACAGATCTTCAATGTTTCAATGCCGGTTAAGACGTCAATCGAATTAAGGGAAAGATCCGTTAAACCGCTGACACGGCGGGCATGACGAACGACGACGCTATCAAACCAGCCGACACGGCGCGGGCGTCCTGTTGTAGTACCGTATTCACGCCCAACCTCACGAATGCGATTTCCTGTCTCATCATGTAATTCAGTAGGGAACGGTCCGTCACCGACACGGGACGTGTAGGCCTTACAAACGCCAACGGCATGGGTGATTTTAGATGGACCAACTCCAGAACCAATCGTCACTCCTCCAGCAACTGGGTTAGATGATGTAACAAACGGATAGGTACCTTGGTCAATATCTAACATAACACCTTGGGCTCCTTCAAAGAGCACCCGCTTACCGTCATCTAGAGCATCATTTAACACCACAGAGGTATCACAGACATATTGCTTAATTTGCTGTCCATACTCAAAATATTCATCTAAGATTTCTTCTTTCTTAAATCCGGTAGTCTCATAAATCCGTTCAAATAAGCGGTTTTTCTCAGCAAGGTTTCGCTCCAGTTTTTCCTCAAACACATCACGCTCAAGCAAATCAGCAATCCGGATCCCGACGCGGGCGGCCTTGTCCATATAGGCAGGTCCAATTCCCTTTTTCGTCGTACCAATCTTATTAGCGCCCTTACTTTCTTCTTCCACTTCATCCAATTTCAAATGATAAGGAAGGATTACATGGGCACGATTACTGATCCGAAGATTCTCCGTTGTAATGCCCTTTTCATGTAAATAAGCCAATTCCGTAACCAGCGCTTTGGGATCAACAACCATTCCATTGCCGATTACGCTTATCTTTTCTTTATTAAAAATCCCCGACGGAATTAAGTGTAATTTGTAGGTTTCTCCGTTAAATTTAATGGTGTGGCCTGCGTTGTTTCCACCTTGATAACGCGCAATTACCTCTGCATTTTCAGACAAAAAGTCAGTAATCTTTCCCTTGCCCTCGTCTCCCCACTGCGTACCAACAACCACTACTGATGACATTTAACGCACCTCCGAAATTTTTGTTTCCCGTTATTATTTATTAACACCACAATAGTTTACCAACTTACCACTAAAAAATCAACAAAACACGAACATTTTATATAAAAATATCAAATATGTTCGTATATATAGCAATCTATTAAAATATAAAAAGAGTCAGCCACAGGTTTCTGGCTGACTCCACAAAATATACACGTTACGCACCCGGAGCATCATTATAACGTGTCTCTAGGTTAACGAATTTATTATATTCCTTCACAAAAGCTAACGAAACCGTCCCAGTCGGACCGTTACGCTGCTTAGCAATGATAATCTCGATAATATTCTTATTCTCTGATTCTTTATCATAGTAATCGTCACGATACAAGAAGGCGACGATATCAGCATCCTGCTCAATACTTCCTGATTCACGAATATCGGACATCATCGGACGTTTGTCCTGACGCTGCTCGACACCACGGGAAAGCTGGGAAAGGGCAATAACGGGGACTTGCAGCTCACGAGCTAATTGCTTAAGGGAGCGGGAAATTTCCGATACTTCCTGCTGACGGTTTTCGCCAGAACGGCCGCTACCTAATATCAACTGCAAATAGTCAATTAAAATCATCCCTAAGCCATGCTCTTGCTTTAAGCGGCGGCATTTAGAGCGAATATCACCGACGCGCACACCAGGGGTATCATCGATAAAAATCCCCGAATTGGAGAGACTGCCCATGGCCATCGTCAGCTTGCCCCAGTCATCGTCCGTAAGCGATCCGGTACGAAGCCTTTGGGCATCAATGTTTCCTTCCGAACAGAGCATCCGCATCACCAGCTGCTCAGCACCCATCTCCAGACTAAAAATCGCTACATTTTCACTCGTCTTCGTTGCGACATTCGCGGCGATATTCAAGGCAAAGGCAGTTTTACCGACGGAAGGACGGGCGCCAACAATGATTAAATCATTGCGCTGGAATCCGGCTGTCATCTTGTCAAGCTCGGCAAAGCCGGTGGCGATCCCAGTAATATCACCGACGCGGTTGTGCATTAACTCAATATTGTCATACGTCCGAACGAGGACATCTTTAATATTGTGGAAGGCACCGGCATTCTTTCTTTGCGCAACCTCCAGGATACTTTTCTCCGCTTCGCTCAAAAGCGCTTCGACTTCATCCTCACGCGAATATCCATCAGTGGCAATGCCCGTTGCCGTCCGAATTAACCTTCTTAATAAAGACTTTTCTTCTACGATTCTAGCATAATACTCTATATTTGCGGCTGTTGGAACCGAACCCGACAGCTCGTTTAAATAACTAACCCCGCCTGTATCCTCAATAAGCTTTGCCGCTGCCAATTCTTCTGTAACCGTAATTAAGTCTACCGCTTTACCGTCATCGTTTAGCTTTAACATAACATTAAAGATTTTTTGATGGGAGGCACGATAGAAATCCTCAGGAATTAATATTTCTGAAGCTAATGTTAAGGCAGAGGGCTCTAAAAAAATCGCCCCTAAAACGGCTTGCTCCGCTTCAATATTTTGCGGCGGCATGCGATCCGCATATAAATCACTCATCTATTTAAAACCTCCTATATGAGAGGATGATTTATAAATATCATATCTTATAAAGAAAAAAGTGACCAGTCAAAACCGATCACATCCCGTTGCTTACTTATTCTATTCTATCATGTTTATCCTAAAATTGAACTGGCAAATTTTTATCTTATTTTATTTCCTTCACTGCAACAGTAAGGGTTGCAACTACTTCATGATGAAGCTTCACTGGAACCTTCGTTTGGCCAAGGGTGCGGATGGCATCTGTTAATTCCATTTTCCGCTTATCAATTTTAATCCCATGTTTCTTTTGCAGCTCTTCGGCAATTTGTTTCGTGGTAATCGAGCCGAATAATCTGCCGCCCTCTCCAGCTTTGGCCAATAGCTCAACCGTAATTTGATCCAATGTTTCTTTCAGCTTTTTCGCTTCTGCAAGCTCTTCAGCAGCAGCTCTTTCTTGTTTTTTCTTTTGTGCATCTAATGAACTGATGCTGGCATTATTTGCTTCTACCGCTAATCCCTGCTTAATTAAGAAGTTTTGCGCATAGCCGTCAGCGACATTTTTTACCTCACCTTTTTTTCCTTTTCCTTTAACATCCTTGAGAAAAATTACTTTCATTCCTTTTTCACTCCTTCAAAATAATCATCAATCGCTGTTTTTAATTGTGCTTCCGTTTCTTCAATTGACTGCCCTGTCAGCTGGGTGGCCGCATTTGTTAAGTGACCGCCGCCCTTTAGGCTTTCCATAATCACTTGAACATTGATGTTTCCGAGCGACCTCGCACTAATACCAATGACTCCTTCGCTCCGTTTTGAAATCACAAAGGAAGCAAGAACACCGTCCATCGTTAACAAGGTATCGGCCGCTTGGGCAATAAGCACTTGATCATTAAGCTCATTTTCAGTTCCTTTAGCAATCGCAATCCCTTCACGGTAAAAGGTTACTGATTCAATTAGCTTCGACCTTTTGATATATGTATCGACGTCCTCTTTCAAAAACTTTTGCACGAGAACGGTATCGGCACCGTGTGCCCTCAGGTAGGAGGCGGCATCAAATGTTCTTGCGCCGGTTCGTAATGAAAAGCTTTTTGTATCAACAATGATTCCTGCTAACAGCGCCGTCGCTTCAATCATTTCAATTTTAGCTCGTTTCGGCTGATATTCCAAAAACTCTGTTACTAACTCCGATGTAGAAGAGGCATATGGCTCCATATAAACGAGCAATGCGCCCTCAATAAAATCTTCGCCGCGGCGATGATGATCAATCACCACAACATGATCAATTTTGTTTAATAGCCGTTCTTCCATGACGAGAGAAGGTTTATGGGTATCCACAACAACAAGCAGCGTCTTATCCGTGGCAATTTCAAGCGCCTCTTCAGGGCCGATAAAGTGAGAAAATAACTTCTCTTGATTGCGGATTTCGGCCATCAGCCTTCTGACACCATTGTCCATTTCCTGCGTATTAACAACGATATAGGCTTCCTTCTGGTTCATTTGCGCTACTTTATAGATTCCAATGCTTGCGCCAATCGAATCCATGTCAGGATTTTTATGCCCCATAATAATCACTTTATCACTGGCAGTAATTAAATCCTTCAGGGCATGGGAGATGACCCTTGCTCTGACTCTTGTCCGTTTTTCAATTGGATTTGTTTTGCCGCCAAAGAACTTCACTTTACCATTTGGCAGTTTTATCGCCACTTGATCTCCGCCCCTGCCTAAGGCTAAATCGAGACTCGATTGCGCCAGGACACCTAATTCAGGTAGGGACGAGACGCCGGTTCCAACCCCAATACTCAAGGTAAACGAGACATTCTGCTTTGAAGTCATTTCTCGCACCTCATCAAGGATGGCAAATTTCCCTTTTTCAAGCATCTGAAGAATTCCTTCGCTAAAAACAGCCATAAAGCGTTCCGAGGAAATCCTTTTTAAGAAAATACCATTATCAGTTGCCCACGTATTCAGGATGGACGTGACTAAATTATTGATGCTGCCGCGCATCTGGTCGTCCATTCCCTGGGTTAAGTCATCGTAATTATCTAAAAAGATCGTCGCAATTACGGTCCGTTCTTCATGATACATTTTCTCAATTTCTGTTTGTTCGGTTACATCAAAAAAGTATAACAGCCGTTCTTCACGTTTATGGATGACGCGGAATTTCCGGTCATGCAGCGTGATGATTTCCGTTTCTACTTCCTGCTTAATTAACGGTACCAAAGTGTCTGCAACATCATAAAGCGACCTTCCGACAAGCGTGTCCTCATCAAAACAAGAGGATAGAAACGGGTTTGCCCATTCAATATAATACTCATCATTAATAAGCATAATCCCGATAGGCATCCCCAGAAGCGCTTCTTCGCCCACTCTTTTTACCCGGTAAGAAAGTGTCGAGATATACTCCTCCATTTCCACCCTCTGGCGACGGTCGATGACAAACATATAGTAGATAGGAAAAAACATGAGTAACAGCCCGGCAGCACTTAATATCCAATTATATAAGGACAGGGCAATGAGCACGACCACTGTAACGCCTATTAACCCGTAAAAGGGGTAACGTATTGACCGCTTTTCTAAAAATGCCGGCAAAGTTTTCAGCTCCTAGTCACAAGTCTTACTCTTTCTTCTTAAAACGCTTTCGATAATCGAACCCTATATCCAAAATCCCCAACATTAATATTATATAATGAACAATCGGTATCATGAAAGCAAGAATTACCACAAGGGCGTTAAAACCCTTGGAAACGGACTTTTGATAAAAAATATAAAGAACAAACGCAAGACCTTGAAAGATCAAAAACATCTCCAATATATACCTTGCATTGATGACAACTGTATATAAATAAGTCCCCTGATCTGGATGGGCGAGGGCATCAACTCCGATGACAATTAAATAGTACCATAAAAGGCTTCTTGGTAAGGATAGATTTCTAAAACTCCCCCATGGCTGGACGTTTACTCCAAATCTCTTTAGAATCGGAAAATTGACCCACTGGATAATAAAAACAACTATAATTGACATCATAATCAAAAAGTATGGGACAAGTGTTCCAACCATCTTAATAAAATCTGCATTCTGCTTTTTCAAAAGTTCAATTTGATCTTCTTTTCCCATTGCTGTAAGCATATCTTGAGAATTTTTGACTGCATCATTTAATGCGACAGTTAGCTCTTGAATGATATTTAACTTCAAAAAGGCGACAGAAATCACATAATAAATGACCAGGCCTGCCATAAAGATCAGCGAATTTAAAATTAATATCGATGTCCGGCTCTTATTTTTTTGAAGCATAAACCCGATAACGACTCCGATTGTCCCATAAAGCAGCATTAGTCCAAGTCCCAAGAACGATCCGGCAAGAAAGGAAAGGAATATCGCCGCTAGAAAGAAGGCCACTATATTTTTCGGCTGGTTTTTTGCTGAAAACAACATGAACAGCAGCGGTAAGACCAAGTTTAAAAAGGCTCCAACAGGCGGTATGTATATGGTGATTAATAATAGAACGGTAAATACCGTTAAAAGAATAGCACCTTCTGTTAATTTACGAACATTTTTCACTTCTTCACCTCTAATTTTCTAACCCTATCTCCTTATATTAGCTAGTTACGCGTCAGCTTTCAAGCTAACAAAAGTAAAAAGGCAGCAAGAGCGGGGCCCCTGCTGCCTTAACTATTCATTATTCTCCAGCCACGAATGGTAATAATGCCATTTGACGTGCACGTTTGATAGCAACTGTTAGTTTGCGTTGATATTTAGCGCTTGTACCAGTTACACGACGTGGTAAAATCTTTCCACGCTCAGAGATGAATTTTTTAAGTAAATCCACATCTTTATAATCGATGCGAGAGATGCCATTTGCTGTGAAATAGCACACTTTACGGCGCTTCGCGCGTCCGCCTTTACGTCCTCCTGCCATGAAAATTCCCTCCTTTATGAGTTTTTTTAATAAACCTGCGTTCAAAAAGGTTTATTTAAAATGGCAGATCGTCATCAGAGATGTCGATTTGACCATTTCCTGCGAATGGATCTTCATCCACCTTTGTAAAACCCTTATTTTGTTGTTGATTCTGGTTTTGATTTGAGCGTTGATTCTGATTGCTGTTTCCATAAGGGCTGCCTTGTGGTTCCCGTGGTGGAGCACCAAAATGATCGTTGTCGCTTCTTCCGCCACCGCCAGATGAACTTTTAGGTTCTAGGAATTGTACACTCTCAGCCAAAACCTCTGTAACGTATACACGCTTACCATCTTGTCCTTCATAGTTGCGGGTTTGAACACGACCATCAACGCCTGCTAGACTACCCTTTTTCAAATAGTTTGCCACATTTTCAGCAGGACGGCGCCAAACAACACAATTAATAAAATCTGTTTCTTTTTCACCTTGCTGATTTGAAAATGGGCGATTAACTGCTAAAGAAAAAGTAGCAACGGGGACACCATTTGGCGTATAGCGCAAATCAGGATCCTTCGTTAAACGTCCAACAAGCACGACACGATTCATCATTAGAATCAACTCCCTTTCTCCTAAAATGTTTCACGTGAAACATTTACACCAGAAAAAACTTTTTAATCTATTATTTAAGCTTCTTCTTTAATAACTAAATGGCGAATGATATCTTCGCTGATCTTTGCAAGACGAGAAAACTCTTGTACTGCAGCAGCTGAAGATGTTGTTTTAGCGATTTGGTAGTATCCGTCACGGAAATCGTTGATTTCGTATGCTAGACGGCGCTTACCCCAATCCTTTGTTTCAGCAGTTTCCGCACCATTGTCAAGAAGAATTGTGTTGAAACGCTCAACAAGAGCCTTTTTCGCTTCATCTTCAATATTTGGGCGGATGATGTACATGATTTCGTACTTATTCATCACAGTCACCTCCTTTTGGTCTAAACGGCCCGAATGGGCAAGGAGCAATTATTCATTACTCACAAGTTGAAATTATAGCACAACATTAATGGAAAAGCAATGACGTTCACAGGAATGTGATGATTTATTACATAAAGGGTCAGACCCCTCTTCCTAATATACAGTTGTATATCAAGTATGGAACGAGAGATCAGACCCTTTTAAAAATTCTTTTATACATTAAAACGGAAATGGATGACATCGCCGTCTTTAACTTCATATTCTTTGCCTTCTAAGCGAACCTTGCCAGCTTCTTTCGCTGCAGTATGACTGCCAGCTGCCAGTAAATCCTCATAAGAAACTGTTTCAGCACGTATAAAACCTCGTTCAAAATCGGTATGAATGACTCCTGCACATTGTGGTGCCTTCATGCCATTTCTGAATGTCCAGGCACGAACTTCCTGAACCCCAGCAGTAAAGTAAGTAGCTAATCCAAGTAAGGAGTAGGCTGCCCGAATTAATTGATCAAGGCCTGACTCCTCAATCCCAAGCTCTGCTAGGAACATCTGCTTTTCTTCGCCTTCAAGCTCAGCAATTTCCTCTTCAATTTTGGCACAGATGACAATCACTTCGGCGTTATCTGCAGCAGCAAATTCACGAACCTTTTGAACATATTCGTTTTCAGTTGGATTTGCAATATCATCTTCGCTCACGTTGGCGACATAAAGGACAGGTTTGATCGTTAACAGATGCAATCCTTTAACTAATTTCATTTGTTCTTCCGTAAAATCAACGGTACGAGCAGGCTTTTCTGCTTCAAAGGCATCGCGCAGCATCGAAAGGACTTCAAATTCAGCAACTGAATCTTTGTCTTTTTGCTTGGCTAATTTTTCAACACGGCCAATTCTCTTTTCGACGGATTCCATATCCGCAAGAATTAACTCCAGATTGATGACTTCAATATCATCGATAGGGTCCACTTTACCGGATACATGTGTAATATTATCGTCTGCAAAGCAGCGAACCACTTGGCAAATGGCATCCACTTGACGGATATGCGAAAGGAATTTATTCCCAAGTCCTTCTCCTTTACTTGCACCTTTGACAATTCCGGCAATATCGGTAAATTCAAAAGCCGTTGGCACGGTTTTCTTCGGCTTCACGAGTTCCGTCAATTTTTGCAGGCGGTGGTCAGGAACCTCTACAATTCCGACATTCGGGTCAATCGTACAGAAAGGGTAATTCGCTGATTCTGCCCCTGCCTGTGTTATTGCATTAAAAAGAGTAGACTTACCAACGTTCGGTAACCCTACGATACCAGCTGTTAAAGCCATTCACGTTCACTCCTCATTAAAATTGATCTATTTAAAAAAATAAAGTTCAGAAATTTAAAATGCCTTCCACAATTATAGGCATTTGTTAGGAAAAAAACAACTGCCGCCGTATTGGCGACAGTTATTGAAGCTTTTCTAAATTGACAAGACAATCGTATAACGTGCTTCCAAGACCATTATCCGATTCCCTGCTTGAGGTCAGCTGATTGACAGGCCCGCCAAACTCTTTCCAAATACCTTCATCGATATTAATCGTGTCCGGGTGGGCACCAGCTAAAATCGAAATAAATCCTTTTATTTCACCACGATCATTCCAAACCTTGACGAAATCACCATTTTCTAGGCTCAAACCTTCGGCAATATTTGCGGCAACCTCCACTTTCAGCTTTGGCTTTGACGCTAATAAGTGATAGTTCTGCGAGTGATTTGAGCGCAGCGGATGAATCGTGAGCAGATGATACGGATATTTCACTGCAAGCTCAGGATTTTCCCATTTCGATTCATCCGGAACGGCTAAAGTTAACAGCCCTTGATGACCTTCTTTCTGGGCAGTAAATTCGTACTTACCGGTTGGTGTTTGGAATTGATGATCATGCCATGGGATTTTTTCAACTGGGAGTTCTATTGTATGCTGCAACTTTAATTTTTCAAGCGTCAAACCCTTTTCCGCTAATGATTTAAGCGCCATCTTAAACCATTCGTCTCTCGAAAAGTCAAAATCGTCACCAAAGCCAAGTCTCTTTGCCAGCTGTGTCCAAATCCATAGATCCGGCTGTGCCTCACCTGGGGCTGAAACAAGTTTCGGACCGTAGTTTAAATAGTGATGGTACATCGATGAATAGTAGAGATCTTCTTCTTCAAAGGCAGTTGTCGTCGGCAGCACATAGTCTGCAAGCATGGCTGTATCGGTCACAAATTGTTCCATCACAACAAGCGTCTGCGCAGAAGCAAAGGCCCGTTCAACCACATGGGTGTCAGGTACCTGTGTCAAAGGATTGCCGCAGGTCACGATAATCATCTTTATTGCTGGGTCATCTGCGGCAAGCACTTCTTCCGCTTGCTTCATGATGGAGAATTTCCGATGGTTTTGCCGGCGCCCCGGAAGTGTTAATTCCTCAAACGCAAAGCTTTGCCCAACCTGGAGATTGGCATAATTAGCCCCGCCGCCGGCAATGCCAATATTCCCGCTGATGGCAGCTAGGGCATCAATCAAGCGGATGGTATTACCACCGTTTTTATAGCGCTGCAGTCCTAAGCCCATATAGGTTGCCGCCGGCTTATCTCCATAAACACGGGCTAATTTTGTCATAACCTCACAGGCGACTTCCGTCATTTCACTAATTTTTTCTAAGGAAATGCGATCAACCAGCCGCACTACATCAGCAAATCCGTGGGTAAATTGCTCAATAAACACGCGGTCCTCTAAGCCTATCCTCAGCATTTCCTTGATAATGCCAGCTGCCAATAATCCGTCCATACCAGGTTTAATTGTAATATGTTCGTCAGCGATTTTGGCTGTCGCATTATAAAGCGGGTCAATGACGTAAAGTTTGGCACCATGCTTCTTTGCTTCCAAAAGCTTTTCGTAAAAATGCATATTAGTCCGGGCCACATTTCTTCCCCAGATGATGATATTTTTGCTATTGAAAATATCATCAGGTTCATGGCTCCAAGCATTGCCAAAATCCCACTTCTGCGCTTCAATCCCAGCCCCCCAGCAAAGCGAGCCGTAAAGCTCGGTTACACCGCCATAGCAATTAAAAAAGCGCTGGTCTAGATTTTTCAAGATCCCGTTGTTGGCATAATCATGACTGTGGAGGACAGCAGTGGTCTGATATTTTTCTTTAATATCTGTTAATTTAGCAGCTATTTCATCGAGCGCCTGCTCCCAGGAGATTTGCACAAAATGCCCGTTTACCTTTTTTAAGGGATGCAGCACCCGCTTGGATGAGTTGGTTCTAGTTTCAAGCATCCGGCCCCGGCCGCAGATTTTCCCTTTAGTAATTGGATGGGAGGGATCACCGTCCACTTTTGTCACTCGATTATTTTCTACTGTTACATGAAAGCCGCAGCTATCCCAGCAATTTAACGGACAGGCCGCCTTTCGAACCTCAGCCAAAATTGTTTCCCCCTCTTAGCGCAATCGTTCTATTTCTAGTTGTTATTCACCCTCATGCTTGACCAAGATTTTCTTCATCTTGCGCGAAAACTCCCTTCTTGGAATCAAGACGCTATGGCCGCAGCCCTCACATTTAATTCGTATATCCATTCCTAAACGGATGATTTTCCAGCGATTTGTTCCGCACGGGTGCTGTTTCTTCATTTCAACAATATCATTTAAGGCAAATTCTTTTTCTTCCATAACTTTCACCACCATATCAACTTAGATTATTAGGAGCCATTTTTGTACATATAAAGTCTTGGATCTGGCGCTTTAATGCCATTCTCGTCCAATAATAGCTTGATATCTTTCCGAATCGCCCGGGTTACTCCGAACTGCTTCATTGGCAATGTTTCAGCTACAATTCGTAAAACAATCTCGGCTGGGTCCATCGTTTGTATCCCTAACAGCTCAGGTGCTTTCGTTAACTCTTCATATTTCAATGGCATGGTTTGAAGAGCCTCGCCAATCACTTTTTCCGCCCGAACAATGTCTTCTCCGGAGGAAATCGCAATATCAATCATTGCCACGCTATTATTTAATGAAAAATTGGTTACTTGGGTAATGCTTCCGTTCGGTAAAATATGAACCTCGCCTGTCCCGCTTTTTATTTTTGTTGTTCGGAGCCCAATTGTTTCGACTTTTCCTTCTAATACTCCAACTCGAATTTGGTCACCGACTGAAAATTGATCTTCAAAAATAATAAAGAAGCCTGAAATAACATCTTTCACAAGACTTTGGGCACCAAAGCCGACCGCTAAACCAACAACCCCGGCACCGGCAATAAGCGCCTTTACATCAATCCCTAATACAGAAAGAATCATCATTAACGCAATAAAATAAACGACATATGAAAGAATGTTATCGAGAAGCTTAGAAAGCGTCTCTTCCCGTCTTACCGAAGTATTGAGCGGCGAGAGGTTTCTAATTTTAAACATGTTATGAATGGCTACTTTTCCAATTCGAATTATGATATTTGCAATGACGATAATCGCAATTATTTTAAGCAGGCCTTCACCGATAGAGAGCCATGTACTTTGTTCTTGAAATTTAGTCACTTGTTCTTGAAAATTCTTTTCATTAATCTCCATTTCCCACCATCCTTTAAACAAGCTTTTAAATTACCATCTATTTTAACAATTTTTTTCTGTTCTTGATAGCAATCTGAAATTTTCTTTTTCTTCCAATACTCATGTATAGATTTCCTGAATTTTCCGTATACTAGTTAGAAATGCGCAAGCACCCTGTTCAGCGGCGTATGGCCTGGAGCGCTCCAACCGAGATAAAGGAAACACGGTGAGCTCAAGCGAACCGATGTTGACTTATCGTAGGGCGGAGAGCGGAAGGCGTCTCGCCGCTAGGGTGCTGGAGCTGGACAGTAAGACTTATTAACGGTATAGGGAGAGGACTTTACATGAATCTGAAAGCAGGCTTTTTTGAACGGAGGGCGGGGAAACAAATTCTTCATGACGAATCGCAAGCAGCTGAAAATCTGGCGGCAGAACTGCTTTCCACTATTCCTAAAGTGACAAGCCGGCCAATTGTATTTGTTTGTATTGGGACGGACCGCTCTACAGGGGATTCATTAGGACCGCTTGTCGGGACACTTTTAGAGGAGAAAGAGCTGAAATCGTTTTATGTGTATGGGACATTAGATAAGCCAATCCATGCCGTTAATTTGGCTGAGAAAATTGCTGAAATCAATACAAAACATGTTCATCCCTATATTGTGGGAATAGATGCCTGCTTAGGGCGGATCAAAAATGTTGGTAACATCCAGGTTGGAAATGGTCCAGTTAAGCCGGGAGCAGGCGTTAACAAAGACCTGCCCGCTGTTGGAGACATACATATTACTGGCATCGTAAATGTCAGTGGCTTTATGGAGTTTTTCGTTTTGCAAAACACCCGCTTAAATCTCGTCATGAAAATGGCCAAAACAATCGCCAGCGGCATTTACGAAGCCAGCCTGCAATACCCAAAACTATCTTGGAACGACTTAAAATGGTTAGAAGAAGAGGAGAAGACCAACTAGAAAAGAGCGCACAGTGTTAATGACACCGTACGCCTTTTTGTTTTCAATTACCAATAAATGGTATCAATAATATAAACAGCCGTTACAACCATTCCCGTTACGAGAATGGCAGGCAGCAGGTTAGCTACCTTTATTTTTACAATTCCGGTAAGATTTAAACCAATTGCAAAAATCATGATTCCACCTGTGGCTGTCATTTCAACAATAAACTGATCCATTAATGCTTGAGGAACAAATTTATCTATTTGGGTAGCAAATAATGCAATTAATCCTTCATAAAGTACAACGGGAATCGTAGAAAAAATAACACCGATACCTAGGGTGGTGGTTAAGATAATTGCTGTAAAACCGTCAATCAAAGACTTTGCGTACAAGACACGATGATCGCCGTGAATGCCACTGTTTAGGGCACCAAGAATCGCCATTGCTCCAATCACAAAGATTAATGTAGCGTTCACAAACCCTTCTGATATGCTTCCTTTTCCGCTTGAACCAATCTTCCGCTCAAGCCACAGACCCAACTGATTTAATCGATCTTCTAATCTTAACAGCTCCCCGATTACCGCTCCGACTACAAGGCTAATAATAACAATGATGAAATTTTCACTCTTAAATCCCATCTGTAAGCCTAAGACCATCACAGACAGTCCAATCGCATACATAACCGTCACTTTCATACCTTCAGGGATGCGGTTTAGCAGCTTTCCGATCAAAGAACCAATAATAATTAAAAGTCCATTTACAAGTGTACCAAGTAAAAACATTGTCTTTTTCGCCTCTCGAAATAGTAATAGTACTAAACTATCATGTTTTACTGCTGTTGGAAAGTAAAAAAATAAACCATCGTCGCGATGGTTTATATTGAATCCTCTTTACCCAGCATTTCTAGAATGCGCTCCAGATCTTCTGGTGAGAAAAATTCAATTTCAATTTTCCCTTTATTTTTGTTTTGTTTAATATTTACAGTCGTCCCATAGCGCTCACAAAGGAAATGTTCCCTTTCTTTGATGAAAACATCCTTTTTCTTTTCCGGCTTTTTTGTTTCACGTGAAACATTTTCATTTAATTGCTGAATTAATTTTTCTAACTGACGGACATTCAGCCCTTCATTGACAACCTTTTCAACTAGAACTGGCACCTTTGCCTTTTGCCTAAGCCCTAATAATGCGCGGCCATGGCCCATTGATATTTTCCCAGCTGAAATCAGTTCCTGAATTTGTGCCGGAAGGGACAGGAGCCGAATGTGATTGGCTATATGCGGCCGGCTTTTCCCTAACCGCTTTGCTACTTCTTCCTGTGTCAGCTTCAGCTTTTCCATTAAAGTTTGATAGGCTAGTCCCTCTTCAATCGGGTTTAAATCTTCCCTTTGCAGGTTTTCGAGGACAGCTAATTCCATCATTTTCTGTTCAGAGAGCTCACGGACTACTGCCGGAACCGTTTCAAGCTTCGCTTCTTTAGCAGCACGAAAACGCCGTTCTCCCACTACAATTTCGTAGCCTTTAATACTTTTTCTCACAACGAGAGGCTGTAAGATTCCATGTTCTATAATTGAATCCTTTAATTCATCTATTGACTCTTGTTGAAAGGTTTTGCGAGGCTGGTAGGGGTTGGGACGCAGATCCTTAAGTTTGATCTCTTGGACAGTTTCTTCCTTACTGACATCATTAAAAAAAGCATTTAGGCCCTTTCCTAAACCTTTAGCCATTCGCGACCACTTCCTTTGCTAAATCTAAATACACTTCAGCGCCGCGGGATTTCGAATCATAGGTAATGATTGGTTCCCCATGGCTTGGAGCTTCACTTAGACGCACATTTCTTGGAATAATGGTTTTATAGACTTTATCTTGAAAGTACTTTTTCACTTCTTCAATGACTTGGATGCCAAGATTTGTTCGCGCATCAAGCATCGTTAATAAAACGCCTTCAATTTTCAAGTCCTGATTTAAGTGTTTTTGTACTAGTCTAACCGTGTTTAAGAGCTGACTTAAGCCTTCCAGCGCATAATATTCACATTGAACAGGGATTAACACCGCATCAGAAGCTGTTAACGCGTTGATTGTCAACAAGCCCAATGATGGCGGACAATCAATAATAATGTAATCAAATTGATCTTTGACCTCTCCAAGAGCGCGTTTTAGGCGGACTTCTCTTGAAATAGTGGGAACCAATTCAATTTCTGCACCTGCTAACTGAATAGTAGCCGGAATAGCATATAAATTCTCAACAGATGTTGGCTTAATAACAGCCTTCGCTTCGACATCGTCTACTAAAACATCATAGATACACTGATCTACTTCTGCTTTTTCAATGCCGATACCGCTGGTTGCATTGCCCTGTGGGTCTGTATCTACCAGTAAGACCCGTTTCCCGATATAGGCTAAGCAAGCGCCTAGGTTGACAGAGGTAGTTGTTTTGCCGACTCCGCCTTTTTGATTCGCAATTGCAAGGATTTTGCCCACGTTGTCACCTACCCTTTAATTCTCAAAAGATATTATTCTCAAATTCTATCAAAAGTGTCGTTAATATCACCAATTATCTACCATAAAACAAGGAATGTAAAATTCCATTCCTCTATTTTATCATGAAATGAATGAGTTGTTGTTTTTTTTCCAAAATAAATATAGCTTGCCGAGCCACGCAAAAACAGGGGAGCAGACTAAAAGTCGTTTGCTCCCCTGAAGATAGTAATCTATTTTTTCTTTGGAATCCGAATGGTAAATTGGTAAAATTCATCAAATTCTTCTTCCTCAGCATCCAAGTTAATGCCGCTGTCCGTTACCATCGTTAATGACTGACGAATGGTATTGACAGCGATTCTCATATCTTTACTGAAGGCCTTCCTTTTCGGCTTAGGTTTTTCATGCTTTTGTTCAAGCAGCCTGGCAACCCGTTCTTCCGTCTGCTTAACATTCCAATTCCGTTCCATCACTTCTGTTAAAAGAGCCACTTGTTTTTCCGGATCTTTTAATGGGATAAGTGCTCGGGCATGACGTTCAGTAATTATTTTATTTAATAAGGCATCCTGAACCGGCTGCGGTAATTTAAGAAGCCGCAGTTTATTGGCAACAGTCGACTGCCCTTTACCAAGGCGCTGTGCTAAAGCCTCCTGCGTTAAGTTGTGGAGCTCCAGCAGTTTTCCGTAGGCGTGGGCTTCTTCGATTGGGGATAACTCTTCCCGCTGTAAATTCTCAATAAGGGCCACAGATGCCGTTTCCGTATCGCTTAAATTTTTAATAATGGCTGGCGCTTCGGCCCAGCCAAGTAATTTCATCGCACGCCAGCGGCGCTCCCCCGCGATAATTTCATATTTATCGACTGCAAATTCCCTGACGACAATCGGTTGAATAATACCGTGTATATGAATCGTTCTCGATAACTCTTCAATTTTATCTTCATCAAATACCGTCCGCGGCTGGAATCGATTGGGCACAATCTGATCAATCGGTATTTTTTTTATTTCTTCGTTTCGTTCGATATCCAGCTCTTTCTCAAGCTCAACCTCTTGTTCTCCCTTATCGCCGAGGCCAAAAAAGCGTGTAAACGAACTCTTCATCCCCAACACCACCTTTACGAAACTCCCTATTACTTATTCTCTATGCAATCCAAATATCCTTCCTAGGATAACATTTTTGTCTAAAAATTGTAAGCTTTATTCGATTGGCATTTTACCGGGTGTTCCCGGCTTTCGGGGGTATTTCTTTGGTGTCTTACTATCTTTTTTTATGATTAAGATTGTTCGTTCACTTTCCTCCATTGGCAGCGTAAAGGTAAACTCCTTTTCCACCTTACCACCTAGAGTGGATATGGCCTTTTGACCCACTTCTAATTCATCTTTTGCATGGGCTGCCTTCATGGCAATAAAATGGCCGCCTACTTTAACGAGCGGTAAACAGAGCTCACTTAATACGGACATTCTTGCCACTGCCCTAGCTGTTACGACATCAAATCTTTCCCGGTAGTTTGGATTCACTCCAAAGGTTTCCGCCCGATCATGAACAAAATGGACGTTTTCCAAATTTAAGATGTCAGCAAGATGATTTAAAAATGAAATTCGCTTATTTAATGAATCGACAATCGTCACTTCGATATGAGGATAAACGATTTTTAACGGAATGCTTGGAAATCCTGCACCCGCCCCGACATCGCAAAGATGAAAGGGCTTGGTAAAATCAAAATAAAACGAAGCTGTAATCGAATCATAAAAATGCTTTAAATACACATCTGCTTTTTCCGTTATTGCGGTTAAATTCATTTTTTCATTCCACTCAACCAAGGTTGAATAGTACTTTTCAAACTGCTCCACCTGCATTTCAGAAAGGAGGATCCCTTTTTCCTTTAAACTTGCTTCAAATTGTTCGATATTCATTGATAAATCTTCCTATTCATGTGAGATTCTGGCCACGCGGCCGTGCTCCAGGTAGACAAGGAGAATCGAAATGTCGGCTGGATTTACCCCGGAAATTCGCGATGCTTGGGCTAGGGATAGCGGTTTGATTTGCTTTAATTTTTGTTTTGCCTCGGTTGCAATTCCTGAAATGGCATCGTAATCGATATTCTCAGGGATTTTCTTATCTTCCATTTTCTTTAAGCGTTCAACCTGCTGCAATGATTTTTCAATATAGCCCTCATACTTAATTTGGATTTCTACTTGTTCCTTGATTTCATCATCCAAAGGAGCCTCTGACATCGTAAGAGTTTCTAGCAACTTATAGGACATCTCCGGTCTTTTTAACAAATCAGAAGCGCGGATTCCATCCTTCAATTCACTGCCGCCAATACTGCGAATCAGTTCTTGGACTTCGGCAGAAGGTTTTAAGATGACAGACGATAATCGTTGCTTTTCTGCTTCAATCGCTGCCTTTTTCACTAAAAATGATTGATAACGGTCATCACGAATCAGGCCAATTTCATGCCCTGTCTCTGTTAACCGGAGATCGGCATTATCATGACGTAATAAGAGCCGATATTCCGCTCTTGATGTTAACAATCGATAGGGTTCGCTTGTTCCTTTTGTAATCAAATCATCAATCAACACACCAATATAGGCATCGGAACGGCTTAACACTAATTGTTCGCGGCCGAGTGCACTCAATCCGGCATTAATACCGGCCATTAACCCTTGACCTGCTGCCTCTTCATATCCAGAAGTACCATTAATTTGACCTGCTGTATATAAATTTTTGACAACCTTTGTTTCTAGCGTCGGCCATAGCTGTGTCGGTACAATCGCATCATATTCAATCGCATAACCTGCTCTCATCATTTGGGCATTTTCGAGGCCGGGAACCGTTTTGATGATTTGCTGCTGTACGTCTTCCGGCAGACTTGTTGACAACCCTTGTACATAGACTTCCTTTGTATTTCGTCCTTCAGGTTCGAGAAAAATCTGATGGCGCGGCTTGTCATTAAATCGAACAACCTTATCTTCAATTGACGGACAATACCTTGGCCCTGTGCCTTTAATCATTCCGGAAAACATCGGTGACCGATGAAGGTTCGCGTCAATTAACTGATGGGTTCTGTCATTTGTATAGGTCAGCCAGCATGGCAGCTGGTCGGTAATATATTTTGTTGTTTCATAGGAAAAGGCGCGTGGCGTTTCATCACCGGGCTGGATTTCCGTCTTGCTGTAATCAATCGTGTTGCTATTTACCCTTGGAGGTGTCCCCGTTTTAAAACGCACTAGTTCGAAGCCAAGCTCCTCTAAATGCTCCGACAGCTTAATTGATGGCTGCTGGTTATTCGGACCGCTTGAATATTTTAATTCGCCAAGGATAATTTCTCCGCGTAAGAATGTTCCTGTAGTGATAATGACTGTTTTTGAACGGTAAACAGCACCTGTTTTGGTAATGACTCCTTTAGAAACACCGTCCTCGACGATCAATTGCTCGACCATGCCTTGGATTAAGGTTAGATTGGTCTCTTCTTCTAAAGTCTTTTTCATTTCATGCTGGTAGGCAAATTTATCAGCTTGTGCTCTTAGGGCGCGGACAGCCGGTCCTTTACCGGTGTTCAGCATCCGCATTTGAATATAGGTTTTATCGATATTCTTTGCCATTTCGCCGCCAAGGGCGTCGATTTCCCGAACGACAATCCCTTTTGCCGGACCGCCGACAGATGGGTTGCATGGCATAAAGGCAACCATATCTAAGTTGATAGTAATCATTAATGTTTTTGCGCCAATCCGTGCCGCCGCAAGGCCCGCCTCACAGCCAGCATGGCCGGCACCGATGACAATGACGTCATAATTTCCTGCTTCGTACTGCATGTATTTCCTCCTTTTCCGGATAAACGGAAAAAATTGCGATAAACAAAAAAATGTTCAGCTCCAGCGTCGCAAACGGGAACTTCTGCTTTTCTATTTCCCTAAACAAAACTGCGCAAATAACTGGTCTATCAGACTTTCATGGACGCTGTCGCCGATGATTTCGCCAAGCAGTTCCCATGTTCTTGTTAAATCAATTTGGATAATATCAATCGGAGTGCCCATTTCCACCCCTTCAAGCGCCTCTTCAATTGCGTGAAGACTTTGATGCAATAACGCTATATGACGGCTGTTGGAAACGTAAGTCATATCTCCTGTTTCAATTGAACCAGCAAAGAATAACGAAGCAATTGCTTCCTCAAGCTCATCGACACCGCGATCTTCCAATAGTGAAGTCGTCACAACTTTATGTTCCATTGCTAATTCACGAACGCGTGCCATATCAATGTGCTGCGGCAGGTCCGTTTTATTGACAATAACAATAGTATCCATTCCCTCAACAACCTTAAAAAGATTTTCATCCTCATCGGTTAGCTGATCAGAATAATTCAATACAAGTAAAATTAAATCCGCCTCTTTCAATACTTGACGGGAGCGCTCGACACCAATCCGTTCGACGATATCCTCCGTTTCCCGAATACCGGCCGTGTCCAATAATCTGAGCGGTACGCCGCGGACATTGACATACTCTTCAATCACATCACGGGTTGTTCCAGGAATATCGGTAACAATTGCCTTGTTTTCCTGGACAAGGCTATTTAATAAGGACGATTTCCCGACATTTGGGCGCCCGACAATGGCAGTAGACAGGCCTTCTCGTAAAATTTTCCCTTGCTGTGATGTTTGCAGCAGCTTATTTATTTCCTCACGAACAAAATGAGCTTTTTCATCAAGCATTTTATGGGTCATTTCTTCGACATCATCGTATTCCGGGTAATCAATATTTACTTCAACATGGGCAAGGATTTCTAAGATTTCCTGTCGAAGCTTTCGAATCAGCTTCGATAAGCGTCCGTCCATCTGCCCAAGCGCCACATTCATCGCCCGATCCGTTTTCGCTCTGATTAAATCCATGACCGCTTCTGCTTGCGATAAATCGATTCGTCCATTTAAAAAAGCCCGTTTCGTAAATTCACCGGGTTCAGCAAGTCTGGCGCCATTCGTTAATACATGCTGTAATACTCGATTCACGGAAACAATTCCGCCATGGCAATTTATTTCAACGACGTCCTCTTTCGTAAACGTCTTCGGCCCTTTCATGACAGAGACCATTACCTCTTCCACCACTTGGCCGCTTTTCGGATCAACCAGATGCCCATAGTGAATCGTATGGGTTGCCACTTCAGCTAACCTTTTGCCCCCGATACTCTTAAATAGCTTATCTGCTATTTGGATGGCCTCATCACCGCTCAAACGAACAATCGCAATGGCACCCTCCCCCATCGGCGTCGATATCGCTGCAATCGTATCAAATTCCATCAAGTCCACCTCACTTTTAAAAATCTATCTCTATATATAAAAATCACCTTTTAGCCAAAATAATAGAATATCATATCTTTTTCTGTTCTACCTAAGCAAATTATCCACAACCTGATAATATCCTTGTATTATTTTAACTTATCCACATGTGAATAACAATAAAACAAGAAACGAAACAAAGTTATCGACAAGTGAATTACTTAAATTAAGCAAAAAAAAGACACCCTGCAAAATTTAATAACGGGTTCTCTTTCGGGGTGCAAAAGGTGGAAAAACTGGTTAAATAACTTACGAAAAAACAGGGTCATTCGCAAAGGGATTCGCCAAAGGATGGGTATGAGAATTCATAAACGGAGAATTTCCGTCTAATGTAAATTTTGAGGCTTAATAAGCAGATATAAGCGGAGATATTCCGATTAATCCCTCTAAATTAGACAAAATCCAAGGATTTGGATGAAATAAGCGGAAAAACTTCCTTTAATTCAAGGGAAATATAAGCATTTCCCAATATAAACGGAATTTTTCCGTTTATTTCAAACACAGGGGAATCAGATGGTCATTTACCATCCATTTTAGCTATTCAATTATCAGATAGAGAAGATCTATTCACAAATTGTGATTTGCCATGTGATTTAGATTGTGATTTTATATGCTAATTTATCAACAACATTGATACAGCAACAAAAAATAGGGTGAGAAACTCACTTGAGAATTCTCACCCTATTTACATGGCGATTTACTGTATTGCACCTTTAAAGAGAACCCGTTACAAATTTAAGCAGGATGACTTAAAAAAAAGGTTTAAAATTCTAACTTTGAGAAATGTCCATCTCCAGCGCGCAAAGGAAGCGTGCTTTTCTTTTTATCTCCTCACTGGTGTGATCACAATAAATCGATGCGGTTCGGATCCATCTGAAAATGTTTTTACTCGTTTGTTATCGGCTAAAGCGGTATGAATCACTTTCCGCTCATAGGATGGCATTGGTTCTAATGGGACATCTTTTCCTGACTTAACAGCCTTAAGAGCCAGGCGATGTGCCAATTGAATTAGCGTTTCACTGCGCCGATTGCGGTAATCTTCAGCGTCCAAGATAACCGTTAAATATTGATTGGAAAAACGGTTAATGACGAGCTGGGTTAAATATTGCAGCGAATTAAGTGTTTGACCTCTTTTCCCAATCAAAAGAGCAATCTTTTCCCCAGTCATTACAAAGTGAACCTGTTTGCCGTCACGTTTGATTTCGATTTCCACCGGAGCTCCCATTTGTTCACTCACCTGGATGAGAAATTTCTTTGCTTCTTCAAGTGGATCAATGATGACTGATACTTTGACGACAGCCGGACGTGAACCAAAAATACCGAAAATCCCTCTTTTTCCTTCGTCTATGATGTCTACCTCAGCGCGGTCTTTTGTTGTTTGTAATTGAACTAAAGCTGATTCTACTGCTTCTTCGACAGTTTGTCCTGTAGCAGTTATCTGTTTCACTTCTTTTCACCCGCTTTACCGGTTGCCGTTGCCCGCAAATCCGGTCCTTTAATAAAATAGGTTTGCACAATCATAAATATATTACCGACAACCCAGTACAAGGAAAGAGCTGCTGGGAAACTAAACGCGAAAAAGACAATCATAATCGGCATCATCCATAACATCATCGCCATTTGCGGATTTTGCTGCTGCCCAGCCATCATCATTTTTTGCTGGATAAAGGTGGTGATACCGGCAACAATCGGCAAAATATAATATGGATCTGAATGACCAAGCTCAAACCAAAGGAATGTTCCTACCTTAAGCTCTGGTGTTCTAGAAATGGCATGATAAAAACCAATTAAAATTGGCATTTGCACGATTAATGGGAAACAGCCAGCCATCGGATTAACGCCATGCTTGGAAAACAGCGCCATTGTTTCTTGCTGCAGCTTTTGCTGTGTCTTTTGATCTTTAGAGCTGTATTTTTCTTTCAGTGCCTTCATTTCTGGCTGCAGGGCCTGCATCGCCTTTGAGCTCTTTGTCTGCTTAATCATCAGCGGCAATAGCACTAATCGAATTAAAATCGTAACGACAATAATCGAAAAGCCATAGTTGTCTCCTAGAAAATGAGCAACCTCCTTAATCAGCCAGGACAATGGATAGACAATGTACTCATTCCAAAAACCTGTGCTCTCTGACGTAATCGGCTTCTTAATCTCACTGCATCCAGCTAAAAGAAAGAATACAGAAAGCATGCCGAATAAAAGTAATATTCGCTTTTTCAACCAAATTTTCCTCCTCACGATCGTCTACTTATTGAAAAATAGCTGTTATCAAAAACCTCTATGTATCCGTTTTCCAAAGAAGACAATATTTCATTGGTATTTTATCATTTCCCCAATTGAATTGTCTTCAAAACGGAGCGATATTTTGCCTAAATCGGAAACATTTACCTTCATCTGCTTTTCTTTAGGACCTTACCCACTTTAAGGACATGAGTGATACTTTTTTTCACCTCAAAAAAGTCCATATCGGCCGTAGGTTTCCTGGCAATAATCACATAATCATTCCCAATTGTTAACTGATCCTTCAATTCAAAAATAGCTTGTCTTACATACCTTTTAATTCTGTTTCTAGTCACAGCATTGCCAATCTTCTTACTGACAGACAGGCCAATGCGAAAAAAGTCTTGGTCCTCTTTTTTTAATGAATAGACAACAAACTGCCGATTGGCAAAAGAAGTTCCATTCTGAAAGGCAGCTTGAAATTCTTTATTCTTTTTTATTCGTAACTCTTTTTTCATCATAACACCCTCAGACGGATTAGAAAAAAGACCACTGACGTTGCAGTGGCCTAAGCTGATAATACTTTTCTTCCCTTTAGACGACGACGAGCAAGAACCTTACGTCCATTTGCTGAACTCATACGACTGCGGAAACCGTGAACTTTACTATGTTTACGACTATTTGGTTGATATGTTCTTTTCATTATATGACACCTCCCTGAGGAATAGCTCTCAAATTAAACAGAGTCTAGACTATTATAAAGACGGCAGCATAAAATTGTCAACCACTCTCCAAATATTGTTTCCCTTTTTTATTTTCTTGAACATGATCCAAACTAGTTTCCAGAAATTCCATCCCAAAAGAAAATCCCCTTCATTTTCATACCTGTGGATAAAAAATCGACATATTTTTCATTGTCCCCACAGGATATTGACAAGTTTTTCACAGAACCCTACCTTGTGGACAATTTCTATGCACAGAATGTTACAGTTGTGGATAAACTACGAAAAACCATTGCACCTATTGCTATTATTTGATATTATATTTGTGTTTTCACTCTGAATAACTTTATCCTAAATAATATTTATCCACAGTTTGTGGATAACATGTGGACATGTTATTCTATAGCTCTGTAGAAACTTGTCCACAAGCGGTGGATATTGTCGAAACTCCACTTTATTTCCTTATTATACGTTTTCCACAACCTGAACTGCCATTAATGTTATTGCATATTTATAAATTACTAGGCTGTATCCTGTTGTATGACAGCAATTTTTACGGATTTTTGGTCGAATAGGTTACCGGGTGGAGAGGAAAATACTAAATAAATTCGGACAGCTTTTAAATAAAAAGTAAGAAAAAAGGAGGGATATTCGTTGGAAAATATTGCGGATCTATGGAATGCCGCGCTTGGCAATATTGAGAAAAAGATAAGCAAGCCTAGCTTTGATACCTGGCTTAAGTCGACAAAGGCTCATTCCCTTCAAGGCGATCTGCTAGTCATCACTGCCCCGAATGAATTCGCGCGCGATTGGCTGGAAGAGCGTTATTCTCAGTTAATCTCGGGAATTCTTTACGAAATCACTGGAGAAGAACTTTCAGTGAAGTTTATTATTCCGCAAAATCAAAAAGAGGATAGCCAAGACGTGCCAACACCCCCAAAAAGGGCAAAAAGGGACGATGATCACGGCGATTTCCCGCCAAACATATTAAATCCGAAGTACACGTTTGATACGTTTGTAATTGGTTCCGGCAACCGGTTTGCCCATGCTGCCTCACTTGCTGTGGCAGAAGCACCGGCAAAAGCGTACAACCCCTTGTTTATCTATGGGGGCGTGGGCCTAGGGAAAACACACTTAATGCATGCGATCGGTCATTACGTTTTAGACCATAATCCGTCTGCGAAGGTGGTTTATTTATCATCAGAAAAATTCACCAATGAGTTCATTAACTCGATTCGTGACAACCGAGCGGAGAATTTTCGTAATAAATATCGAAACGTGGATATCCTGCTCATTGATGATATTCAGTTTTTGGCTGGAAAAGAATCAACACAGGAAGAATTTTTCCATACATTTAATGCCCTGCATGAGGAAAGCAAACAAATTATTATCTCCAGCGACCGGCCGCCAAGGGAAATTCCGACATTGGAGGACCGTCTGCGCTCACGGTTTGAATGGGGTTTAATTACCGATATTACTCCGCCAGATTTAGAAACAAGAATTGCCATTCTCCGGAAAAAGGCCCGAGCAGAAGGTTTAGATATTCCAAACGAAGTGATGCTTTATATTGCCAATCAAATTGATTCCAATATTCGTGAACTAGAGGGTGCACTCATCCGCGTTGTTGCCTATTCATCGTTAATAAATAAAGACATCAATGCCGATCTTGCTGCGGAAGCATTAAAGGATATCATTCCAAGCTCTAAACCACGGGTGATAACCATCCTTGAAATTCAAAAGATCGTCGGTGAGCACTATAGTATTAAACTTGAGGATTTCAAGGCAAAAAAGCGGACAAAGTCTGTCGCCTTCCCAAGGCAAATTGCCATGTACCTTTCACGTGAATTAACCGACCACTCTTTGCCTAAAATAGGGGAAGAATTTGGCGGACGCGATCATACAACCGTTATTCATGCCCATGAAAAAATTTCAAAACTCCTTCAATCAGATTCACAGTTCCAAAAGCAAATGAAAGAACTGAATGAGCTGTTGAAAATTTAATAAGATTGTGAATAACTTTTACCTATCTGTACACAGTCTGTCCACATGTGGATAGACTGTGTTTCTATTGAAAATAAGTAGTTATCCACATACTAACAGGCCCTACTAGTACTTCTACTATTTTTTTTAAAAAATAATATTATATGTTTATGCTTTTAAAAATATGCTCACAAGGGGGATAAAAAATGAAATTTATAATCCAACGAGATCGTCTGGTGCAAAGTGTCCAAGATGTTATGAAGGCGGTCACAGCAAGAACAACGATCCCAATCTTAACGGGAATTAAAATTACCGCAGCCGCAGATGGGGTAACCCTAACCGGAAGTGATTCAGATATCTCAATTGAATCGTTTATCCCTAAAGAGGAAGCTGGGGATGAAATTGTCGAAATCAAACAACCCGGTGCAATTGTACTCCCAGCCAAATTCTTTAGTGAAATTGTCAAAAAACTCCCTACAGATTCAGTTGAAATAGAAGTACTGGGATCGCTCCAAACCGTGATTCGTTCCGGTAAATCGGAATTCAACCTAAACGGTCTGGATGCAGAGGAATATCCGCACCTGCCGCAAATCGAAGAAGATAATAAATTTCGTATTGCGACAGATCTATTAAAGGCAATGATCAGACAAACCCATTTTGCGGTGTCCACCTCAGAAACACGGCCCATCTTGACAGGTGTCAACTGGAAGATTGAAAATGGGGAACTAAACTGTATTGCAACAGACAGCCATCGTCTGGCGCTCCGGAAAGCAAAAATCGAAACGGAAATGAATGCAAGCTATAATGTCGTAATTCCAGGCAAAAGTTTGAACGAGTTAAGTAAAATTATTGATGACACAAATGAATTAATTGATATTGTCATTACTGAAAATCAAATTTTATTTAAAGCGAAGCACTTATTATTTTTCTCAAGATTGTTAGAAGGCAATTATCCTGATACATCTCGGCTGATTCCAAGTGAAAGTAAAACGGAGATCACGGTTAATACGAAAGAATTCCTTCATGCAATTGACCGTGCTTCCCTGCTTGCTCGTGAAGGAAGAAACAATGTCGTCAAATTTTCAACAATCGCCGACAAAGTCATCGAAGTTTCTTCAAATACCCCTGAGGTTGGAAAGGTGGTTGAGGAGATTCAAAGCCAATCAATTGAGGGAGAGGAATTGAAAATTTCCTTTAGTGCGAAATACATGATGGATGCCCTAAAGGCGCTTGAAGGCACGGATATTAAAGTGAGCTTTACTGGGGCTATGCGTCCTTTTGTTATTCGTCCCCTACATGACGAAACGATCTTACAGCTGATTTTACCGGTCAGAACCTACTAAAATTTATCGTATTCATCCATTGCCGCCAGTTAAATGGCGGCTTGGTTTATTTTTTAAACAAAATCTTTTTTGTTTTCTTTGTATCTATACGAATAGTTTAGTAAAATAAAGTATTGAGACCATTTTAGAAATGAGGGTGACAATTGTGCCTGAAAAAATAAAGCTGAACACGGAATATATT
The DNA here is from genome assembly GCF_001591805.1 of Neobacillus novalis NBRC 102450. Lineage (GTDB taxonomy): Bacteria > Bacillota > Bacilli > Bacillales > Cytobacillaceae > Neobacillus > Neobacillus novalis. Next base: position 6,333 of record NZ_BCVP01000024.1, on the reverse strand, counting down.
ACAATGGGGCAATTTTTGAAATTGGCTGACGTAATTCAAACGGGTGGCATGGCAAAATGGTTTTTAAGTGAACATGAGGTCGTAATAAATGGTGAACAGGACCAAAGAAGAGGAAGAAAGCTTCGTGCAGGTGACAAAGTCCAAATTGCCGGCTTTGGGGAGTTTGTGATTACCGAGTAGCTAAAGGATGTTTGCCATGTATATTGAAAAGTTAGCGCTGCAAAATTACCGGAATTATCAAGATTTATTCATTGAATTTGAAAATAAAGTAAATGTTATCCTTGGCGAAAACGCCCAAGGGAAAACAAATGTCATGGAATCTATTTATGTGTTAGCGATGGCAAAGTCACACCGAACCTCGAATGATAAAGAACTTATTCGCTGGGATCAAGAGTATGCTAAAATAGAGGGCAGAGTTCAAAAGCAGCACAGCTCTTTACCGCTGCAATTGGTTATCTCCAAAAAGGGAAAAAAGGCCAAATGTAACCATATTGAGCAGCAACGGTTAAGCCAGTATGTCGGAAATATGAACGTTGTTATGTTTGCACCGGAAGATCTTAACATTGTGAAAGGCAGCCCGCAGGTCCGAAGACGGTTTATCGATATGGAAATCGGGCAAGTATCCCCCATTTATTTACATGATATAAGTCAATATCAAAAAATACTTCAGCAGCGTAATCATTATTTAAAAATGATGCAGATAAAAAAACAAACGGATCAGACGATGCTCGACATTTTAACCGAGCAGTTTATTCAAACCGCCGTAAAGATTGTAACCAAAAGATTTGAATTCCTTCGTTTACTGCAAAATTGGGCCAAACCGATTCACCAAGGGATATCAAGGGGGCTGGAATCGCTGGAGATTACCTATAAGCCTTCAGTTGAGGTATTAGAAGGGCAAAATTTGTCGAAGATGGTAGCAAGCTTTATGGAAAAGTTCGCAAAGGTAAAAACGAGGGAAATCGAACGCGGCACTACCCTTTTCGGCCCTCACCGTGATGACTTGTTATTTCTTGTCAATGGCAGGGATGTTCAAACATTCGGATCCCAGGGTCAGCAGCGAACAACCGCCCTATCCGTCAAACTTGCTGAAATTGAATTAATCCACAAGGAAATTGGAGAGTATCCTATTCTTCTCCTTGACGATGTTTTATCGGAATTAGATGATTACCGCCAATCCCATTTACTTAATACCATTCAAGGAAAAGTCCAAACGTTTGTGACAACAACAAGTGTTGAGGGAATCCATCATCAAACATTAAAAGAAGCCTCAACCTTTGTAGTCGAAGCAGGTGCGATAGTAGAAAGTTAACCTGAGGTGAAGCATGTATATTCATATTGGCGAAGATCTGAACATAAGGGCGAAGGATATCATTTCAATCTTGGATAAAGAGAGTGTAAACCATTCAATCCTAATTAAAGAGTTCTTACATCGCCATCAAGAAAAGTTAATTAATTTGTCCAAAAGCCCCTTTAAGTCGGTCATTATTACATACGACAAGGTTTATTTATCCCCAATTGCTTCTGGAACATTAAAAAAACGTTCAAATCAAAGGAATATACAGGGATTTTAAGATTATTTTTGAAAATATAGATGTATTGTCTAGCTGCAGCGCCTAGCCCCTCGAGGTCAAATAACCTCCACCCAAAAAGTCAAAGAACGACTTTCCGGGTGGAGAACATTTGCTTGTCGGGGCTGAACGAGGCGCTTCCGCTTTTCTATTTTTTGTAAGAAGGTGCAGGTGAACAAGCATGACTATGGAACAAAAGGCAATCGAAGAAGAAGCATATGGTGCCGATCAGATTCAGGTGTTAGAAGGACTGGAAGCTGTTCGAAAAAGACCTGGTATGTATATCGGTTCAACTAGCGGTAAGGGTCTCCACCATCTTGTTTGGGAGATTGTTGATAATAGTATTGACGAGGCGCTTGCTGGCTTCTGTGACGAAATTAACGTCATTATTGAAGAGGACAACGGCATTACTGTAAAGGATAATGGCCGTGGAATCCCAGTCGGCATTCAGGAAAAAATGGGTCGGCCAGCGGTGGAAGTCATCATGACAGTGCTCCACGCCGGCGGTAAATTTGGCGGCGGCGGGTATAAAGTTTCCGGTGGTCTCCATGGCGTTGGTGCTTCAGTTGTAAATGCCCTTTCCACCCAACTTGAAGTTTACGTCCATCGTGATGGTAATATCTACCAAATTAAATTTGAACGAGGCGTCGTAGTTTCTGAGTTAAGTGTAATCGGAACTACTGAAAAAACGGGTACAATTACACACTTTAAACCGGATAGTGAAATTTTCACCGAAACATTGGAGTTTGAATATGACATTCTCGCTACTCGACTTCGTGAACTGGCTTTCTTAAATCGCGGCATCAAAATCACGATTGAAGATAAGCGGGTAGAAAATAAACAAAATGAATATTACTACGAAGGCGGAATTAAATCCTATGTAGAGCATTTAAACCGCACAAAGGAAGTTATTCATGATGAACCGATTTATATTGAGGGAGAACGTGACGGTATTAGCGTAGAAGTAGCCATCCAATATAACGAGGGTTATACAGATAGCATTTACTCTTTTGCGAACAATATCCACACCTATGAAGGCGGAACTCATGAATTTGGTTTTAAAACTGCTTTAACAAGAGTTATTAATGACTATGCCCGAAAAAACGGGCTTATTAAAGAGGCAGATTCCAATCTTTCCGGTGAAGATGTTCGTGAAGGGATTACAGCCATAGTTTCCATCAAACACCCTGATCCGCAATTTGAAGGTCAAACAAAGACAAAGCTTGGAAACTCTGAGGTACGGACGATTACCGACGCTGTTTTTGCCAATCATTTTGAAAAGTTCCTTTTGGAGAATCCAACGGTAGCTAAGAAAATTGTTGAAAAAGGCCTGATGGCAGCGAGAGCAAGGCTTGCAGCAAAGAAAGCCAGGGAATTAACGCGCCGTAAAAGTGCACTGGAGATTTCCAGTTTACCAGGAAAATTGGCTGATTGTTCTTCCAAGGATCCTTCGGAAAGTGAAGTGTATATCGTTGAGGGAGATTCGGCTGGCGGATCGGCAAAACAAGGTCGTGATCGCCATTTCCAAGCCATTCTACCGCTTCGAGGGAAGATTCTTAATGTGGAAAAGGCACGTCTAGATAGAATTCTATCTAACAATGAAGTGAGGGCGATGATTACTGCGATTGGAACAGGAATCGGAGAAGATTTTGATATTGCTAAAGCTCGTTATCATAAAGTCGTCATCATGACAGATGCAGATGTAGATGGTGCACATATTCGGACGCTCCTCTTAACGTTTTTTTACCGTTTTATGAGGAAAATTATCGAAGCTGGTTATATTTATATTGCCCAACCGCCACTCTATAAAGTTCAGCAAGGCAAACGAATTGAGTACGCCTATAATGACAAAGAATTGGAGCAGATCTTTTCAGAGCTGCCGGCTACGCCAAAGCCTAATATCCAACGGTATAAAGGGTTAGGTGAGATGAACCCTGAACAATTATGGGAAACAACGATGGATCCTGCGCAAAGAAGCATGCTCCAAGTTAGTCTTAAAGATGCTATTGAAGCAGATGAAACCTTTGATATGTTAATGGGTGAAAAGGTAGAACCGCGCCGGAACTTTATTGAAGAAAATGCACAATACGTTAAGAATTTAGATATATAAAACTTTTCGGAGGGAGGTACTAAATATGTCTGAAACACCCAATCCTCAAATAAAAGAGATTAATATCAGTCAGGAGATGCGTTCATCATTCCTAGACTACGCGATGAGTGTTATTGTTTCTCGTGCCCTTCCAGACGTTCGTGATGGGCTAAAACCAGTTCATCGCCGTATTTTATACGCCATGCATGACCTTGGAATCCATGCGGATAAACCTTATAAAAAGTCTGCCCGTATCGTTGGGGATGTAATTGGTAAATATCACCCGCATGGTGACTCTGCAGTTTATGAAACAATGGTTCGTATGGCACAGGATTTTAACTATCGCTACATGCTCGTCGATGGCCACGGGAACTTCGGCTCTGTCGATGGAGACAGTGCCGCAGCGATGCGTTATACAGAATCGAGAATGTCAAAGATTTCAATGGAATTATTAAGAGATTTAAATAAAGATACCATTGATTATCAAGATAACTACGATGGTGAGGAAAGAGAGCCAGTTGTACTGCCCGCACGTTTTCCAAACCTTCTAGTCAACGGGACAACCGGGATTGCTGTTGGGATGGCGACAAATATACCGCCGCACCAGCTGGGAGAAGTTATTGATGGGGTTTTAGCTATTACACGAGACCCTGAAATCACGATTCCAGAGTTAATGGAAATTATCCCCGGTCCGGATTTTCCAACAGCTGGATTAATTCTCGGTCGAAGTGGTATTCGTAAAGCATACGAAACAGGTAGAGGGTCGATAACACTACGTGCAAAAGTAGAAATCGAGCAAAAATCAAACGGTAAAGAAGTTATTATTGTTAAAGAATTGCCGTATCAAGTAAATAAAGCGAGATTGGTCGAAAAGATAGCTGAATTAGCACGTGATAAAAAAATTGAAGGCATTACAGACTTGAGAGATGAATCCGATCGCAAAGGGATGCGAATTGTGATTGAGGTTCGTAAGGATGCCAATGCCAATGTTCTTTTAAATAATTTATATAAACAAACGTCACTGCAAACTAGCTTCGGAATTAATACATTAGCCCTTGTTAATGGACATCCGAAGGTGCTGAATCTTAAACAATGTTTGGTTCATTACTTGGATCACCAAAAAGTGGTCATTCGCCGCAGAACAGAATTTGAATTGCGTAAAGCAGAAGCACGCGCCCATATTTTACAAGGCTTAAGAATTGCACTCGATAATTTAGACGCAGTCATTACCCTTATCCGAAACTCGCAAACAACCGATATTGCCCGTGAAGGCTTGATGACTCAGTTTAACCTATCCGAAAAGCAAGCACAGGCCATCCTCGACATGCGCCTGCAGCGTTTAACAGGATTGGAACGTGAGAAAATTGAGGACGAGTACCAAAGCTTGATGAACCTTATTGCTGAATTAAAGGCGATTTTAGCTGATGAAGAAAAAATCCTTGAAATTATCCGCGAAGAATTACTGGAAATTAAAGAACGTTTCAATGATAAACGACGCACAGAAATTGTCGCAGGCGGAATTGAAAATATTGAAGATGAGGATTTAATCCCCCGCGAAAATATTGTCATTTCGTTAACACACAATGGATACATTAAGCGTCTTCCGGTTTCCACTTATCGGGCACAAAGACGTGGTGGCCGCGGTATACAAGGGATGGGAACGAATGAAGATGATTTCGTCGAGCATTTAATCACGACATCGACACATGATACGATTCTCTTCTTTACAAACAAAGGGAAGGTCTATCGTTCAAAAGGCTATGAAATACCGGAATTCAGCCGAACTGCGAAAGGATTACCGATTATTAATCTCCTTGGGATTGAAAAAGGAGAATGGGTTAACGCCATCATTCCTGTCGAAGAATTCGTTGATGATTGGTCCTTATTCTTTACAACAAAAGAGGGTATCTCAAAACGTTCGCCATTAACATCGTTTGCTAATATTCGGAACAATGGTCTAATTGCTTTGAGTTTGCGTGAAGATGATGAATTGATCTCCGTGCGTCTTACTGACGGCAGCAAGCACATGATCATTGGTACAAAAAATGGTATGTTAATTCACTTCCCTGAGACCGATGTAAGATCGATGGGACGTACAGCAACAGGTGTTAAAGGAATTACTCTTGATCCTGGTGATGAAGTGGTCGGGATGGAAGTATTAGAGGAAGATAATGATGTTCTAATCGTAACGAAAAATGGGTACGGTAAACGAACACCAGCATCTGAATACCGCATCCAAGGAAGAGGCGGTAAAGGGATAAAAACCTGCCATGTAACGGAGAAAAACGGAAACCTTGTTTCCATGAGAGCCGTTACAGGGGAAGAAGATCTGATGCTTATTACTACTGGCGGCGTCCTAATTCGGATGGATGTAGCCGGTATTTCAAAAATGGGCCGGAACACGCAAGGTGTGAAACTCATAAGTATGAAAGAAAGTGAAAACGAGTTTGTAGCAACAGTGGCCAAAGTTGAAAAAGAAGAAGAAGAAGTCCAAGAAAATGAAACCAATGGTGAAATCGAAGGGACATCTTCTGAAGAAACCACAAATGAAACCACAACAGAAAATGAAGAATAAGTAACAGGGAAGGAGCACCGCTTGGTGTTCCTTTTTCTTTTGGCTGTGTTAAAGAATATTGTTGATTTTGATCACAATGTTGATTGGACGTGGATACA
>NZ_BCVP01000023.1 GCF_001591805.1 Neobacillus novalis NBRC 102450 | reverse complement strand
GGTGAAAGGCTGAACCTAGAAGCGGATAGCGGCGGGGTGAAAATTAAGATCAAGAGCGCGATTGCTGATGATGTTCAGACGCTTGTTTTTTATGAAATAGAAGATACAGCTAAAGATAATCAATATGTGATCGATTATCATGAGGGTAGTTCTGTAGAGAACGAATATAAAATCATGAGTAGTGAAACATATCCAAAGTACTATCCTCCTGACCTTAAATCGGCTGAAAATAATAAAGAAAAGAACGTGTTTCACGGAAAGATGAGTCTGCTGCCACTGACAACAGATAACGGGACAATCAAACTGAAGATCACAAAGCTTCAGAAATTGATTCGTGATTCCTCTGACCGGAATAGTTTTAGTCCTTACGAGAACATGGAATTTGAAACAGGAGAGTGGAACTTCGAGATCCCTGTAACAAAACAGCCCTCTATCGAATATGCATTGGATGAGGAAACAGAAGTCGAGGGGATTCCGGTTCGATTTAATAAACTAACCATTGCTCCAACAGCGACGATTCTGCAATTTGCAATTAGTACTGAACATCCAGAGAAGCGGATAGACTTTCTTAATTTTGACAATCTAGAAGTGAACAATAAAAAATTCAAAGCTGAAATCTATGGCGGCTCTTTATTGGATTCATTTCCAGACGTGAATTGGAGTACTTTTCAAACACACTTTGAACCACTTTTTGGTGAAAAACCAAAAGAGGTCCACGTTCAATTCGCATCTGTTCATTTAACGTTTGAAGACACATTTATCATCGAATTGGACGGGATTCGGGAATATCCTCAAACCTTTGAATATGCGGGCAGTACAATCTCGATCGACAAGGTAGAAGTTGGACAGCCTACCATTGTTGTCATAAGCAATCGTGAAGTTGAGAATCGAGCATATCAGTCGCTTCACTTCAATATTGTGGGTGAGGATGAAAATGAACCTATTTCAATGGAGATTAATTCTGAAGGAGTGCTCTTTGATAAAAACGGGATTGAATACGATATGAATGAAAACCCTTTCGTATATGATAAGATCGAACAGCCTCGTTATTTCGAAACAGTTTATAGCTACGGGCTACAAAGTAACAACGCTGAAGAGAAAGTGGTTCCTAAAAGGCTGGAGATTTATGGATATAATTCAACGAAATATTTGGATGATGTTGTGAAGATTTCGGTGAAATAAAATGTGAAGTTAAGATAAGATTATTTCAGTTTAAAAATTCGTCAACATCCCATGTATTGCCACATACATACGGCACACGTCGAATGTGTAGTGCAGATAGTAATAATATATTCTTCACTACCATCCCTCCCTTTAAAGTACATGTATAACACTACAACTATATGAAAAAGCCCTTATTCAGGGCTTTTATTGCTCTTTTTTAGTACGCTTTCTGCTGTATCTATTTCTCCCCAATCCATAATGTTTTTTCTTTTTGCCTCCTTATAAAGATCATTCACTGAAACGGTATTTTGGGTTTTCGAAGAAAAGCTTTTCTCATCCTGTTCCATTAGAAAGCACCTCCCTGTTAATTGTTAGTTATTCTGTTACAAACAGAGCAATTAATACAAGGATTCATGAATAATTCCTAATTTTGCTGACCAATAATCAGCCGCAAGCTGAATAAAGTCTTTGGCAATGCTGCTTAAGTAACTGCCTTTTTTGTAACTGGCGTAAACCTCCCAGACTGGTTTTTGTTTAATCGAGAAATACGAAACGCAGGGGCTCTCCATGGCGTATGTAATGGGGAAAACCGAGCAGCAAATCCCTTCGTCGACCATATGGAATAAGTTGTGGCAGCTTCTGGTTTCTAAAAGAATAGTAGGCCTGAAATCCTCTTCAGCAACAAGATTTTCGTAAATTTCTCTTAGTGTGGAGCCTTTTTGCATAATCGCAAAAGATTCATGTTTAACGGATTCCAAGCTGATTTCAGGAAGCTTTTTACCCCATTTTCCTCCAAGGTGCCCAAGGGGATGTGCTCCCGGAACGGCTAAAATGATTTCCTCGGAACAGATATGGATATACTCGTCATTTGTTTTCTGAAAGCTTTGTAAGGTTAAAAAGCCAATGTCAAGATTTCCAAGTTTGATTTCTTGTTGCTGCTGTTTTACCCCCATTTCAACCGGCTCTATTTTTACATTCGGATATTTTTTATAGAAAAGGGGATAGATGGAGGCAAACATTTCTGGCCCGCGTTCCGGCGGTAATCCAATGACTAATTTCCCCTTTTTCCTCTCCACTAAATCATTTATTTGGTTGTAGGTATCTTTTTTAATATGGACGATCTTTTTTGCGCTTTCTACATAAATCTCCCCTGCACGAGTTAAGTGCCAAGTACCTTTGGAACGAACGAAAAGCGGGGTTCCCAGCTCTTTCTCCAGTTTTAAAAGCTGCTGGTTTAATGCAGACTGTGTGATAAAAAGCTTTTCTGCTGCTCTCGTGATATTATTTTCTTCCGCAATTTTAAGAATATATTCGATTTGTTTTAAGTCCATGTTTAAAAATGCTCCTCTTAACTCTTAATTTTATTAAGAGAAATCTAAATTTTATCCCTTTTACTTTTTGTTGATTTCAGATTACGATTTTTTATATGAAAGAACAAGTGTAAAGGCGGGAGAGGCATGGGACTTACTCAATCTATTAAGATTAATGAAAATGATAACGTTGCCATTACGGTAAATGCCATTTCAGCAGGCACCATGATTAGGGAGGATATTACTGCTAACCAAGATATTCCCCAGGGGCATAAAATTGCCTTATGTGATATTCCTGAAGGAGAGACAATTGTCCGTTATGGTGTTCCAATCGGATATGCGCAGCAGAAAATTAATAAAGGTGACTGGATTAACGAGCATATGATTACACTTCCTAATCCCCCATCTTTGGATGAAATGAAATTTGCCGTGAATTTGGTGACAGATTTACCTGAACCGCCAAAGAAAACGTTCATGGGATTTCCAAACTCGGATGGTGGATATGCAGGGACCAGAAATATATTGGGGATTGTGACAACCGTTCAATGTGTGACGGGCATTTTAAATAACGCAGTAAAGAAGATTAAAGAAGAGCTCTTGCCGAAATATCCAAATGTAGATGATGTGGTTGCCATAAATCATGCCTATGGATGCGGCGTGGCTATTAATGCTCCGGAAGCAAAAATTCCGATCCGGATGCTGCACAATATTGTGAAACATCCTAACTTCGGCGGGGAAACAATGGTGATCTCTTTGGGATGTGAAAAACTGACCTTAGAGATGTTATTGGATGAAGAAGATATTACTCATGAAAATGTGGTGGTATTTCAAAATGTAAAGGGCCATGATGCCATTATGGCCGAGATTTTGGCAAAGGCAGAAACGAAGCTGAAAAAACTAAATGTAAGAACTCGTGTCGAACTTCCTCTCTCCAAGTTACTTGTCGGGATGCAATGCGGCGGAAGTGATGCCTTTTCCGGTGTGACGGCTAATCCAGCTGCCGGCTACGCTGCCGATATGTTGGTCCAAGCGGGTGCGACCGTCATGTTTTCTGAAGTGACGGAGGTCCGCGATGGCGTCCATATCATTGGCGAACGTTGTATAAATGATGAAGTTGGCAAAAAATTAATAGCCGAGATGAAATGGTATGATCAATACCTGGAGAACGGTCAAGTGGACCGATCGGCCAATCCGACACCAGGTAATAAAAAAGGCGGACTTTCCAATATTGTTGAAAAAGCGATGGGGTCGATTGCCAAGTCAGGTAGGTCACCCATCGTAGAGGTACTTTCCCCGGGAGAAAGACCTACTAAAAAAGGGATGATTTTCGCCGCGACGCCGGCAAGTGACTTTGTGTGCGGTTCTTGTCAGTTATCCAGCGGAATGACGCTTGAAGTATTTATGACGGGATGCGGAACTCCTTATGGGCTCGCATTGGCGCCGGTTATTAAGGTATGCTCACGGAATGATATGAAGGATATGTGGCAAGATTTGATCGATATTAATGCCGGACCGATTGTAACAGGTGCCGCAACCATAGAGGACATTGGCACACTGCTTTTTAATGAAATGATTGATGTGGCAAGCGGTCATAAACAATGCTTGGCAGAAAAGTACGGTCTTCATAATGATTTTACTTTATTTAATCCAGCCCCTATCACCTGACGGAAGAGGGGGAATTTATTTAAAATCACAAATCGGTTTTTCAGGCAGGAGAGTTTGACATGCGAAGTTACCTTATTTTGGGGATGTGCGCATTATATTTAATTCAATATTTTTTAGCGTTACCATGGCTTCAATTGGTGGTGGTGGCTCTTTCGCTACTCGCCTTTATAGGTAGTGCATTAAAGGTCGACCGCTTTCCGCACTGGCTTGGAATTTTTATGATGACTGCCGGCATCATAATTGATCGTTGGTTGATTTCCGCGACCGGGCCGTACCCATGCTAAACAATGAAATTATGCTGTTTATGAGTGCCGGAATGTTAGCCTATGCCATGAAAGGAACTAGTGCTGCGGATCGTGTCAGTACTTTTCTTGGCTATTTGGCACACCAATCCTTTTTTCTATTTGCTGCGGCGGTCATGATCATTGTCCTGTGCATTACCTATAAGGGCATTCACCAGATCGCTGCGATTGGAGCTCTAGCGATGCAGCTAAATCCGGCAGAATTAGGGATGAGCAACATGGGATTAGCGTTATTATTATTACTGACCTGGTCGATTTCAACGGCGCTCAGCCCATTCTCGGGTCTTAATCTAATGGTAAGCCGTTTTGCTGGAATATCTGGAGTTCAAACAGGCTTAAGATTAAATAGTGTCCATTTGTCTATTTTAGCCCTAATTGGAATCTCTATTATTTCGGTTATACATTAGGGGGGGAAAACAGCCCTCACGTTCGAAAGTAAGGGCTCCTTTTCTTTATGAAGAATGCTTCATTTTATATAGCACATATCCGGTAAAGAGCTGAAACAAATCAATGAAATTTTTGGGGTTCTTGTTTGTAAGGATTTCAATTCTTTGAAGCCGGTAGGCTAAGCTGTTCCGGTGGATATGAAGCTTATACGATATGGCGTTCATATCACCGCTGTTTTCAATAAAGCAAAGAAGGGTTTCCAATAACTCCTGTCCTTTTTGATTTTCTTCCAGCTGCGCGTAAAAAGGAATGATTTCATCAAAAGCCACATTTTTATTTGTTAAATAATCAATAAATTTTAATTGTGGATAATCAGAAATATTCTGTGCGAATTTCAGACTTTCAGATATCTCGATCGCTCTTTTTGCTTCCTGAACTGATTTCGCCAGGATCTCATGACGATCCCCGATTCCTATCTTTGAGTCCTGAGCGATAAGGGGTTCTAACCGATTGACAATATCACTGGTATCCGGAACGATAAATAGATGGCTTTCCTGATTAAGTTTAAAGGTAAATTCCTGAGCGAATAAAGATGGCTGTTTACGTAATTTCCCTTTTATGATGACGGCTTTTCGAACCAATTTTAGGTTAACCCCAATCGCCTCTGCACTATTGAAAAAGTCTGTATCATACTCATCATTCCGAAAAGCCCAATGATACAGAAATTCCTCCACCCTTTGTTCCTTTATTCTTCTTTCTTTGAATAAAAATTCCTGGCCGATTAATAGCTCTGCTGTTACACGGACCAGTTCGGCAAAAGGTGCGACAATCCGCGGATCACCGCTTATGCCAATGACCCCAATCGTCATATTTTGAAAATGGATGGGAATGTTTACACCTGGTTTTGATGATCCTTCCGGTTTATAGATGGTTATCATGGTTCCTTGTTCAATGGCAGAAACGGCTCCTTCATGAATGGTGCCCACCCGCTTTTTATCTCCGCTTCCAATAATTAATCCATTTTCATCCATGATATTTACTTTATAGGGAATAACGCTCATTACCTTATCAGCAATCTCTTGGGCTAAAACTTTATTTATTTTCATATGTCCTCCTAATGAAATGAAAAATAGTACACTCTATTTGCACAAAAAAAAAATAAAAATATTATCCATTTGACTGATGATTTATTTGTAAGACAATTATACAATAAAAATGTAAACGTTTACTATTGGAATTTTAAGAAGTTTTACAGGTTGTGATGATTGTAGAGTAGTCCCTTGGCCGATTTATCTTGTAAAGAGAAGAAGTTTTACGTTTTGTTTAAATGCCCTAAAGGCGCCAAACAGTTTAATATCTTACTGGAAAGGAAGATAAACATGCCCTTATTGTATGTTGCTTTAGCAGTTGTCGTTTTGCTAATTTTGATGATTCCGTTAAAAATGAATGGATTTATCTCATTGTTATTAACTTCTTTATTTGTTGGTTTTTTAGTAGGCATGCCGCTCGACAAAATTTGGGGTTCGATCTCTAATGGTCTCGGAGGCCAGCTCGGAGGAACGGCGATTATTGTCGGACTTGGAGCCATGATCGGTACGTTGATGGCAGATGCTGGTGCCGCTCAGAGGATTGCTACTAGACTAATGGACAAAATGGGAATAAAACGTGTTCAACTTGCTATCTTAATCGCATCTTTAATCCTTGGCGTTACGATGTTCTATGAAGTAGCATTCGTATTAATCATACCTCTTGTGTTTGTGATTGTTCGCCAAACAAAATTAAATCTACTTTATGTAGCTTTACCGATGTCAATCGCATTATCAACAGCCCATAGTTTCCTTCCACCGCATCCGGGACCGGCTGCAGTTGCTGGAGTTTTTAACGCTAACATGTCATTAACGCTTCTTTACGGTTTGATTATTGCCATCCCTGCGGCATCTTTTATTGGATTAACATGGACTCGGGTGCCTTTCTTCAAAAAAATTAATCCGTCAATACCTGAAGGACTTGTTACAAACAAAACATTCAAAGAAGAAGAAATGCCAAGCTTTGGCGTAAGTGTTTTTGTTGCACTTGTACCAGTATTATTAATGGCAATTGATGCAGTTTGTACATTATTTTTGCCGAAGGAAAATAGTTTTAGACACATAATGGATTTCGTTGGTTCTTCCAATATGGCCCTATTGATTGCCCTATTACTTGCAATGTGGCTTCTTGGACCAAGAGCTGGCCGTCCTCTCAAAGATGTAATGCAATCATGTTCTAATGCGGTTAAACCAATGGCCATGATCATCTTGGTAATTGGAGCAGGCGGTGCCTTTAAACAAGTATTGGTTGATGGTGGTATTGCCGACTACATTAAAGATATCACAGGCGGTTTGAATATTTCTCCGATTATCCTTGCATGGTTAATCGCAGCTCTTTTACGTATTGCTCTTGGATCAGCAACCGTGGCTGTTATGACAGCAGCCGGTGTGGTTCTGCCAATTGCTCAGGCATCTGGTGTCAGCATGGAATTAATGACTCTAGCCGTCACTTGCGGAAGTATCTCGTTCTCACACGTGACAGACCCAGGTTTCTGGATGTTTAAAGAATACTTAAATTTATCTGTAGGCGAAGCCATAAAGATCAGAACAACCTACACCACGGCTCTCGGTATAATAGGCTTAGCAGGTGTATTAATACTAAATCTATTTTTCTAAGAAGATATGTAGTGGGCAGTAACGGTTTATAGAATTACTGCCCGATGATTTTTGGATATAAGAGATTCAATTACTCTTTATATAAATAGGAAGACTTGAAAGTAAAATAAGATTAAGATTGGAGATAATATCATGTCAACAGTGCAAAACACAGTAAAAACTACTCCCGTCGTAACCGAAATGAATGTATACCCTGTCGCTGGTCGTGACAGCATGCTTCTTAATCTAAGTGGTGCCCATGGTGCTTATTTTACAAGGAATATTGTGGTCCTAAAGGATTCATGCGGAAATATTGGTGTCGGGGAAGTTCCCGGCGGTGAAGGAATTCGTAAAACACTTGAAGATGCAAAGGAATTGGTGGTTGGTTCATCCATCGGCCATTATCATAATATCTTAAATAATGTACGAAAAACATTTGCTTCACGTGATGTAGCAGGACGCGGTCTGCAGACCTTTGATCTCCGAATCACCATCCATGCTGTAACAGCGATTGAAGCGGCATTACTAGATTTACTGGGAAAATATTTAAATGTACCGGTTGCAGCGCTTTTAGGGGAAGGGCAGCAGCGTGAAAAAGTAAAAACATTGGGTTATTTGTTCTACATTGGTGATCGAAATAAGACAGATATACCGTATTACAGCAATCCGGATGCTGAAGAAGAATGGTATCGGATCCGTCACGAAGAAGCTTTAACACCTGAAGCAGTGGTCAAGCTTGCCGAAGCATCGCACAAGCTTTATGGATTTACAGACTTTAAATTAAAAGGCGGCGTTTTAGAAGGCAAGGAAGAAATTAAAGCGATTAAGGCTTTAAAAGAAAGATTCCCGGATGCTAGAATCACGTTGGATCCAAACGGAGCTTGGTCCTTAAATGAAGCGGTGGAGTTATGTAAAGATATGCATGGAATATTGACCTATGCGGAAGACCCATGCGGCGCAGAAAACGGGTATTCAGGCCGTGAAATCATGGCGGAGTTTAGAAAACAAACTGGGCTTCCGACCGCAACCAATATGATTGCAACAGACTGGAGACAAATGTCTCATGCCATCGCAATGCAGTCTGTGAGCATCCCGCTTGCAGATCCGCACTTCTGGACGATGCAGGGATCTGTACGTGTAGCCCAATTGTGTAATGAATTTGGTTTAACATGGGGTTCACACTCTAATAACCACTTTGATATTTCACTTGCCATGTTCACACATGTAGCAGCGGCCGCTCCTGGTAATATTACGGCTATTGATACACACTGGATTTGGCAGGAAGGCATCGAGCATTTAACCAAAGATCCATATAAGATTGAGGATGGTTATCTCACCATTCCTAATAAGCCAGGATTGGGGATTGAACTGGATATGGATCAAATTTTAAAAGCGAACGAGCTATATAACAACATGGGATTAGGTTCCCGTGATGATGGCGCCGGAATGCAGTTTTTAATTCCAGGCTGGAAATTCGATAACAAGCGTCCGTGTCTTGTACGATAGAAAAGCGGAAACGCCTGTTTAGCAGTTAGGCGCTGGAGCTGGACAATTCTTAAAGTATAATCGTATTTAATAATTTCAAATAAAAATGGGGTGACTAAAATGTCACCCTCCATTGTTTAAAAAAGAAAACAAGGAAAAGGACAGATTATGATGAAAATTGTGCTGGCGCCAGATTCATTTAAAGAAAGTATGACGGCGAAGAATGCTGCCCTTGCAATGGAAAAAGGAATCAAAAAGGTATTTCCCCATGCAGAATGCGTGATTGTTCCCATGGCAGACGGCGGGGAAGGAACGGTGGAATCGCTCGTGAGTTTCTCTAACGGAGAAATCATTAAGACGGAAGTAATCGGACCAATAGGAAAAGAAGTTATAGCCGAATATGGACTTTTGGATGAGGGGAAAACCGCTGTGATTGAAATGGCAAGTGCCAGTGGATTAGGTCTCATTAAACCCGAAGACCGTAATCCACTAGTAACGACTACCTATGGAACGGGTCAATTAATTAAGCATGCCCTCGATCAAGGTGTGAATCGATTTTTAATTGGAATTGGCGGAAGTGCTACCAATGATGGCGGGATGGGAATGCTTCAGGCACTTGGTGTTTCTTTTAAGAATCAAAATGGTGATGAACTGCCGTTTGGCGGCGGCGCTTTGGAGCAGCTGCATTCCATTGACATAAGCGGATTAGACGCGAGGCTTAAAACGGTAAAAATCGATGTGGCTTGCGATGTCAACAATCCCTTAATTGGTGACAATGGCTGTTCCGCTATTTTTGGCCCGCAAAAAGGGGCAGACCCGGAAATGGTGAGCCTCCTTGACCGAAATTTAACTCATTTTGCAGAAGTGATTAAGACAGAGCTGCAGCTCGATATTGCCCATATTGCAGGTGCAGGAGCAGCCGGCGGACTCGGCGCGGGATTAATGGCGTTCTTAAATGCCCGGCTAAAAAAGGGAATTGAACTTGTCATCGAGTATACGGGACTTGAAGAGAAAATCATCGGAGCGGACTTCTGTTTTACAGGGGAAGGAAGTATTGATGGTCAGACCTTGTTTGGTAAAACACCGTATGGAGTGGCTGCCATTGCAAAGAAACATTCGGTTCCTGTAATCGCTTTTGCCGGCAGAATAGGCCATGGTGTTGACGTTTTATATCACCATGGGTTTAACGCCATAATAGGCATCTTAAAAGGGGTTACCCCACTCGAGGAAGCTCTCGAATCCGGTCGTGATAATTTAGCTTTCACTACAGAAAATGTTTGCAGGGTATTAAAGATTTAACTAACCTATTCATTGCTCGTCATTCAGCTGTGTTTGTGAAGTGTTTTTCAAATTGTGAATATGAAAAAAGAACGACGGTTATATGATAAAAAATGTGTAATTTTTTGTTGATTTGCCTAATGATTTATTTGTAAGACAAATATACAATTAAAATATAGATGACTAGTAACATTCATGGGAGAGATCCAATTATGATGAATATAGACGATATTAAAGGAATTGTTGTTCCTATCATCACACCAATAGACAAAGACGAAAAGATCGATGAAGCAAAGCTGCGTTTTATGGTAGACCATGTGATTGAAGATGGAGTCCACGGGATATTAGCTTTCGGAAGTAACGGTGAATTTTACGCGTTTGAAGAGCATGAATTAAAGGATGCTTTTGAAGTGATCATGGATCAAGCAAAAGGCCGGGTTCCCGTTTATTTTGGAATCGGGGCCATTCGAACAAAACAGGCCGTTCTTCTAGCTAAAATGGCGGAAGCAATGGGGGCGGATGGGATTTCGATTCTCCAACCTATGTTTCTAAAGCCAACCTTTGACGAATTATATGATCATTTTAAAGCCGTGGCAGATGCCGTTCCAAACACAGCTGTACTGCTTTACAATAACCCAGGCCGAGTTGGCTACCACATTTCTGTTCAATTGGTTGATAAACTAGCCCGGGATGTTGGCAATATTGTCGGCATAAAGGATTCAAGCGGAGATTTTACGATGCTAAGTGAATTGGTCCGATGCACAAGGGATTTGAATTTTAAAGTCATGGCCGGTAAAGATACACTTGTATTTCCTGGTTTGTGTATAGGGACAGTTGGCAGCGTTTGTTCAACCGCCAATATGTTTGGCCCGTTGGTTACGTCGATTTACAACAAATATATGGCGGGTGACCTCGCGGGAGCATTAGAGGCACAATTCAGGTTAAATCCCGTTCGTCTTGCCCAGGACAAAGCGACCTTCCCTGTTGCTACCAAGGATATGGCGAATTTACTCGGATTAGAGGTTGGCGAATGTGTCAAACCTATTCAAAGCAGTAAAGGGGCAGTACTGGAATCACTAAGAAACTCAATGGCGGAAGCCGGGTTGATAGAAAAATAGATTACAAAAAAATTAATCTGAAGGAGTAGATATAATATGAAGAAAATCGGATTTATCGGACTTGGAATTATGGGTAAGCCTATGAGCAAGAACCTGATCAAAGCCGGATATCAATTAATTGTCAGCGATTTTAATCAAGATGCAGCTAAAGAACTCCAAGAATTGGGTGCAGAAGTAGAAACTACTCCCAGGGCCGTCGCCGAAAAGTCAGATATCGTCATTACGATGCTGCCTAATTCTCCGAACGTGAAAGAAGTAGCTTTAGGAAAAAATGGGCTGATTGAAGGCGCGCGTGAAGGGTTAATTTATGTGGATATGAGTTCCATTGCACCGGCTGCTTCCCAGGAAGTATATAAAGCATTGGTGGAAAAAGGAGTAGAAATGCTGGACGCACCTGTCAGCGGCGGGGAGCCAAAAGCAATTGATGGAACCATCTCCGTGATGGTTGGCGGAAAGAAAGAAGTTTTTGATGAAGTGAAAGATGTACTATCTGCTATGGCAGGATCGGTTGTCCTAGTAGGAGAAATTGGCGCAGGTAACGTAACAAAGCTTGCCAATCAAGTGATTGTTGCCTTAAATATCGCAGCTGTTTCTGAAGCATTCGTATTAGCGCAAAAAGCGGGTGTGAATCCTGAAGCTGTTTACCAGGCAATCCGCGGTGGCTTAGCAGGAAGCACCGTTTTAGACGCAAAAGCACCGATGATGCTGGATCGAAACTTTAATCCTGGATTCCGCATTAATTTGCATATTAAGGATTTAACGAATGCATTAGAGACAAGCCATGAATTCGGGGCTCCAACACCTTTAACAGCGGCGGTTCTTGAAATGATGTATGCCTTAAAAACTGACGGCCATGAGTTTGAAGATCATAGCAGTCTCGTAAAATACTATGAAAAATTAGCGAATGCTGAGGTAAGCCGTTAATTTTAAAATTCATATAAAAAAACCGCTGCAGTCGTTAAAATGTACCCTATGGAGTAGACACATAAAAAAAGTCTACCTGTAGGGTACTTTTTAATATTGGGACGAGACTAGGCACCGCCATTTAATTTTATTAACAATGACATCAATGTAGGCTTTTTTTCATACTATATTTTGGAGGTGAAAAATATGCCAAGAGTAAATTATCGAAGTTCGGACGTGGACTTAATGGCAAGGATGATGAGAGCAGAAGCCGAAGGTGAAGGAAAACAGGGAATGTTATATGTTGGAAATGTCATTGTCAATCGTCTTAAAGGAGATTGTTCAGACTTTAAAAATTTAAGAACAATTCCCCAAGTAATTTATCAAGTACAAGGAGGAAATTATTCCTTTGAAGCTGTTCAAAAAGGGAATGTATTTTATCAAAAAGCGAGAACTTCTGAAAAAAGATTAGCAAAAAAGAATTTGGATTATTGGAGAGAACACCCAGGGAAATATGCCCTTTGGTATTTTAATCCATATGCTCCATGCCCTCCAACATGGTACGGTCAACCTCATTCTGGTCAATTTAAAAACCATTGTTATTATGAACCAAAAGCTGGAACATGCGATAGTGTTTATATCGGAAGTTAAGCTTACTCTAGGAGTAAGCTTTTTTACATATTTATTACCTTGTCCGCAATTTCTTGAGCAAGAATCTTGTTTATCTTCATGAGAAATACCTTCAGTCATATGGATGTCCATTCCATCCTATTACTTGAATCCTTTGTTTATTTGCCTAAAAAATAAAACATTTATTAGTAGTTTGAATGATGATTTATGTGTAAGACAATTATACAATTAATAATGTAAACGGTTGCTTTTTTTAATCTATCGTCCTAATTTTATTTGATTTATCGTAACAAAACTCCTTACGGGGTTGCTACTGTAGCAAAAAAATATTCTATTCCTGTGATTGCTTTTGCCGGAAGAATTGGCAATGGGGTAGAGTCCCTATACGATAACGGGTTTAATGCTATTATTGGGATCTTAAAAGGCGTTTCTTCACTAGAGGAAGCACTCGACAACGGAGAAGCAAATCTAGCTTTTGCGGCAGAAAATATTTGTCGCATATTGAAACTATAGTTGACAGAACGCTGCTAATTTTTCGCAGCGTTTTATTTCTTACGGGTGATAAGGGAGGTTCAATATATTATAATAGGCTTACAAAAATGGCAAAACAAGGAGCCTAAATATGGATGAGACCCCCAAAGAAATAAAAGTAGTGTCAGTAAACCGCAATACATTATCCAAGCAGGTAGTTGAAAGTATTATCCAACTGTTAAATAGTGGTCAGCTGAAACCGGGAGATAAGCTCCCAACGGAAATGGAATTTATGGAAAAACTAAATGTCAGCCGTCCTGTATTACGTGAAGCGCTCAGCTCGCTTGAATCATTGGGTGTTATTACCCGCAAAACACGGGAAGGCACTTTTTTTAACAATAAAATTAGCAGTCATCCCTTTTCGATTATGCTATCCCTAGCACACGATAACCTACAGGCAATGGTTGAAGCGCGAATGGCATTGGAACTAGGATTAATTACGATTGCCGCCGAGAAAATTAGCGATGAAGAGCTCAAAAGACTAAAACAAACGATTGATGTGATTGCAAACAGTAAAGACAATGACTACGGGGAAGCGGACATTGAATTTCACCGCATCATTGCGTTAAGCGCCAATAATCCAATTGTGGAAGGTATGGTTGACTCGTTAATCGTAACACTTGTCAAAATTAACGATGAGATAAAAGTTCGTGAACCAGAACGAACTGTTCAGCATCATACGGCAATTTACAAGGCATTGGAAAAAAGAGATCCTTTTGAGGCATTTCATCAAATGTTTTTACATCTTGATTACGTTCGACATAAAGTAACAAAAAATCATAATCTTTAGGATTGGTATTATTAGTTGAAATTTAACGGAGATTTTCAAAAAATAAAAGTGTAGAGAGGATTCTCATGAAACCTAAAGTGATTGTATATAAAAAAGTAGATCAAAGAGTATTAGATTTTATCCAAAAAACGTGTGAAATTGTTTATTTTGAGAAACTAGATTCAAATACGTATCCGGCATTTCTTCATGAGTTAAAGAATGCGAATGGGATAATAGGTTCCGGGTTAAAAGTCGATGGGGAATTATTAGAAAATGCTCCCCAGCTAAAAATTGTAAGTAATATTTCAGTCGGCTATGATAATTTACAACTATCCGCATTATCAGCACGCGGAATAATGGCAACCAATACCCCAGAAGTATTAAATGACTCTGTCGCAGATACTATTATCGGGTTGATCCTATCCACGGCTAGAAGGATGCCGGAATTAGACCAATTTGTGAAGACAGGGCAGTGGAAAACAAATCTCGAAGAACCTTGGTTTGGAATAGATGTCCATCATAAAGTTTTAGGGATTATTGGTATGGGAGGAATAGGTTCTGCAGTTGCCAAAAGGGCGCACCTTGGGTTTGATATGGAGATTCTTTACCACAACCGTTCGAGAAATAGGGATGCTGAAGAAAAGTATAATGCCATGTATTGTTCAAGGGAAGAACTGTTAAAGAAATCTGATTTTGTCTGTCTTATGACACCGCTCACCCCAAAGACTGAAAAGCTAATGGGAAAAAGAGAATTTGAGCTCATGAAAGAATCGGCTATTTTCATCAATTGTTCAAGAGGGAAAACCGTGGATGAGGAAGCGTTAATTCATGCACTCCAAACAGGTGAAATTTATGGTGCGGGATTGGATGTCTTTGTCCAAGAACCAATTAATTTGGATAATCCACTGATTTCTATGGAAAATGTCGTTACTTTGCCGCATATCGGTTCTGCAACGTATGAAACGCGTTTTAAAATGGCGATGCTAGCTGCCACTAATCTCGTTTCCGGGATCAATGGCGAAATACCGGCTAATTTAATCAAATAAACCCACACCAAGCAACTTGATGGGCACACTTCATGGATCGGACAAAGAAGTTTGAAAGGTATTCGGATGGTCATTTCAGGATTGGAGTGAGTATGCAGGAATGCCTTACTATAGAGCTGGGATGAATTGACCAATCTAATTGAAGGAGCCTATTTAGTTGCATACCATTAACTTAAAATTTACATGAAATTCATTTTCTATTAATCTTCCATTATTAAAATAAAAGAGACATTTTTAATAATAGGGGACTGAAAATGAAAAGAATAGTAAGTACAAACAGGTATTTATTGATGATTACAGGGATGGTAATATGTATCATAATGGTCAGTGGTCTCAGTAAGATTGGTTCCACCGCTTTTCAGAATGTAGATAATAAGATTGGTTCCACCACTTTGCCGAGTGTAGATGATTACCTTCGAACAAAATTTGAAAAATTAGGACTTGTTCCTGTTCCAGTCGAAAACCAGGTATCGGAGCAAAAGGTTGTGTTAGGAAAAATGCTTTTTTTTGATAAACGGCTGTCCGGAAATAATGAAGTAAGCTGTATTACATGTCATGCTGTAGACAAAGCCTTCACAGATGGACGTGCGACTGCCGTTGGCGTAGACGGGAGAGAAGGTCAACGGAATACCCCTACTGTTCTAAATGCCGCCTATTATGAAAAGCTTTTCTGGGATGGCAGAGCTACAAGTTTAGAGGAGCAGGCATTGGGTCCAATTATAAATCCAGTTGAAATGGACCAAGATTTAGATGAACTAGTGAAAGAATTGAAAGATGTACCGGAGTATAGGAGACTATTTGCAAATGCTTTTCAAGGTGAAATTACAACTAAACATATAGCAGAAGCTTTAGCAAGCTACGAGCGGACTCTTATTGTCAACGATACGCCGTTTGATCACTATCTACAAGGGGACAATAAAGCATTAACGACTCAAGAAAAATTAGGAATGGAAATCTTCGTTGGTAAAGGAAGCTGCATAACATGTCATGCAGGAGCAAATTTTTCTGATAACGATTTTGATAATTTAGGTATAAACAATGGTGATTTAGGACGGTTCTATGTAACTGATCAAGAAGAGGATAAGGGGGCATTTCGCTCCCCTCAACTTCGTCAACTTATCTATACCGCTCCGTACATGCATGATGGAAGCATGAAGACATTAGAAGAAGTAGTGAAACATTATAATGAAGGAAAGCACGTTGACCAATTTACTTCAGAGGATTTCAACCCTCTCAATCTTTCTGATAAGGAACAGGCTGCCTTGGTTGCTTTCCTTCAATCATTAAGCGGAAAACCAATAAAGATAGAAGAACCTAAAATCCCATAAAATTTACGATTTAAACGATAATAATCCCTTATGTAGAAGGTATGCGAAAACCATACGGTCTACATGAGGTTTTTTTTCGTTGTTTAGCAGATTCTGGACATCTTTATACAGCATATTTTGGATATTTTGAGGTAGCTAAAACAATAATGCAGAACTCGATTATAGGCTTTCTCTAATTTTTTGTATAAAATAGAATAGAAAATAAAATAGAAAAGGTGATAAAATGAGCCAGTTATCTGAATTTTTATCCAATAAACATCATGAGAATGTTGAGGAATTAAAAGAATTACTCCAGATTCCCAGTATTAGTTCCTTATCGGAGCATAAAGAGGACATTCAAAAAGCAGCTTCATGGATTTCCAATAAATTAAAAAACATTGGAATGGAACATGTGGAAATCATCCAGACAAAAGGGCACCCGATTATTTATGCCGAGTGGATTCATCATGAAAATGCCCCCACTGTGTTAGTATACGGTCATTATGACGTGCAGCCCGTTGACCCTGTTCATTTATGGGAAACCCCTCCTTTTGAACCGGCTATCCGGGATGAAAAGATTTTTGCCAGAGGGGCAACGGACGACAAAGGACAGATGTTCTTACATATTAAAGCAGTGGAAACATTATTGGAGTCAGAGGGTAAATTACCGGTGAATATAAAATTTTGCATCGAGGGCGAAGAAGAAATCGGAAGTCCCAATCTTCCGCACTTTTTATCCGAAAATAAAGAAAAATTAACCTGTGATGTGGTTGTCATTTCAGATTCTGATATGTGGGATAAAGGAGTCCCTGCCATTACCTATTCATTAAGAGGCCTATGTGCGCTGGAAGTTTCCATTAACACGGCGAACTCTGATTTGCATTCGGGCATGTTCGGCGGGGGAGTTCAGAACGCTAACCACTTATTAGTCCAGTTGCTTTCAAGCCTTCATGATGTGAACGGGAAAGTAAATGTGGAGCATTTTTATGATGATGTTGAGGAACTGACAGAGTTTGAAAAGGAACAAATTAAAGCTTTGGGTTTCGATGAAGAAAAACTGAAAAAATCGTTAGGGTTAACAGATTTAACGGGAGGGGAAAACAATTATCCTTACCCGGTGAGAATCAGTTCCCGGCCAACATTAGAAATAAACGGCCTATGGGGCGGATTTCAAGGGGAAGGTACAAAAACCGTCATTCCGAACGAGGCACATGCCAAAATCACCTGCCGTCTAGTCCACAATCAAAACCCTGAAAAGATCCAGGGATTGATCAAAAAACATCTCGAAGAACATGCACCAATAGGATGCACGGTAAAAGTGTCTCTTGGCGATACGGGTAATCCATTTTTAACCCCGATTGACAGTCCGATGATTCAAAAGGCTGCCGAGGCTTATCAAAACGTGTACGGGAAATCGCCTGTTTACAAAAGAGAAGGCGGCTCCATTCCGATTGTATCGGATTTCAGCCATTCATTAAATGCTCCAGTTGTCTTAATGGGATTCGGTTTGCCAGATGAAAATCTTCATGCACCAAATGAACATTTTCACCTAGAAAACTTTGATAAAGGCATCTTAACGATTTGCTCCTTTTTAGAGTTGATTGAGAAATAAAATTATGTAATTAGAAAAAAAGCCCTTTCCAAGGAATAGGGCTTTTTAAGTTTACCAGTCGACAAAATTCTACAAAAATCGGGGTGGGCCTGGGCACCTCTTTAACTTAGAATATCAAAATTTAGTAATGTAATTTTCTGTTCATCTTCCGTTCACACACCGACCTTAAACTAAGGGGGTAATTAAGATTGGAGGAATGAAGATGAACATTGCCTGGAAAGAAATGAAGAAAAGTAAAGCAAAATTTATGATTTTAGGTTCCATTGTTTTTCTGGTTAGTTTATTAACGTTTATGATATCTGGATTGGCAAATGGATTATCACAAGAAAGTGCAGGTTTAATAAAAGATTTGCCGGCTGGGCAATTTTATATGACGAAGGAAGCCGATCAGACCTACAGCATGTCTAGGGTAGACCGCAGAATTCAAAAACAAATTTTAAGCAAAGAAAAGGATGCCACGGCATTTTCCATTCAAATGGGGTTTTTGAATGATGGTGATGGTAAGCAGCAAAGTGTCGCGTTTGTGACAGCGACCAGTTCTAAGCAGTTTAAAAATGTAGAAAAAGGGGAAATTGTTCTCGACAAGTCAATGGAGGATAATGGTATCAAAATTGGAGATGCTTTAACCAATAATCAATACAAAGGTAAGTTTGTTGTAAAAGGTTTTGTTAAACACAGTAAATACAGCCATGCATCTGTAGCTTATATCAGTATGGAGGACTATAAAGAAATTTATGGGACCGACGAAATGCAGTTGATTTTTATACCTGAAGGGGGTACAGTACCAACCTTCTCTGGTATGGGATCCTTTTCGAATCAACAATTCCTTAATACCATTTCGAGTTATAAATCAGAACAGATGTCCCTTAACATGATTATATGGTTTTTAGTTGTTATTAGCGGAATGTTGTTTGCAATCTTCTTTTACATGATGAATGTTCAAAAGATTGGTTTATACGGTATTCTTAAAGCGATCGGTGTAAAAACAAGTTCGTTGTTTAAAATAATGTGGACGCAAATGGTGTTTATCACCGTCATTGCACTTAGTATAGCCATTTTCCTCAGTCAAATTTTTACTAGGGTAGCTCCTACAGGAATGCCTTTTAGTTTAACAACTGAAACAACCGTTCAATTGTCGATCGTCTTCCTCATGATAGGATTTATTGGCGCAACCCTTTCCGGTTTACAAATTAAATCAGTTCAACCATTACAAGCTATTCAACAAGGAGAGGTTTAATATGATCTTTAAAATAGATAATGTTAAAAAATCTTATAAAAATGGAGAAGTGACGGAAGAAATCCTAAAAGGAGTGAATCTTATTCTTCGAGAAGGGGAGTTAACCTCTTTAGTAGGGGCATCAGGCTCAGGTAAAAGCACCCTTCTTACCATAGCTGCAGGACTCCAGCCGGCATCAGATGGACAGATAATCTTCGAAGGGAAAAACTTGACTTCTATGAATGCGGAACAAGTTCGGAAAATCAGGGCTCATCAATTTGGCTTCGTCTTTCAATTTGCCCACCTGGTGCCTTTTCTTACAGTAGAAGAGCAGCTGTTACTCATGTTGGATGTATCTGAATCTAAATTAAAAATACGGGAACAGAAAAAAGAAGTTGACAAAATCCTAAAATTGGTTGAAATGGATCATCGAAAACATGCCTATCCCTCTTCATTGTCCGGCGGTGAAAAGCAGCGGGTTGCAATTGCCCGTGCCATTATCCACAGACCGAAAGTTCTCTTTGCAGATGAACCAACTGCAAGTTTGGATTCGAAAAGGTCAAAAGATGTGATGACATTAATCAGTCATTTAACAAAGACACTCAATATTGCCACATTAATAGTAACACATGACGAAGAAATGCTTTCATTTGCTGACCATATCATTAAAATGAGTGATGGGCAGATTTTGCAAAAAGTGTAGGAGAAAGAAAATGATATGACAAATATTTTAATTGTGGATGACGATATCAATATAGTAAAACTTGTTGATATTCACTTATCTGAACATGGATATAATGTATTTCAGGCAAAAGACGGGATGGAAGCATTAGAAATACTCGAGAAGGCTGCCTGCGATTTAGCCATAGTGGATGTGATGATGCCATTTATGGATGGCTATACCCTTACGAAAATGATTCGAAAACAGTATGATATTCCAGTAATCCTTTTAACAGCAAAAAGTGAAATTGAAGATAAGGAGCTAGGATTTCAAGCCGGAACGGATGATTATCTGGTCAAACCATTTGAGCCCAAAGAATTAACTTTTCGGATGAAAGCATTGCTGCGGCGATTTGACCACCAGCCGGATGAAGCCATACTACAAATTGGCAATACCACGATAAACAAAAAAAGTTATGAAGTTCAGGTAGGGAAGCGTACCTTGCTCTTACCGCTAAAAGAATTCGAGCTTTTATCATATTTAATTTCTAATCCTAAGCTTGTTTTTTCCCGAGAACACTTGATCGAACAAATATGGGGCTTGGATTATGAAGGAGATGCGAGAACGGTAGATGTTCATATAAAAAGATTAAGGGAACGTTTTTCTAACTTAACGGATGATTTTCAAATAAAAACAGTACGTGGGGTTGGATATTTATTGGAGGTCCACCGTAAATGAAAACACTTTATGTGAAATTTATTGTCATAACTATTGGAATGATGTTTATTAGCTTTCTCTTAGCTTTTGTCATTTCAAATACCTATTATCAACAGAAGTTAAAACCATATAATGACAATAAAAATACAAAAGTCGCATTAGATATTGCTGCTTTTGCTGAAAGTCATCCAACAATAAGCTTGACAGAGTACTTGGACAGCATTACTAAAGTTGGGTATCAAATATGCCTAGTAGATACAAACGGAAACAGAACTTTTTTCGGCGAACCATTCAGGAACAAAAGTCTTTCTATTTCAACACAACAAGATGTAATAAACGGCCATATTTTTCACGGTATACTTCAATTTCCACAAGGGAAATTTGTAACAGGCTTTTTTGCCAATGAACTAAACAATACCATTGGTGTGCCATTAAAATATAACGGAGAAACTTTTGCTCTATTTATTAGGCCAGACATCAAATTCCTCTTCAACGAGATGCACATTTTATTTGCATGGATTCTTGGAATAGCCATTACGTTAACCATCATTATGGTTGTTATTAATACAAAATATTTAGTAAAACCGATTTCTAACCTGACAAAAGCGACAAAATCACTGGCAAATGGTAATTTTAATGTAGAACTGGACGTGACACGACACGATGAGATAGGGGAACTTTCCCATAGCTTTTTGCGGATGGCGAGAAAGTTGGAACAAATGGATGACATGAGAAAGGAATTTATTTCGAATATTTCTCATGATATACAGTCACCACTGTCTAATATAAAAGGATATTCCAGCTTATTAGAAACTGATTCTATAAGCAAAGAAGAAAGATCCCAATATGTATCCATCATTAACAGTGAAATTAAAAGACTTTCTACCTTAACAAAACAATTGCTGCTTCTGGCCTCATTAGACAGAAATGAGGATATTATGAAGAAAAAAACCTTTAATCTCGGCCTGCAATTGAAGAAATTGGTGCAAAACTATCAATGGGCAGTAAGTGACAAGGAGATTATGCTGAGTTACTCATTACCGGATATCGAGATTATCGGTGATCCATCCTTGCTCAATACGGTTTGGGATAACCTCCTATCCAATGCTATTAAATACAACAAACAGAATGGCAGCATTGAGATATCTATTGATAAAAAAGAAGAAACAGTCATCGTAACCTTTGAGGATACAGGAATTGGGATGAATGATCCAGAATTAGAAAGAATATTTGAACGTTTTTACCGGGCCGATAAAGCACGTACACGTACAATCGAGGGCACCGGCCTGGGTTTATCAATCGTCAAGACAATTATCGACTTGCACAGCGGCCGTATCAATGTAAGAAGTAATCAAAATGAAGGAACTACTTTTATTGTGGAATTGCCGATTAGATAGAATCCTTAATAGGGTATAACAGCTGACGGGCTCGCTGTATAAAAAGTAATAGAAAACCATATCATGACCCCAAATTTCTAGAAAAAACAGAGACTGGAATCTTTCAGTCTTTATTTTTTTATCATCTTGTTTATCGTCTATATAGCTATCTCTCTTTTTATATGGAATATCTCCAATTTTGGATTCAATTCATTTCTATTTACAAATTTTGATTAGAATGTACTTAAAGAAACTAATACCTGTTATTAGGAAATATTATCTAGTGCAAACATACCGACACTCTCTTTAGTCCTATTGATTTCAGAAAATTTGGTGAAATCATCCTATAGTTATCTGCTGCGATTATTACTAGAATAATAGATAACCAGGTTTATACAGTGTTATCCACCATGTCTTTATCATCCCTGTTTTTTACCCACTTAGTACCATCTCACCATAACATCTAGGAATTTTCACATACATACAAAAATAAATAGAGGAGTGAAAGAATGAGGAGAACCAAACGATTTTGGGCAAAAGCTTGTATGCTTTTACTTGCGTTGGTAATGACCTTAAGTATGGCCCTGCCGACGAATTCGCTTGCAAGTAGTGTAATCCCGGCGGATATGAGCTCTGCAAAAGGTGAAGTCATCGATGCGAAACTAGTAAAAAAATTTGAGAAGGATGAATTTGCTAGATTCATCGTGGTCCTGCGCGACCAAGCTGATACGGAAAAAATTGCTTTATCAGCCAAGCAATCCTCTGTTAAGAAAAGCATTTCTCAGAAGGAAATGAAGGCTAATGTCCAAAAGGCTGTTGTACAAGGCTTACAGGATAAGGCCAAACTCTCACAAAAGGGGATTAATCTCCAGCTAAAGGAGGAAAAGGCTTCCGGAAAGATAAAAGAGTTTCATAACTTTTTTATCATTAATGGTATTGCCGTAACAGGTACAAAGGAGGCCGCCGCGAAGCTTGCGGAGCTGCCTGAGGTAAAGGCAATCCTCCTTGATGAAAAACAAACACTTGAACCGATCAAAAAGGAGGAGCAATCTGCAAAACTGCAGGCAGATGAAAGCGGCCCGGTTGAATGGAATATTGACCGTGTCGGTGCTCCGGAGGTTTGGGAGCGAGGGATCACCGGGGAAGGGACGGTTGTTGCCAATATCGATAGCGGTGTTGCCGTCAGTCACCCAGCCTTAAAAACCAAGTACCGCGGGTATGATCCGAATAATCCCGATAAACTATCACACACGTTCAACTGGTATGATGCGATTCACAAAATTGGCAGCCCGGTTGACTCTGACGGGCACGGCACACATACGATGGGAACGATGGTTGGGCAGGAGCCTGGTGGACAAAATCAAATTGGTGTCGCACCAGATGCAAAATGGATTGCGGCACGGGCCTTTGCGAATGATGAAAGCTATGATTCTTATATCATTCAAGCAGCTGAATGGGTGTTAGCGCCAACAGATGAAAAGGGCGTTCCACATCCCGAAATGGCGCCGGATGTTGTCAATAACTCGTGGGGAGGACGCCCGATTAATAATGATTGGTTCAGACCACTTGTTCAGGCGTGGCGTTCTGTTGGAATCTTCCCGGTTTTTTCGGTTGGAAATACGGATTTTTTTAATCCGGTTGCGATGCCGGGATCAGCAAGTTCACCAGCGAATTATCCGGAGTCATTTGCGGTTGGAGCAACGACGAATACAGATGAGTTAGCAAGCTTCTCCCTAAGAGGGCCAACTGAAAGAGGGGATGTTAAGCCTGACATTTCTGCACCGGGGGTTGGGATTCGCTCTTCATTACCGGGGGCGACATGGAATACATTTGAGTATGGCAGCTATAATGGCACCTCGATGGCGGCTCCGCATATTGCCGCTGCAGCACTCTTATTAAAACAAGCGGACCCAGCATTGTCACTTACACAAATTGAGGATATCTTAAAACTAACGGCTGTAACAAAAACCGATGAAAATTATCCGGAAGCCCCGAATAATGGTTATGGCTACGGAATTGTGAATGTAAATGCAGCTGTAACGGCCGTTGAACAAGGAATTGGAAAAATTAAGGGTCAGGTCGTTGGGCCAGGCAATGATACTGAAGCACCGACCTATGTACAGGACGCACGTCAAGTGGTCTATGAGGGGTTAAATGCACCATTTTCCATCCAAGCAATGGACAATATTAGTGTGAATCAGGTTAGCCTCCATGTCCGATATGTGGATGCGAGCGAAGCAGCTTTTAATGCGGAACGTTATGCGGGGGACTATCGAAATGGCTTATATGAAGCGATTATTCCAGCTGAAGCTGTAAAAGGCAGCACCATAACGTATTGGTGGACGATCCAAGATTTTTCGGGTAATCAGGTAAAAACAGCGGAGGCAAAGGTTTCCGTGAAGGATGGAATTCGGGCAGGCTATTTTGAGGATTTCGAAGGCTTTCCTGAGGGCTGGTCCTCCTATGGGATCAATAACTCATGGGAATGGGGCGTTCCAACATATGGCCCCAAGACCCCTCCGCCTTCTGGGAAAAATGTCATTGCCACGAATTTGCGCGGTCAGACTGAAATGTTCTCCAATATGACGCTCATGATGCCTCCTGTCATTGTGGAGGGGGAAACACAGCTTCGCTTTAAGCAGTGGTACAACATGGGCTTCTGGGATTACGGAACTGTTTTTGCAACTGCTGACGGAAAGACGTGGGATAAGGTTTACCAAATTACAAGAAATAACGATAATTGGCATGAGGTCGGGATTGATTTATCGAAATATGCCGGTAAAAAGATTACGATTGCTTTTAACCTTCAAACAGATGATGGAAAGGTTCCAGGCTGGTATTTGGACGATATTCAACTTGTAGCCAGTACGCCGGCTGGCGGAGCAGACCATGAAATCTATAAGGAAATTAAGCTGAACAGTGAGGCATTTAAAAATCCAGTCTATCCTTTAATGGACTTTCATAAAACAGACAGGGAATCTCAAAATGCTGCTCTGCTGCCGGTTGATGCTGCGATTAAGGTTTTAGAAACAGACTGGAAGACGATGTCAAATCCACAAAACGGTGAATTTGTGATCGATCATCCACCAGGAAAGTACACGGTTGAGGTGCAAGCATACGGGTACAAGCCACAGACCCAGAAGGTAACCGTTTCAAGTAAAGGTGAGGTTAATCCGAAAATCACACTTGAGCCATTACCAAGGCAAACGATTTCGGGTACCGTTACAGATACATCCGGAAAGGCACTGAAGGATGCGACGATTCTTCTGTTAGAAGATGAAAAAGCTGAACCCGGTCATTCGGGTGAAAATGGGGATTATCAGCTAAAAGCGTATGAGGGTTCCTATACTGTTAAGGTGTTTGCAAAGGACCATTACAGCAAGACCTTAACAATAAATGTTAAACCAGGTAAAAATCTTGAACGTGATATTCAATTAAGTCCTTTTATCAATAAGGAATCAGGTGAAATCAAATACGATAATGGCAGCTACAATAAGAACCTTGTCATGGGCAATGCCGGAAGCGGATTTGCGGTGAAAATGTCGTTAAAAGACGGCGAAACATCTGCAAAGCTAAAAGGGGCGAAACTTCAATTCTGGGCTGGACATATCCCGGTGCCCGGCGGGGATGACATTTTAATTTCCGTCTATGATGCTAAGGGCAAGAATGGTGCACCAGGAAATAAGCTTGCTGGACCAATAAAAGCGAAGGCACAGCGCAATTTATCCAAATGGACAGAGGTTGACCTTTCCAATTTAGGCCTGGTTGTGAAAGATGATTTTTATATCGCCTATTTACAGGCGGACGACTATCCATATGTGCCGGGTTTTGTATCTGATGGGGATAAAAAGAACTGGGCTGGACGAAGCTGGGATTATTTCGGAGGCCAATGGTTCAAAGCCGATCAGAGTGTTGGCAACTACATGATTCGCGCTGTTGTCGATTACGGTGCCCAAGAGCCATTCCAATATGCGAAAGCGATTTTAAAAACTACAGAAACAAGCGGTGACGCACCGTTCGATATTAAGGTGAAGGTTCAGGAAGGATCAGAAGAGGTTGCATCAGTCGATTATCAGCTTTCTTCAAACGCAGATCCTGATGCAGCTGGGACCTGGAAAAACGTGAATATTCCTTCGTACGGCGGTGATTTTACAACTACAGTTAATGATGTTGGAACATGGTATTTGCATGCAAAGGTTAAGGATAAGGCAGGGAATGAAGAAATTACTTCATTTGGCCCATTTGAAGTAAAAGAGGCAGTTACAACTGAATTGGAAGTAACTCCGGCTTCCCTTGATATGAGGGTAGGCGCAACAGAGAAACTTACAGTAAAATCAATCAAAACGCAAGGTGACAAGGTAACGGAAACAGATGTTACTGAACTTGCCGACTATAGTGGCTTTAATGCAAAGATTATAAAGGTCGAAAAGGGTAAGATAACGGCCCTAAGTGCTGGTGAGACGAGCATTACGATTAAGTTTGGTGAGCACTCTAAGACAGTAACAGCCAAGGTCGAACCTGAAGCAAGCACCACACTATCGGTAAGCCCAGCATCCCTTGAATTGAAAAAGGGCAATACATCACAGCTCACGGTAAAATCCATTGAAACAATAGGCGACAAGGTAACGGAAACAGATGTCACAAATCTAGCAAACTATAGTGGATTTGATTCAAAAATAGTCAAGGTTGAAAAAGGAATTGTCACAGCATTGGCAACAGGATCAACTTCCATTACTATCAGTTATGGAGCAGATAAGGCAACTGTTTTGATAGTGGTCGGGGCAGATAAACATGGCTGGCAAAAGGAAAATGGACAATGGTATTACTATGATGCTAACGGAAATCCAGTAACTGGCTGGTTAAATGAAGGTGAAAAATGGTACTACATGAACGAAAAAGGTATCATGCAGACCGGATGGAAATATGTTGGCGGCAGCTGGTATTACCTTGCATCTAGCGGAGCAATGCAAACGGGCTGGCTGAACAGCGGAGGTACTTGGTACTATCTCGCAAAAAGCGGAGCGATGCAAACAGGCTGGCTGAACAGTGGAGGTACTTGGTACTATCTCGCAAAGAGCGGAGCGATGCAAACAGGCTGGCTGAATAGCGGCGGTACATGGTACTACCTCGCAAAGAGTGGAGCGATGCAAACGGGCTGGCTGAACAGTGGAGGTACGTGGTATTACCTCGCAAAGAGCGGTGCAATGAAAACCGGCTGGCTCCTTGATGGTTCAAACTGGTACTACCTCCAAAACTCCGGCGCAATGATCACCGGCTGGTTTACCATTAACGGAAAACGCTACTTCTTTAACCAAAATGGAAAGTGGGTAAAATAAAACAAGTGAGGCATGGGATGTATCTCGTGCCTCATTTTTTCTTTTGAAATTTTCAATCCTAAATCTATTCATAATTCGTTTGTAGGGTACAGTATTGGCGAAAAAACTGATAATAAAAGTGCCAGTTACCCGTCATTCAATTTTAGATGAAAAGGGTGATTAAAAAGTTTGAGATTTTTATGTATTGTACTATGATAAATTTAATTCCATTATTTAAGTTGGCAATGGCATGGGACAGTCCCCCCCTTACTCATACACAAACTTGAAAACATTTTAGCTAAGGAGTGGTGAAAATGGCACGTGTTTTATTTATTAATGCCGGTTCAGAAGGACATGTCAATCCGACTATTGGTGTTGTCCAAGAGCTTATTTCGCGTGGTGAAGAGGTAGTGTACTTTACAATCGAAGATTTTCGAGATCGCATTGAGAAGACGGGTGCTACGGTAAGAACCTTTGATGTCCAAGAATTTTTAAAAGCCTTTATCTCAGGAGGGAGAAATAATTTACTCGAAAGAATCAACGGTCTTTTGCATACGGCATATATTATGATACCTAGTGTTCTAGAGCAAATTGAAGGAGAGCATTTTGATTACATCATCCACGATTCTATGTTTGGCTGCGGCCGTTTACTTGCCCAAATCCTTAAGCTTCCGGCCATCAATTCGTGTACTTCTTTTGCGCAGACTAAAAGCTCATTCGATAACATGTTCGAACAGCTTTCTAAAAAAATTCCTGCAGAAACAAATGCAGAATACCAAAGGCTGACGGCAAGGGTGAAGGCAAAATATGGCGCCCCGATCCGTTCCCCTTACGAAGTCTTTTGTAATCCTGCACCGCTTACAATCGTTTATACAACGAGGGAGATTCAACCCTTTGGAGAAGATTTCGACCAAACTTACAAATTTGTGGGTCCATCCATCTCTTCACGATTAACGCAAGAAAACTTCGATCTTACGGCAATCAAAGGGAAAAACCCAATTTATATTTCACTCGGTACGGTTTTTAACCAAGCAATAAATTTTTATACGCTTTGTTTCGAGGCACTTGGGAACACAGAACATACTGTTGTCATGTCTATTGGGGAAAAAACTCAATTTTCTGAGTTGGGGGAGATACCTAAAAACTTCATTATAAAAAAGTATGTTCCGCAAACAGAGGTGTTGAAATACACAAAATTATTTATTACGCATGGCGGGATGAACAGTGTCCATGAAGGTCTCTATTATGGGGTTCCGCTAATTGTTATCCCGCAAAGTGCGGACCAGCCAGTCATTGCCGGACAAGTTGCCAATATCGGGGCCGGTATTCAATTACAAATGGAGAGTTTGACGGCAAAACAGCTGAGTGATGTAGCAGATCATGTGTTAAACCAGCCATCATTCCCTAAAGCTGTTGCAAATATTAGGAAATCTTTTCAAAAATCGGGTGGATATCACCAAGCAGTTGATGAGATTTTTGATTTTAAAAGTCAATATGGAATCTAAATTTAAGCTGCCATTTTTGGTGGCCTTTTTTTTAACCCTGGTTTGATGGCCTGATATTTGCAAAAAAAACTAAATTTGCTCATCATTTATAAAATTACAGTTTACATTATATGGTTATGAATGTCCGGTTTGATCTAGATGTTTTAAAATCAACTTGTCCGTGGGCATTTAACTGGACTCCTCTTATTTGAGATAGGGTGTATTATTTAAAAATCGATATTTCTGCAATGGTACACTTCGGGTCGTGACAGGCCCCGCAAAGTGTTGTATAGTAAGTGGCGAAGATGATGATTGGAGTGAATCGTTTGATTTCAAACTCTGAATTACAAAATTTGGACCTTATCGACCTATTAAGCGAGCGTCATAGTTTGGTTCGAAAAATCTCAGAAAAAGCATGGAATGATCAAAGTGAGATTTATATTTCAAATTCTGAATGGTATATCATGGCTAGGATTTATAAAAAACAGCCTAGCATTTCGTATGTGACAAAAAATGTAGAAATTTCTCGTCAGGCGATACATAAATTTATCAAAAATCTCTCCGAAAAAGGATTAGTCGAAATCAAAAATGTGGAGAATAATAAGAAAGAAAAATGTATTCAGTTAACCGCATTAGGAGAAGAATGCTACGAAAAAAACGAGGCTCTTAAAGCCCAGCTTGAGAATAGAATTGCAGAAAAAATAGGTACTGAACAAGTACAGATTCTTAAAGATTTATTAAAGTTAGACTGGAAAATATAAAATTTACGTCTGCGGAAAGCAACTAAAAACCCACGCTTTGTTCATCTAGGTGACGAAGCGTGGGTTTTTCTTTCCAATCAGATGGTCAACCTGGTTGATTAATTAGTGACTTTGTTCAAGAAGCCTTAATCAACCTGATTACCCTTTCATTTATCTCTTCAAAAGTAGTATTCAATGATATAGCTAATTCCTTAAATAAGATATTTTGTGTATGATTCAAAAGTTTACGGTCTTGTTCGTAAAGTTTTTTTTCATGACGTTCAGCTTCGATTTGTTTCTGTATAAGCGTATTTACTACTGTAGCAATTTCTTTTCGATTACCTGTATTTATGATATCAGAATATAACTTGAAACGTATATTAGGATTATCAACCCATTTTATCCCTGGATATTTAAAAGATTCAAGGATATTATTGGCTCCTTCTTGATGGATAAGTTCAAGCATGAGTACTTTATCATTATTAACAGGAGTACTTATGGTTAATTGATGATTATTATCCAAAGGGTGTAATACATAATAGGTTCTTGTAATACCAGAAACGGTTTTGTCGCAAATATCATCAATTTTGCAAATACCATGTGCGGAATAGATGACCAAATCTCCAATATTAAACATTTGCTCACTCCCCATATATCTTAGCAATTAAGTTAATTATAACTTATTGTAAAAATATTGTCAACTAAGTTGACATAAAGAAAAATTTTTTGATATAGTTAACAAATCGCTTAGTATCCGGGGGTGTACTACGGAGTTGGATTATTGCTGATAGTGGAAATCACGAAATATTTATTTCAGCAGGAAAGCAACAAAGGGGTAAACGAATTTTAATTGAAGGAGTTTTAATAAGTGAATCAACAAATGAATACAGCGAAGAAGCAAATCAACACAGGCCAGAATCAACAAAGTAAAACAGTCCTAAAACAACAATTCAAAACAGGCCCGATCATGGCTGCTCTTTTTGTAGCAGGATTTGTCGGACTTTTTAGTGAAACAGCATTAAATATTGCCTTAGGAGATTTAAGTCAAATATTTAGCGTTAGTGCAACGACTATCGGATGGTTAGCGACAGGCTATTTCTTAACATTAGGTATTTTAGTACCGGTAACAGGCATTTTGATGCAGAAGTTTACAACAAGACAAATGTTTTTGACTTCGATATCACTATCCATAATCGGAACAATAATAGCTGCAGTAGCACCTGCATTTAGTCTTTTATTGGTGGCACGTGTGATCCAAGCAGCGGGATTAGCCATTGCTCTTCCATTAACGCAAAATGTTATTTTCACCATCTTTCCTCCAAATAAACGAGGCGCCGCAATGGGAGTTATGGGCTTAGTTATGTTGGCTGGTCCAGCATTGGGCCCAACAATTGCCGGTCTTATTTTAGATACATTATCCTGGCATTGGATTTTCTGGGTCACCGTACCTTTCTTGCTGTTTTCTCTACTTTTCGGGATTAAGTATGTACCAAATGTGAATGAGGTTCGTAAGGTTTCGATTGATGCAGTATCGGTGATTCTTTCGACGATTGGATTCGGTGGGGTCGTTTACGGATTCAGTGTATCGGGTGATGCCGGTTGGACGAGCGCACCTGTTCTTGGATCTATTATCATTGGATTCGCAGCACTCATTCTTTTTTCTATTCGTCAAACGAAGATGGAGAATCCGATGCTGAATTTAAGCGCATTTAAAACCCCGCTTTTCGTAATTGGCGTTATCTCAAGTTTTATCACGTTCTTTAATATGTTGTCGATGCTTGTTATTTTACCGATGTATATGCAAGCGGCTTTAGTAATGGCCGCATTTACAACGGGTCTCGTCCTGCTGCCAGGAAGCTTGCTTAACTGTATACTAGCTCCAACCATTGGTCGTTTATTTGATAAATATGGTCCGAAAGCGGTTATTACACCAGGAACCATTTTAGTAGCGATGGGTTATGTATTTTATTCACAATTTGGTACAGACACGGCTTTATGGATGATTGTAGTAACACACATTGTCATGATGTTAGGGATAGGGGCTGTGCTTGCTTCTGTACAAACAAACACGTTAAATTCTCTTCCAAAACAGTACTATCCTGATGGCATCGCTATCACTCAAACGGTCCAACAAGTAGCTGGTGCTATTGGTATTGCCGTAATTGTTTCGCTTCTATC
This sequence comes from Neobacillus novalis NBRC 102450, assembly GCF_001591805.1. Classification (GTDB taxonomy): domain Bacteria; phylum Bacillota; class Bacilli; order Bacillales; family Cytobacillaceae; genus Neobacillus; species Neobacillus novalis. Next base: position 104,290 of record NZ_BCVP01000023.1, on the reverse strand, counting down.
AGCTAAACAAAATAGTTATCTAGCAACTACTGCCAATGACCTGCAACAGGCAACAGCAGCTGGATCATCATTAGTCTTTACTATCAGTTTAGGATTAGCGGTGGTAAATGTCGTACTGTCTTTATTCATGAAAAAACCTAATGCTGCTAATAATGTAAAGGCATAATCTTAACTACTACGCCCTATCTTTTAGTAGGGGGTAGTATTTAGAACCACTTTCAAATCATGTTAGAAGGAGAGCATGGCAGATGAATCACTATAAAAGCATTTTAGTAGCCGTAGACGGTTCAAAAGAAGCGGAATACGCATTTCGCAAATCAATTGATGTTGCAAAACGTAACAAAAATTCCATTTTAACCATCGTAAACATTATCAATACTCGTTCATTCGAAGCATATGACCGCACAGTCGTTGAGCGAGCACAGAAGTCAGCAGAGGAGCTGTTAAATGGCTATAAGTCAGAAGCTGAGTTGGAGGGTGTTAAAAATGTAAAGGTAGTAATTGAATATGGTTCTCCGAAAATTTTGATTACTGGAGAAATGGCTAACTTAGCCAAGGCTGATTTAATTATGTGTGGTGCTACAGGGATAAATGCAGTTGAACGTTTTTTGACTGGCTCCGTATCTGAAGCAATTGTACGGTCAGCTAAATGTGATGTTTTAGTGATTCGCAGACCTGTTTTACATGCTGTTAAAGGAAGAAACTAATATAGAAGAGGCATCTGCAAGTAACTTAGCAGATGCTTTTTTAATACTCAATCTTATCCTCTATAACCAATGCTTACGGTTGGCCACATCTCTGTTGTTTGATTATGTAAACTGATTGTGATATACTAATTTAGGATTAATGCAAAATTATTCGGTTTTTTAGCTTAAATTATCCTCCAACTTACCCTTTGCTACCTGAAATTTGCGGTTTATTCTCTCCGAAAAGTATAACCTAGATCTGATTGAAACGATCGAATGATTCTATTGCAGTAATGATGAATCATAAAAAAATCCTAATTACCACGTATTGATACTTTTCAATTTTGTTGAATTATTTTATCAATATTGTGATTTTATAAAAAAAAGTTAAAACTATATGTGAAAGTGTTCACAAATGAAAGGAATGATTGAATGAGAACTGGACAAGAAGCAGATCTCAAAGCAAAAGAAGTGATGCAGGATGATTATTCATATGATAGGGTACCAACAGAAAAAAGGAATATGGGCTGGTTTAGTATTACAAATATTACGTTTGGAATTGCAACGGCAATTTTTTACTTTCAAATGGGAAGTGTAATGGCACTTCAATTCGGGGCAGTTAACGCAATCATTTCAGCTATTTATGCAATCATTGTTGCTGGGATCCTTGGAACAATCATTGCCTATTTGTCGGCTAAATCTGGTATGAATGTAAATTTATTATCTAGAGGAGGATTTGGATATATAGGCGCTTCATTAACCTCGTTCATTTATGCATCCAACTTTATCATGTATTGTGCATTTGAAGGCATGATATTAGTTGCTGCTATACATGCATTTTTCCCCATCATACCAGTATGGCTTCTAATCATCGTCTTTGGTTCAATTGTTATACCGTTAAATTGGTTTGGTATAAAACAATTAGATAAATTGCAAAAATGGTCATTGCCAATATTCGGTGTTTTTTTAATCACCACTATTATAGTCGCATTCAATAAAACTTCCCTTTACGAAGGAAGCTTTTGGACGTATATGCCCGAGGGTGTTCAAGCAGGCGGGACAGCTTTATTGCTTTGTATCGGGATGCAGCACGGCATAATGGGCTTAACAGCACTCCTTGCTTCAGATTATGCACGTTTTCTTAAACCAAAGGACATTAAAATAGGGTCATTCATGATTGGATTTGTCCCACAAATTTTCTGCTTTGGCGTTATGGGAGGTCTTGGTATATGGTTTGGGGTTCGTTTAGGAGAATCTAACCCGGGTGTTTACATTGTATCACTCCTTGGCCTCGGTGGAGTTCTATTTACCTTGTTAACTCAAATAAGAATTAATATTACCAATATATATAGTGCTTCACTATCGCTTTCTAGCTTTTTTGAGAATATGTTTAAATTTAAACCAGGCAGACGATTTTGGATTGTTGTCGCGGGGGTAATATCCATGGCCTTGATGCTTGGCGGAATACTGGATCATTTAGATACTGCCATGACATTCCAAGGAGTGTTTCTTTTGACATGGGCTGCTATTTTGGTAACTGATGCCTTAGTAGTGAAAAAAAGATTGAAGATTGGCTCTGATTATTATGAGGCAAGGCAGGAGAATCTGTATAAATGGAATCCTGTTGGGGTTGTTCCGTTAATTGTAGCAAGTGTTTTAGGGACAATCGCTGCATTAGGATATATGGGTACGTTCTTACAAAGTACGGCTGCCTTTTTTGCAGCAATTCTAGCTTCTATTCTTACTATAATTTTCGCTGTTTTAACAAAAGGAAAATATTACAGTAAGTGTAAATCTGATGATATACCGGAAGAAGAATACATCGCATCATAGCTTACGTCTCCTTAAATAAATTATAGGCACCGATTTTTTTAGACTGTAAGAAGAAACCATCTTCTTATGGTCTTTTTTAATTTACAAATAAATAGTAACTAGGGTCTTCTTTAGCCTGTCCCCTTGTCCCGCCGCCTCTATTCTTCAACTAATTTTAGCCATTTATAAAGGAAAAAGTCTAATTTTATAAATCATGAGTATTATTTTAGTAAGAGAAGGAGGCGATCTGATGAAATCAATTGGGATTTTAGGTGTAGGCCAGGCGGGCGGGAATATAGCTGAGATTGCATCAACCATGGGTTTTCAAACAGCGCTTATCAACACGAATCAGCGCGATGGCTTAGTGAACACGAAGGTAGAAAGGAAGTATTTTGTCCCAGGGTATAATGGTGCCGGACAAGATCGATCAATTGGATTAAGGGCGGTAAATGAAAATTATCGTGAGATCATTGACTTTGTTCAGCGGTCCTTTAAGAATATAAAGCTCTTGCTAGTGGCCTTTTCTACCGACGGGGGCACCGGATCAGGTATGAGCCCGTTATTAATTGACCTGTTTTTAGACCAACTGCCAGGCGTCAACATTGGTGCAATTGCGATTGTTCCTGATCGAAACGTGTTAGCGGGTAACCGAATCAATGCAGCTGAGTGTATCGAGGAGCTTTCCAAAATAGACTCGCTCTCATCGGTGTTCCTTGTCGACAATGATCAGATGCGAAAGTTGAACCCGCAATCCAGTAAACATCAAATTTACCTTTCTTCTAATCATCAAGTAATGGAAGCAATTAATAATGTGCTCCAGGTAACGAAAAAGAGTTCTGTATACGGAAATTTTGATGAAACCGACCTGATGAATATCCTCGGTACAAGAGGTGTAACACTTGTCTCTTCCGCCACGTTAACAGATGCAAAGACAACCTCAGACGTTGCTAGTAAAATACAACAATCTTGGGCAAACTCGATCTTTTGTCCTGTAGAATCAACAGGTGTCATTCGCGCAGGTTTAATCTATGAAGGGTCAGAAACAATGGCTAAACTTATTAATGTCCCCGCTGTTTTTGAAAGGGTGGGTGAACCGCTGGAACTGTTCGAAGGAACCTATATCTCGGAAGCGGATCCTACGATAACAACTATCCTTTCAGGGCTTCCGTTTCCTGCTCGGCGGATGCTGGCTCTTGAGGAATCGCTCGAAAAGAACAAGGACCGGTTACAGAAATTAGTTAATAAAGAATTTACCCAGACATATGAGTCGCGAATATCTTGGGCTTCCAACCTAAAGGCTAGACCACAGGAAAGAAAGACAGGAACTATTTCATCGAAGTTATCGAAGCATCAGAGGTAAAGAGATATAAACTGCTAATAGGTTAGTCTCCGCTGTCTAAAGCGGCAGGAGACTGACCTATTAGCCTTGCTAAATTTCAGAAGGGCCCTTATTTTCTCCTCAACAGCTGCATCCGCTGGTTGAACAGGCTAGGGTATGATAAATATCCGAGCATGGCGCTAGTGACGGATGCGGTTGTTATTAGCAGGAAAAGGATGAGCAATTGGAATTGCACCGCTTGAATCGGATTGGCACCTGCGATGATTTGGCCACTCATCATTCCTGGCAGTTGGACGAGGCCGATTGTTTTCTGACTTTCAATTGTCGGAATCATGCTCGCTTTTATAGAAGTAATGAGCTGGGTGTGAATCGCTTGTTTTGGCGTCCCGCCGAGCGACAGAATGAGTTCGGTTTCATCTTGATGCGCTTCTATCTCTGCCGTAAAGCGGTTGAGGAACAGGATTGCAAGCACCATAGAGTTACCAATTACCATACCGCTAATGGGAATGATGTATTGGGCCGTGCGCGGCGTGATGTTGAATCCAAGTAAAATACTTTGTGTCAGTACTTCAATCACAACTAAAGTAACCGCCACTTTCCATGTGATGCCGTTAATCGCTATCCCTTTTTTTCGGGCATTTTGCGTGGCGGCAAAAATCATGATTGTCACCATCAGTAAAATATAAATCATATTTTCGGAATCGAACACAAATTTAAGAATATACCCGACGGCCAACAATTGAACGATAGAACGGATCACTGCAATAATGGTATCTTTTTCTAAACCTAAGTTTAGCGTTTTAGATAAGACAATCGGAAGGATGACGAAAATAAGTGCGATTGATAAATGGAGATAACTCATTCCACTTCCCCCTTTAGAAAAAGCCTGACTTTTTCATTAACAGGTGAATGTAACAATTCGCTTTTTCCTGTTTCGATGACTTCCCCATTCATCATCACCCACGTATAGTGTCCAACCGTTCGTGCCTGCTGTAAATTATGCGTAATCCAAATAATCGTGGTTCCGTGCTTTCGATTGATTTTTCCAATTAGTTCTTCGATTTCCTGCTGTGAGACACGGTCTAGCGAGGAGGTGATTTCATCGAGCAATAAAACTTGAGGATGGTTAACAAGTGTGCGGGCAATTGATACTTTTTGGCGCTGTCCGCCTGACAAATCCTTGATAGGCCGATGTAAAAATTCCGCCTCCAATCCGACATCGTGTAATAAATTCCTTGCCTCATCTTCAGCTAATTGCTTTCCTTGCAGCACTAACGGCAATGCTAGGTTTTTCAGTACGCTCCCGTTGATCATCGGTGCACTTTGAAGCGCAATCCCGACAAGTCTGCGTAATTCTACGGGATCATAGCTACTGATATTTTTGCCTTTTATAAAAATTTCTCCTGAATCAGGTGACAGCAAGCCGTTGCATAATTTGAGCAATGTAGTTTTCCCAGCTCCCGAAGGACCTACTAGAGTAGTGATTTTGCCTTCCAGGAAAGATTCTGAAATATTTTTCAAAATATGGGCATCTTCAATAGAATAATTTACATGATTAAAATTCACCGCTGGTTTATAATCTGTTGTCATTCGGTACATAACTCCTTACTGGGACATGGCTCCTTGTCCCATTCGTCTAAGAAAACAATTTAGCCATGGCAAACAGTGCCATGCACCTTCTTTTGATATTCTCTCAAACAAATTGGATATAATGCTATTATACATAATTTTATTTCGGGGAAAGAGATGAAAGAATACGAAGAGGAAACCATTTTACGAAACAATTATTGACTGATTTGATGCAGCATTAATCACGGCCAAACCTAATAAAATAGTAACTAAAAAGTCTCTATTAGAAGAGAAAATACATCTGCTTAGTTCATTAGATTAAAGGAAAAGAAATTGGGCCCATTCCAACGAATAGGCCGTTCTAATGTTGAATTAGGAACAAATTGACCCCCATTTTCAACTTTATTTTCATTTATCAGGCACTTAAATCAGAAGGAAATAATCATTCCATCTTTACCGGCATACGTTCCCATTGTAGCTCCCATATAACTAATAATGACTGCTTTTGGGTGAAACTGCTCAATAAGTTCTTGTTTGATGGCCTCGGCATCTTCTACATTTCCTGTGTGTGTGATTCCAAATGTTAGGTTAGAGAAATCAGATCCTCTTTCCTGAATGATATTTAGTACTCTCTTTTGGAACTTCTTTTTCCCTCGTATTTTCTCAAGAATTTCTACTTTCCCTCCGGCGACTCTTTCTAAAATCACCTTGATATTGAGTATTTTGGCAAGTGATCCTTTAAATTTACTTAATCGTCCGCCTTTTACGATATTTTCTAATGTGTCTAAAAGGACAAGGATATTCATTTTATCCCGATAAGCGATTAACTCTTCAACGATTTCTTCTATTGTATGTCCCTGACCGGCAAGTTCAGCCGCACGGATAATCTGGAGACCATGCCCTAAAGAGCCTGCTAATGTATCAAATACCGTAACCTTTGCATTGGATAACTCTTTTCCAATGCATGCTGATTGATAGGTACCACTAAGCCCTGAGGAGATGGTAAAGCACAGAATTTCATTGTCTGGACTATCATATTTGGTAAACGCGTCTGCAAATGAGGCAGGGGAGGGCTGGGATGTCTTCGGGAGGACATCTGAAGAAAACATCTTCGTAAAAAATTCTTTTGGTGTAAGATCAACTTTTTCTAAATAATCGTGTTCCCCAATCGTAACTGTCAAGGGGACCATCGTGATATCATATTGCTCTATTAATTCCTTAGGCAGATCAGCCGAACTGTCTGTAATGATCTTTATCATTGCCTTTTCCACCTCTAATTTTTATAACAGTATAATGTAAGTATAACATTTCAGAATTTTTATCGCATAAAAGACCTCTCAGTTGAGGTCTTTTGGGTCTTTATTCTTTTAATTGGACTCTCCTTCGCACTATCCTCCAACTATGTATTAAAGCGAGCAGGATTTACAGAGTCATTTATGAATAACAACAGAGGTGCCAATCGAAACTCTAGATGATAAATCTAGAACATCATGGTTAAACATTCTAATACATCCATGTGAGACATTCTTACCGATGGATGCTGGATTATTAGTTCCATGTATTCCGTAATGCGGTTTAGACAAGCCCATCCAGAGTACTCCAAAAGGTCCGCCTGGATTACGCTGTTTATTGATGATCGTGTAAGTCCCAGAAGGTGAGGGGGTCAATATTTTTCCAACTGCAATAGGATAAGTTTTTATAAGCTTATTGCCATCAAACAGTTTTAATTGATGATTCGCCGTCGATACGTTAATCCATTTTGCCATGAAAAAACAACTCCCATTTTTTTGAATAGTGTATGAATTGAAGTGGGTATTTGTGATACACAGGTGATAAAAAAGGGAGTAAAAAGGCAGAATGAACAAAGTTTTTCACTCAAGCCTTTAATCTTCTTTCATAACAGTTAAAATTATTTAGTTGTATGAAATCAAAGCTGTCGCTTTTAGTTATTTAGTTAGTTTGTTGCTTGCTCATTTTGTGATTCACATATAAATAGAGGGAAATGCCGCCAAATGTGAGAATGGTGGATAGGATTAATTGTGTTTCTGGACTAATATCGATGTAACGAAAAAGAAAATCTGGGAATACGAGTAAGGCCAAAATAATCAGCATTACCCATGTCTTTGTCCAAAGTGACATGCCAATTAAAAAGCCAAGTGTCAATACCACAGCTAAAATGGTTCCAATACTGCCAAAGTGGAATATTGGCGTTTCAATTAGACGATTGAAATAAAATAATCCGACAAATAACGCTATGGGTAAAAGGCCAACCACATAAAAAAGCGTAAATTCTTTTGCTTTTGATAAGCTATTTGCAGCAACAGATTTAAAAAGACTTCTTATAGCAATGATAAAAATCAAACTAATCATAATTGAACCAAGAATTTCAAGCAGGGAGTAGGATAGCTGCCCATTAACAGCATTTGTTAAAATGGAATAGGAGAGAGCACCAAATAGGATCAAGATGATAAATTTAACCCAAGTTTTTGTGTCTGTGGTCATTTCATTTGATAACTGCATCATATATTGTTTTGGTGATTCACCGACAATATGATCGACTGTTTTTCCTCTCGCTTCAGCCTCCATTAAATGGTCTTCTAATTCTTCAACAATTGCATTAATTTCCTTTTCATCTTTACCATTAGAAAATAGGTATAGTCGTAAGTTTTCCAAAAATGTTTGGCTTTTTTTAGATAAACCATGCTTCATTCTTATTCCATCTCCTTCATTTGATTATGTTCATTGTTTCCGTAAACAAAGGTTTACGTTACTTTGGAGCTTCTCCCATCTAGCAATAAATTGCTGCAATTCATCTTCGCCTTTTTGTGTGAGTGTATAATACTTCCGTTTTGGACCTGCTGTTGATTTTTTTAAGGTAGACGAAACCAACTCTTCCTTTTGCATTCGTATCAGGAGGGGATAAATCGTCCCTTCACTAAAGGAGTCAAAGCCATATTGCTCAAGTTTTTCCGCAAGTTCATACCCATAAACTTCTTTCTCATGGATGATGGCTAATATGCATCCATCAATGATACCCTTTAACATTTGTGTGCTAGACAAACAGCGTTCACCTCTTCATTACTCTTGCATTGCAAGGTACTGAAAATATCATATCATTTGGTATCTTGTAATGCAAGATATAGATTAAAAAATTGAGCAGGTCAGTAAATTTATAAGAGAGGCCGGTAAAATCACAATGAATGTAACATATATATTGAATGGTGCAATATATATGTTACAATACTTTTTAGGAGGGATTACATCATTTGGAGAATAAAGTTCGGATTGCTCGCATTCAAGTAAATTTAACACAGCAACAACTGGCAGAAAAGATAGGTGTCACTCGCCAAACCATTAGTTTAATTGAAAAAGGAAAATATAATCCAACCTTAAAGTTGTGTCTTGATATTTGTTATACCGTTAATAAAAGATTAGATGAAATATTTTGGGTAGAAAAGGAGAGAGATGAAAAATGAAAAAGATTAGAGACGAACGTCTAATTTTAAAAAATTTGCAAAACACTCGCATCGCATACCTTATTCAAACGGTCGGTATTCTTGGAATATTAGGATATGATTTAGTTACAAAAGGGTTAGATGGCATGAGAGAAAATCCATTATGGCTTGCATTCATGATAACAACTGTTATTTCCGCATACTTATCAATGAGTATTAGTGCAGATCATGAAAATAATAAAAAGTCCCCGAAAAAGAGTCTTAGTATTTCTTTGTTTGTATTAGTAATTATTTCTACTATTGTCGGTTTTTTTGTTACATTTACTGAGGGATTTACGATAATTGATGGGGTAATTATGGGAGGAATACTATTTATTTGTGGTCTTGTGCCATTAATTTATATATATTATTTACGAACAAAACGACAGGATGAAAATTTCGTTGAATAAAAGGAGAGAAAATGATTGAATTTAATATTCAGGATAAAGCAGAATATACGAATTTTTGGCGGAAATAATACATCACTCCTTATCGAAAAACGCATGACACGAAAAAAGGTCATGTGTTTTTGCAACTATATAAGTCGCTAACAGCTCAGGTAGTAGCTGTATTTGAACCCCCCTGTCAAAATACTTCCCCAACACTGGTCAATGATGAAAACGGTGTGTTCACAAAACTGTAGAAAACTTTTAGAAAAGACAAAATTATTTTGAAATTCAATGTGATATAATTTTTCAGGAATGGAGGTGGAAAAATGTCGAAAGAACAATAAATATTATTTTTAAAAGTTGGATTCCCTTCTATTAAACCTGCAATCTTCCCCTTTAATTTCTCATCATTTTAAACCCACTATCATGCGCCTCTTTAATAACTTCCTGTTAAAATGCTGATGCGAATAAATTCATATAACTAATAGAATAAATGGGAGCGTTGCCGGTCAATCGAGGTTATAAAAAAGGAGCGATAGTATGAATGCAGTGCTGAAAAAGATGGTTAAAGGCATCACAGTTTGTTATTCAGAGGTTTTCCCCGATCCCGATCAAAACAACGATTATTTCCACTTAAATTATATTGGAAAGTTATTTTTAATTGCTGACTCATATTGTATGAACCCGGATTGTACATGCCAAGAGGCGGTTCTTAATTTTGTTCAGGCCTATCCGAAAGATGGCACGAAAGCTGACAGTTTTATGATAAGGCTAAAACTTAATGGCAGAGGATATAAAATACATGATCGCGGCAGATTCAGTAAACGTGAAATACAAGCCATCGTTATGTATTTTACCGCTGACGGCACGTTCCTCGAACTTTTTAATGAACGTTACAATGAAATGAAGGAAAAAGCAAAAGAAATTCTAAATTAAGGGCCAGACTCAATAATTTTGATGCTAAGGGTACGATATATCTGGAGAAAGTGAATAAACAAATTTAAGCTGATAGAGTAATTCTGTATTTCAAAGTATTTGAGGGAGGATTTTAATTTTATTAGTCGAATTAAGTACTTTAATTATGTAAAGAGGTTAATAATGATTTAAGGAAGTAGTTATTTTTTGAAAAAATAGGAGGTAATTATGGGAAGATTAGTTCATTTCGAAATTCATGTGAGTGACATGGAACGGGCGAAGAAATTTTATGGAGAGGTATTTGGATGGTCATTTCAAGATTGGAGTGAGTATGCAGGAATGCCTTACTTTGGAGCAGTGACTGGAGATGAAAATGAACTTGGTATCAATGGTGCTTTGATGCAGCGGCAAAGTGCTCCTCCGGAACCAAACCAAGCTTTAAATGGTTTTGCATGTACAATGGGAGTGGAGGATTACGATTTAACGGAAGCAAAAATTGTTGAGAATGGCGGCAAGGTCGCTATGGCCAAATATGCCCTGCCTGGAATGGCTTGGCAAGGGTACTATATCGATACTGAAGGCAATATATTCGGAATTCATCAACCCGATGTGAATGCAAAATAGAATCTATGATAGGTGCATAAAACATGAAATCACAAGACGCTGCAAGCATGCTTGAAAACTTACGCAATATCTGTCTGGCAATGCCCGAAGCTATTGAACATATCGATGGTTTCGGTCACAATACTTTTAAAATCAATGGAAAATCATTCGTGATTTCAGGTGAAAGTGACAAAGGATTCAACTTATCGTTTAAGTCAGATCGGGAAACACAAGAATTGCTGCTGCAGAAGGAGCATTTTTTCAAAACTCCATACATAGGACAGCACGGCTGGGTTTCGATTCAAAATCCGCATGGGGAAGACTGGGATGAATTGACCGATTTAATTCAAGAGGCCTATCTACGTGCGGCACCGAAGCGTTTGGTTAAGCATTGGAATGAGCTGCATAAAAAGTGAAGAAAACATGTTGAAATGGTCGCTAAAATTGTATTAAAAAGCAATTAAATCATCGAGGCAGTAGACCTGTCACCCCTTAAACCACGACCTTACATTAAGAAAACGGAAACCGTTGCATTGTTCAAAGGACAGGCACGGTTTTTTGTTTTCCTTTCGGAAGAAAACTCCAGGGTACGAGCCGTTTACCTCTGCAAAACAGTCTGGGACAAGGAGCCTGTCCCCTTTTAACAATAGAGAACGGCTAAAGAAAGGATGATTTTATGAAACCAACAGAAAAATTTACGGACAAGGCAGAGGTATATGCAAAGCATCGTCGCGGATATACAGATGAATATATTAAATATTTACTAACCGCAACTAGCTTGAATGAAGGAAATGTTGTGGCAGATATCGGATCAGGTACTGGGATATTAAGTCGGCAATTACTTGAAAGCGGCTTAACTGTCATCGGGGTGGAACCAAATGACGATATGAGAACAATAGCAGAGCAATTGTTGAAACAGAATAGCCGCTTTATTTCGATGAAGGCCGCTGCCGAACACACCACTTTAGATGATAAAAGCGTTGATTTATTAACTGCCGCACAGGCATTTCACTGGTTCGATAAAGAAAAGTTTAAACTGGAATGCCAACGGATATTAAGGCCAAGTGCGAAAGTTGCCCTCGTATGGAATAGTCGGGATGGATCAAGTGCATTAAATATAGAAAGTGCGGAGATTTGTCAAAGGTACTGCCCTAATTTTAAAGGTTTTAGCGGTGGAATAGGGGAAACCGAGGACGTATTTAAACAGTTTTATAAAAATGGAAAATATGACTTTCGACGTTTTCGCAATGATTTGGAATTTGACTTTGCAGGTTTTTTGGGCAGGTACTTATCTGCTTCCTATGCTCCGAAAAAAACCGACAAGGAGCATGAGCCCTTTATTTCTGCCTTTACAAATTTATTCGAAAAATACGGCAATAACGGGAAAATTATCATTCCCAATGTCATTCGGAGTTATTTGGGAGAGGTTTAATTTAAAAGGGTCAGACCCCCGGTACACCACTGAGTATTAAAGACTGTAAGAAGACACTCTCTTCTTATAACGGGTTCCGTTTCCTGTCGCAAAACATGAAAATGCAGCTCAATTTGTACTGTATTTTGTATCTTCTTTTGTAATGAAGAATTAGATGGCTCAGTTCACTGAGCCATCTAATTTTTGGTAAAGGGGCGGACCAAGTTGAGGGAATCAGCATGGTTTGATAAATAAGCGGAGAAATTCCTCTTAATTATGAAATAGCGCTAAAAGTAGCTTAAATAGACGGAGAAATTCCGCTTATTGACCCAAAAAACGTGAAAATCGGTCATTTTGCTTTGCTTAACCGGAAAATCTCCGCTTATTTTCCCCAGAACGAGCTCAATTCTGCATTTAGCCGGAAAACCTCCGCTTATTTTAACCATCACTAATAACTAAATTAAGGATAGGACCTCTTTTGTTTCAAAAAAACCAAGTATATCTATTTATAACGTACTTTCTAAGCATTTTTTGTAAGATTAATTGTATGTCAAATTGAGGGTAAAATTGTAGGGGCACAACAGCCATTGTACCCCTACAATTTGGGGTGCATTTCCCTATACAAATTTTTATGTAATTTCCACCCGAATGGCTATGCACCAATAAAAAATGAGCGCCAATTTCATATGCAGATTGACACTCATTTTTACTTACATTTTTAATGTTTGTGATAGCTAACGGAACCCGTTGCTCTTCTTATGGTCTTTTTTATTTTCTATCACCTTTGAAGCGTATCAAGAGGAGAAGGGTTAGTAGTGTTTATCCCATCTCTGAAAAGGGTATTGTTGAATATAACCATTTAAAGAGGGTTTTGGATCTATATGAAAATAGAAGACTTACAGATTACCTGCATCTCTTCATTCATTTACGAGCCCTAAAAGGGCTTTTTTTCACTATATAGGAATATATAAATTCGACATAGAGAATTGTCTAGCTTCAAAAGGAACCATTAAAATACTGGGTTTTTCAGCTTTCTCCCCCATGTGATTAAAACTCAAACATTATGGGTATATAACAGTATCGCATAATAAAGAGAGGAGAAAAGAGCAAGCATGAGAAGATCATACATATTTTTGCTAGTAAGCTTGTTTATGATTGGTATGCTGACTGCCTGTGTCCAAAAAAACCAGCTCTCAGATGGAACCAAGCTGATAGACAAGGAGAAATTTATTTTTGCAGCTTCTGGTGAATTTAAACCCTTTAGCTATCTGAATGATGATCTATCGATGACAGGTTTCGATGTCGAAGTAGGGAACGCTGTCGGAAAGGAATTGGGGCTTGAACCAATCCAGAAGAGGATGAAATTCAAAGGGCTCATAGAGGGTATCAAAACAGGCAGGGCAGATGCAGCCGTTGCCAGCCACACTATCAACACCGCTCGTGCCAAACAAGTATCCTTTACCACTCCGTACTACTACTCAGGACCACAAATCTTTACAAGACCTGACAGCAATATTAAAACAGTAGAAGACTTAAAAGGGAAAGAAGTGGCCGTAGCGAAAGGGTCCACCTATGCAGATACTGCCAAAAAGTATACGAGCAATCTTAAAATGTACGACAGTGATATTACGGCGTTAAAAGCGCTTAGCATTGGGCGGCATGATGCTGTAATTACCGATTTTGTTACTGGGAAAAGTGCAAAGAAGGAAGGTTTTAAAATTATAGGGCAGCAGCTAATTGAGCGAAGCGAGCAGGCGATTGTTGTTCCAAAGGACAATCCCGAACTCCTTAAGAGAATAAATGATGCACTTCAAAGACTTCGTGACAATGGCACACTTACCCGAATCAGCAAAAAGTATTTCGATGAGGATATAACGAAAAAACCAGAATAATAGATGGATTAACAGACAGAAAGGAAGTCGTGAGTTTGCCTAGTTTTTCGCATTTTTTTCATACATTGAATAGCAGTAAGGGACTTTTCATTGATGCAATGTTTTTAACATTAAAGCTTACTTTAGTTTCTATTTTGATTGGGATTATCTTTGGATTATTCTTTGCACTATTAAAAATTTCGAGGGTAAAAATACTTGAATATGTTTCAAATGCTTATGTATTCCTTGTGCGTGGAACGCCGCTAATTGTCCAGATTTTCATTCTGTATTTTGGCTTCAGCGGGCTGTTTCTAATCCCCGATTTTTGGGCAGCAGCACTTGCGCTTGCCTTTCATAACGGTGCCTATATTGCAGAAATTTTCCGCGGTACAATTCAGTCGGTTGATAAAGGGCAAATGGAAGCGGGCCGTTCCCTTGGAATGACTAGAGGTGTTACGATACGTCGTATTATTCTACCGCAAGCCTTCAGGAGGGCACTGCCTCCCCTTGGTAACCAATTTATTATTGGTCTAAAGGATTCATCGCTTGCAGCCTTTATTTCTATGAATGAATTGTTCAATGTTTCTACAACGCTAGGATCGAACAATTTTGATGAAATGACTTACTTGCTAATTGTTGCCATTTATTATCTTGTATTAGTTGCATTGTTAACAATGGCAGTGAGCATGTTTGAAAAGAAATTAGCAGTCAGTGATCGATAGGAGGATTAAGAAGTGAATGGACGAGAAATGATTCGAACAGAAAACTTAAATAAATCTTTTGGGAAATTGCACGTGTTAAAGGATATTGATATGTCTGTCTATGAAAGTGAGGTTGTGTGTCTTGTTGGTGCCTCCGGTTCTGGAAAAAGTACATTACTAAGATGTCTTAACTTTCTGGAGAAAAAGGACAATGGGGGGATTTTTATCCGTGGGGAAAAGGTATCACCAGATACCCATAACCTTAACCATGTCCGTCAAACGGTGGGTATGGTCTTTCAACATTTTAACCTCTTTCCACACAAAACAGTTCTTGAAAATATAATTGAAGCACCGACCGTAGTGAAGAAATTTTCTAAGACTCAGGCGACTGAAGAAGCTCTGGAGCTGCTCCAAAAGGTGGGCCTCGAGGATAAGGCGGATGTTTATCCGAGCAAATTGTCCGGCGGGCAAAAGCAGCGTGTAGCGATTGCAAGATCACTGGCTATGAAGCCGGATATTTTGCTTTTTGATGAGCCAACATCAGCCCTTGATCCTGAGCTGGTTGGAGAGGTGTTAGCGACCATGAAGGAGTTGGCTGATGAAGGAATGACTATGGTGGTTGTAACCCATGAAATGGGCTTCGCCCGTGAGGTTGCTGATTGGATTGTTTACATGGATGATGGAAAAATAGTTGAAAAAGATAGACCATCAGAATTCTTTGATCATCCGAAGGAAGAACGTACAATAGAATTCCTTAAAGCAACGATGCTTAAATAGAAATTAAAAGGGTCAGACTCCCGGCGCACTAAAGCATTTCCGTGCCGGGGATCTGATCGCTTTATTGTTTAATTGCAGACAATGCTAATTTTTTTATGGTCATATCATCCATAGGCGGATTGTGCAGCCCCGCCCTAACGTCGCGGTAGTACCGCTGCAGGGGATTTGTGCGTTGAAGACTTTTTGCCCCGACAATCCTCATCGCTTTATCAACTATCGTTATCGCCGAATTCGTAACCGTGTGCTTGACAACCCCCAGTTCATTTTCAAGGTAATCTCGGCGCCCTTCGTCATCATAAGCTGCTGCAACACTATAGATAAGATGTCTCGCTCTAATTAATTCTAGATCAATTTCCCCTAGCAGCTGTTGGACATTAGGTAATTGGCTAATTGGTCCATTTAGACTATTTGGCGCATGGTGATTGGCAAAATGAACAGCATAATCGCGTGCCGCTTGGGCAATACCAAGATAACAAGCAGGAATATGTAGGATCCAGCCATTCAGTTTGCCTCCACGCGGCATTTCCGGAAGTTCAACAAGTTGTGTCTCATCAACCGTGACATTGTGGAGGACAAGATCATGGCTCCCTGTTCCCCGCATGGCAATGACATCCCATGTCTCATCAATCGTTAGTCCTTCTAAATCCTTATGGAGGAGAAAGAAGCCCACCTTTTGCTTTTCTTCAATCCAAGCTGAGGTTAGAAAATATGTTAAGACCGGCGACATGGTTGTAAAAGTTTTCCGCCCTGTTATTACCCATGCTCCATTCTTTTTGACAGCCGTTGTTCCAGGGCGTCCGCCTCTAGTTGGACTTCCTGTTTGCGCTTCACTTACCGCGCGGTTTACTAGAGCCCCATTAAGAATCTCTTTTGCAAAGAAATTCAATTTCTCAGGTTCCCAAAGTTTTCTTTCAAAAATCTCCCCAACAACCCCAAGATTCCAGCCAATCGAAAGGGCGGTAGTTCCATCAAAACTGGCCAGTGTTTCTTGAAAGAGGACCATATCATAGACGTTTAATCCTTCTCCGCCATAAGCGGCTGGAAGGGTAATACTTGTATAGCCCATCTCTACTAAATCCTGAATACTTTCTTCTGGAAAAGCAGCCATTTCATCAATTTCCGCCGATTTACTTTTAAATATATCTTCTTTCTGACGCAATTTTTGTAACCATGTCTGTTGAATTGCAGTCTTTACGAATAAATTAAGCACAAGAAACCTCCCTTAGCTAATCAATACGAATTATTGACCAGAACTCTATAATTCATATTTTACCATCTAAAGGGTGTCAGGCACCACTCGTGGACATTTGTCCTCCTGGGGTGGACACTTTGGTCTATAGTTCGTCTGCAAAACCAAGCAAAGCGATACCGAGCATCACAATCACGATAACTGCATAATGCTGTTTGCTTAGTTTTTCTTTTAGGAAGATTCTCGATAAGATAATCGAAAAGATGCTATAGGATGCGATCAACGGTGCTGCGATGATGGCGTTCTTTGCCATAGCAAAGACATAGAAGAACTGGCCGGTTGTTTCCAAAATAGCGGCATATCCTTTGTCGCGTTCTTTGAAAATCTGAAATTTCTCTTTTTTGACTTTAAGGAAAATGAATGAAAGCACGGCACAGATGAAAAAGGTAAATTCGTAAGCAATTAGTGCAGCATCCTCACTGATGAGTTTCAACTCATCCAGGTAAATTCCATCCGCAAAGGTTCCAAGTCCATCGAGTATACAGTAGATTATTGGAAAGGTAATCGCCAGGAAGCCAATTTGATATTTTTTATCAATCTGGACGTTTTTGAGTTTGAGAGCTGCTGATTCGGCTTTCTTCTCTAAAATGGCCAGCCCAAGCACGCCTGCAGTAATAATGGCCACACCTGCGATATGTACAATGCCAAGCTCATGCGGGAAAAAGATAAATAATAAGATAGCCGTTATGGCTCCAGAAGAGTTTTGCACGGGTGAGGCAATCGAAAGCTCAATATAACGTAACCCAATATAACCGACCGTCATCGATAAAATGTAAAAGGCCGATACAGGCAAGTATTTTAGTAGATCGATAGGGTTAAATGCCAGCCCTTTAATGAACAAATATGCCGTTGCGTGCAGACCCATAACCAAGCCGACCATGATGACAATTTTAAGATGGCTGAATTTATCATTACTATCGGTTCCTTTTTTATAAAATAGGTCAGCCCCGCCCCAAGCAAGGGTTGTTAAAAGTGAAAAAACAAACCACATCGTAATATCTCCTTGTTTATAGTTTATGTAATGGTAATGAGGCCAAGAGAAACGCTAGATTCCAAAACTTTATCATTATAACCCAATGCTGAAACCAATTCTATCTAATTTATAGGTTAAAGGTTTCTTTTAGTTAAAGTAGATTCATAAGGTGCATTACTAGAAGGTTTAACTGAAATAGCCCAAATGGCTTAAGCACTGCATTTCAACAAAAGGAAAAGTGGGACTATTTCGTTATAAAGCTTTTTCGAAAAATAGCACTTTTCCCCTGATTTTCCTTATTTAACATAGTTTTTCAAACTTTTTAAAGATTCAGTTATATAATAGAGGATGAAGTTAACTGCCTCAAATCATGCATAAAGGGGGAAAAGTAGTGAGGAAAAAAATCTTGTCCATCAGTTTGTGCTCTGTTCTTTCGCTTTCATTAGTAGCAGGGGTAGATACTTGGACAGTAAATGCAGAGAGTAAACAAAATCACGCAACTGCAACTGCATCCAAGTCAAACGGTAAAGAAAAGGTCCAGGAGTGGAAAGGGATTCCTCTTAATGGATTGATCCCGGAAACAGCGTCAGAGGCAACAAAAATTGAACTTGATAATGGGATGACAAAACCAATCTACTCTACCGATGACGCAATCATTGAAAACTTGTTTGTTGAAACAGAGGTTGACAGCGACAGAGACGGTAAGCGTGACCGGGTCTCCATTAAGGTATACCGTCCTAAAACAGAGCCTGGGATTAAAGTACCCGTCATCTATGAAATGAGTCCCTACCGATCAGGAATTCTCGATGTTCCTGTTTTTAATGTTGATGTGGACTTAATTCCAGTTAAGCACCCTGGTAACGGGAACGGACGTGGCGGCAAGCCATTTGCGTTAGCAGAAGGACAAGCAGCCAATCTAGGTTCCTTAGGTAACTACTATGTTCCCCGTGGTTATGGAGTAATTCTTGCGGAGAGTATTGGGACAGGCAAATCGGATGGGTGTCCAACAACTGGCGATGAAAGAGAAATTCTTGGTACAAAAGCAGTTATTGATTGGTTGAACGGCAGGGCTAAAGCATATTCCGAGGATGGAAAAGTAGTTTCCGCTGATTGGTCAACTGGGAATGTGGGGATGACAGGTACATCCTACAACGGAACATTGCCAAATGCGGTAGCGGCAACCGGTGTGGATGGACTGAAAACAATTATTCCAGTTGCCGCAATCAGCAGCTGGTACGATTATTATCGTGCAAACGGTGCAGTCATTGCCCCGGGCGGTTACCAAGGTGAAGATACTGATAATATGGCTGAAGCCGTGTTGACTCGTAGCAATCCTCAGGTATGTAAAGATGTTATTGCTGAGCTAAAAGCTGCTCAAGACAGAGATACTGGTGATTATAGTGATTTCTGGGCTCACCGCGACTATGTCAAGGACGCCAAAAAGGTGAAAGCCAGTGTTCTCGTCGTTCATGGCCTTAATGATTGGAACGTCAAGACAAAACAATTCGCACAGTGGTGGGAAGCATTAGGAAAAAACAATGTCCCTCGCAGATTGTGGCTCCATCAGGGTGCCCATTCAAGCCCATCAGGAAATAACTGGCCACAATTACAAAATAGATGGTTTGACTATTATCTCTATGGAATTGAAAATGGGATAATGAAGGAGCCAGCCGTTGACATCCAGCGTGAGGATAAGACTTGGAGCAAGGAAGCAAGCTGGCCGGCACCAGGAACAGTAGCTACAACGCTTCATTTAACGGGCATGGGTAATGATTTAGGTTCATTACATCTAAATCCTGTTCCTAACCAACCGCATAATACGCAAACAATCATTGATGATCCTATGAAAAAGGCAAATACACTTATAGCAAATCCAGAGTTAAATTCTTCAAACCGATTAGCTTATGTAACGTCCGAATTAACAGGTGAGGCTCGGTTGAGTGGGACGCCTAAATTAAGTATACGAGCAAGCATTGACCGTCCTGTTGCAAACTTAACAGCTTTGCTTGTTGACTACAGTAGTTCAAATCCTGTCATTGTATCCCGGGGCTGGGTCGATCCGCAAAATCTTCATTCAGCAGATCGTTCAGAATCACTTGTGCCGGGCAGAGACTACACCTTCGAATGGGAAATGCAGCCTAAGGACTATGTATTTAAGGCGGGACACCGAATTGGTATTGTTCTCATAGCCAGTGATTATGACTATACAATACGTCCAAATGCTGGTACAAAAATATCGGTTACACCAACTCGCAGTGAAATAACATTGCCAATTGTCGGCGGTCGTAACGCCTTTAAACAATAAAACACAAACAAAAGAAGGCTTAGTCAAATGACTAAGCCTTCTTTTGTTTAAGGATAATTCATTAATAAAACTATGGTTCAAGCCAAAAGGTACATATTAATGAAGGTTCCGCTTTTTCAGGAAAGAGTGGAGAAGTGGGAGGATGAGGAATTACCTGCCTAATTGCTGCATAGTAGTCCAAATTATAAAGAAAACATTTAGAGCCCCTGCAATGAGTGCCTGATTTCTTAAGAAATAGGGTTCTTTTTTTTGATTTGGAAAATAGGTTCAAAATATGAATACTAAAAACAAAAATATATTCATATTTTGAAGGAATTTATCATAAAATGTCGAATTACTCTTTAAACTGATTTGCTGAAGGAATAAAGATGCTATTTATTATAAAGAATTAAAGGTATGAAATACCAGGTGAATGGCCATCCCTTCAGTTTTTAAAGGAAGGAGTAAGATTAATGACAGACAAAAAAAGCATGAAAGAGACAGGTTTACAGGAAACAAAGGACCCATTTAAAGAGGGGATGGATCGACGTGTCTTTTTACAGAAGACAACGAAAATGGTGGGGGTTGCCGTCGGAGCATCCCTAGTAAGTTCACTAACGGGCGGACTGCCGGTTAGTGCCGTATCCAGTACATCTGTTATGAATTCAAATGGCAGCAAACCTGATTTAGTTTTCCCAGTGATTAGTGATGTCCATATACAATCGAGTAATAATTTTAACTTGGATAAGTTTGTTAGCACGCTGGAACAATTGAATCAAGCGGTTCCGGAGCAGGATGCCTTTGTCGTGGTTGGAGATCTGACGGATAACGGTTATACCGTAGAATACGATAAGTTTTTTACCGCTTATAATGCCAGAAAACAAACACAAGCCGTTTCGATGTTTGCCATCGGAAATCATGATTACTGGAATGGATTATCGGTTGCAAATGCCCAAAAGCTATACCTCGATAAATCAGGGATGGAATCAATCTACTATCATCGGGTAATAAAAGGCTATCATTTTATTGTCCTTGGTACGGAAGATGGATTAACGGAAGGAACCTTTTCAGTTAGTCAAATTGGATGGTTAGCTGAACGGCTCAAGGAGGCAAACGCTGATGACCCGCATAAGCCGATTTTTGTTTTCCACCATCAACCGATTAAAGGGACAATTTATGGAAGTGAATGGGGCTTTTCAAAAAATAGAGACCTCTTTTACGATACATTAAAGGCCTATCCGCAAGTCATTTCTTTTTCCGGCCATACCCATTATCCGTTAGATGATCCGAGAATCATTCATCAAAAAGATTTTACTTCGATTGGAACTTCGACAGGGGCCTATTTGTGGCTTGACAGTGGCAGGATTCAAGGGGAGGTGCCAGAGGGAGCAGATGTTCTAAACCAAGCTTTGATTGTTGAGGTACATAATAACAAAGTAATAATTAAACGCCGGGATATTCATAACAACGATTGGACAGGCGAGCCGTTTGAACTTAACTACCCTGCTAAGAAGAATAAATTTAAATACACCGAAGACCGCGACAAAAAAGCACCATTCTTTACGAATGAAGCGCTGATATCGATTGTTCATGACAAAACGGCAGCTTCCGGTCTTGCGGTTATGTTCACGCAAGCGAAAGATGACCTGCTTGTCCATGATTACAAAATAAGTGCGATTGATGTTGAAACAGGGAAAGTAGAGAAAGAATTGCTCGCCTTTTCCGAGTTTTACAAGGATCCAATCCCAAATCCGCTTACCTTGCCAATCAATGGATTGAAATCGAATACGTTTTATGAGATGAAGGTCCATGCGATTGATGCGTTCGGCAATGAAAGTCAAAACTTTTTGAAGGTGATGGGGAAAACATCACAAGGGCCGGCAATAACCCTATCAAAAGATTCGTTGAATGGAATCAATGATAAAGTAGATGTGGTCGTTGAAAATGTTAGAGTTCCGAATGGCGACTGGGTTGGACTCTATGAAGTGAGTGAAAATCCCGGGAATACTACTGCTTCCATCTGGTGGATGTATACGAAAGTCACCGACGGAACATATAAATTTACCTATGATCCAAAAAATAATCTCTATCCAGCAAGATACAAAGAAGGCGGAGCGTACAAATTCGTTTATTTCTATGGCAGCGGGTATGACGCTGTTGCGGAAACAAGATTCACAGTTGTAAGTAAATAAACACGACAAAGTCCATCTTAAGGGATGGGCTTTTATCGTGCCTATTGGATCGCCGGGAATTTGATTTTTACAGTGAATTCTTGTTCTTTATAGACAAAATCTAAAAAGCCGTGGTGTTCACTTACGATATCGTGAATCATTTTTGTCCCAAGCCCCTCATGACCGTTCCTTTTTGTTGTTTTTCCGTAGGTTTGGAACAATGCATCTAAGATGGGAGTGGGAATGGGCAGACTATTATTTTTACAAATTAGCAAAAACAAGCCGCTCCTTTTATAAAATTGCAACGTGATAAGGGCCTCCTGCTTATGCTCAGTTTGCCAGTCTTCACAGGCCTCAATGCTATTGGCTAACAGATTTCCCAGCAGTGTTACCATGTGTTTATCAGCGAGTGGTAACGTTGACAGCGGCAGGTCGAAATCGTAGACCATAGTAATCCCAGCGGCTTTGGCCTGCCGGTACATTTGGTTTAATATACCGGCGACTGTCCCGCGCTCACCTTTGATGGATAAATTCGTTTCCTCATATCCATCTACCAATTCATCTAGATAGGCTTTTGCCTCATTATTTTTTCCATTCTCAAGCATGAAGTGAATCGCGGACGCATGCTTGAGAAAATCATGCCGTTCACTGCGGACAATCCGAAAAGTTTCACTAAAATGGGCTGTCTGTTCTTTGAACTGTTGATTCTCTTGGTTTAAAGCGGCCAGCTTCCGCGCACATCCCAGTCTGATCGATTCAATTCCAATAAAGACGATCAATGGGACTAAATAAATCCATGATGGCTTGATAGAGAAATAGAACAGTAACAGTAACAACTGTAGACCAAATAGCAGGACATTCCATTTGCCGCCTAAAACGGAAATGCAAATAATGCTTTTTTTATTAAAGAAATAGGCCGTTCCTATTACTAGCATACAAGTGACATAGATGGGAACTTTCCAGGGTATATTTGTTAGCAGTGCCTGGAGATGGATGATTCCCAGTACCGCTGCTGCCACCCAATACATAATCACCGGCTTCAAGTTCTTCCCGCCTTTAAAAATAATTTTCCTGTAGAAAGTCTACCTTTTCCTTTGTAATCATCGCTTGTTCTTCGATTCCTTCGAACGATACAACAAAGGAGTTTTTCGCATAAAGAGAAAAGTTTTTTACATAATGGATATTGATGATGAAGGAGCGGTGGGAGCGGATAAAATCACGTTCCCTAAGTTCACCCTCTAATTCGTTAAGAGTCTGATAGGTTTTTATCGCTTCGGACTTTGTGTATATCGTGGAGGAACGCCCGGATCTTTCAATAAAAATAATATCCTTCTTCTGAATGATATGAATGTCGTTTTTTTGTTTAATATATAGCCTGCCGGCAATCTCAGCCGAAATTGTCTTCTCCTTTAAACGCTCAATCGATTTAATTAAACGGTCCTTCGAATAGGGCTTCATGATGTAGTCATGGACATTCAATTCAAAGGCATGGACGGCATAGCCGCTGTTGGCCGTAACAAAGATAACCGAAATACTGAGGGCATGCGAATGAATAATATCGGCCAGCTCATATCCCGATAAACTCGGCATTTCAATATCGGCGATTAATAGATCAATCGCTTCTTTTTTGATTTGCTCATATGCCTCCTCAGCTGATGTAGTTGAGAAAACAATTTCTACATCGGGAATTCCAGCGACTATCCCATTTAATTTATCTAAATCAAAGTCGCGATCATCGACCAGACCAACCTTCATCATATTCTCCACACCTTTAACTTTCTAGAGTTTCACATATTATTTTACCATCTTTAAGGTGGAATTTGGCATATTCACGACATGAAATGGATGCTTCGCGACATAAGTGCAGATTTCTCCTCGGTTTATTTGTATGATGACATCAAGAAACAAAATAGATGAGGTGGAAAAAATGATTGAAATCCATGAGGTAACGAAAAAATTTCAAGATAAAAAGAAATTCATCACGGCACTGAAGCATGTCTCTTTTTCCGTAATGGAAGGGCAAGTGGTCGGTCTGCTCGGAGAGAACGGTGCCGGAAAAACGACGCTGCTAAGAACGATGGCCACACTGCTTACGCCGACGGAGGGGGCTATAACGGTTGCTGGCTATGATACCATCAAAAATGCAAACGAAGTCAAAAAAAGAATCGGCGTGTTGTTTGGCGGCGAAACGGGTTTATATGATCGCTTAACTGCCCGCGAAAATCTAGAATACTTTGCTGCGCTATACGGATTAAGTAAGCATGAAACCAAGGTGCGGATTGATGACTTGTCAAGGATGTTCGGTATGCGCGATTATTTGAACAGAAAAGTTGGCGGCTTCTCAAAAGGTATGCGTCAAAAGGTGGCAATCGCGAGAACACTAATTCATAATCCCGAGATTATTCTTTTTGATGAACCGACAACCGGATTAGATATCACCTCCTCAAATGTGTTCCGCCAGCTTGTGCATCAGCTGAAGCGGGAGGGCAAGACAATTATTTTTTCTAGCCATATTATGGAGGAAGTAACGCTCTTGTGCGATTCTGTCGCAATGATGCATAAAGGGGAACTTGTCTATCACGGTAACCTTGAGTCGCTATACCAATCCGAAGGAAGCCGCGACCTAAATTATATATTCATGAGCAAGCTTGTAAGGGGGAACGAACATTATGCTTCTTAAAATCTATTTAAAAGAAATCAAAGACTGCTTCCGCGACCGCCGGACGTTGCTATTAACCGTGCTATTGCCGGTGATCATGATGACTGGATTAACCTTTTTTTATGAAAAATTGGTCTCTGATGGCGAAGAGGAAAGCTATAAGCTAGCCGTAAATGAAGAGTTTGATCGTGAGGTAGAGGATATTTTTTCCGGCTTTAAGAATATTGAACTTGTTAAAACTGCTAATCCTGAGGAAACGCTCCAAGAGGGGAAAGTCCAGGCTGCACTTATACTTGGTCCTAATTTTACCAGCGATATTGAAAATGGGGAAAAGGCAACGGCCACGATTATCGGCGATTCCTTCGGCCAAAAATCATCAAATTTGAAGAATATTGTCCAAAATGCGCTCGGTGTATACGAGAAGTCGATTATTTCCGAACGGCTGGAGGCAAAAGGAACCAATCGGAACCTCGTTGAGCCCTTCACAATTGAACAAAAGGAAATTTCTGATCAAAATCCGAATGCCAACTTGCTTGCGATGCTCATTCCGTTGATTCTCGCCATCGCCATTGGTGTGGGTTCCAGTCCTGCTGCCTCTGATTTATTTGCAGGTGAAAAAGAGAAGAAGACAATGGAAGCCTTATTAATTACACCGGTAAAGCGATCAACCTTGCTATTCTCTAAATGGCTGACAATCGCCACGATTGGCTCGGTTACCGGGATGATCACCTTACTTGTTGTAGCTTTAGAGATTAACTTACTGACTGAAAATCTAAAAAAGGCCGTTTCTTTTGGAGACAATGCCATTGTTATCGTTGTGCTTTCTGTGTTGGTCTCGATCATCTATGCCATGTTTACTGCTTCACTTCTGATGCTTACCAGCATTATCGGTAAGACCGTAAAGGAATCACAAAGCTATAGCACGCCGGTTATGATGCTGGCGATGTTTCCAACGATGATTCTCTCAAGTATTGGGATTAATGAATTGTCCTTTCAGCACTTTGCTGTTCCGATCTTGAACCTTTTCAGCCTGCTGAAAGAACTAGTCTTTGGCATCATCGACTACGAACACATCCTAATCACCATCGCAAGTAACCTAATTTCCATGATCATACTCTTTATCATCGGAAGAATCCTGTTCCTGAAGGACAAATGGGTGATGAACTAAATAAGAGTGTCAATAAGGGTGTTGCAATAGGGGTATCAAATAAGGGTGTCAGGCACCACCCGTGGACACTTTAATGTTGTGAATTAGTTGTGTAATGTAATGATGATTCAAGTTTTCTCATAGTTCATCCGCCATACCAAGCAGGGCGATACCTAGCATCACAACTACAATGACAGCAAAGTGTTGTTTACTCAGTTTTTCTTTTAGGAAAATGCGCGACAGGATGACCGAAAAAAATGCTGTAGGATGCAATGAGCGGTGCGGCAATGATGGCGTTCTTGGCCATGGCGAACACATAAAAGAACTGCCCGGTTATTTCTAAAATGGCGTCAAATCGATTATGTAAGTGTAAAGGAAACCTAGTAAAGTACTGTTTCCTAAAACTCTACCATTATAAACGAATGTTGGGTGTTAATCTATCAACAATCAATTAAAAAGGCAGACTGCTCAAAAAAAGCGGTCAGCCCTATGTTGCTTGTGTGAGAGTGTTTTTTTAGAATAGCAGTAGTACAACCTAAGAAACATCACATTTTAATAGTTTATCAATTGATTTGAGCATTAATCTGATTCCTTTTCGATGGTAGCGAAAATGATTTAACCCGCCGATTAAGAATGCGTCAGTGGCTGGATGGTAAAACATAAATGTTCCGGTCGAGCCGGCATTCCCCCACACATTATATTTTTGCGGCATCAAGACCGGAATCGTTTTGAAATTCATAACGCCGTACCCATAATCAATCCCGATAAAAAACTTGCCCCAATCCCGCTTCATTTGTGAAAGCGACTTTTCACTGATAATTTCATGTTGGACCAACGCCTTCATAAATTTGAGTAAATCTCCGTTCGTCGAAATGATTCCGCCCCCGGCGTGCATAAAACTTAGACTGTTGTATGGGGTGATATTGATGTTGCTGATAAATAAATCGGCTAAAGGGTATTCACTTTTTTCCATTGGTTCAGAAGGAGCTAAATAGGAGTGTTTCATCTGAAGAGGTTCAAAAATATAAGCCCGAAGCACTTCACCGTAAGGTTTTTCTGTGATTTTTTCAATGATTAACCCGAGCAGATGATAGCCTGTGTCTGAATAATGAAATCCTTGACCTGGAGGAAAGTGAGGCTCTAAATGCTCTTTAGCCCAGACAATTGCTTCTTTTGCCGTCCAGAGACGATCGGGTTCATCAATAATGTGGTCGACAAATGATTTTGCTTGCTTCGGCGAATCCTCTAAAAAGTCATGTAAACCGGACGTGTGATTCAATAAATGCTTTATTTTAATATCGCTCGTATAATCCTTTCCCTTGTACAGATGCAAGTTGTGCAACAGATCGGGTTCTAAATACCGAGAGATGGGATCTTCGTACGAAATCATCTCCTTTTCTACTAAAATACTAGTAAGTACGGATGTAATCAACTTACTCACACTGGCAATATAATAAGGTTGCTGTGCGCATGCAGCACTGCCCGTTGCTCCCTCTGCCAAATTCAAATGAACTCCGAGTTTAGCAGAATCGACTAACAAATAGGCATTGTGTATTTTCGCATCCTTCTGTACGGTTTTTCGAAAAAGCTCTTTAATCGATGTCTCCACTTGTTCTTTTTTCAATTCTTAGACCCCCCAATATAGTTTGTTAATCCAACCTTCCAGCCTGGCGTAAACGGGCTGCTGCTATGACGTCCTTGCCGGCGCCTTCCAATACCTCGATCAACTTCTCTTCCGAAAATTCCTCTGGAAGGAATCCATAGACGTCCATCACGGAAAGCCCCATTTGAAACACCTTCATTTTGAACAAAATGTCAGCAAGCTCCTCATCTGTGAAACCTTCCAGCCGGGATCCTTGTTTCATTTGTTCCAGCAGGCTGCTGTCTGGTGGCTGTATATTTTTTAAGTGTGTATTGCTATTCATCACCAAGTCTTTAAAAAGCACTTTATACTCTCTTGCAAATTTCAGACTGGCGATTCCGATATTGAGAAATGGATTTTCGCTGTATTTCGTCATTAACATCTGTTGTGAAATATCATGGATTTTTTTTAATACTGCGTTCTTTAGCTCATCAACATCGGTAAAGTTTACATAAATGGGTGCGATGGAACTCCCGATTTTATCAGCAACCTTTCTTACCGTAATATTATCAATGCCTTCTTCTCGTGCTATTTCAAATGCTGCTTCAATGATGTCATCTTTTGAAAATTTCTTTTTTGGTGCCATGGGAATCTCCTTACTTAATATATATAACAATTGATATATAACATATGTTATATATTATGTTATTTCCAACAATTTGTAAAGATGGATAATATGTTTTCATAAAAAAGGAGCCGCCCAAATATTAATCAAGGCGGCTCATTACAAGTGTCAGGCACCTGCTACTGCTTTGCTTTTATTTTATTGTGCGTCGCAGCAGCAAAGTCTTTGTATGGTGTATGAGGAAGCGAAGTGAAATTTTCCACCGCATTTGTGGCCAATTGAAGGGCCTTGTTCAAGTTTCCCAGCTCAAAATGGCATAGTGCTTTATACGAGTCCTTTACATATAACAATGATAAATCAAAAGGATGATGAATACCGGGTGGAATTGAAACATTTTCCATGCATTCTATCGCTTCCTGAAAGCTGCCAAGAAAATATAAAGCCTTTCCTTTTTCAAGGATAAAAAAAGTCTTGTAAATCTCACTCGTTTCTGGATTTGCTATGTTCTCCTCACAGATTTCTATTGCTGTCTGATAATCATGGTTTTCTGAAATGAGCGACATAACCTGAAAGAGCTCATAAACCAATAGGGACTGTTGATCGTCGGCAAATTCGCCAAATTGTTTTAACTTCTTGATATAATGTGCTACCAATTCTTTATTGTGCGTCATTTCTGCATGTGCGGAGGCGAGTCGATATAAATCATCAATCCGGTAAAAGATCCGGTGTTTTTTTGAAAAATGAATCCCGTTTTCCATTACGCGTGCAGCTGCCTCCGAATCACCAACTGCAAAATGCAAAATCGCCTCATGATAGTAAAAATCCACTCGCGTCATCGGATCAATGTAAGCATGGTTCGATTCGATTTTTTTCCGTTCATTTAAAAGGATTTGAAGTGACTGTGGGTAGTCATGCTCGATAAATTTCACCATCGCCCAAAAGATACCGATACTTGCCCGTTTGGCTGTCAGATTCATCCGATCGTACATATTTGCGGCCTTATTAGAAAGAGCTTCCCAACCTGCCTTTTTTTCACGAAAAAGACTGCGGCTATAAATGTCCAATAGTCGTGCCGATTCGTACCCTTGAGTAAGATTTGGGACGAAGGGTTCGATAAGAAGAATAAGCTGCTTATATTTATCAGTCATTTTTTCAGCATCAACATTAAATAGTTCCTCAGCTTTATCGAGAGTCCCCCTCAATTCATCTGTACTAATCTCTTCCAAAAGATCACTTACCTCGACATCGAGCCGCTTAGCAATGTATGTCAAGCTTTCCATAGAAGGATTGGCCTTATTATTTTCAATTAGGCTGAGCATTCCTTTTGTTAGTTCTTTACCCGCCAGTTCTTCGAGTGTCATCTTTTTCTTTTTTCTTATTTCACGTATTCGTTCGCCTAACATTTAAAAAGCACATCCCTAAATTTATTAACTTGTTTAATTATATTAAACTTTTACTTGAAAAGAAAGAGGCTGCGTGTTATGATTTGTTTAACCAAATTAAACATTTAGGGTGGGATTTTTTTGGATGATCAACAAAAGCTTCGCAAAGCAACGTATCATCTTTGGACATTCACGATAAGCAAACTGATTTCTTCCTTTGGGGCACAAGTCTATGCTTTTGCCATTAGTTTTTATATTTTACAGGCAACCGGGTCGGCGACCAGTTTTGCCGCGAACTTAATTTGCAATATTTTGCCTCGAACACTTGCGGCACCATTCGCCGGTTATATGGCCGATAAGTATTCAAGAAAAATGATTGTCGTTTTAGCACAAATTGCTACAACGATGGCGATAGGGGGATTACTGGTCGTAAGTTTCACATCAGGATTGTCACTCGCGGCGATTTATACCACTTCCTGTATATTGTCCCTTACGTCGATGTTTTCCGGGGTGACGTTTACATCCTCGATCACAGGGCTAGTGGATAAAGAACGAGTCCAGCGTGCAATGTCATTAAACCAAATGTCTATCTCCTTTGCCGCAATTGCCAGTCCGGCAGTAGGGGGACTGTTATATGGGGCCGTTTCGATGCCGGTATTTCTCATTATGTATATGTCGGCATCCATCGCAGCTGTCATTCTTGAATCAACGATGAATTTTAAACTGTTTGCGAACCGAAAAGAGATTGTGTCAGGTCAACCGAAAGAATCCATGTGGCAAAGTATAAGGGCAGGAATTAGTTATTTGAAATTGCAGCCGCTGCTAATGGCCATCATCTGGATTTCCCTGTTAATTAATTTCCTCTTTGGCGCATTTGAGGTTGGCTATTCCTTTATTCTGATTGAAAAATTAAAAATGGTTTCCCAGCATTTTGGCTTTACCCAAGGGGCATTTGCGGTGGGAATGCTACTCTTTTCAATCTATTTCTCTGTAAGAAAAGAAGTGAAATTTCCGTTTCTTGTTTCAAAACGGGCCATTATTGGGATGGGGTTCGTTATGGGGTCGATTGCGGTTCCACTGATGATCAAAATGACGTATGGGTTAGTTTTTAGTTTTTACGTATTTATGATGTTTAGTCTTGGTGCTCTGGTAATTATTGTTAATACACCAATCCAAGTGATGATGCAAAAGCAAATCGATGATGATTACAAAGGCCGTGTTTTTTCGATTCTTGAAACGATGTCAATGGCCCTGATGCCGCTTGGTATGGTACTTTACGGCTTTTTGTACGATATTTTCGCGCCGCAATGGATTTTACTTATATCAGCAGGGGCATTTCTTGTTGTTATTCTTATCCTTGCACGTCCTTCAGTTATAAGGGATGCACATCCTGAGTTAGAGAGAAGCAGGCCCTTCAACTATTCTTACAAAAAAGGCAGCGCATAAGTTAATTAAAGGGCTCCGTTTTGTGGTGCTTTTCTTAAAATAAGTGCCGAAATGACAGTCTTATTGGTAAATAAAAATGTAAAACTCGCCATAATTGGCGAGTTTCTTTAGTTAGGAATACAAAAACCTTATTTATCTAAAACCCCACTTACTTGTAATACGGTTCACCATCTGGATTTTTGAGATAAAACTCACTCCCTTTTAAATAAGATGTCTGATCCTTAATCGAGTAACCAGCAAAAGTAAAATAAGGGGAGATTTTCCGGTTAAATGTAGATTGGAGCTCGTTTCGGGGTAAATAAGGGGAGATTTTCCGACTATGCCAAGAAAAATCCCCCATTTTCGAATTTTTCGATTCAATAGGCGGAATCTCTCCGTCTATTTAAGCCTTTTTTAATAATAATTACTCCATAGGCGGAATCCCTCCGTCTATTTAGGCTTTTTTTAATAAAAATTACTTATTAAGCGGAATTTTACCTCTATTTATCAGATCGGGCGCTTAACCTGATTCCCTAACCGATAAGTGTGGAACCCTTTAAAAGTTATTAGCGCTGTCCATTTAGTTTGTTTTTCAATAATTTGTCACAATTACCTTGCGAAGTAAATCCCCTTTTCATTCCTTTCCATTTTTCAATATAGTGAATAAACCACTTAACAACAGTGCTATTGCTGTTTTCCTTAATAGAACTCCCAGCATTCTAGATCCTATTTATTTGCGTCCTATAATAATTTCGTTTCATAAAAAATCAATTAGCAGTGATGCAGTTCACTTCACTGAAAACCGTTCCCAACTATCATATAAGTAACAACAGAACTAGGAGGGATTTCGATGGGAGGTTCAAAAGTCAACAGGAAAAAGCCTGAAAAAGAATCTTATAAAGGGACGATTTTTTCCGTAACAGTGGTTGGCGCAGTTATTCTTGTAACGTATTTCGTACTATACGGGCTTTACATGGCTAGAGTATAAGGGGGGAAAGAAGATGCATCGCGAAGAAAAAATATGGCTGACGTTAAGTTTCGGTATGATTATGATCTTTATGTTTATCACTGGTTATCAAGCATTTGCTCAAGGAATGGCACCACCAAGTAATAAAGATATCATTGACCCGCAAAAGGTAGATCAAATCGCACCATTTGATAAACCTGGTATTACAAAAATTGGTGACAAGGAATATGAAGTGGTCATGACCTTACAAGTGTTTAGTTTTAATCCAGGCAATATTGAAGTTCCAGCCGGATCAACGGTCCATTTTACACTGACTTCTAAAGATGTTGTCCACGGATTTGAAGTTGCCGGAACAAACATTAATGCCATGGTTCCGCCAGGGCATATTCAAAAAATTACTCAGAAATTCGATAAACCAGGAACTTATTTAGTTCTATGTAATGAATATTGTGGTGCCGGCCACCAAATGATGAGTACAACTATTACGGTTAAATAAAGGGGGGAAGATAAAATGGCAATACCAAAAACTTTAAAAGAAAAAGCAAATAAAGCGATGGGTATCAGCACGGAGGATGCCAGAATTACGAAAACCTATTTATTTGTGGCCTTTATGGCCTTACTTGTTGGTGGGTTGTTAGGCTTACTGCAAGGATTAAACCGGGCTGGCCTGCTGGAATTACCATCATGGCTTAATTATTATCAAGTCCTGACCGCACATGGTTTACTACTGGTTCTTGTGTTAACAGCTTTCTTTACGATAGGCTATTTCTATGCCGCGCTTTCCCATACTTTAGGAGGGCTGCTTCCAATAGTAAGAAAGATGGCCTGGATTGGTTTTGGATTGAAGATTGTCGGATTTGTGTTTGCAGTAATTCCTATCTTAAGGGGTAACGCATCGGTTATGTATACCTTTTATCCGCCAATGGCCGCTTCACCATGGTTCTATATTGGTCTGGCATTAATTGTCGTAGGCGTTTGGATGTGTGCATTTGGAGCGTTTATCCAAGTGGCAAATTGGCGAAAAAATAATAAAGGAAAACATGTTCCAATCCTATCATTCTTTGCAACTGGTGTTTTTATCCTATTATTCTTCGGTTCTCTGCCTGTAGCAATCGAAGTAATCGTAATGATTATTCCTTGGTCTTTCGGCTGGGTGAAAACCATCAACGTTATGGTTGCCCGGACATTGTTTTGGGCCTTTGGTCATACATTAGTTAACATTTGGTATCTGACAGCCGTTTCAGCATGGTATGTTATTGTTCCAAAGATTATCGGCGGAAAACGCTGGAGCGATCTATTAACTCGTATTGTTATTATTGCCTTAGTTATTATGAACATTACCGGTGGATTCCACCATCAAATCATTGACCCAGGTATTTCTGCATCCGTTAAATTTATGCACGTGTTTATGAGTTTAGCGATTGGTTTCCCATCATTAATGACAGCATGGGCGATGTTTGCGGTATTTGAACGGACAGCAAGAAAGAATGGCGGAAAAGGATTAGTCGGCTGGTATAAAAAAATGCCATGGGGCGATGTTCGTTTCCTTGCACCTTTTATTGCCATGTTGGCCTTCATTCCAGCAGGGGCAGGCGGAATCGTTCAAAGTACGAACCAATTAAACCAGGTTGTTCATAACACGATGTGGGTTGTTGGACATTTCCACTTAACATTAGGTATGTCAGTGGTCATGACATTCTTTGGTATTAGTTATTGGTTAGTTCCTTATGTATCAAAACGTGTCTTAACACCAGCAATCAATAAATTGGGTGTTATCCAAACCATCATTTGGACAGTCGGTATGATTATTATGTCAGGATCCATGCATACGGTCGGATTGCTTGGTTCACCAAGAAGAACCTCTTATACAACCTATGGTGACAATGCCACAGCGTTAGGCTGGGATCCATATTTGCTCATGTTAGCTGTCGGCGGCACACTGTTAATTATTGGTGTTCTGCTTCAAGTGTATGCTGTTATCAATATGATGTTCTTTGCACCAAAAGGAGAGACAGAATTCCCGATTGCTGAAGAGGAAGAGGGCGCTTCGAAAACTCCATATTGGACAGAGCGCTGGGGTCTATGGATTGTAATAATGCTGATTTTTGTCGGTATGGCTTATGTGATCCCGCTAACAGAATTTATCGTTAACGCACCTCCAGGATCACCGCCGTTTAAGACTTGGTGATTTTTCAAAAAAAGAGATAGCTCGAGGCTTAGAGCTATCTCTTTCTACTTAAAGTAAAAATAGATTTGGGAAGTGATCTCCGTGATCAAGAACCGGCATACGGCATTCGCAAGTTTTCTTGTTATCATCTTTGGATGTATATTGTTCTATCTTGGGACAGCTGGATTCACTGCTTTTACAGCGGAAACAGCGAGGGTTAATCAACTAATCGACAATAAGCCTAAATTCCCCGATGTCACGTTTGAGGATAGCAAAGGACGAACATACTCAATTTCTGAGTTTAAGGATAAATACGTATTCATTACCTTCCTTTATACATCCTGTACAACGGTTTGCCCTAAATTAGAAATGAACATGTCCAAAGTGTATGATTTGCTGCCAAACAAATATATCGGCAAAGATATTGTTTTTTTAAGCATCAGCTTTGATGCAAAAAGAGACGATCCGGCTACATTGGAAAAATATCGCGGCTATTTCAAAAGTGATGGCGAAACCTGGCGGATGGCAAGGATTTCGAACCAAGCGGAATTAGATTCATTGTTAAAGGCATTTGGAGTCACGGTAATTCCTGATGAAAATGGGAACTTTGCCCATAACTCTGCCTTTTATTTAGTGGATAAACAAGGCACGCTCATCGATGTCATGGACTATAAAAAGATTGATGAAGCAGGTAAGAAACTTGTCAACATTCTTAACAAGGATAGGGGGAGTAAGCGATGAACCAATTCTTTTATGGTTTACTGCTGCTTATTTTCTTAGCACTCCCTCCGGTTGCCCATTTATTGGAATCGATTATGATTGTCCACATGCATATGCAAATGCCGATGCTGGTTATTGCTGGGTTCTTAATGGCACGTCTTTTTCAACTGCGCTTTCCAGCCTTTTTTGAAAAATGGAATGGAAATGGCATCCCGGGAATTATTTTATTTCTCATCATCGTAGTTTTCTGGACGATACCAAGAGCAATGGATGAAGCATTAACCTTCCCTAGTATGGAGGTATTTAAATTTTTCAGTTTGTCCATTTTAGCAGGGATACCGCTTCGTGATAGCTGGAAAAAACTTAGTACGATAGGAAAAAATGCGATTATCGTTATATTTACCATTAAGTATTTTGGGATGGGATTGTTATATATTAAGGCACCCGTGCAATTATGTAACAACTACCTCATTATCGACCAATTAACGCTCGGCTGGGGATTTTTAACGACAGCAATCTGCCTGGTCATCTACCTGTTATACGTCACCTTTACGGACCCAACAAAATATGAATAATGAAAACATAAGTCCCAGTCAATCGACTGGCTTTTGTTTTTTAAAAAAAGTTCAAATTTGATGGCGGTCAATTTTTAAAATGCCTAAGTGGACTATGATGAGAGTATAAAAACGAAGGGGGTTAGGAAAATGGCTAAAGCTGTTTTTCAATTAGAACCATTAACTTGTCCGTCATGTATTAAAAAAATTGAAACCGCACTTAATAAAACAGCGGGTGTCGATTCAGCCAGAGTATTATTTAATTCTAGCAAGGTGAAAACAGAATTTGATGGAGCACAAATTCAAGCAGCTCAGGTAGGAGATGTAATTAAAAACTTGGGATACCCGGTATTATCAGCGAAAGTTTCTTAATCATTTTGGCGGCACCCTTAAAGACTGATAATCAGCATTGCTCCGAACTGGCAATGGTCATGGTTATCAGTCTTTTTCTATTGTTCTTGATAACCGTCAATTTTTTTAAATGGTAACTGCTTTACCATATAGGTAAGGGAATTGAAAAAGGGGGAGAATCAAGTGATTAACATTTTACATCAACATAAAAACCATATAACTGCTACGTCCGGAATTTTAATCGGCATTGCCTTTGCCGCAAGTCTGCTAGGTGTCAGCGCACTAAGGACTCCCGCACTAATTATCGCAACAATCATCGCGGGTGTTCCAATTTCTGTAAAAGGGTGTCAGGCACTGCGGATGAAAGCCTTTAGTATTGAATTATTAGTAACGATTGCAGTTGTCGGCGCTCTCTTTATTGGCGAGTACTTGGAATCGGCGGTTGTTACCTTCTTATTCTTGTTTGGAGCGTACTTGGAAGCACGTACATTAGAAAAAACACGTTCGTCTTTAAAAGAGCTAGTCGATATGGCGCCGCAGGAAGCGGTTGTGATTCGTGATGAAATCGAAATGACCATTTCCATTGAAGAGGTCGTGGAAGGGGACCGTGCCATCATTCGCTCAGGAGGAAAAATTCCTGTGGATGGAAGGGTTGTTCAGGGTCAAGCAGCATTGAATGAAGCAGCCGTAACAGGTGAATCGGTGCCGGCAATGAAAGCCTTAGACGATAAAGTCTTTGGCGGCACGATTGTCGACAATGGCTATATCGAGATTGTTGCGGAAAAGGTCGGCGATGATACGACGTTTGCTAAAATCATCGAATTGGTGGAAGAAGCACAGGAGTCAAAATCAAAGACGGAAAAATTTTTAGATAAGTTTTCAAATTTTTATACGCCGGCAGTCGTACTATTAGCCATCATCGTCTTTGCGGTGACAAGGGAACTTCACTTAGCGATTACCTTCTTAGTTGTTGCCTGCCCCGGAGCCTTGGTTATTGGTGCGCCGGTGTCAAGTGTCGCCGGGATTGGCAATGGCGCGAAAAATGGTGTCCTGGTTAAAGGCTCTGATGTCATGGATCGGTTCGCGAAAGTGGACACACTTGTATTCGATAAAACTGGGACGTTGACGAAAGGGAAACCGGAAGTGACCGACATTAAGACGTTCCATCATCTTGATTCCAAGGAATTATTAACCTTGGCGGCACAGGCGGAAACCATTTCGGAACATCATTTAGGGCAGACAATTGTGAAGGAAGCAAAGGCAAGAAGAGTAAACCTCGACGGTGAACTTAAAGATGCTGAGATTATCAAAGGCATGGGAATCCGCGCGAAGGTGGCGGGACGTACGGTAACGGTAGGAAACCGTAAATTAATGAATATAGAAAACATCCACATTACGGAAAAAGCACTGTTGTATGCAATCAATCGTGAAAAACTAGGAAACACCGCCATTTTTGCCGCAGTCGATGGCGTGGTGGCCGGAATTTTCTCTATTGCTGACCAAATCCGCGAAGATGCCCCAAGAGCGTTGGCCGAAATGAGAAAAAATGGTATCAAAAAGATTGTGATGCTGACAGGTGATAATAAACACACAGCGGAATTAGTTGCTTCTAAACTTGGCATTGATGAATGTCATGCAGAATTACTGCCGGAAGATAAAGTAAACTACGTGAAAAAATTAAAGGCATACGGACATGTCGTTGCGATGGCCGGGGATGGCATTAACGATGCCCCTGCGATTGCGACCGCCGATATTGGCTTAGCGATGGGCGAAGGCGGCACCGATGTTTCAATGGAAACGGCCGACGTGGTCTTGATGGCCGATAAGCTCGTGCAATTCTCACATGCGTACTCCCTCTCAAAAGCAACCATCCGCAATATGAAGCAAAACACTTATTTCGCGGTTGCAATCGTGTTTGTGCTCTTGTTCGGGGTTCTCTTTGGCTCGGTTCACTTGGCATCCGGGATGTTTATCCACGAAGCAAGTGTGCTACTGGTTATTTTAAATGCCATGAGGTTAATCAGATTTAATCGTAAAGGGAGAAAAGTCGAAGAAAAATCACAAGCTGCTTTTGAAGGAGTTTCAGTTTAACTTGTGGTAATCTTAGGATAGAATCACCTTCAGTAATCTGTTAATGAATTTAGGATAGGGGTGAAAAATTTGGAGGAAAAAAAGACGAATACCCATTGCCACGCCCATGGTCATGCAATAGGCTCTCAGAAAGCGTGTGTTTCGCTTGTTCCAATCTTTAATCATTTGGAAGCGGAACAAATGGAGGAAATCATGGTAACGGCACAATCAGTTTCGTACAAAAAAGGGGAAATCATTTACCATGCAGGCGGCCAGTCCGATTCGCTTTATATTGTAAACAAAGGGAAGATCAGAATTTACCGCCTGTCGGAGTCAGGAAAAGAACAGCTGGTGAGGATCTTGACACCGGGGGATTTCACAGGAGAGCTTGCTTTATTTAAAGAAGCTGTTCACGAGTCTTATGCGGAAGCAATGGAAGAAACTAAGGTTTGTTTGATTAATCGCTCAGACCTGCAGCAATTTCTAATGAGATTCCCGTCAATTTCTTTAAAAATACTAACCGAATTCTCCAATAGGCTAGAACAGTCAGAAAAGCAGACAGCCCGGTTTGCAACTGAGAAAGTTGAAACACGGATTGCCCTTTTCTTAGCTGAGTGTTTAGATAGTGAAAATGATGCAAAAGAGTTTGTCTTGCCAATGAGTAAAAAAGATTTAGCCTCCTATTTGGGAACGACGCCGGAAACAATTAGCCGCAAGCTGGCTGATCTTGAAGATCAAGGCTTAATTAAGCAGAAGCCGCGCAAACGAATTGAAATTTTAGATTTAGATGGACTGCTGTTTGTCTGAAACAGGGCCAATTCTGGAGGATTTTTGATGAGTGCGGGTGAACCGGCGCTCTTTTTTTCGTCTGTTGGTGTATAACTAAAAAAATGTTACCGCTTACATATTGTTTTATTAGGAATTAGTGGTATGATTAAGTTGTGCAGTTTAATATTGATCACATGTTACTGATACGATCAGGCATGGTGGTAAAATGAATGGATTCTAAATCCGTTTATTTGTACCCCCATGCCTTTTTTGTTGTTGTTAGCATCTTTTGGGAACCATATACAAAAAAACAAAGGAGTAATGGATATGCGTTTTAATTTTTTCAAAAAAGAACCAGTGGATTTTTATACACCAGTCAGCGGCAAGATCGTTCCGCTTGAGGAGGTTCCAGATCCTGTTTTCAGTCAAAAGATGATGGGAGACGGTCTGGCTGTGATTCCGTCAGCCGGGAATATAGTTTCTCCAGTAAATGGCACCGTTATTCTTGTGGCAGCTACTAAGCATGCAGTTGGGCTCCGTGCCGACGATGGTACAGAAATTCTGATTCATGTCGGTTTGGAAACCGTTGCTTTGGACGGAAAGGGCTTCAATGTTGCTGTTAAAGACGGGGACAAAGTTTCAGCAGGGCAGCTACTTATAGAGGTTGACTTAGAATATATTAGTACAAACGCCAAAAGCACAATCACACCGATTGTGATTACCAACAGTGAAGACGGCAAAAAACAATATGTTTTCACCGAGGAAAAGGAAGGTACTGCCGGCAAGACAGTTTTATTCACTGCTTCAGCTAAATAATGTGCTAAAAAGTGAAGGGCTGCTTTCGACTGGCAGCACTTCACTTTTAAAAAAAATATGCCTTAAGGAGGTGATTAATAAAAAAAGTAAGATAAACACAAGGCTGCTATACGTCACATTTTTGCTGAAATCATTTATTTTCATTGGTCGTATTTTCGGATGTTTAGTAGTTTGATCAAAATTAATTGGAGGTAATAAGATGAAGAAGTATTTTCAACGACTTGGCCGCTCATTAATGCTGCCTGTAGCCGTATTACCGGCTGCCGCCATTTTGATGGGTATTGGTTACTGGATCGATCCTTCAGGCTGGGGAGCTGACAGTCCGGTAGCATCGTTCTTAATTAAAGCCGGAGGTTCCATCATTGACAATATCCCCATTCTCTTTGCTGTCGGTATAGCACTCGGGATGGCGAAAGAAAGAGATGGCTCGGCAGCACTTAGTGGATTAGTTGCCTTCTTAGTTGTAACAACTTTGCTTTCAAAAGATTCAGTAGCGATGCTACAAGGAATTGATGTAGCAAAAGTTGATCCCGCTTTTGGAAAAATTGGAAATGCCTTTGTTGGTATTCTCTCAGGTATCGTTGCATCGATTATGTACAACCG
Organism: Neobacillus novalis NBRC 102450; assembly: GCF_001591805.1. Lineage (GTDB taxonomy): Bacteria > Bacillota > Bacilli > Bacillales > Cytobacillaceae > Neobacillus > Neobacillus novalis. The sequence continues at coordinate 64,210 of NZ_BCVP01000023.1, read as the reverse complement.
ATTTAGTCAGGTTAAGTTACCAGATTTCTTGGCCTTCTTTAGTGGCAAACGGTTGGTGCCAATTATGACAGCGGTTTCAATGATTGTTGCTTCTGTCGTATTGTTCTTTGTATGGCCTGCCATTTTTACAGGATTAGTTTCTTTCGGTACAGGAATTAGTAAGTTAGGTGCTTTTGGTGCCGGCCTTTATGGCTTCTTCAACCGATTATTAATTCCAACCGGACTGCACCATGCCTTGAACTCCGTGTTCTGGTTTGATGTAGCCGGAATTGATGATATTAAAAACTTCTGGGCAAGTAAAGGGGAAAAAGGTGTTACGGGGATGTATCAAGCTGGATTCTTCCCTGTTATGATGTTTGGCTTGCCTGCAGCCGCGTTAGCGATGGTTCATACAGCAAAAACGAAGAAGAAAAAACAAGTGGCTTCGTTAATGCTCGCTGCCGGTTTCGCTTCCTTCTTTACTGGGGTAACAGAACCAATTGAATTTGCGTTTATGTTTGTTGCTCCAATGCTATATCTTGTTCATGCTGTGTTAACAGGTCTTTCTTTAGCAATTGCTGCAATGTTCCATTGGACAGCAGGCTTTGGTTTTAGTGCCGGACTTGTCGACTTTGTGTTAAGTTTGAAAATTCCAATTGCGAATCAACCATATTGGTTACTTGTTCAAGGTTTAGTGTTTGCGGTCATTTACTATTTCTTATTCCGCTTCATCATTACAAAATTCAACCTAATGACTCCAGGCCGTGAGGAAGATGATGAAGATGCTGATGAAATGTCTCTTGCTAAAGGAGATAGTAAATTTGCAGTAATGGCAGCGCAAATTTATGAAGGCTTAGGCGGCGATGCGAACGTGACTGCAGTTGACAATTGTGTCACACGTCTAAGAATGGAAGTAAAAGACATGAAAGCCGTCGACCAAAAGAAAATTAAGGCGACAGGTGTACCAGGGATTAATATCGTTGGGCCGGAAAGCATTCAAGTTATTGTCGGAACAAATGTACAATTTGTTGCTGATGAAATTATGAAAATCCGCAAGAAAAGATAAAAAGTGATTGTTAAAAACGCTTGGACACGAATGGGGTCCAAGCGTTTTTATCGTTTTCTTAATCTTTCGATATGAAGGGTTAAGTAACCAAGTTCATGCTCTGGCAGGAGAATGCCGTGATTTTTCAATAGAACGTTAGCGACTTTCCTTGCACAGTTGTAGGCGGCAGGGAATTTATTGGTGATCATTTTCAGCATTTCATCATCGATTGTTTGCGGCTCAGGACTGCTGATTCGAGAAATGGCAAAACGAAGATGAGTGATTAAGCGCTGGTAGGAAAGGTCATCATCGTCAATTTCAATGTTTAAGGAATCCTTAATGGTCTGAACCATGCTCCCGATGATTGCAGTTTGCCTTAGTGTTTGCTTCAAATCACCGCCCTTTAGTTTAGCGGTGTGCAGATGAAGTGCAATAAAGGCTGCTTCATCAACCGGCATTTTAATGTTTGTCTTATTTTCGATATGCTGGATTGCCCACATGCCGATATCAAATTCTCTTTTATAGAGGATTTTTATTTCGTGTAAAAGCTTATTTTTCAGCTTAATTCCATCCCTTACTCGTTCAATCGCAAATGATAAGTGATCGGTAAGGGCGATGTGAATATGGTCGTTTAATTTGGCTCCAAGGGATTCTTCCGCGTGAGTGATAATTTCTTCTGAGAGGGCAAAATGTTCTTCGGGTATTTGGAGAAGCAGCTTCTGAAATTTCTCATTTTCTTTCATGACAAATAGTTTCTCAATCTTACTCGGGTTAATAATGTCATTTTTCCTCTTTTGATAGGCAATTCCTGCGCCAATGGCAATCTTTTCTTGATTATTATCGGAAACCACAACGGCATTGTTATTGAGAATTTTTTTTATTTTCACACGAAAACAGCTCCTTGTTTTTTTCCGTCAAACAGAGGATTAATGATTAAGCATTTGGTTGGGAATGATTCTACCTGTACACAGTCATTCCTCTATATTTATAGACTTTCGACATTATACCACTTTTTCCTTCTTTATTGTCTGATTATCAGGGAAAATCGACTGCTTGCTTTGTTTTCATGTCTTTTTTTCAAAAAATGGTTTAATCTAAAAATGGCATGCCAAAGTACTAAATATATTTTGATAGGTGTAGGCGATGAAAGAACATTATTATGATAAATTATTGAACATCAAAACGAGCGGGGATCTGCATGGGGGTCCTTCCAGCCAGTCCTTGCATTATCATCCTTATGAACCGACGCCATATAGCGCGCTCGAGGAATTATTTCGTCATTATCATGTGAAAAGCACTGATCGGGTGGTTGATTTTGGGTGCGGGAAAGGGCGGTTAAACTTTTATATCCATTATTTCTTTCATGCTTCTGTGACCGGGGTGGAAATGAATGAGACCCTTTATCAGGCTGCCATCGAAAATCGCGGGAGTTATGTGAGGAGAACGAAAAGCAGCCGAAAATCCATTCAGTTTTATTGCTGCTTGGCGGAAGAATTTGAGATTGAGGCAGGATATAATCGCTTTTATTTCTTCAATCCGTTTACGATTCAAGTGTTTAGAAGAATCGTAAACAACATCCTGCTGTCAGTGGAAACATCAGAGCGTGAGATTGAGTTGGTCTTGTATTACCCATCTGAGGATTATATTTATTTTCTCGAGAACGATACTTCTTTTGAATTAAAAAGGGAAGTCATCCTGCCATTTTTGTACGAACATAACCCGAATGAGCGATTTTTGATCTATCGGCTGGAATATTAGGGGGAAGGGATGGATGGGTTTTTATGTATCACCGTATATGGACTTTAGCTAACATTTTACTCGTTGTGATTTCGATTGTGTATATATGGCTTTTTCGCCCGCATGATAGTTCATTAGTTGTGACAGGGCAGGTGCTCGCACAGGCAGCGCTCATTCTCTTTTTCATCAATATCAATATGTATTTTATCTTTTTGGTGATTCGAAAGACATCAATCCGGAAGGTAAAAATCCGGCTCGCAAAATTTTCACGCCACCTAATGAAATGGCATATTAAGATTGCTGTTCTAGGTGCAACAATCATTGCTGGACATGCATTGATTAATTTCTATGTATTTGGCCCGCTGGTTGGCTACAACCATTTGAAATTGTTGAGCGGCTATCTGGCTGTGCTGTTATTAGGATTAACCTTGATTGCTGGATACTTACGGCATAAAAAAGCCTCAGGCTTTCGCCGGAAATTCCACCATTTCACAGCGTTAACATTTCTCGGTGCGTTTCTTCTACATATGTTTGTATTCATTTAAAGGGTATTGGCACCACAATAAGGAGGAGGCCATGGATTTCGATAAACGGATTGATACGCTGGATTATTTGCGGGGTTTTGCGTTGATGGGCATCATTTTTGTGAATATTATCCCAATGTTGTCTGTGCCGCTGCCTGCGCCACATACGGTAAATGCGTCTTACTTGAGGTTTCTTTATTTGTTTGTCGAAGGGCGCTTTTATACGATTTTTACCTTTTTGTTTGGGGTTGGGTTTCATGTGTTTATCACTCGAGCCGATGCGAAAGGAAGGAATGGGTATGTTTTATTCCTAAGAAGGATTATCGCCTTATTTATCATCGGTTATGTCCATGTCCAATTCCTTCCGGGGGAAGCGCTAACTGTTTATGCTGTTTGCGGCCTCTTAATTATCCCATTTTACAAAGTTAAAAAGAGTGTCAATCTAGTCTGTGGCACTGCGATGTTAATTGTTATGGGCATTTTTTCTTTCAAACTCTTCATGGTTCTTCCGCTTATGCTATTGGGAATTGCCGCGGGACAATTTCATGTGTTTGAGCAACTGGCTAAAAACCGTAATCAGATCGTCATTTTTACGAGTATCATGTTGGTTTTAAGCATCATCGGTCTAATCTATCAATATCATTATGCGCCGTCTGTTTTCGGCAATGTATCAGATGCGAATTTCCAGGAGACCCAGCGCTTTTTAAAGATTGGAATGACCGTCGGTCCGATCGTCTCGGCTTTTTATGCGGGGCTCATGATTTGGCTTTTACAATTCCCGCTTGTCCAGAAATTATTATCACCGTTAAAAAGCTATGGACGAATGGCACTAACTAACTATGTTTCACAAACTGCCATCATTTTATTCACGGGGAAAGTACTGCATTTATTCAACAATATTACCTATGTCCAATCACTATATTTATGTTTGTCCCTTTTGGGGGTCCAGCTAATTTTTAGCCAAGTTTGGCTGCGCTTCTTTCGCTTCGGTCCCTTGGAATGGATGTGGAGAATCGTAACCTATTTTGAAATACCGCCACTAAGGAAGTAAACAAATAAATAAGCCGTTGTCCCAAAAGGGTGTCAGGCACCATGTGAATTTTTTCACATGGTGCCTGACACCCTTTTTTTAGGGCGCTTGCGCTTTTATATCTAGATTCATGTGGATTTATCGGGAAAAGGGTACAAACCCAGAGCCTGTCTCAGATGGGACACATATAAATAGAGTACACAGTACCAAGAGAGATAAATGGAAGGGAGTGGCATTAGCGGATTAACTCTGCGAGAAGGCAGTACTGTCTTATGATGACAATTATGTATTACTAGTTTTGAAAGGAGATTATTATGCATTTTGAACCAATGGTGTGGATGACCATATTCTCTTTTGTGGCCACCCTCATCTTTATCCTCTGGAGGCCCCGAGGAATAATTGAAGCTATTCCAGCAACAATCGGTGCGATCCTTGTCCTCATCAGCGGCAGTGTCTCGCTGACAGACTTAGGTATTATTACGGAAACAATCAGCGGTGCTGCGATTACCATTATTGCAACGATTGTCATGGCAATCGTCTTAGAAAGCTTCGGCTTCTTTAATTGGGTGGCAGAGAAGCTCGCGGCCAAAGCAAACGGATCCGGTATCCGCCTATTCTGGTATGTTAATCTGTTATGTTTCCTAATGACGCTTTTTTACAATAATGATGGCAGTATATTAATCACTACGCCGATTCTGGTTATGCTGCTAAACAATATGGGGTTGAAAAATCATCAAAAGATACCGTATTTATTATCCGGGGGTTTAATTGCGACAGCTTCGAGTGCCCCTATCGGAGTTAGCAATATCGTTAATCTGATTGCTTTGAAGATTGTTGATATGAGCCTTTATTTGCATACAGCGATGATGTTTGTTCCGGCAACACTTGGGCTTCTATTATTAGTTTTCCTGCTGTTCCTTCGCATTAGAAAAGTACTGCCGAAAAAGATTCCTACTAAGGTAACCGGACTGTCCCACTCATCCTATCATCCACTAAAGCCCGGACCACATATTCTTCCGAAAAAGAACGATCCAAGTTCATGCGAAATGTCCTTCTATTCGTATTTGCAGTGCGTGTCAGCCTGTTTATCGCATCCTATTTCGCTATCCCTGTTTCAGTTATGGCGGTGATTGGCTCGCTTATCCTGTTAGGCTGGAGGTGGGCTTACTTAAAACTACCTCCTGTTGATATGTTGAAAAAAACGCCGTGGTATATTCTCGTTTTCGCATTCAGTATGTATGTCATTATTTATGGTCTGAATAATATCGGTCTGACGGATTGGCTGATTGGATTTATGCGGCCGATGGTGTCCGGAAGCCTGCTTCACGCAAGTGTGTTGATGGGGGTATTACTTTCAATTCTTTCCAATATATTTAACAATCACCCGGCACTCATGGTTGGCACGCTCACGTTAATGAATATGAACCTTGACCTGCTTACCTTGAAGGTATCGTATCTTGCCAACGTTATCGGCAGTGACATGGGCTCGTTGCTGCTTCCAATGGGAACACTTGCCACGCTGATGTGGATGCACATCGTAAGGAAAGGGAAAATCATGATAACATGGTGGGAATATATGAAAATCACGTTTGTGGTTATTCCACCAGCAACACTGTTTACATTAGTTGTTTTATATTATTGGGTATCATCGCTCTTTGGCGGCGCACTAAGGTAATTGGGGGCTAAGTGAGGAAATGAATTTTTTCCCCGTGGACCATGTAAAATGACGGAAACCAAATTGTGATAATGCAGCAGCCAGCTTAGAATAAGGAAAAAAATAATCCACCCTCATTTTGCTGACAAAGGATGGATTGTTTTTTGAAATCACCATGTTCACTTTTTTAAAAAAAATTGATCGGATTGGGAGTCTATTTTTCAATTTTTACCTCATGTTTCTTTGCAAGTTTATCCAGCTTACTTTTGTAATCACGAATTTGTTTTCGGGCGTCAGCAAACATATCGTTGGCCTCTTCAATTAGAGCAGCATCCTGATCTTCTAGTGCTTGCTTAACTTTTCCAAAGGCTTTAAACTGGATGTCTGCCCCCGTAATAAAAATCTCGTGGATTTCCTTTACCTCATCTGTTTCGATTGAAACCGAGTCAAGCTCTTTAATAAATTCATTGTAATTCGGAATTACCACTTTCGTTAATGCATCGTACATCGTTTGATCATCCTGATAATTGGCCCCTGCAACCCCCTCATAGGCAGAGATAGCAGCCGCTTCCAATTTAACAGCCTGTTTCATTTCTTTGTTCACATAGTTAAGTAAGTCGTCTTTCACAGGGTCGCCGCCCAGGCATCCTGCCAATAAAAAAATCATCGGAAAAACAATGGCTGCTAACGCTTTTTTCACTCCTTTCACCTCCTATTGCCCAATTTATGAGGTGCAGGAAGTCCAATATGTGCTGGAAAAATAATAATTTTTTTCATATTGAAAAAGGACTCCTCCCCTTAAGGGAAGAGTCCTTTGCTAACTAGCTCATTCAATCAGCTAGTAAATTTTTTGTTACGTTTCGAATGAGTCTTGGCAGGACTCCAAAGCTATAAGGCTTGTAGACGCGCTCGGTCCAATTGTGCCCGTTTTTTCCATATACACCGATATTAATAGAAGGAATGCTCAGTTCCTTCATTGCCTCGAGCGGTAACGGAAATAACTGATTCATAGCAGGAAAGTTATTTTTCAAAGAAATCATTTCCGCTTCTGGCCCATTAAAGGTCATGAAACTTCCATCCGATAAATAAGGGAAGTATTTCTTTAATTGAAATCGTTCGTTTACTAGTAATGCTTCTTTTTCCAATTCTGCCTTAACCTTCGAATATATCGGGTTGTCCTCCTCAATATAGTTTGAAGGCAGGAAAGGCGGGGCATAAAATACAATCACGCGCGGTTTTTTCTCCGGATCTAAGTTTTGCAAGACCTCAACAATCTGAAAAGCCAGCATCCGATCATCAAGGTCTGCACGGTTATATTTTTTGTAAGTTTCCTGAATAGCCTCATTAGGATGTAAGTTCAAGTTGTCCAGATAATGAATATAATCCTCTAAACTAGTAACCTCGATTGTCCAATCAAGCTGTTTAGCTGGGATAGCGTTTACATGGCAGAATTGCTGATAGGTATTTTTCTGTCTTTCTGTCTGTTCAGTACAGATTTGCTTGGTGATGCCGAGCAGCTCGTTGATAACCTGTTTGGGAGTTTTTTCGTAAACAAAGTAATTAAAATAGAGCCTACTGCTTATGGCTGTTTGCACATCATAGCTTTTTTTATCATCCCTTAGAAATAAACAACTAGGAGGCAGGACCAGTTCGCCTTCAATTTTTTCGACAAGCTGAAGGTTTTGGGCAATTTTCAGATTGAGGGCAGAGGCTATAATAGTTGGATCGATGGTGGAAACACTCTCACCGACATGTGCCTCCCTGCCGAAAATATAAAAACACGGGAGCAGCTTTCCGGCCACACCTGTATAAATGTATTTATTTTCGTCCCCTTCATATAAGGGCGTAATGAAATCGTCATTAATCGCAGCCGTAAATTCCAAGGAGTGTTCTTCTCTTAATCTCTTTAACTCGGTTAGTGCACTACGCATCCCCACGTGCTGGCTTTCTTCGTCAGGATTAAACATCACCAGCAAATTCCCGTTTAATTCTTCGGGATATCTTGAAAAATAAAGGAGGTTGACGAGATGAACAGCAATGCCGCTTTGCATATCAAGCGAGCCTCGGCCAAACAGCCACTCACCTGACAGTGCATCTTGCTTAACATCCTGATCGGCGCTATAGCCTGCAAAATAGGCTTGGAGTGCATCGGTATCATGGGAGATAGCCTGCAAAGAGCCAAAATCTTCAGTTCCCACTGTATCGATATGAGCATGAAAAATGATCGTTTTTTTGGTTCCGTTTGCAGCTTTGACAAAGGCAAAGACATTTTTGCGCTCGAGCTCGTAGTGTTCAATCGGTTTTGTCCAAGCATGCTCGCGATGTTGTTGGAAATAAGGAAACGAGTGAATCACATCCAATAAATACTGTGCCTTCAGATTTTCCCCATTCGTCCCGTTATAGCTTTTCAGCTTGATTAGTTCCCGCGTCAAATATTCTGCCTGCTGTGCCGTTTCTAAAAATTGAAGGTTTGAAAACATAGGGTTTCTCCTTATAACCAAATTTCTCCACTTAAGTATAAGGGGAAAGTTGGAAGGTAGGCAACCACTATCTTGAGTGTGGAAAAAAGAAAAGTTCCTCATCAATTTTAGCGGTTATAAGGTGTAACATTTTTATTGGTGCCCCCGCTTTTTATGCCTCCTGCTTCCAATTGATAGAAATTCTCAATTAACTGTTGACGTAAACCTTTCCAATGGTATAATCAAGTTAATAAGCAAATGATAATGATTTTCAATTTCATCTATAATGCTGGAAAAATGGAAATATTGGAGACAGTCATGAAGAAACGATATCTACTAGTTGTGTTACTTATTTTATCAGGGGTTTCTTTGTTTGTTGGTGTTAGCAGTCTATCACCATTGGACCTATTAGACTTTCAATCAGAAGAAACGCAGATATTCCTAATCAGCCGCATGCCGCGACTTGTTGCGATTTTACTGGCCGGTGCGGGGATGAGTATTGCTGGTTTGATTATGCAGCAGCTCAGCCGGAACAAATTTGTTTCACCGACAACGGCCGGAACCTTGGATGCCACACGGCTTGGAATCCTGGTTGCAATGTTATTGTTTGCAAACGCATCGATGCTTGAGAAAATGGCGGTTGCTTTTCTTTTTGCGCTTGGCGGAACCTTTTTATTCATGCAGATTCTCGACCGGATTAAGTTTAAAGATGCGATTTTTATTCCGCTGGTCGGGCTGATGTTTGGAAATATTTTGTCCTCTGTGACAACCTTTTTCGCCTATCGTGCTGATGTCATTCAAAATATGTCGGCATGGCTGCAGGGGGATTTTTCGATGATTATGAAAGGTCGTTATGAGCTGCTATACATAAGTATTCCAATCTTAATAATAGCCTATTTATATGCCAACCGCTTTACCGTAGCGGGCATGGGCGAAGACTTTTCGAAAAATTTGGGTCTTGGCTACCGCAGGGTTGTGAATATCGGGCTGGGATTGGTCGCCCTGATTACGGCAACAGTTGTCTTAACCGTCGGAGTTATCCCATTCCTTGGTTTAATCATTCCGAATATCATCTCGATCTTCAAAGGGGATCATTTACAAAAAACATTACCTCATACTGCCTTGGCAGGAGCCATCTTTTTGCTGGTTTGTGATATTTTGGGGCGTGTCATCATCTACCCGTATGAGATTTCAATCAGTCTCATGGTTGGAGTTATTGGCAGCGGGATCTTCTTAATCCTTCTTTTTAGGAGGAAAGCCTATGCGTAATTCGATGAAAATAGCCAGTCTTGTCTTAATCGCGGCAGGGTGCTGTGCGCTGTACTTATTTCATGATTTAAATGGCAGTTTTGATTATGCGCTGCCGAGAAGAGCGATAAAAGTGATGGCAATGGTGATAACAGGCTTTACTATCGCTTATGCCACCGTTGTTTTTCAGACAATTACCCATAACCGAATATTAACGCCGAGCATAATGGGCCTGGATTCTCTTTATCTGTTATTACAAACATTGATTATCTTCTTCCTCGGTTCCGGTCACATGATTGTTGTCAATAAACAAGTGAATTTTCTTCTTTCTGCTGTTGTAATGGTTTTGTTTGCCCTTTTGTTATATCGGTTTTTATTTAAAAAAGGCGGACAGTCGATTTATTTCTTATTGCTGGTTGGAATCATCGTTGGAACATTCTTCTCAAGTATTTCGACGTTTTTCCAAGTGCTGATTGACCCGAATGAGTTTCAGATTGTCCAAGACCGGATGTTTGCGAGTTTTAATAATATTAACGCTGATTTAGTGTGGCTGGCCCTTGTTATCATTGGGCTTGTGGCTATTTATGCTTGGCGTTATTTAAAATATCTTGATGTGTTATCACTTGGCAGGGAGATGGCGATTAATCTAGGCGTTCCCTATGATTCGATTGTGAAAAAAATGCTGGTAATTGTCGCGATTTTCATTTCGATTTCGACGGCATTAGTTGGACCGATTACTTTTTTTGGTTTAATTGTTGCCAACCTGTCGTACCAATTTTTTAAAACACACAAACACAGGGTGCTCATTAGCGGTTCCGTTATCATGAGTATAATTGCTCTTGTCGGCGGGCAATGGGTGGTCGAACGGGTCTTTACGTTTTCGACGACCTTGAGCGTTATCATTAACTTTATCGGCGGTGTCTATTTCATCTATTTATTATTAAAGGAGAGGAAGACTGGATGATTCAAGTGAGGTCGTTGTCGAAGTTTTATGGGAAAAAGCCGGTTGTCGAAGAGGTTTCGGTGGATATTCAACCTGGTAAAATTACTTCCTTTATTGGACCAAATGGTGCGGGGAAATCCACACTGTTGTCGATGGTCAGCCGGCTGCTTGATGCTGATACGGGCGAAGTGCTTGTCGATAACGCTGATGTCCGCAGGATGAAGTCACAGGAGTTTGCTAAAAGGGTTTCAATCTTAAAGCAGTCGAATCACATGAATGTCCGTCTGACGATTCGTGAGCTTGTTTCCTTCGGGCGCTTTCCCTACTCAAAGGGACGGTTAACGGAAGAAGATGAACGGATTGTCGAGCAATCGCTCGAATATATGCACCTAACTGAAATGGAGGACAGCTTTTTAGATGAATTATCTGGCGGTCAGCGGCAGCGTGCCTTTATCGCGATGGTGATTGCCCAAGATACCGACTACATTTTGCTGGATGAACCGCTGAATAATTTGGATATGAAGCACTCTGTTCAAATTATGAAAATCTTACGCCGGTTGGTGGATGAACTAGGAAAAACCGTCGTCATCGTCTTGCATGATATTAACTTTGCTTCGGTTTATTCGGATCGGATTGTCGCGATGAAGGATGGAAAGGTCGTGAAGGATGGACCGACAGAGGAGATTATTCAGTCCGAGGCATTAAGCGAGATTTACGACATGGATATTCCGATTCGAGAAATGGATAACTGTAGGATCTGTGTTTATTTTAATTCATAAAAGAAAGAGGGATAGATGATGAGAAAGTGGAGTTTATTAGGATTGATTTTTAGCATGATTTTCGTATTAGCTGCCTGCGGGGGTACTTCAAAAGAGGAAGGCCAGTCGAAAACGGCTTCAACAGATACTAAGGAAACGGCAGAGAAACTGACGATTAAGCATAAATACGGTGAGGCAGTAGTTGGGAAAGACCCTAAGAAAGTGGTTGTGTTCGATTTTGGGATCTTAGATACCCTAGATGAGTTAGGTATCGATGTCACAGGTGTCCCACAAGCAACGGTTCCTTCTTATCTGAAAAAATATGCCGATAAAAAATATACGAATGTCGGAAGTTTAAAAGAACCGGATTTCGAGGCAGTTCATGCTTTGAAACCAGATGTTATTTTTATCTCGACGCGTCAAGCGGAATTATATGATCAATTTGCAGAAATTGCACCAACGGTATATGTGGACATTGATTATGCAAATTATATGGACTCCTTTGAGAAAAACATGAACTTAGTAGGCAAAATTTTTGGAAAAGAAGACAAGGTGACCGGTGAATTAGAAGACATTAAAGCGACCGTTGAAAAGGTAAATAAAAAGGCGTCTGGACTCGACCAAAAAGGCCTTATTTTGTTGGCGAACGAAGGAAAAGTGAGTGCCTATGGCCCAAGCTCCCGTTTTGGAATCATTCATGATGTATTTGGATTCGGCGCTGCCGATAAGAAGATTGAAGTTTCTACCCATGGTCAAAGCGTAACGTTTGAATACATTATGGAGAAAAATCCAGACGTATTATTTGTCATTGACCGCGCAACGGCCGTAGGAGGAGAAGTTGGCGCAAAAGAAATCATTGAAAATGAACTAGTAAAGAAAACAGCAGCTTATAAAAATGATAAGGTCGTCTACCTAGACGCTGACGCTTGGTACCTAAGCGGCGGCGGCTTAAAATCCATGAAAGTAATGGCCAAAGAAATAGAAGCCGCATTATAGATGAAGGAAAGGGTGTCAGGCACCATGTGAAAATTTCACATGGTGCCTGACACCCTTATTTTGACACCCTTATTTTGTGTAACGGTTCGCGTAGCTTGAGGCGACGAAGGCGTTTGGTTTGATTTTTGGTTCGACTCCCATGGATTCTATTCTTGTTACCATTTCTTTTACAAATTCCCTTGTTTTGTTACGTTTGCCTGCCCCGATGTCGATATGCCCCTCCATTGTGAAGGTTGCACCTTGGTATAGGTAGGGAAGAACAATATTGATCAGTTCACTTTTTCTTTCCTCCGTGAACAAGGAAACGACCTCTTCTGTTAACGAAAGTTCAAGGGAGATCCGCTCGTGCAAATGGGTCATTCTTCTTGGGACATTCACCTTTCTTATACACGCCCATACTCCGTTGCCCTTATTTTGAATCACAATTCCAGTGATAAAAATGGTCTGTGATTTATGGACCTGAGAATCAGTGCCAACCATTAAGCGGTAGTGCCCGCTTGGATTTAGATTCATGAATGTAACAATCCGTTCCAAGACCTGTTCAAACGACATTCCATTCTCCTGAAGGTTTTGAAACGAATGGTGGTAATCCTGAGATTTTTTCATATTGAAGCACCACATCTTTCCCTTCCATTTTAAAGGTTTATTTCTCAATTCTTATACCTATCTTATGGAAAGTGGATTATAGTCGTGCAGCCCTTGAAAGGATTAGTACTTCAAAGTCTGCAAAAACTGACACCAAAATAACCATAGTATCAGGCACTATTCATGTATGTCCGCCACAGGTGGACAAATGTCTTTTTGTGGTGCCTGACACCATTTATCCTATTTTAAATGTAATAATAAAGAATTTTGTTCATAGAATGGTAGTGTGTGGATTTTTCGTTACCTTTTTCCCAAGAATGTCTTACTTTTGGTGAATGTTTGGGAGAAAGGTAGGATGGTATTCTAATAGTTTTCTTATTAAAATAAAAGTGACTAATAAAAATGCGTTAAAATTAATAAAAATACATTAGTGGGGGTTAATGATGAAAAAGAAGAAAGCGGTAGCAGGCCTCTTGGCCGTAGGTTTGTTAACAAGTGTACCATGGACCGTGGGATTTGCAGAGGGGCCAAAATGGACAAACGTCAATGTATATGAAGAACAGGATGGAAGTAAGTTTAATAGTGAAAACTATGACTTTGTGAAATTCTCGCAAATTGGTTCAAAGCTGAAAGCAATTGAGAAACAATCGAATCGCATTAAAGTGGAAGTTCGTGGAACATCTGCGGATGGAAATCCACTTTATGTCGTAACGATTGCCGATCCTGGTTCGCATGGCAAGTTTGGGAAAATTCAATCACTCAGAAAACAAATGTTTAAAAACCCAGGGAAAGCTCAAGATTGGATTGCTAATAATCCAGACTTTAAAGTGCCAATTATGATCAATGGTTCCATCCATGGGACCGAATTTGCAGGAACGGATGCTATCCTGCAGCTAATTGAACGCTTCGCCACCGAGAATGACCAAGAAACGAAAAATATACTAGAAAATAACATTCTCATTTTCAATGTCGTGCAAAATCCTGACGGACGTGTGGATGCTACCCGTTTTAACGGCGAGGGTATTGACTTGAACCGTGATTTTATCACCCAATCCCAGCCAGAAACAAGAGAAACCGTTGATCTCATTAAAGAATGGAACCCGATGGTATTTCTTGATACGCATGGATATGTGAAAAACTACGCACCAAACCGACAGGGCTTAATTGAACCTTGTACGCCGCCGCATAATCCAAACTACGAGTATGACCTGTACAACAAGTGGGCTTACAAGCAGGCTGAGGCGATGGAAGCTAACATCATGAAAGAAAAAGATAAATTTACAGATAGCACCCTATATAAAAATATGCAAGGCGTTTATATTCCACAGCGGAATGACAAGGATGGCTGGGATGACTACCCGCCAATCTTTACGCCAATGTACGCGATGTATCACGGGGCTTACGGTCATACATTAGAAACACCAACAAATGATTGGAATGGCGTACGCTGGATGTACAACGCTATCATTGGTGCGCTTAATTATGCGACAGAGAACAAGCAGGCGATGATTACCGACCAAATTGAAATGTTTAAGCGCGGGATTAATTTTGATCATCCTTTCCATAAGGACGGTTTCTTCCCTAAAGCGTATATTCTTCCGGTGGATGAGAAAGATCCAACTGTCACACATAAGGCCGTTAATCATTTACTCAATAACGATATTGAAGTCGTCCAAGCTCCGAAAGCATTTGTAGTGGATGGAAAATCTTATCCGAAAGGTACATTTATCGTAAAAATGGACCAGGCAAAAGCCGGATTAGCAAACACTATGCTGTGGGACGGAGAGGATATCACCAACGATATTAACGCGATGTATGATATTTCAGCATGGAGCCTGCCTGAGCTTTGGGGATTTGAGGCGATTCCGACACAAAGTTCTGTTGATGTAACGACAAACAAGGTGAACAAGATTTCGGAGCAGGGGTCTGTATCCGGTAAGGGTCCATTCTTGATTACAAACAGTTCCGTTCAATCTGTTAAGCTAGTAAATACTTTACTGCAACAAGGAGTTTCGATAAAACGCGATTCGAAAGGCAATTTTTACACAGATGCGGCAGCCAATAAAATTTCAGCTGCTGTAAAGGAATCAGGCCTGCAAATTGAATCGACCGCGAAGATTCCAGCAGATGCTGCGCAATTATCCAGCTTAAAAGTGGCAATTCTAAAGGATGGCGGCATTAGTAAAGTTCAATCCCATAGCGGAACAAAGCTCTCCTTAAAGAGATTGGGCTTCCAAGTGACAGAGTTGACACCGGTTGAAGTAGCGGAAAAAGGCTTAAATGGGTTTGATGTGTTTGTTTACAGCGGCTCATCCAGCCTGATTACGGTTATCACAAGTGCATCAAGCAAAGAATTCGGTCTCCAAGATTCGGCTCAAGTAGCCAAGCTAAAAGCGAATATTAGCAGCTTTGTTGCTCAAGGCGGTAAATATATCGCCGTAGGCGGAAGTGCTTCACAGGCAACCAAAACGCTGGGACTTACGGATGACACGATAAATGTTGGCGGTTCCGACAGCAACGGAATTGTCAAGGTTGATTACGAAGGAACCGGTCTAACAGGCGGCTATGGACAGGACGATATCGGATTTGTCTACCGACCAACATGGTACACCAATACCGGAAATGATAAGGTAGTTGCTCGATATGCAAACTCTAATGATTTCTTCCAGGCCGGACACTGGAGAAATAACATAAACGCTAAAGGCCAAGCTGTGATGGTTAAAGAGCAGGATAAGGATGTAACTTTAATTGGTCTGGAAGCGGGCTTCCGTGACCATACAGATTACCTATTCCGTCTGCTATCCAATGCAATTTTTGAAAAATAAATATGTTCCAAAAGCCTGGTTCTATATAGAGCCGGGCTTTTGTGATTTTATTGAAAAATAAAAAGGTTGAACCCAGAGGATCAACCCTTTTCCTGTTCTTACTTAATAGTAATTGTTACAGAGTTATAGTTCTTGCCATTGCCAAGCGGATTATAATTTTTCTCAATGTTTCCGGCTGCATCAACTGCAAAATAATTAATCGTTGTTGTTTTATCAATCTTTAATGTTTCTTCAAATTCACGGGTTCCGCTTAATTGGATTTTCTTAGATTGGAAAGTTGGGCGGCTGCCATCAAGTGTATAAAAGACGGTAGCAGGCTCGCTTGTTTCAATCTTAACCTCAACTGGACCAGTGTATTTACCGTTTCCAGGTGATGCTTTTGAGGAAGGTGGCTGATGGTCTTTTGAACTGTTGTAGGCTACTTTAATTAAGCCAATCAACCCGTTGGAAAATTCCATTGCCTCTTCATGTCCCTCTGCAAACGCAGGCTGGAATCCAACTGCCTGCCACCTCTTCGTATCTTTATTCCATAAATCAGCACCAACTTCGAAGTTCCAGGCATAAATCCCTTTTTCATACCAGAGGTAGTCTGCCGAATTACCCGCAGCAGAGTACAATACATCCGGAATCGGACCGGTACGGCTTGGCAGAATGACCGTTCCGCGATGGTCTTGAATGTCGTTTAACATGAGGTCAGATGCTGCCCAATAGAAGGCTTCCTGACCTGCTGTCGGACGAGGTAATGTTACACGCTTAGCATCGTAAGCACCAGGTGACCACATGAAGTAGCCGCCATAGCTATGAATATTCATCGCGAACTTGATGTTCGGATTGTTGTCGGCAAGCCAGACAAGGTTTCTAGCTTCTGGCTCGGAGTTTTCAAAAGGTCCGGCATAGGTTTCACCCGTACAACTTGTACCGCCGCCAATATAGCCATCAAACACTGAACCTACAGAATGGTTGCGGTTAAGGTCAACTCCCCAGGCATTACGGTTCCCAGGGTCAGAGGCAGTTGGACCACAGTGATTGGTCATGTTTTTACGCTGAATATTGTAATCATTAAAGCTGTAATTGGCACCATCAGGGTTTACCGACGGAACAAGGAAAATATCCAGGTTGTCAACAAGTTTTCTAGTTTCGCTATCATTGGAATAGTTGCGAAGCAGCCGTTCAGCTGTTTCAATGGTCACAAGCGGTGTTACCCACTCACGGGCATGCTCCTGTGCGTATCCTAGGACACCTGGTTTGGAACCGTCACGATGCTTGCCTATCCGGATGGCTTTTACCGTGAAAGGATCACGAGAAACATCTGCAGGTGCTTTGAGATTATCTGTTAATTTTACAGTAGCCGCTGCGACAACACCTGTTCCAGCATTACCGCGATATGTAGTCGCGGTGATATGCTGACCGGCATTGGAATTTAATGCACTTACCACTTGCGCGGCTGTACTAGTGACCGTGCCCGCTGAATTTGTAGCTAAATCTACTATAATCTTTTTACCATCCACCGTCCCTTTTAGTGGTGAATTATTGGTTACAGGATTCTCGAATTCTACCGATACATCGTTTCCGCCCTCATGGCCCCATGCTTTTGAGGAAACGACTACTGAGGCATTCGTAGTGCTGCCAATCGTTGCCTGGGCAAGACGCCTGTATCCGTTTGTTTTGTTCGGCATATCAATGATTTCTACTAATTTCGGAAATTCTTTTGCTAGTTTTTCGGCACGTTCATATAATTCATTTGGTGCCATATAGTGGTCAACAAAGTCCGTGACATAATCTGTTTTTGGATGTTTCGGCTCTTTCACCAGCCATTCCGTTACGAAACTCGTTGCGTTTCCGCCTAGGTTACTATCAATTTTGACAGATGTAGGTATTGCGGTTACTGGCACCATCAAATAGTGATAGATATATTCTCCGTAATCAACGAATCTAGAAAGTGTGGCTGATTTTTCAACTCCGTCTTCGGTCCAAGTTGCTTTAAGTGCTGTGCTTGCTGTCGCTCCGGCACTTGATTTCACTTCAAGATACAGGAATGTGGCAGATTGATTAGTAAAATGATTTGCCCGTAGCACCTTAAGTGTATCCTCAGAAGCTGCCAAACTAGCTTGAAGTTGAACTGCAGATTGCCGTTCTGCTACACGTGTGTTCCATTCATTTTCAGTGATTAGCGTATCCTTAACATTGATTCCAAAAGTCTTTAACATCGCAATTTCAGATGGTGTGACTACGGCATCCACTTCATAGACACCGTCGTGCTGTTCGATATTGTGGGTAAGGTCAATGCCGAGCTCAAGAAGCTTGTCCTTGGCCTGATCATTCGGTACTTCTAGTTGAACAATTGAGACAGATTCCTCGGCAGGCAGCGGCTGGTCAGGCTGTTCAACCGCTGCAGTTGGAATACTTAGACCAGGGTAAAATGTGGAGAAACCCAGTCCGGTTATGGCAGTCATAACCATTAAACTCCTTTTCCATTTCAGCTTTTTCTTTTTTGTCAAAAAACTGCACCCCCAAATTTTCATCAAATTTTGTACAAACTTATTTTATACTGAATATTCACAATAATTCGACGTAAAATCGGAGAGCTACTAAAATTCTTCCAACAAAAATTTTAGTAAGATAATGTTGAACTTTATATTAGTAGATTAAAAAATAGGGAGTATCACCTATTTTAAAAGACCTATAACAATTCGAAATTCTATTTATTTTTGAGGTTTGGAATTGCTAGACTTTATTTCACAATACCTTCCGTAAATTGGGTGTTGGTTTGAGAGTGTTGATTTTTGTATAATATTGTTGCTTTATGCAGATTTTTGGAAAAGGAAAAATGTAAAGGTAGTAGAAAAATATTTCGGTGGATCAAGTAGGCAGAAACTTTTTGATAATAAAAACTGTCTAGTTCCAGCACTTTTATTGTTTTTATCCAAAAAACCATTAAATGCCTATCATTCTTTCTGCCAGTCCAACATTTAATAAAGAAAGGAATTTATTATCGATTAGGATGGATGAAAATGGCAAAAAGAAATCGGGGGAAAACCATCAGCTACCTGCCGCAAAATGGACGGGGTACATGTCCACTTTGTGAAAGAACAAGAATAAAATTGCTCTATCCATACAAAACAGAAACAAACCAAACCATCAAAGTCTGCAAAAACTGCCGTATAAAAGATAAATAGGATGTTAATCATTGGGGTGTCATTGGGGGGGCAATCAATTGGGTGTCAGGCACCGTCCGTGGACATTTGTCCGTGCGGGGTGGACACTGTGAAGGGCGGTTAGTGCCACTCCGGTTTAACGTAAAAAAGGACTGAGCTTTAAGTAGTGCTCAATCCTTTTTTGTTTTTACGGGTGGTTATGATTTTTTTGATACTCTGACCACGTTGAGGACGCTGGCTACTAAACCACCCCATATAATAACAATTCCTACAACCATCATGGTTATTGCGCTACCTGACATGCTAGGCGACCCCCTTTTTATCTTCGGCATTGGCATTGGCTTTCCATCTCTTAAGGGGCAGGAGGACAGCAACTAAGATAACAACTGCGGCAACAACTACTCCTGCGAACACTATCAGGCTGGTTGGGTAACCCTCGTAATTTTTCGCAAGGTTCTGACGGATGTTATCAAACATCATGTAACCAAGAACAAGTGGTGTAAGGATTGCGAGGCAGAATTTCCACCAAGCACCCGTGCGAAAATCGGAAATTTCGTTGGCATGCTTTTGTAAACCAGTTAATCCTTTAAAGAACCATGCCATCAAGATAATTTCCACTAATCCCGCAAGAGCAACACCGAAGTTATTGATGAAATAATCTACAATATCAAGCAAATACAACCCGCCGTTTGTGGCAAAGAGTAATGAGATAACAGTGGCAGTCAAGCCGCCGGCTAAAACAGCTTTTGTCCGCGAGATATTAAACTTATCTTGAACCCCGGCGACAAAGGTTTCAACAATCGAAATCAGCGATGTCATTCCAGCAAAAACAAGCGAAAGGAAGAATAATATTCCAAATAGTCCATTCCATCCAGGAAATTCATTAATAATGCTTGGGAAAACAACGAACGCAAGGCCAATTCCACTGCTAACCACTTGATCAATTGGTACACCCTGTTGTTTTGCCATAAATCCTAAAGCAGCAAATACCCCGATACCAGCAAGTAATTCAAATCCAGAGTTGGCAAAACCGGTGATAAAGGCATTATTATTGATATCCGATTTTTTTGGCAGATAGCTGGAATACGTTAGCATAATGGCAAATCCAATTGATAATGAGAAGAAGATTTGTCCGTAGGCGGCAACCCAAACTTTTCCGTCCAAAATTTTATCCCAGTTCGGCTTAAAGAAGGCGTTTAATCCATCAGCAGCACCGTCAAGTGATAACGCACGTATAACGATGATCAAGAACATAATGACTAGAGTTGGAATGAAAATCTTGTTCAGTTTTTCAATTCCTCTTGATACACCCCTGTAAAGAACGAAAAGCGTAACGGCCCATACAAAAAGCAAAGGAATAACGACGCCTGGAACTAAACTGCCGATATCTCCAGGTGTTTCAGATACCTTTAAAACTTTTCCAAATAAAAATTTATCAGGTTTTGCTCCCCACTGGGTGCCAACTGAATAGATAGTGTATTTAACGGCCCAGGAGATAATAACTGCGTAATAGGTACAAATAACAAACGAGATTAATACTTGCCACCAGCCAAGCCATTCCGCTTTTTTGCTAATCCGGAAGAAGGAAAGTGGTGCTGAACCTCGGTATTTGTGACCAATCGTGAATTCCAAAATCAAAATCGGTATTCCCGCGGTTAAAAGTGCAAATAAATAGGGTAAGAAAAAGGCACCTCCGCCATTTTCATAGGCAACGGCTGGGAACCGCCATATATTCCCTAATCCAACTGCGGACCCCACTGCTGCCATGATAAATCCGTATCTAGAGCCCCACTGCTGACGATTCTCCATAAATGTTCCTCCTAAGTAGTATATCTTTTTATAAGATTCAGATAATTAAATTATTATTCTAATATAAAGACTTTACCGGCCGATGTCAAACTCTTTTGAATAATTAATCCTATTAAAATTTTTGCCAAAGGGGAACACGCGGTGAGTAACCATTAAGGATGTGGGAAAATTGTGGGTTTTCACTTTAAGATAGCCTATTAATTAAAATAGAAAAATCTATTGTTAACCAAAATTAGTTTATAGTTGACAATACATCCACAAACCATTTATTTTATATTTATGACAATTTATTTTGGGATAGGAGATTGAAAAGAATGAAGTTAAGGGCACTTGATATAACACTGGTTGGTATGTTCGTGGCACTTATGGCGATTGGAGCTAACATAACCTCAGTGGCTCCGTTTATGATGGTAGGCACGGTACCAATCACACTCCAAACATTTTTTGCTATATTAGCTGGGGCAATATTGGGAAGTCGTTTAGGTTCCATTGCGATGATCGTTTATATGTTAGTTGGTTTGGTGGGGGTACCTGTTTTTGCAAAATTAAAATCAGGACCATTTATGGTTATAGATCCCACATTTGGCTTTATTATTTCATTTATTTTAGTTGCATTTATCATTGGGAGAGTGGTGGAAAAGAAAAAAACTGTGCCAGCTTTTATCATTGCAGCTGTAATCGGCTTGGTCGTCAACTATCTCTTCGGAACAAATTGGATGTATTTTGCGTATAAATTTTGGACTGCGGCACCTGATGGCTTTACATATAAAATGGCATGGCTCTGGATGGTTCCCCCGATGCCAAAGGATATAATCCTAGCCGTATTTGCAGGAATAATGGCCCACCGGCTAGAAAAAACCGTCCTATCAAAAGGCCAATTCAAACAATTAAAACGCGTTTCCTAACTAGTATCAAAAAGGGTGTCAGGCACTTTAATAAGACAGTGTCCACTGGAGACGGACAAATGTCTTTTTGTGGTGTCTGACACCCAATTAACGCAAACAAAAAAGTGGCATAACCATAAATTTCTGGTTATACCACTTTTTTGTTTAATAGGCCGTTGAGGGCGGATACTTGGTTTTTTCCAAGCTGTTTGGATTGGAGCATTAGTTCGTCGGCCTGGATATAGGCTTTTTCCATTGAGGTGTGTTCATTCACTTTATAGAAATAGAGCCCGAACGATGCTGTGTAGGAAATAGTCGTCATTTCCCCGTTATACTCTACTTGTACGGAATTATTTGCAATCCCGCCAAGCATCCTGTTGATCAAATCCAAGGTCTGGTTAAAATTTCTGTTTCTAAGACAAAGCGTAAATTCTTCACCGCCGCTTCTAAAAAGATAATCCTCTTGACCTAGATAGCTTTTTAACGTTGCGGCAAAATGCTGGATTACTTTATCTCCGACGGCATGATTGTAGTTATCATTAATTCCTTTAAATTTATCGATGTCGGCAAGGACAATACCGATATCCTCCCCAGTTTGATTTAACTCTGCCAACTTTTTATCCATGAAGGTGCGATTGGAGACGCCTGTCAAAAAGTCCGTATAGGCCATTTGTTCAAACTGGTCCCGCTCCAGCTTATTTTGAATACTTTGGGATTTTGAATAGAACGAGAGGTTAACAATATAATTTAAGATAAATAGGCTGATAATCATTTCCCATTTTCCGTCTCGAAGGAAAAGAAATAATAGACCGTTCGTGATAGCCACTTTTCCGTAGTCAAGTAAACTTATGTCTCGAAAAATAAAATCGATGCCCTCTTTAAATGATTTTTGTTCTCCTAAAGTAACAAATAAAATCAACATGATCGCACCTGATAAATAGGAAGAAAGACAAACTAATCCAAATAACAGAATCCAATAGCCAAAGGGGAAGGATTGGAAACTTGAATAAAAGTGCTGGAATAAAAAATAAGCAATCGAGTTTGTAATAACAAAGGAGCCAATGTTGTAAAAAGTATCGAAAAACTCATTTGGGTCAGCCGCCTTTGTCCACTTTCGATAAAAATAAACAGTAAATCGATAAAGGGACTCAAAGATGAACAAGCCCAACGGACCGGCAAATAAAATTAGAGATAAATCATAGCTGATTCCATATTCAATATTGGTATTGCCATTTTTAAAGAATACCCGAAGGCGAAAGTATAGACTGGAGAAAAACCAGAATACAATTAAGGCTACGATAAAGCTGGTGTTGTCTGTCAAAATATTTGATGAGAAAAAAGCTATGGCCACGGAAGTAAAAAATAACGATAATTCGTAAATCCTAGTTTTCAACATAACGCTCCATTCACTTCCTAGTATCATCTTAAAGTAGGTAACTATATCGAATTTAAAAAAATTACAAAGATGGACCTGTCCATACTTCTATTGTACAAAATTTCCTGAAAATAACAAACTACTTTTTTCAAAATCATTAGTTGCTTGAAAAAATCTACAAATGAAATTCAGAATGATTAGACAATTAATGCCGTTCAGCAGGATTATGTTTTATACTATGTTAATAGCAATAATGTGAGGTGCGGTTGTTTTTTTATAAAAATAAGATTGTATTTCCAAGTTTACTGCTGACTGCACCTGCATTTGCCAATCCGATAGATGAAGGGATGATTGTTAACGATGGAGGAGTCTTTACTGGATGCTTCAGAAGCCTATGCAATATCACTGGATGAAAAAGCAGAATTAACTAAGTTTCGCGACGAATTTTACCTTCAAAAGGATCATTATTATATGGATGGAAATTCATTAGGTCTATTATCGAAACGGGCAGAGGAAACGCTGTTAAATTCCCTTGAAGACTGGAAGAGGTTTGGAATTGATGGCTGGCTGGGCGGGAAGCAGCCTTGGTTTTCCTTAT
This sequence comes from Neobacillus novalis NBRC 102450, assembly GCF_001591805.1. Classification (GTDB taxonomy): domain Bacteria; phylum Bacillota; class Bacilli; order Bacillales; family Cytobacillaceae; genus Neobacillus; species Neobacillus novalis. The sequence continues at coordinate 40,606 of NZ_BCVP01000023.1, read as the reverse complement.
CTGAAAAAATGGCAGGAATGCTTGCACCTTTAGTTGGTGCTAAGGAAGAAGAAGTGATGGCGACGGGCTCGATTACCGTCAATATTCACCAGTTAATTGCAACCTTTTATAAGCCTGAAGGAAAGAGAAAGAAAATTTTAGCGGACGAGTTAACTTTCCCGTCGGATATTTACGCCCTTCAAAGTCAGCTGAGGTTAAAGAATCTTGACCCAGTTGAAGATCTCATCCGTGTGAAAAGCAGGGATGGCCGAACACTCAACGAGGAAGACATTATCGCGGCGATGACGGATGAAGTGGCCATTATTTTCCTGCCATCCGTGCTCTACCGCAGTGGCCAGCTCCTTGATATGGAGCTCTTGACGCATAAAGCCCAAAAGCGGGGAATCATCATTGGTTTTGATCTTGCCCATTCCATTGGGCTGATGCCACATGAACTGCACGATTGGGGAGTGGACTTTGCGGTGTGGTGCAATTATAAATATTTGAATGGCGGCCCAGGCAGTGTCGGGGGACTTTTCGTTCATGAAAAGCAGCTTGGGATTCTTCCTGAACCGGGTCTGGCAGGATGGTTTGGTTCGAAAAAGGAAAAGCAATTTGATATGGAGCATGTCCTCACACCTGCTGCAACAGCAGGTGCCTTCCAAATTGGCACGCCACACATATTAAGCTTAGCACCAATTTTGGGCTCGTTAGAAATTTTTCAAGAAGCAGGTATCGAAAATATTCGCAGAAAATCGTTAAGTCTAACCCGGTATATGATGGAGCTGATTGACTTTGAGCTGCGGGATTTGGGGTTTTCCATCACAAATCCAATGGATGACCGCTTTAGAGGAGGGCATGTCAGCCTTGAACATCTTGAAGCAGCGCGAATCTGCAAGGCGTTAAAAGAAAATAAGGTAACACCGGATTTCCGTGCGCCCAACGTCATCCGTTTAGCCCCGATTGCCCTCTATACCAGCTATCATGACATATGGAAGACGGTGCAAATCCTAAAAACCATCATGATAGAAGAACAATACAAAAAATTCAGCAACGAACGGGAAGTTGTTGCATAAAGATAATCTGTCATACAAGATGCTTGAAGATGATGTACAATTCCCCCTTCCTAAATTTAGGAATAACCTGATATGAAGGAGAAATGTCTTAATGGACTGGGGGAAGAAGATGAGCCAAGAAATGTTTATGAAGGCAGCGGTAGATCTTGCTCTTGATAATGTTGTAACTAATAGGGGCGGGCCATTTGGTGCGGTTATCGTAAAAAACGGGCAGATTATTGCGGTCGGCCGTAACCAAGTGGTGGCCAATATCGATCCTTCGGCACATGCTGAGATGCAGGCGATTCGGGCTGCATGCCGGTATTTGAATAGTCATGAATTAAAAGATTGTGAGGTCTATTCAAGCTGTGAACCATGTCCAATGTGTTTAGGAGCCATCTATTGGTCCAGACTAAAAGCAGTTTATTATGCCTGTACAAATAGAGACGCAGCACAGATTGGGTTTGACGACCTCTTTATATACAAACAACTTGCCTTACCAATGGACAAACGAAGTATTCCAATGAAACGAATCGTCCCAAGCAATACCTATATGCCATTTAATGCCTGGATACACAAAACGAACAAAAAGAATTATTAATGTTTCATAAGGCTCTGACCTTGGTGCAGGATTGCCCCAGGGAAGGGCCTTTTTTGTTTTTTAAAAAATAATAAAAAAGTCCAATTGTTTATCATTACCAATTATGATATACTACATTACATCACTAATGCACTATATCAGGGAAGGGGTGAAAAGATTGATTCTTAATCTGGACGGGACGAAGCCGATTTATGTCCAAATTTCAGAGTGGCTGGAGAACGAGATTTTAAATGGAAATGTTGCAAGTGAACAAAAAATTTACTCTCAGTATCAGCTTGCAGAGATTTTTAATATTAACCCGGCAACGGCGGCAAAGGGGCTGAACATTTTGGCGGATGAACAAATTTTAATGAAAAAGCGCGGACTTGGGATGTTTGTCACGGGCAACGCTAAAGAAATGATTTTGAACAAACGGAAAAACCAAACATTGAAGCGGCTTGTACAGGAAATTGTATTGGAAGCGGGACGGCTTCAAGTAAGCAAAGAGGAATTAATCGACATGATCAAAACGGCTGACATAGGGGGGACAGAGCAATGACTGTAATCGAATGCCGCGGACTGACGAAAGTATATGGCGGGGCAAAGGCGTTAAACAATCTTAGCTGCAATATTGAAGAAAATAAAATTACTGGACTCATTGGCCGGAATGGTGCCGGGAAAACAACCTTACTAAAAATCATTGCTGGCTTTTTAAAAGAAACCTCCGGGGAACTAACGGTTTTTTCGGAAAATCCGTTTAACAATCTGCTGGTATCGGCGAATGTTATTTTTATTCATGATCAAATGAATCTTCCGACTTCCTTAAATCTTAAAGAAATATTGGAGACAGCAGCGAGCTTCTATGAAAATTGGGACCATGATTTGGCGAACCGACTCTTAGAATATTTCTCCCTCAACCCATTGCAGCATCATAACGGATTATCTAAGGGAATGAAAAGCACGTTTAACGTCATTTTTGGATTGGCCGCCAGAGTGCCATTAACCCTTTTTGATGAACCGACATCAGGGATGGATGCAGCGGTCCGAAAGGATTTTTATCGTGCTTTACTTAAGGACTATCTTGCCCACCCAAGAACTATTATCATTTCGAGCCATCATTTGAATGAGATTGAGGATTTGCTCGAAGACATTCTCCTTATGAAAGATGGGAAAGAACTGCTTCATCTGCCGATCGCTGACTTAAAGGAATGGGGTATTGGGCTTCAAGGGAAGACGGCGATTGTCGATGAATGGACACAAAACAAAGAACTTATTTATACAAAAAGTGTTGGTTTCGATCAGTCGTATGTGGTGGTCAGGAATGATTTTTCTGAGTCAGAATGGCAAAAAGCCCGTATCGCAGGACTCGAACTTACGCCGGTTACTTCCAGTGACCTTTGTGTCTATTTAACTAGCAAAACGAAAGGGGGAATCGATGATGTCTTTAACAAAGGTTAGTATGGTGGATGTTGTGAAAAAGCAGTATCTTTATAAGCTGAAGGCTTACAGTCAGGTTTTCATGTCGCTGATTTTCATTCAATTGTTGGCCGTCCTCTTTTCCATGAATGGTGTTGGGGGTTTGGGTTCAAGTGAGGGAAGTTTTCAAATAGAAATCAAATATTTCTCGGCTGTAATGGTGGTGGCCTTTACGATGCTGTGGGGATTTATTACCGCCATCATCATAACAACGAAGGCGTATCGAAATGATGACTTTGTCTTTGTTACCAATCGAGCCAGCAGTAATTTGTCTAATATAGTATTCTTATTAACCGCTAGTATCATTGGCGGAATTACATCGATGTTATCTACGTATTTAATTAAAGTGATTGTTTATTATTTAATTAGTGACGTATCTTTAAAAAGCACGTCAGTCATGTCGGCTCCAAACGAGTTTTTCTTAGGCTCATTCTCTACATTTCTCTACATCTTCCTATTTTGTGCGCTCGGTTATTTAATTGGAACATTAGTTCAGATTAATAAGGTATTTGCGGTTTTGATACCGGCAGCGTTTTTCGGGGGATTAATTTTTGATGGTCTTAGAGGAAATGAAGGAGTGATCGCAAAGGGATTTAATTTTTTCTTTATGGAACCATCATTAACATTGTTTTTGATAAAAGTCATTGTTACGGCGGGCCTGCTTATTTCTTTTGCCTTTGCATTATCGAATAGAATGGAGGTCCGGTCATGATAGGGATGATACCGCTTCTTATTACGGCAATGATTATCATCGGTATTGTGGTTTTATCGACAAAAGCGATGAAAAGAACAATAAATCGGAAAGGAAAAATTTCATACAGCCATCGTGTTCTGTGGATTTTCAGCGGATATGTAGCGATCCTTTTGATTTGTGTGGTGTTGGCAGCTATTCAACCCGCTAAAATAGTGGAAGGGCGGGAAAAGGTGGATAGCGGGGAATTGGAAAGTGAAAGCTTAAATTTATATGAAGCAGTAAAGGAGGGGAAAATCAATCAGGTTGACAAAAAATTGATCCGTAAGCAATGGCAATTTACTGTAACAGGGAAAAAGCTTTCAATAGCCTTTGATAATGATGAATACCAAAATATTTCCATCATTGTCGAGCGGAAACAGACCAATGATGGCACGCTTGAAGCTGTATTTTATAAAACAAGTTCAAGTGTGAATGGGATGGAAATATCAGAACTAGCAAATCCCCCTGGCTTGACACTAACGGGGGACAGTTTAACAATCAAGAATCCAAAGGCAAGTAAACTGGCATTTACAGAATTTTCAAGCCCGTTTTCCGTCAGCCAGTTTACAGGAGAAGCATCCTTATTCGACCATGATACCGACATTACACACGGACAAAGCATTCTCTACCTGCGCATCCCGAAAGACCTTGAACTGCTCGACCAATCGAATCAAGACATTCAATTTGTTGAGTAGGCAATAGAAAAGAGGAAACAGGTACTCCTGTTTCCTCTTCACATAGCTATTAAACAACTAAACTTACACGATTTTTAGGCAATAAAATACGCAGCGATTGAAAGGATGACAGACGTAATTAACATGGCTATCAAAGGCCGTGCTGCTTTTGTCCGGAGATCACGCAAGCTTACATTCAAACCAAGACCGACCATAGCGGTGGTTAAAATAAAGGTTGTTGCATTTGCAATCCCATCCATGGCCGCTTTCGAAACCGGAATCGATTTGCCAAGCACATAACTTCCAAACAAGCTCATTAAAATAAACCCAATCAGAAACCATGGAAATTCAATTTTCGTATCCCCGGCCTTTCCAGCACTTTTTCTTTTTACCCAATACATAAGAATGAAGCATAATGGAATAAGCAGCAGGACTCGGCCTAATTTGGCCAGTAAGGCAATCGCTAACCCATCCGGACCTGCTGGAGCTCCGGCTAAAGCTACATGGGCAATTTCGTGAAGACTAATCCCGCTCCAGATGCCATAATCAATCGCCGATAATGGAAGGAAAGGGCGCAGGATGGTATACGTAATCGAAAAAATGGTCCCAACTAACGCTATAATTCCTACACCAATGGCGGTATCTTCATCCTTTGCTTTAATGATTGGCGAAACGGCTGCAATTGCCGCTGCCCCGCATACACCTGTACCGACGCCTAAAAGCATAACGAGGGAAGATTCCGCTTTCAGCAATTTTCCAAGCCAAACAGTAAATAATATCGCAAAGGCAATGACACCAAGATCGCGTGCAAGCAGTCCCAGTCCTTGATGGAGCACAATATCGATATTCAGTTTTAAGCCGTATAAAATAATTGCAAAACGTAAAAAACGTTTCGAGGAAAATTGGATTCCCGCACGGATTTTTTCCGGATAACCGAGAAATTGCCGGTAAATAACCGCAATCACGATGGCACAAGCAAGCGGGCCAACACGATCAAAGCCAGGGACCTTTGATAATGCATAACCGAATGCCGCAATCACAACGGTAAACGCGATTCCAGATAACCATAATCCTGCGGAGGGTTTTGGTTTTGGCTGTTTTTGCTGCTGCTCAGCCTGTTCATTCACAGATAAAGTTCTAGCACTTTGGCTCCCCATTCAAATCACCTCAGTTTTTTTCTATCCTCAGCATACTCCTGTTTTATACATAAGGAAAATAAAGATATATAATAGGGATGATAAGTAAATGTATATAAATAAAAAGGGTAAGGTGCAAAACGATGGTTCAGCATTTAGCAGTTTTTGTAAAGGTCGTCGAAAAGGAGAATTTTTCGAAAGCGGCGGAGGAACTGCATATGACGCAGCCTGCCGTCAGCCAGTATATCAGAACCTTAGAAGAATCCATCGGCACAAGGCTGCTAGAGAGAAGTAATAAGTATGTGCGCCTCAATAAGGCCGGAGAGATTGTTTATCATCACGCAAAAGAAATTTTGGCGCTTTATACAAAAATGCAGTCACTGGTCGATGACCTGACCAATAAGGCGAGCGGTCCGATTGCCATTGGCGCGAGCTATACATTTGGTGAATATATCCTGCCGCATATAATTGCCAGGATGCAGGAGCAATACCCTCTCATCAGCCCATCCATCAAGATCCAAAATACAAAGGAAATCATTGAGCTGGTGAAAATGCATCAATTGGATATTGGCATCATTGAAGGATTCTTTAAAGAAGATACATTAAATTCGGAAGTCGTATCTGAAGATAAAATGTTTATTGTTGCCCCGCTCGGACATCATTTATTGACAGAGAAACGGGATAAAAGAATGTCTGATTTAGCGGAAGAAACATGGATTCTAAGGGAAGAGGGCTCAGGGACACGGGAGGCTGCTGAAAATCTTTTTCGGATGTATGATTTTATCCCGAAAAAAATCCTCGAATTCGGAAGCACACAGCTGATTAAGGAATCGGTGGAAGCGGGGCTTGGGATCAGTTTATTGTCCCGTTGGGCGATTAAGAAGGAATTAACCAATGGCTACATTGGATTGATTAATGTGCAGGGACTGCCTTTTAAACGGAATTTTTCAATCCTGACTCATACTTCCTATCAGACAAAAGCTTTGACGACATTTATTGAAACATTAAGAGGATACCTAGCTTAATGAAAAAATAAAGCAGTACTTTATTAGAAAATCTACCATTCACTGCCAATAGGTTCATTCGATGTAGGAAATGTATCCCCGTTGGGCCAGGCTGTGAATCATACAATATATAAAACAATCTCCCCGAAGGATTTGATGTTTTGTCTAGTGACAGCTAGTGGAAGTGTTATATAATTAAAATGACTGAATATTTTTGCAAATTTTATAATAAGATGATTGTGGGAATGGGACGGTTTACCAAAGTAGAGTCGTAACCGTTACTGACAAACAGAATTTCTGCTTTTCAACTCCATGAGATTTATAAACACACATTAAAAACGTTCGTAATCTCATTTTTAAAAGGGAGTGTTTAATCATGCAAAAACAAAAGCTATTGATTAACGGAGAAAGACTGAAGCAGACACTGGAACAATTTGCCGATTATGGTCGGACAGAAAACAATGGGGTCACCCGGTTGTCATTATCTGAACAGGATTGCAAGGTAAGGGATTACTTCCGTTCCTGCTGCGAGGAATTAGGAATGACGGTGACGGTCGATGATATGGGCTGCATGTATGCCACCCTTGAGGGCAGCGAAAATAAACCTCCAATCCTAATTGGTTCCCACCTGGACTCGGTAAAAAAGGGCGGCCGCTTTGACGGCGTGCTCGGTGTAGTAACAGGTTTAGAAGTGGTTAGAACGCTAGTGGAAAATGACATCAAGCCGCGGATTCCAATTACGATCGTGAATTTTACCAATGAAGAGGGAGCAAGATTCGAACCTTCGATGATGGCCTCAGGTGTACTCTCTGGGAAATTTGACAAGTCCGTTATGTTGAAAAAGAAAGATGCTGAAGGAGTTACCTTTGAGGAAGCCCTTCAAGCAAGCGGGTACGCAGGGGAGATCGAAAACCGTCTAAAAGAAGCGACCGCCTTCCTAGAATTACATATTGAACAAGGCCCCATTTTAGAAAATGTTGCACTTTCTATTGGCGTCGTCGAATGTGTGGTCGGGATGGCGTGCTTTGAGATTGAAGTAACTGGGGAATCGGATCATGCCGGTACTACCCCAATGAACATGCGAAAAGATGCTCTGTTTGCAACTAATAACTTAATCAATGAAATCCGCCAACGCTTAAGTGCGTTAGATGAAGAATTAGTCTTCACTATTGGCAGGGTGAATGTGTATCCGAGTATCCATACCGTCATTCCCAATAAGGTAATCTTTTCGCTGGAGGCACGGCATAAGAATCCGGAAATCGTTAGCACCTATAAGGACTTCGTTCAACGTCTGCCGCATTTAGGGGTCAATGAGGGCTGTGAGGTTAAAGTGACCAAATTATGGGAGCGGGATACCGTTTGGTTCGAACCGGAAATCTGCAATCTGCTTGAAGAATCGGCAAAGTCGCTGGGCTATTCCAATCGAAGAATGGTCAGCGGTGCCGGCCATGATGCGCAATTCATTGCCAGCTTCGTTCCAACGGCAATGCTGTTTGTTCCAAGTATCAACGGAAAAAGCCATTGTGAAGAAGAGCTAACCACTTGGGAAGATTGTGAAAAGGGTGTAAATGTTGTTTTAGATACGGTCTTAACACTGCTCTCAAAATAAGATTAATTTTTGAAAAAAGACTTTTTCGCCTTGCGAAGGAGTCTTTTTTCGAGAAATGAAGTCTGTATTTTACAAAAACTTCGTTGTAAATCAGATAACAAAGGTGTAATATTACACTATGGGGCAATGTGGAAAATACATACATTTTACAATGAGAGGACGGATAAAAATGGGGAAAAAGTTTTTGCTTTTGTTTGCGAATTTTGGTCTCATGCCATTTGTGTTGTCTATCTTTACTTTTATCTTTATGAGTACGGGATTAAACGACATCATGATTGCTTCACTCCTGCCTTTAAGTATCGGTGGCATTCTGGCAGGGTTTTTAGTTAGTAATAAGCGGCAGCAGTCGGGTAAATTTCAAGGGCTGTTCATCCTCTATCTTCTGCCTCTTGCCTATACGGCTGTATTATGGGCTGTTTTTATGCTTATCAGCGGCGGGTTTTATGGTGCGAATTCCTGGCTTTACTATAGTATGTTTCATCTGGCGCTGGGACCGATCTATTTTTTTGCCATGTTTAGTGGGGAAGGAAGACTGTTTCTATGGGCACCGTTGGCGTATGAGTTAGCGTTTGTTACCGGGGTATTTTTAGCAGGGTTAATAAACAAGGTTCGTCCTGCTTTTAATAAGCGGCAATTCCTGACGGTTTTGACGGTGTTTGTCGTTGCAATGGGTACGGGTGTTGCTGTTCAATGGCAACGCAGTCAAACGGCCTTGCCCTCCTATGGTTTTAAATATGGCGGCGGCTATTCCAGTACCGACTTAACTCCATATGAGATAACGAATCCTGATAATAAGCTGCCAAAGTTGACAGCTCCGCCTGCCTTTACTATTAAGAACCCTAGTGAAATGCCGATTTTGGACGGGGCAGAAGCGGCCTTTCCGGTTTACTCTGCCTTTGCTAATGCAACCTATGAAAATATTAAAGTGATGGGCGAATCCAGCGAGGTCGTCAGTTTTACCAATACGATCTATGCCTATGAACGGCTTTTATCGGGCGAAGTGGATATTTACTTTGGCGCCGTCCCATCGAAAGAACAGCAAGAAATGGCAAAAGCAGCAGGAAAAGAACTTGTCATGACACCAATTGGTAAGGAAGCTTTTGTCTTCTTTGTCAATCCAAGCAATAAAGTGGTCAGCTTAAAAGTTTCCGAGATTCAAAGTATCTATTCTGGAAAAATAAAAAACTGGTCCGAAGTGGGTGGTAAGAATAAAAGAATTATTGCCTTTCAACGGCCGAAAAATTCCGGAAGTCAAACTTTATTGGAAAAAATTATGGGCGATACCCCAATTATGAAGCCTCTTAAAGAAGATGTACCTGAAGGAATGGGTGGGATCATTGAACAAGTAGCTGATTACAGGAACTATGACAATTCGATCGGCTTTTCGTTCCGCGTCTTTGCGACCGGAATGAAGGAGAATCCGGATATTAAACTGCTGGCGATTGATGGTGTAGAACCAAATCCGGAAAACATCGCAAGCAGCAAATATCCGTTCACAGCATCCCTATACGCCATCACACTCAAGGATAACCCAAAGCCAACTATCAAACCATTCCTTGAATGGATGCAGGGACCACAAGGGCAGGAAATTGTTGAAAGGATTGGCTACATAAAAGCCGTTGAATAGGGTGTCAGGCACCACAAAAATACATTTGTCCATCTGGGGTGGACAAATGTATTTTGCTGAATGAAAAAGCGAGGAGCGTCTTGTGGCTCTTCGCTTTTTATCCTTGATTCATTTTTCCCTACTTTTTAACGATATAAGCTTCTCCAAGAATTTCGCTGAGTTCGTAATCGTCAGATGAAATCCCTGCCCCAATAAATGAGCTGACCTGATTTTGTTCAAGGTCATAAAGTACCTCGATTTCTTTTGAGAACAATAGACCTTCTTTTTCAAGGAGCTTTTTAAGTGAAGCCGGTGTCTGTGCTTGTAAAGGTTCAGTTGTTCCTAGTATCTGTTCAAGGCCCTTCACGTAGTATTCTAGAGGACGGGAACCGACGATTTTGACGCCTTTGTTTTCTTCGTTAACCATGATGATGGTTGGGAAGCCGCGTACACCAAGGCTTCTAGCTTGTGCAAAGTCTTGATCTAATAGTTCGTGTCCTTTGGTGAGTTCTGCTTCTTTCACAATGGCTTCTCCATCTAGCCCCAATTGGTTTACGATGTTAATCAAGACTAGTTCATCGGCAATATTTTCATTGAAGGCAAAAACAGCTTCCCTTGCACGCCGTAAAAAGGTTCTCGCTAGCTGCTCATCCTGTTGCTGAACGATTTTATACACACGTGATGGTATGAACGAAGAATGAACGGGATTGTCATGCCATAAGGAACCGTCAATTGGCATACGGGAGTACTCGCCGACTTCCCTCCAGTGACCGGCAACATCCGAAGGACTTCCGATGCCATTGGCTACGTCGGCAAAGCCGTCCCAGCTTTCTAATAATCCCCCCATCACTGTATGCAACTCAAAATATTGTCCATACTGCTCTTCAAACTTGCGCAACACTGGCTCAAGTGCCCAGCAGTGAGAGCAGATAGGATCCGTAACATAATAAAGGGTAACCTTCTTTTGGGGTTGGTTCAGATCGATTGTCTCAAATGTCTCATCTCCGGCTTCACCGCAAATGCCTGTTTCTAAGTCGCAAACCATTTTGTTGTTCGTCATGTAAGTCTCCTCTTTCCTGTTCTAATTTTTGTATTGCAAGGCCCATTTCTGAATCGATTCCAGTGCTGCTGTTAAGGATCGTCCCTTTTCCGTTAATTCATACGAAATAATGACCGGGGATCCAGTGACCACTTTTTTTTCAATTAATCCGTACTCGCCAAGCTCTGTTAGCTTTAATGAAAGGGATCTAGGTGTAATATCAGGAAGGTCACGTTTCATTTCGGAAAAATGAGCACTTCCATTTGGACAGATGGATAGGTAATGAACAATCAATCCATTCCATTTTTTACCTAATATTTCAAATGAGTATTGCAGATAGGGGCAAATTTCCAATATAACAACCTCCCTTATATACTTAAGTATAGCAAGTATAAAAAATATATCAAGTATAAAAATTATACTTTTAATTTCATGATGTTTTTCCACTTATTTGTTGGCACGAATCTTGCATTTCAATAAGGTGTGGGGACGATTAACTAAACATATTTTTTCAGGAGGTGCTTTTAAGTGAATAAAATGATTTCAATGGAGGAAGTTTCAACGCTTTTTACAGATGGAATGACAATTATGGCGGGGGGCTTTATGGGGGTTGGTACGCCACAGGAGCTGGTATCTGCCATGCTGGAAGCCAATGTGAGGGATATTACTCTGATTGCGAATGACACCGCTTTCACAGAAACGGGTGTAGGGCCGTTAATTGTAAACAGACGCGTTAAAAAAGTAATTGCCTCCCACATCGGGACAAATCCTGAAACAGGCAGACAAATGATTGCTGGTGAATTGGAAGTGGAGCTGGTTCCCCAAGGTACATTGGCAGAACGTGTCCGGGCTGGTGGGTCGGGCCTTGGTGGAGTATTGACGCCAACGGGTGTTGGAACAGTTGTCGAAGAAGGCAAAGAAAAGATTACTGTCGACGGGCGCGAATTCCTGCTTGAAAAACCGCTTCGTGCTGAAGTTGCCCTTCTAAAAGCATATAAAGCAGACAAAGCAGGAAATTTAATCTATCACCGCTCCGCTCGGAACTTTAACCCATTAATGGCTTTGGCCGCGGACACAGTCATCGTTCAAGTTGAGCAAATCGTCGAAATCGGGGATATTGACCCGGATGAAGTCATGACTCCGGGCATCCTCGTCGATAAAATTTTTGTCCAGGGAGGTTGTCAATCATGATTAGTACATTAATAAATCCAAAACAAATCATCGCTGCTCGTGTTGCTAAGGAATTAAGTGACGGGGATGTAGTGAACTTGGGAATCGGTCTGCCAACGATGGTGCCGAATTTCCTTCCGGAGGATGTCAACGTGATTCTTCAATCGGAAAATGGTTACATCGGCCTTGGACCTCTAGAAGGGGACATTGATCCCGATTTGGTTAATGCTGGTGGGCAGCCTTCGAGTATCCTTCCGGGCGGTGCCTTTTTTGACAGCTTATTCTCATTCGAATTAATCCGCGGGGGGCATGTGGATGTCACGGTTCTAGGCGGATTAGAAGTAGATGCGAAGGGCAACCTTGCCAACTGGATGGTTCCTGGAAAAATGGTGCCGGGTATGGGCGGTGCAATGGATTTAGTCACTGGAGCCAAGAAAGTTATTGTCGCAATGGAACATATGGCGAAAAATGGATCGTCCAAAATCCTTCAACAATGTCGTTTGCCCCTTACCGGAAAAGGCGTTGTCGATATGATCGTAACAGAATTAGCCGTCTTTCGTGTGACCGAAGCAGGATTTGTACTTGAAGAACTCCAAGAAGGTGTCAGCTTAGAGACCGTTAGGGAAAAAACAGAGGCTGCGTTTATTGTTAATCCAGCGTTAGCATAACTTCACGATAAATGTTCAAGGATCTGAGTGGTATTTTTACTCGAAAAAAATGGAATCGCTAATAAAACCTCCAGATTCGCTGATAAAAGTATAAAATCCGCTGATAAAAGTATAAAATTCGCCGATAAAAGGTTGGATTCGCTGATAAACTTTAGAAATTCGCTGATAAATGTTCAAACTTCGTAAATAAAGGGAATATTTAAAGAAAAAAAGTACCATTTTCATAGATTAGGCAACGAATAAAAGCACAGGAGGACAAATTTCATGCGTGATGTAGTCATAGTTAGCGCTGTTCGGACAGCGATTGGTAGTTTCATGGGGACTTTAAGTAAGACCCCGGCCATTGAGTTAGGTGCACTTGTAATCAAGGAAGCTCTAAACCGTGCGGGAGTAAACGGAGAACAGGTGGATGAAGTGATTATCGGGAACGTGCTTCAAGCTGGACTTGGCCAAGGACCTGCCCGTCAGGCTGCTATCAAGGCAGGCTTGCCGGTTGAGGTTTCTTCCATGGCAATCAATAAGCTTTGCGGCTCGGGGCTAAAGGCCGTACATCTTGCCACCCAAGCCATCCAGACTGGCGAAGCTGAAATTGTTGTAGCCGGCGGTATGGAAAATATGAGTCTAGCACCATACCTGCTCATGCATGGCCGGGAAGGCTACCGCATGGGAGATGGGAAAATAATCGACAGTATGATTGAAGATGGTTTGCAATGTGCCTTGAATTCCTACCATATGGGAGTAACGGCTGAAAACATTGCCGAGCAATATGGCTTAAGCCGCGTGGAACAAGATGAATTTTCGGCATGGAGTCAGCAAAAGGCTGAAATCGCAATCGAAGAAGGTAAATTCAAGGAAGAGATTGTGCCTGTAATTATTCCACAGCGTAAGGGGGAACCTCTTCGTTTCGATACCGATGAATTCCCGCGTGCAGGAGTAACCGCGGAAAAGCTTGCAAAACTAAAGCCTGCTTTTAAACAAGGGGGAACCGTTACCGCCGGAAATGCTTCTGGTATCAATGATGGAGCGGCCGCCCTAGTCCTCATGAGCAGGGAAAAGGCAATCGAACTAGGCATCAAACCAATGGCCGTTATCCGTGGCAATGGCACTGCTGGAGTGGATCCGACAATTATGGGCATTGGGCCTGTACCTGCGACGAAAAAAGCATTAGAAAAAGCAGGACTTTCAATGAAAGAAATCGACTTAGTTGAAGCGAACGAAGCCTTTGCTGCACAGTCATTGGCAGTCGGCCGTGAACTGCAGATTCAAAATGAAAAACTGAATGTAAATGGCGGTGCTATCGCATTGGGACACCCAATCGGTGCCAGTGGTGCACGCGTACTTGTCACCTTGCTGCATGAAATGAAACGGAGGGATTCCCGATATGGACTTGCTGCCCTGTGTATTGGCGGCGGGCAAGGGATTGCCACGATTGTTGAAATAGAAAATAATTGGATTTCATTGTCTAAATTATTGTCAAAACGATTCCGTAAAAGCGGAAAAATTCCGTTTTTGCGGAATCAAGTACAGATTAATTTCCGGAATTTGGGAAATAAAAACTCCTATAGTATAAATATATCAAACTTTAAAAACGTAGAAATAAGTAGAATGCTAGTATAATAGAGGGAATATTTATATTCTTTTGAAAAAGGGGCAATTCTGGCATGATACTTGCAATTATATAAATGTAAGTTTCTTATTGAAAACGCTTACTGATTGATGGGACTTACAAAAAATTTTTATAAGGGGGATTTACATGCAATTAGTTGTAATTCTACTGGCACTTGGGCTGTTAATGTTTGTCGCTTATCGTGGTTTTTCTGTAATCTTATTTGCTCCAATTTGTGCACTTTTAGCTGTTTTACTTATTGACCCAAGCCATGTTCTACCGTTCTTTTCCGGTGTGTTCATGGAAAAAATGGTTGGCTTTATTAAATCCTATTTCCCGGTCTTCTTATTAGGAGCAATTTTTGGGAAAGTGGTAGAAATGTCAGGCATCGCTGAATCTATTGCCAAGACGATTGTTCGCCTGCTTGGCGCGAAACGGGCGATGTTGACGATTGTCTTATTGGGGGCCATTTTAACGTATAGCGGTGTAAGTTTATTCGTAGCCGTTTTCGCTATTTATCCGTTTGCCGCGCAAATGTTTAGGGAAGCCAATATCCCGAAACGGCTTATCCCTGGTACGATTGCACTTGGTGCATTCACGTTCACGATGGATGCGCTGCCAGGTACGCCGCAAATTCAAAACGTTATTCCAATTGCCTTCTTTAAAACAGATATTTATGCGGCGCCAGTCCTTGGAATCATCGGTGCTATTTTTGTCCTAGGTCTTGGTTTGCTTTATCTGGAGACAAGAAGGAAAAAGGCCGCTAAAGCCGGGGAAGGGTATTTTGGATTCGGATCAGAAACTGCTGCTGCATTGGAAAAGACGGTATCGATTGAAAAGGATGAACCCGTACCTGATTTAACTTCAAGTCAAACTGTTTTAAAACAGATTTTGGCGTTTGTGCCGCTTATTCTCGTAGGGGTCACAAATAAACTGTTCATTACTTACATACCAAAATGGTATCCGAATGGCTTTGATTTTTCCGCCATTGGTTTGAAAGCGTATACAGTGGATGTGCCAGCTGTAGCTGCCATCTGGGCGATTGAAATGGCGCTTGTCGTTGGAATTATCACCTCACTTGCTTTTGATTGGAAACGCGTAACCATAAACTTCAAAGAAGGACTAAACCTAAGTATTGCCGGAGCTTTGCTTGCTACGATGAATACAGGGGCCGAATACGGCTTTGGCGGGATTATTTCCTCGCTTCCGGGATTTGCGAAAATCAGTGATGGCATCTCTAGCACCTTTACGAATCCGCTTGTTAACGGTGCTGTTACTACGAGTTCTCTAGCCGGTATTACAGGGTCTGCTTCTGGAGGAATGGGGATTGCCTTAGGTGCGATGGCTGATAAATACAATCAGGCAATTGCAGCGGCGAATATTCCACCTGAAGTAATGCACCGTGTGGTCGCGATGGCATCAGGCGGGATGGATACGCTGCCGCACAACGGAGCTGTAATTACCTTGCTTGCCGTTACTGGATTAACACACAAACAATCGTACCGCGACATTTTCGCTGTGACGATTATTAAAACAATCGCCGTTTTCTTCATCATTGCACTTTATACCATGTTTGGGATTATTTAATAACCGCAAGATTAAATGTTAGTCGTTAAAGGAGAATATCACATGAACAAGTCATTAGAAGGAAAAACAGCATTTATTACAGGTTCTGCAAGTGGGATTGGATTGGAAATTGCAAAGACTTTTGCACAGGAAGGCGCGAAAGTAGTTATTTCCGATCTAAATAAGGAAAAAAGTGATCAAGTGGCAGCGGATTTAACGGAGCAAGGGTTTGAAGCCCTATCCGCTCCTTGCGATGTGACGAATGAGGCAGAATATAAAAATTGCCTTGAGGATGCTTATAAAACGTTTGGTAACATTGATATTTTAGTCAATAATGCCGGACTGCAGTATGTCGCGCCGATAGAGGAATTTCCAACTGAAAAATTCGAATTATTAATAAAAGTAATGCTGACCGCTCCGTTTATCGGGATTAAAAGTGTATTCCCGATTATGAAAGAACAGGGCTTTGGAAGAATTATTAATATGGCCTCGATTAATGGGGTCATCGGATTTGCCGGAAAGGCTGCCTACAATAGTGCCAAACACGGCGTCATCGGTTTAACAAAGGTTGCCGCCTTAGAAGGTGCAGCACACGGAATCACGGTAAATGCCTTATGTCCCGGCTACGTCGATACACCGCTCGTACAAAACCAATTAAAAGATTTGGCAAAAACACGGAATGTCAGCCTAGAAAATGTCATCGAGGAAGTATTCTTCCCGCTTGTTCCGCAAAAAAGGCTTTTATCGGTAACTGAAATTGCTGACTATGCTGTTTTTTTAGCAAGTGATAAAGCAAGAGGAGTCACGGGTCAAGCCGTTATTTTAGATGGCGGCTATACCGTCCAATAGTGCATTCAGAACATCCTGACCAGTGTATCTGCACCTGTCTCGAAATCAAGAGAATCCTATTCGTTTTCGAGAATAGGATTCTTTTATTCTGTAAAAATATTCCGGTGCGGGCAGCAGCCCATCCACTTTTTGTTATAATTAACTTACTAGATGTGAAAAGGGTGAGAAAAGATGAACCTAGGAATGGAAGGAATCCCTTATAATTGGCATGAGCAAATCATCAATCTATTAGCTGAAAGAATCGTTGTAGTCGATCGTGACGGTATTATTCTCTACATAAATGAAGCTTATTGTGAGTTTCTGGGAACGACCGTTGAGGAGGCCATCAATCGCCCCGTGCAAGATGTAATTGAAAATACACGCATGCACATCATCGCCAAAACAGGCCAAAAAGAGCTGGCAGCCGTTCATCCGATAAACGGAAGTGAAATGGTTGCAAACCGCTTTCCTCTTGTAGTAAATGGTGAAATAGTCGGAGCCTTAGGAACAGTTATGTTTCGAAATCCTGAGGAATGGCGAATGTATAAAACGAAGATTCAGAATCTAGCCGAGGAACTAAACTATTATAAAACAAAAGTAGAAAAGGATTTGAAAAGTAAGTACCATTTTAATGGTTTAATTGGAAACAGCCCTACATTTCTTGCCACCAAAAAACTGGCTGAACGAATCTCTGCCAATAATTCCTCTGTTTTATTAATTGGAGAATCAGGTACAGGCAAGGAATTGTTTGCCCATGCGATCCACAACAACAGCATGCGATCGTCCTTGCCGTTTGTTACAATCAACTGTGCCTCGATTCCAGAGCATTTGCTAGAATCAGAACTGTTTGGTTATGAGGATGGGGCTTTTACAGGCGCGAAAAAAGGCGGAAAGAAAGGGCAGTTCCAAGTTGCTAATAACGGAACGATTTTTCTAGATGAAATCGGCGATATGCCGCTCGCCATGCAAAGCAAACTATTAAGGGTGCTGCAGGAAAAAGAAATCCAGCGTATCGGCGGACAAAAATCGATTGCTGTTGACGTCCGCATCATTGCCGCAACCCATCGCGATTTAGAAAAGATGGTGGAGGAAGGGAAGTTTCGCCAGGATTTATACTACCGGTTAAATGTTATTAAAATAGAAATTCCTCCGCTGAGAAAACGTAAAGAGGATATTCCGTTAATTTCCTTGGGTCTTTTGAAAAAATTGGAAGGTATATTTTACCGAAAAGGAATAGAGCTATCCTCAGACGTTATAAAAAGACTTATGCAGCATACGTGGCCAGGAAACATTCGCGAACTTGAGAATGTGTTAGAGCGGGCAATCAATGTATTAGATGGAAAAATCATTGACTTGGCCCACCTGCCATTATATTTACGAGATCTAGAATTGGATAATACCTGCGTAAAGGAAACGAATAAAGAGAATAAACCTTCAACAATCAAACCTCCGTTACAGGTTCAGCCATTGAAAGAAACATTGGCCAAAGTTGAAAAAGACTCCATTTTACAGGCACTGGACGTCACGAATGGAAATAAGCAGGAAGCGGCTAAGCTGTTGGAAATCGGTAAAACTAGTTTCTATGAGAAATGCAAATTGTATGGGATTAACTAGAAAAGACTGCAGCTCGGAGCAGCTGTCAATATAACACAAATGGTGGTAAACGTCGGAGTGCGTTGTGCTATCCTGCCATGGACCTATACTACTAACTGAAAAGTTTATGACCTATGGAAATAATACTATTTTTTGTATATGATAAGAGGGAATATTATGAAAATAACTATGCCATGGGTGGGGTTCCATTGATTCTTTTAGACTATATTATGAATCTCTCTATTTTTTCGCTACTGGTTAGTACACCACTAGTTATTCGCTCGTTTATTAAACTTAAACCGTTCAAGCGGGTCCGGCTTTGGGGCGGTATATATGGGGGAATTGTCTCCTGCATCCTCGTTATGTTATCTTTCCAGCAGCAAGGCTATACCTATGACATTCGGTATGCCATTGTCATTCTGATATTTGCTTATTTTGGCCCAATGGCAGGCCTCATTACCGGGGGTTTTGCATTATCCGCACGATTGTTTGCCAGCGGTCATTGGATGCCAGCTATTATTGGCTGGTCCGCCATCATGATTGGTTTTTCAATCATTCATTTGTACACAAAACGGCTCACGCCGGTAAAAAAATGTTTTTATTTATATGGAACTTACATCGTTATCTACCTAATCACTGTACCACTTGTTTTCAATGTTTTTCGAGACAAGCCACTCTTTCATCTTCAATACGTGCTGTTTGTAATGTTTGGGGTAATGATAGGGGGATTACTAATTGAATCCTACTTAAAGCTGCATCGAATCATTACTGAAAAAGACCGCATGGAGGTATCCTTGGCCGAAAGTGAGGCAAAATACCGGCTGATTGCTGAGAACACCTCCGATCTGATAAAGATAATGGGTAAAGATCAGTTGATTAGTTACTTTTCACCATCCCATGAGCTGGTTTTGGGCTACCAAAACACTGAATTGGAAAAGGCGGAATTATGTAAATTCATTCATCCGGACGATATTTTTATGTTTCAAAATACGATTAAGGCCCTTTTTGAAAAAAAAGAATCGCTATCGATGGAATTCCGTTTCAAACATAAGAATGGAAGTTGGATTGAATTTGAGTCCCGCTGCATGCCTGTCCGGGGAGAAGCAAATTCCATCGAGTATATCGTGATGATAAGCCGGGATATATCTGAACGGAAAAAGGCAGAGGGATTTCTGTTGCAATCTGAAAAGCTGTCGATTGTCGGGGAGTTAGCGGCAGGGGTTGCCCATGAAATTCGGAATCCGCTGACGACGATAAAAGGTTTCGTTCAGCTTTATAAAGCTGAAAACAGTTCGATCGTGTATAACGACCTGCTCTTAAGTGAACTGGAACGGATTGAAACGATTACAAGTGAGCTGCTTTCGTTGGGAAAGCCTCAGGCGATCCAGCTTGATCGGACGAATTTACGGGAATTAATCGAGAAAACGCTCGAATTACTTTCTCCAGAGGCCTTGATGAAGGATATTCAATTTAACCAAAAGTTCGAGGAAACTGCCTTTTTTATTACTTCTGAGAAGAATCAATTAAAACAAGTATTCCTTAATGTCCTAAAAAATGCGATGGAAGCAATGCCCGATGGGGGAGAAATTACGATTGAGCTGCGAAAAGGTGCGGAGGACGACTGTGTAATCTCTTTTCAAGACCAAGGCTGCGGCATCCCGGAAGAACTGTTGCCACGCTTAGGAGAGCCTTTTTACACCTTGAAAGAAAAAGGAACAGGACTCGGTTTAATGATCTGCAAAAAAATAATAAAACAGCACCATGGCAGCATCACCTACCAAAGCAAAGAAAAAGAAGGAACACTAGTCGAAATTAAACTGCCGATGGTGAACTGATGAAGAAAATTGGGTGTCAGGCACCGCTCGTGGACAAATGTCCGTCTGGGGTGGACACTAATATAAGGATGGGTTAGTTTTTTCTGGATTACCTTTAGGCTATCCAGGTTGTATTTATTAATCTTGGAAAAGAAATATCCCATTGATTTCCATATAATATGGTGTTATGATAATTGCAACTATAGCGAAATGGAGGTTTTCCCTGTGTATTTTTGCAGATTGCGATTCCAAACTTTGAACCGTTAATTGAATAACGTTCAAATCTCTGCCTGCTGTGCAGAGTAAATGGGATTGGTCTGCCTATATAGGGGAACCTTTTTTTTACGGTATGTGAAAAAGAGGGGGCGAGTCTACCTCTTTTTTGTGGTCTTTAAAAATAAATATTGGATAAGTGGAATGCCTTTTACACCTGTACTTTGCATTACTAGCGAAGAACTAGTGTCTGGTCATTTTGCAATCTGAACCCAATAGTAAGGCAGATAGGTTCGCGGCTTTATCGGTTTATTGATCATGATTTTTCCATTTTCTTAAGCACAGGCAGAAGTCTGTGTTTTTTTATTGCATTTTCAAAATGGAATGGAGGAATTTAACCATGAGGGAAAAACAAAAAGCGCTTTTAATTGGTGCAAATATTCATCATCAAGCTGACTTTTCCTATTCAATGAAGGAATTGGCGAACCTCGCTGCCGCCTGCCAAATCGAGTCAGTCGCTGAAGTGACACAAAATCTAAACCGAATTAATAAAACTCATTATATCGGAACTGGAAAAATCGAAGAGACGCTGCGGCTGCTTGAAGAGACTGATGCTGAAATCGTCATTTTTAACGATGAGCTGTCAGCCACGCAAATTCGAAATCTTGAGGAAGAGCTCGGCAGACGTGTCATTGACCGGACAATGTTGATATTAGATATATTTGCGACTCGGGCGAAAACGAGAGAGGCCCAGCTTCAAGTCGAAGTGGCTCGCCTAAAGTACATGCTCCCAAGGATTGTCGGCCAGCGGGAATCGTTAGGGCGGCAAGGCGGAGGTGTCGGCCTTAAAAATAGGGGGGCTGGTGAAACCAAATTAGAGCTCGATCGCCGGAAAATCGAAGCAAAAATCGTCGCTTTGAATAAGGAACTAGAGGCGCTCGTCTCACAACGGGAAACACAGCGCAATCAACGCAAGAAGAGCGGTGTGCCGCTTGTTTCCTTAGTCGGCTATACGAATGCAGGCAAATCAACGATTATGAATGCGCTTCTCAGAAGATCTCATCAATCTTTCAATAAACAAGTATTTGAGAAGGATATGTTGTTCGCGACCCTTGATACATCCGTTAGAAAAATAAAACTGGCCAATCACCAGCCATTTTTACTGTCTGATACGGTTGGATTTGTTGATAAGCTGCCGCATCATCTCGTCAAAGCCTTCCGGTCGACATTGGAGGAAGCAGCAACAGCGGATTTATTGATTGTTGTCGTTGATTTTTCAAGTCCTAATTATCAAAAACTAATTGACGTTACCAATCAAACGTTAAAAGAGATTGGGATTGAAAATGTTCCTGTGATTTACGCTTATAATAAAGCGGATTTAGTGGATATTGAAATTCCGCAGTTGAGGGGTGAAAGTCTGTATCTTTCAGCGAAACAAGAAGTCGGAATCGAGGAGTTAGCTAAGATGATCAGCGGGCGGATTTTTAAAAATCAAATCCATTGCAACCTGCTGATCCCTTTTGACGATGGCCGATTAGTTTCCTACCTTAACGAGAATGCGAATGTGCTTTCAACGAGCTATGATGATAATGGCACAAAGCTAACCGTGGAATGTAATCGAAATGATTTTGAAAGGTATCAGCAGTATGTAATCTGATACTCTAGGAACGGTGGCAGGCATTTTGTTCATCATTAACTTATGAAATAAGGAACCTTATCATAAATAGGGGCGGAAAACGGCAATAAAATTTGACATGTTTAAATGAATAAATACGTAAAAACTCGCCATAAAAAATTGGCGAGTTTTCTTGACTCATACAAAAATAAGCAGAACTTGCTAAATACCTTAATGTTGACTAATATTTATTTCCTTTAAATGACGAAGAATTTGAAAAATTTGTCCTCGATGGTTTGATTCATGTTCGATAAGATGGTAGATTACCCACTCTGGTGTAACATCATAGTGAGTTAGACTTCTCGCGGTTCGCCAATCCTTTATGTCCATAGAACGAAAATGGAAAAGCAATTCATCACGTACCGATTTTAGACGGTGTAAATGTTCTTCTATGTTCTGACCCTCAATGTGCGTCAAAGTGTTATCGCTATTATGGTTTTCAAAAGGAAATAACGAACGAATCTTTGGATTCCATTTACCGCCAAGAACTTCTTCATACAGCCAGTCCGCTTCAATTAGTGCAATATGGTATAACAAGGATCCGATTGAGTGCCCGCCACTTAGTCTTTTATCAAGCAAATCTTGGTTCAATCCCAATACTCTTTTTAAAAGCGGTCCCCTTACATCCTCTAGGCACCATACCCAGCGGCCAATCTCCGGTTCAAAATCTGGCAACGGTACTACGCTTAAATCATCTCGCATCTACGTTTCAATCCCCCTAATGAATTGGGCTCACGCAGTTTATAGGGGTAATTATACGTTCACCCTTTTATTAAATTCACCCCGTAAAGTGTCATCGTAATTTTCATAAAAACAACGCCTCCTTCAATAGTGGTTGAGATAAATTATACCACATAGAGTGAATTATTGTAATAATAATTATATTCAGAGTTGTCAAAAACCGCCCCTTAAACAGGTTCGGTGAACCTTATCATAAGTTAATTTACTTTAGAAAATGAGCAATGCTTTTGGCTTATTCAATCATCAGATGACTTTGGAACGGCTGAAGATTGGGACGAGGTCACCCATGCTCCACAAATATGGCAGTAAAAAATGAAACTATTTTTAAAATCAAACAGTATATATGTAGAGATGCTTTTTTATTTTTGTTTTCAGAATTAGGGGGATCAGGATGAGTATTATTTCAAGATTTAATGATATTATGGAAAGCAATATCGAGGCAATATTGGATAAGGCTGATGACCCAGATAAAATGATTAAGCAGTATTTAAAGAAACTTAACAGCGAGTTAGGGAAGTTAAAAGCGGAGACGGCATCAGTGATGGCTGAAGAGCAGCGAGCAAAAAGGGCATTAAATGATTGCCACGATGACATGGAAAAAATGGAGCGCTATCGCCTCAAGGCATTAGAAGCTGGTAATGAAGGGGATGCGAGGAGGTTTCTCGAAAAGAAAGCAGCATTAGCGGTAGAATTATCGGCATTGCAAGCCTCTTATCAACTAGCTTCATCAAACGCCCTGCAAATGAAACAAATGCATGACAAACTGATCGCGGATATCAGTCAACTACCCGGGGATGCGGGGACAGGAACTTTGTCCCAATTCGATAGATAGAAAGAGAGAGGGACAATATTCCAGACCCGGTGTCCCCAAAGAGGTGATGAAAATATGATTCTTCATTATAAATGTCCCGGCTGCGGGAGTGATATGGGCTTTGACGCTGAATCGGGCGAATTATCTTGTGAAGCTTGCGGCAGGCACGAAAATATTGAAAATTATCCGGAAGAATTGAAGTCGGTACGATTTTCGGAGGATGAGGCGAACGAATACCATTGCGAGAATTGTGGGGCTGTTCTTATTACAGAGGCTGAAACAGCCGCAACAAGCTGCAGTTTCTGCGGAGCGGGTGTTGTCATCGCCGACAGATTATCGGGTACTCTTGCACCGGCAAAGGTCATTCCTTTTACCATAAGCAAGGAAGAGGCAACGAAGGCGTTTCAAAAATGGTGCAGAAAAGGGCTGCTTACTCCGAAAGGCTTCATGAATGCAGACCGTATTAAGAGTCTGACAGGCATGTATATTCCATTTTGGTTATTTGATTTAAATAGTAAGGTGCAAGTAAATGCCACATGTACAAAGGTTAGAACCTATGAACAGGGTGATTATATTTATACAGAAACCAAGTATTATGATGCCTTTCGCGATATCAACCTTGATTATGTCAAAATCCCTGTTGATGCATCAGAAAAGATGAATGATCAATTAATGGATAAATTGGAGCCATACCCATATGATCAATTAAAGGATTTTAAAACCCCTTATTTAGCGGGATATATTGCGGAAAAATACAATTATACTGACGAGGAACTGCTCCCACGGGCGAAAGATAAAATTAGCGGTTATATTGAATCCTATATTCAATCCACTCTAACAGGCTATCATTCAGTAAATTATACGAATAAACATATTGATACAAGAAACAAGAACAGCGATTATGTTTTACTGCCGGTTTGGATGGTTAGCTATGATTATAATAATTCTGAGTATACGTTTGCGATGAATGGCGAGACGGGAAAAATAGTCGGAAAACCGCCAATCAGCACATCTAAAGTGGCGATGTGGTTTAGCGGCATCACAGCTGGAACTTTCTTAGCGTTAAAATGTGTCTCTTTAATGATGGGAGGCGGGTTTTGGTGAGCAGGATTTTTCTGCAAAAACGAGGATTATTTTTCTTAATGATAGTGTTTCTTATGCTGCTGCCCCTAGCAATGCCGGTCAAAGCGGAAAACTTTGACCGGAGCCAGTATATCTATGATTTTGCCCATTTACTGACGGATCAAGAGGCTGCAGACCTTCAAAATTTGGCAAAAGAACTGGGTGAAGCAAGGGAGACTGCTTTTATCATCCTCACGGTAAGTGGAACAGATGGAAAGGATATCGTTCAATATGTGGAGGATTTCTATGATGAAAATGCTCCCGGGTATGACCAGCCGCATGGAAATACCGCAATACTAGCCATCGATATGCAAGAACGGGATATCTATTTGGCGGGTTTTAAAAAAGCAGAGCAGTATTTGGGTGATGGTCGGCTTGATCAGATTCGTGAAAACATTACCCCTGATCTATCAGATGGTCACTACTTTCAAGCCTTTTTGGCATTTATAACTACTTCCCATGAGTACATGGGCTATGAGCCAAGTGATGGCAGCAGCTCGGATGGATATTCAGGCTATGGGCCTGGTGAAAGTTCGGATGGGTACAATGGCAATGATTCAGGGGCCGACCCGGAGAATATATTTTTTCAATGGTGGTTCCAATTAATTGCCTCCATTATCGTGGCTGCTGTGATTGTTGCGATTATGGCCTATCGCTCCGGCGGCAGAGTCACGGTAAATGCGGGGACCTATATGAATAGTGATCAGTCAAGAGTACTAAACAAATATGATAACTTTGTCAGACAAACAGTGACGAAGCAAAGAAAGCCGTCTAATAATACAAATAGTGGCGGCGGAGGCGGAATCACTGGCGGCGGCCACTCGCATAGCGGCAGCAGTGGCAAATTCTAAAAGTAGAAGGGAGCAGCTGATCGATGTCTTTTTTTAAAAATCAATTTGCAAATGTTGTAGAATGGCAAGAATTTAGAGATGATATGATTTTTTATAAATGGAGCAATCGTGAAATCAAAAAGGGGAGCAGACTGATTATTCGACCTGGTCAAGATGCGATTTTTTTTAACAATGGAAAAATCGAAGGGGTGTTTCGGGATGACGGTGAGTACGATATCGAATCGCAAATCATCCCTTTCTTATCGACCTTAAAGGGATTCAAGTTTGGCTTCAATAGCGGCATGCGGGTAGAGGTGCTGTTTGTGAACACGAAAGAGTTTGTGGTGAAATGGGGCACGCAAAATGCAATCAATATCCCAACACTCGGACTTCCTGGCGGCATGCCGATTCGTGCGAACGGAACCTTTAATTTTAAAGTACATGATTATATTGCCTTAATCGATCAAATTGCCGGTGTGAAGGATCAATATTTCGTGGAGGATGTCAAAATTCGCATCACATCTATCCTTGACCAGCTCCTGATGAAATGGATTACACGGGAAGGGAAGGATATGTTCAATCTTCAAGCCAACTCTTTCGACATTTCAAAAGGAATTCAAGAAGATTTAGACATGCAGATGATCAAGAGCGGCATCACGATCACTGGGTTTACTGTCATGAGCTTCAGTTATCCAAAAGAGATTCAGGACATGATTACCAAAAATGCTTCGCATGGCATGGTAAGTGATGTTGGCAGGTACCAGCAAATCTCACTTACAGATGGCATGGCCTCTGGAAAAATGAGCGGAGGCGGAGCGGCATCTGATATGGCCGGAATGATGATGGGGATGAATATTGCGGGCAAAATGATGAATCAAATGAATCAGAATCAGCCTGCACCACCGCAAGATGCACAACCACCTGTACAACCAAATGGAGGCGGCCAAAAGAAACCAAACTTCTGCCCGAATTGCGGCGAAAAAACAGGTGCAGCCAATTTCTGCCCTAATTGTGGGGAAAAACTTATTTAGCAAAAAGCGCGGGGATCGTTCGATTGCTTCTTAGAAAGCAAAGAACCGTCTCCGCGCTACTTTTTTGTTCATTATTACTTATGATGCGGTGAACCGTATCATAAGTAAGTGCGGTTTTCTGAAAAATAGTACAGCACCTTCACCGAATAGTGGTAGAGATCCTGTTTTGTTGTTTGGCTGATTAGATGAATATTTGTTACATGTATCAAGAAATGGAAAATGCTCATTAAATATTTTAAGGAAACATAAGATGTTTTAATGGGGGTGTGGTGCATGGGGAAACGAAAACGAATGTTAGTAAATAAAATGTTTCTGATGTTGACGACTTTATTGATGTTTTTTTCCATTAGCGGGTGTGGTAAAAGCGACGTAAAAGAGGAAACAGAGGGAACAGCTCCCTTGAGTAAAGAAGAAGGAAAAGCTCCACAAAAAAAGGACAATGAAACACCTGCTTCACCGAAAGATGAACTTGCAGAGTCAGCTATTCCGCCTATTGCCACTAGAATGACACATTATATGGAAGTGAAACAAAAAGCATATGAGATGTTGGACCCTATGTTGGAAACCGTCTCAAAAGAAAATCCAATGGCCTCTATTTCTTTGATGGGCTTGTTTAGCACAGATATTCCTTTAATGCCATTAGCGATGTTGTCTGGCGTTCCTAAAACAGGACAGAATGTTTGGGAAGGGCCGGTGATGAATCAAGATAGTAAAGGTCACGTTGAATTGAAAGGCGATATTTGCATGTTCGACCTGGAAATGAAATCAGAAGATGAGACTATTCAAAGTATGAATATTTCAGGTGAATATGATACGAAAACTGAATCCCTAAAAGCTAGTTTTTCAGTTAATGGCAAAGAAACAAAGGTATTTGAGTTTGTCCCTTCCGGAGATGGATATGTGAGTCAGTTATTTACAATGGAAAACGGAGAAACTACCCTAATCAAGCAGGTTTTTAATGAAAATACACTTTATATGGGAGTTTTTAAGGATAGCAGCAAGCAGGAAAGTATTTACAAACAAAATGTTGAGTTCAGTGAGAACTTTGTTAAAAATAATTTCATGATGATTGTAATTGAAAACGGAAAAGGCTATACAATCATTGAGAATAAAAAGTACGAATATTAACTGTCAACAGCCCGATGCGAATAAGCAAAGGGCTGTTCAATCTTATAAAGAAGTTTTTGATTTGTACGAACTCCCCACCTTTTACCAGCTTTTACATAGTTGAATCAATACTTTGTTTACTTTTTGACAGAGACTGATGGCACGGAATCAGATACCAAAAAACCGCAGTCAAGACTACTGCAGATTGTTATTGATTAAATCGAGAATTAATAATACAAATTGGCAAACAAGTTTTTCCGTCCGCGTCCTCAATCAATCATTTGATTTAATGTGGTAAAAGCGTAACTTATTTTAAATGTGATATATACTATAGGTGAGAAAGGAGCGTGGATATTTTGAAAAAAGGTTTTATGGCAATCGGAATTGTTATTGCGGTCATTGTTGTTTTTGGCCTTATGTTCATGTCCAGCTATAACAACTTTGTCAATTCCGAAGAAAACGTGAATCAGTCTTATGCTCAAATAGAAAATCAACTGCAAAGAAGGCTGGATTTAATTCCAAACCTTGTAAATACGGTGAAAGGCTATGCCGCACATGAAAAAGAAGTGATTACTTCCATTTCCGATGCCCGTGCCCGACTCGCCGGGGCGAAAACACCGGGTGAGGAAGCAACTGCGAACGCCGAATTATCAGGGGCGTTAAGCCGTTTGCTTGTCGTTGTTGAAAATTATCCAGACCTGAAGGCCAATCAGCAGTTTGCGCAATTAATGGATGAGCTTGCTGGAACGGAAAATCGAATCTCTGTTGCCCGGAAGGATTATAATGACCAGGTCGCTGTGTTTAACAAAAAAGTAAAGCAATTTCCCGGAGCGATAATCGCAAGAATTGCCGGGTTTAATGAAAAGGAATATTTCAAAGCGGATCCTAAAGCGCAGGAAGCGCCTCAGGTTGACTTTGGGGGCAATGGGTGATGAATGCGAAACGGATCTTCAGCCTTCTATTGGTGTTTTTCACCTTTCTACTAGGTGCAGCAAATGCACTTGCTGAGGATGTTCAAATTCCCGTACCTGTGGGAGATATTTATGTACAGGATTTTGCCCATGTTTTAAACGAAAACGAAAAGGCTGAGTTAATCAATTTAGGCAGAAGCCTTGAAAATCGAACGACAGCGCAGGTTGCCGTTTTGACGATCCCGACAATCGGGGATCGAACAATAGAGGAATTTGCCGTTGAGGCATTTCGAAAGTACGGAATTGGAAACAAAAAGGAAAACAACGGGGTCTTACTCGTTTTAGCGATGAAGGAACAAAAGGTAAGAATTGAAGTGGGTTATGGGCTCGAAGGCAGAATTCCTGATGGAAAGGCTGGACGAATTCTTGATGAGAATGCTGTTCCCTATCTAAAGAATCAACAGCCAAATAATGCTGTTGTTGCAACTTACAAAGTTCTGGTGAAAGAAGTACTTGCTGAATATGGCGTTGAGGGAGAAGGGCAGTCAGCACCTAAGAATGAAGGGATCGGGATTCCGCCATGGCTCCTCATTATTATTGTAGTTGTCGTCGTGTTCCTTGACTTTAAATTCTTTGGCGGCACCCTTACTTATCTTCTGCTTTCTATCTTGTCTAGGGGTGGCGGAAGAGGCGGCGGTGGTTCCCGCGGCGGCGGGGGAGGTTCGTCCGGAGGCGGCGGTGCTGGCCGGGGTTGGTAGTAATTGTTGGTTGTCATTTTTAGGTGTCAGGCACCATGTGAATTTTTCACATGGTGCCTCTTTTCTCATTTGATAGAAAAACTAAACAAACATTAATCCAGTCTGTATATTTTTCCAGTAAATGTATAATTAGCCAAAACCCCCTGAAAAGTAGCCAAAACCCTATAAAAAATAGCCAAAACATTTTCTCGAAGAATAATGAACCTAAAAAACGACCTCTTTAAGGCCGTTTTACAAATAATTTTAGGAAAAAAGTCAGTTTCCATCTAAAAAATGCCTGATTTATTCCTCATATTCCGCCAACATCTCATCAATGGTAAATTTCAAGCCACAAAACATCGACCAATAACTATAATCTCGCATGCCTAATTTTGACAAGCAGTGGACAGTTGTCCATTTCACTGAGGCTATTATTGCATACCTTTATAAAAAGTAAACAATAAAAGCTGAAATGGGTGATCAACGGAATGTTTAGTTTAAGCGGGGCAGAAATTAGTCATTTTTTGATGGCTATGGGATGTTTATTAGCAATGGCACATTTATTAGGGTATTTAGCGGAGCGAATATTCATTCCACGAGTTATAGGGGAGGTTGCTGCAGGCTTAGTCCTTGGTCCAACACTATTAGGACATTTCTTCCCGGATGCATTTAAATGGATATTTTTGGGTTTTGCCGGTGAGGACAAATTGTTTGGGCTGCTTTATCAGTTTGGTTTACTGCTATTGATGTTCTGCTCGGGGCTTAAATTCCAGACGAAATTTAATAAAGAAGACGCAAAAATCACCTCGGCATTAGTAATTGGTGCGACCATTCCGGCGTTCATCGTCGGCTGGCTTGCCGCGGGATGGTTTAACATCACTCCCTATCTAGGAACAGCCAACAACACCTTAGCTTTCAAAATTGTCATTGCAATATCCATTGCTGTGACATCTATCCCTGTCATTTCCAAAATATTTAATGACCTTGGAATTATGCATACTCGCTTTGCAAAAATTGTAATTGCCTGTGCTGGAATCCATGACGTGCTGCTTTGGATTGCATTAGGATTCGCCACTGCGATTGCTAGCGAAGGGGGCGTCTTTACTGTAGGTACTGCGGTGAAAAGTTTCTCTATATCGACTGCGTTTATTCTTGGCACCTTGTTTCTTGGCTACGTGTTATTTAAACGAATGACCGTCATTAAACAGAATCTCTTGTTCAGGTCATCCAATTTAGGATACTTCTTATTTATTATGTTTATGCTTGCATCACTTGCCGGTAATCTTCATGTTGAGGCAATCTTTGGTGCTCTGCTTGCAGGGATTGTTGCAAAAGTAGCCTTGCCAAAAGTGGTGTCTGAACGGCTGGAACAAGGGGTGTCAAATATCTCCTTTTCGTGGTTTATCCCGATCTACTTTGCGACGGTGGGATTACAATTGGATCTTGTAAGACACTTTAACCCATTGTTCTTCCTTGGCTATCTATTATTTGCAACATTAACACAGACGATAGCTGTTTATATTACTTCCCGTACCATTAAGCAGGACCCTTTTACAAGTTTAAACTTAGGATTAGCGATTAATGACCGGGGTGGTCCTGGCATCGTCCTCTCCTCCGTAGCCTATTCGACGGGTATCATTAACCAGGAGTTTTTCGCCATCCTTGTTATGTTAGCGCTTGTGACTTCCTGGATTCCGGGAACTTGGCTGCGGATTGTTGTAAGTAAAGGCTGGAGACTAATGCCAGGCGATGAGAAAATAGTTCCTCGAAAAAGAAATGACGACGATACTTTTAAAACAATAAATTATCCAGCTAAGTAGAAGCCGGGGATACCCGGTTTTTCCAATAGTATATTGATAGGGGTGTCAGGCACCATGAAATAGGAGCCTGATACTTTTTTTGGTATGATATTAGTTTTCCAGTAAATGTCTAATTAGCCAAAACCCTTTAAAAAGTAGCCAAAACACCCTGAAAAATAGCCAAAACCCTTGAAAAAAAAGCCAAAACCACCTGAAAAGTAGCCAAAACCCTATTAAAAATAGCCAAAACATTTTCTAGAAGAATAATGAGCCTAAAAACGGCCATTTTAAGGCCAATTTACATACTATTTTAGGAAAAAATTCAGTTCCCATTAATAAAGCGCCTAATTTATTCCCCTTATTGCGTTAACCTCTCATCAATGGTAAATTTCATGTCATAATAAACGTCTAAACCAAAAACGGGTGCCTGACACCCGAAGTTGTTATAATCTTTTTAAAAAGGGCTGTGATAGTAATGTGTTTAATTTTGTTTGCCTATCAAGTACATCCGGTATATAAACTCATCGTGGCGGCGAATCGTGATGAATTTTATCAGAGGCCGACTGCACCGATCCATTACTGGGCAGAGAGTCCTGAAATCCTCGCGGGAAGGGATCTAGAAAAAATGGGAACTTGGATGGGAGTGACCGCCAAAGGGCGTTTTGCGGCCCTGACCAACTATCGCAATCCTCAAGAGTTAACCGAAGGGAAACGGTCGCGTGGCGAACTGGTGGCAGAAGCCTTGAAACACAAAGGGAATGTAAAGGATTATCTGCAAGGCCTTGTTAAGAACAATCATGACTATCCTGGCTATAACCTGCTTGCGGGCGATGCAAATGAGTTGTTTTATTATTCGAATATTGGGCAGATGCTGCAAAAGATTGAGCCTGGTATTCATGGTGTGAGCAATCACCAATTAAATACCGAATGGCCTAAGGTGAAATTAGGCAGGGAAGGTCTATCGGAAATCTTAACAGGAAAACAAGAGGATTTGACAGACAAGCTTTTCGAGCTCCTCCAGCATTCAGACCCTGCACCGGATGGTATCCTTCCTAGTACAGGCGTTTCATTAGAGTGGGAAAGAATGCTTTCTCCGCTGTTTATCAAAAGTGAGCATTACGGGACAAGAAGCTCAACTGTTTTATTGATGTCGGAAAAAGAAATTCAATACGGAGAACGTGTCTTTTCAAAAGATGGTATAAATAATCAGCAATATACGATAACACTATGAGGCATTTTTTCAGTTGCAGGGGATTGTTGTCGTTCATGGTTCGTGACACCTAATTAATGATTTCATAGACACCGATCAAAATAGCAGGAGGCCGGAGACAAGGCTTAGAATATTTGGATTGGAAAGTTATACATTCCTATCGGCTAAAAAGAAAAACTCCTCGAGTTCAAGGAGTTCCAACATCAGGATGTTATTTATCGATCATTCCCAGCAGCCTTTTTTTTCGCCAATAGGTATAAAAAATAAGGCAGCCGAGCAGGAATGTGACAATCAAATAAATACTATATTTAGAAAGATTTGTTCCAACGAGGATCCAGTTCTCACCGAGCACCCTCCCGAGGGTTATGAAAGTAAAACACCAGGTTACCGCGCCTAAATAGGCAAATAGGGCAAACCTTCGATAGGAATAGCCATTAATCCCGGCAAGATAGGCGGTAATATGGCGGACGCCCGGGATAAAAAAGCCGGCAAATAAGAGAAAAGGTCCAAATTTCAAAAAAAGTTTTCTTGTTTTACTCACTTTTTCTTCCGTAATATGTAATTTAGGGCCAAACTTTATTAAAAATGGCAGACCTAGTTTTACACCTAAAAAATAACTAAGCGAAATACCGCCACATGCCCCAGCAAAGGCAGATAGCAGTGAAGGTAAGTAAGACATTTTGCCTCCAAAAACGTTATATCCTACATAAGTCAGCAAAACCTCATCAGGGATCGGGAGCCCAATAATACCTCCCACCAACGCAATGATAATGCCAAAATACCCATAGTGTTCAATTAAATGATTCAAATGCTGCATAAAACTTACACATCCTATTTCAATATAGATAATTACCGTCATTATTTTCTGCTAAAAGGGCGGGAAAAATGTAAGACCTTTGTTGTATATTACCCAATTTTAACTCCGACGGTCGCATTGTTTAGTTTTAGAGTGAATATAGTAGGGGTGATAGGAGGGAAGCTGCATGCCAATTGAGTGGAATGATAAGGAAAAAGTGTTTCATTTATATAATGGCAGGGTTAGTTACATCATTCAGATTGTCCTAGGGAAGTATCCTGCTCATTTGTATTGGGGCAGGCAGGTGAAAATGCGACAGCCTTCCTCCATCCTTGCCTTTAAGGGCAGGGCGTTTTCGCCAACGACAGAACCGGGTGCCCCCAAGTTTTCGCTTGATACACTGCCCCAAGAATATCCGGAGTATGGAAATGGGGATTTTCGTTCGCCTGCCTATCAGCTGCGTTCCGCTGATGGGTCAACGATTACAGAATTTGTTTACAATTCTCATGAGATTTTTCAAGGGAAACGCCCGCTAAAGGGATTGCCTGCTGCCTATGTCGAGGATGATTCAGAGGCGGATACATTAGTCATCACGCTTGTTGATTCAATGCTTGGGGTTGGGATGAACCTCCATTATACAATCTACCGTGACCTTGATGTCATTACAAGGTCTGTTTCCTTCGAGCACCTTGGGAGCAGGGAAGTGGAATTACATAAATGTATGAGTATGTCCGTCGATTTCCATCAAGCGGACTGGGACTGGCTCCATCTGCACGGGACTTGGAGCCGGGAACGTCATATTGAACGCTCCTCCCTACACCATGGGATGCAAACCATTTCTTCCGCCAGGGGGGCAAGCAGCCATCAGCATAATCCGTTTGTTGCCCTTCTCTCGAAAAATGCGAATGAAGAGTCCGGCGATGTTTATGGGGTTAGTTTAGTGTATAGCGGGAATTTCCAAGCTGCCATTGAAGTTGACCCTTTTCAAACAACAAGGCTCAGCATCGGGATTAATCCATTTGATTTTACCTGGCTGTTAAAGCCGGGGGAAACATTTCAAACTCCTGAGGCGATTATGGTCTATTCTTCAGATGGCCTTGGTGGAATGTCCAGAACGTATCATAAATTACTGCGGACCAGGATTTGCCGCGGTGTTTATCGCGACAAAATCCGCCCGATTCTAATTAATAATTGGGAGGCCACTTATTTTGATTTTAATGAAAAAAAGTTAAAGAAGATTGCCGAAGCCGGAAACGAGCTGGGAATTGAGCTGTTTGTCTTGGATGATGGCTGGTTTGGGCATCGTGACAACGATAAAAGTTCGTTAGGAGATTGGATCGTATATCGGAAGAAACTGCCGAATGGATTGGCAGGATTGGCTGATTATATTGGAAAGAAGGGGATGCAATTTGGATTGTGGGTCGAGCCGGAAATGGTATCGCCAGACAGTGAATTGTATCGCAGGCATCCCGATTGGTGCCTGCATGTGCCGGGGCGGCGGCGGACGCTGTCAAGAAATCAATTGGTCCTTGACCTAAGCCGTGAAGAGGTTTGTGAATACTTAATCGATACGCTCTCAAAGGTGTTCAAGAGTGCCTCGATTTCTTATGTCAAATGGGACATGAACCGAAATATGACCGAAATTGGTTCGGCAGCGCTTCCGCCTGAAAGGCAAAAGGAAACTGCACACCGTTATATGCTAGGCTTGTATCGGATTTTAGAAAAACTAACCGACCGCTTTCCCGCAATTTTGTTTGAAAGCTGCTCGGGAGGCGGCGGCCGTTTTGATCCGGGCATGCTGTATTACATGCCTCAAACCTGGACGAGTGATGATACCGATGCGGTCGAACGGTTAAAAATTCAATATGGAACAAGTCTCGTATACCCAGCGATTACGATGGGGGCCCATGTCTCAGATGTGCCAAACCACCAGGTCGAGAGAACGACCCCACTGTTAATGAGATGCCATGTGGCGATGGCGGCAAATTTGGGTTTTGAATTAAACATCGATAAACTGAGCGATAGGGACAAAACGTTAGTTGCCGAACAAATCCAACAATATCATCAAATCAAAGACCTAGTTTGTTTTGGTGACCAATTCAGGCTGTTGAGTCCGTTTGCTGGTATGGATACGGCATGGATGTATGTTTCGCCCAAACAGGAACGTGCGGTTGTTTTTTATTATAAAACATTGGCAATGCCGAATCCCCCCTTTTTCCGGTTGAAATTGCGCGGACTTAAGCCTGAGGATACTTACCGAGTAAATAAAGGTGATAAGGTTTTTTACGGGGATGAGCTTATGCAAATTGGCTTAACGCTTCCATTAATTAAAAAAGATTTCAGTTCATTTCTTTATCAAATTGAACAGGTAAATTAGAATCGAAAACCTCCGTCCTCGGATGTTTTAAAATTTTTAAAAAATAATGAAATTCCGACTTGACGCATAGGAATATATGTATTAGAATTTTCAATAAATTAACTAAGGAGGGGATTTGATGAATACCGTTCTGATCATTGTGAACGTAGCTGTTTTACTATTACTTATTTTTGGTTTGTTCATGATGCAAAAAAAGCATGTTTCTTTTTCAAAACGTGTTTTTACTGCATTAGGTTTAGGTATTATTTTTGGTTTTATTATTCATTTAATCTACGGTACTACACACGAAGTTACAGCAGGTTCCATTGATTGGTTTAGCATTGTCGGCAGCGGTTATGTAAAACTTTTACAAATGGTAGTTATGCCGCTTATATTCATTTCCATTGTCGGGGCGTTTACGAAATTAAAATTAACCAAAAATATCGGAAAAATCAGTTTTCTCGTTATCGGGATTTTGCTTGCAACGACGGCCATTTCTGCCGCTATTGGAATTGGTTCTGCCTTAGGATTTGGTCTTGATGGCATCCATCTAAACGAAGGTGATGCAGAAAAGGCGAGGAATGCTCTTTTACAAGAAAAAGTGGTAAGCGTTGAAAATATGACGATTCCACAGCAAATCATTGAACTTGTTCCAAGTAATCCATTTCAAGATTTAACAGGAGCGCGTCCAACTTCCACAATTGCAGTCGTTATTTTTGCAGCCTTTATAGGGATTGCTTATCTTGGGGTCAAACGGAAGGATCCGGAGCATGGGGAGTTTTTCGCGAAAATCATCGATACGTTGTACGCTGTTATTATGAGGGTTGTTACGCTAATCCTGCGTCTAACACCTTATGGCATCTTAGCGATTATCACCAAGGTAACAGCGACAAGTGATTATGATGCGATTGCGAAACTAGGTAAGTTTGTCATTGCTTCCTATGCGGCGCTCATTCTTATGTTCATTGTGCATTTACTGCTAATATCATTTGCAAAATTAAGCCCTGTGAACTATGTGAAAAAGGCATTACCAACGTTAACCTTTGCGTTTACTTCACGTACAAGTGCAGGGACCTTGCCAATGACAATCAAAACACAAACAAAAGACTTTGGTGTTTCTGAAGGAATTGCCAACTTTGCCGGTTCTTTCGGACTTTCAATCGGCCAAAATGGCTGTGCCGGAGTTTACCCAGCGATGTTAGCTGTAATGGTTGCTCCATCGGCTGGAATTAATCCGACAAGTCCATCGTTTATTCTCACGCTAATTCTAGTTGTGGCGATTAGTTCCTTTGGTGTCGCAGGTGTTGGCGGCGGGGCAACCTTCGCAGCGCTAATCGTGTTATCTGTCATGAACCTGCCAATTGCGATAGTCGGACTGCTAATCTCAGTCGAGCCGCTAATTGACATGGGACGCACCGCCCTAAACGTCAGCGGCGCCATGACAGCAGGCGTATTAACAAGCAAAGCAACAGGAGAACTAGAAACCGAAATATACCAACAACCAAACGTTGTAGAAGCTTAAATAAATAAAGGGTGTCAGGCACCATAGAAACACATTTGTCCACCCCACGTGGACACTTCTGTAGTGCCTGATATCCTATTTCTTTCCGCTGCTGGATAGCTAAAAATGGCTATCCATTTTTTGTGTCTGGAAAAGGGGCGGAGCGCCACTTTAGTTTTGTCTTGAACTGGTCGAATGACTTGGAATTATTAGGTTGGAAAACTGTTCAAACGTTTGTTTAAATACAAGTATAGGACTGTTTTTTCGAGTTCGTTCATCCGAACCCCGGGAAACTTTAAAATATTTTATAAATTCCTCCAACACTTTGCGGTCTTCAACCGTTACCTATATGAGAACGTAAGGAAAGTAAAGTTTCTTCACTTAAATGCAAAGCCAAGAGGCAGTCTTCAAAGTAAAAATTCTTCAATATTAACCCAAATGATGATGTGATAAAAAAACAAAAGTGGTGATCAAAGTGGGAGTGAGTGATTTATATGAAAGGCTAAAAGACGATCTGCATCGCTATGCGCGGTCAATAGCTCGGCATGAACCAGAAGCGAATGACCTCGTTCAGGATGCGGTGCTTAAGGCATTAAAGGAAGAAAAGATACTTACTTTACCAGACTATAAGCAGCGGGCATGGTTCTTCCGTGTCATGAAAAACAAAATGATTGATGAACGAAGAAAAGAAAAACGGTTAACAGAGTGGGAAGACGATTTAGACTTTTCTATTCAGGAGGCTGCTCATAGCCACCTAGAAGTAACCGAACTCTTATCCCACTTGCCGCAGGCAACAAGTGATTTGATTTTTAAACGCTATTGGCTGGGGCTTTCAAGCCAGGAAATCGGCAGTCAATTGGGGCTGCCAGCTGCAACGGTGCGTTACAAACTTCATTTAGCTATCAAAAAATTAAGAACGGTACTAGAGGAGGAAAAATAATGAATCAACGAATTGGAAATGTTGGCTTGTTAAATTTGCTGGATGCGACAGTAGAAAGTATTAAGGGAATCGAACGAATTGAAAATGTCGGAAGGGTACTTTACCGAAAAGGGAATGCCCATCTTTTAACGGCGCTGAATATTGGAAATATTGGTTCGACCTGTGAGGTACCAGAGGGCTATAGCCATTTTAAAGGAATACTGAAACTCGATGAGGCCTACCTGAAATCTATTTCGGAGCCGATACATCTACTGGTGAACGGCGAAGTTATTGTTGACAAAAACGTTCATCCTGATTATTTAAAAAAAGGGCTGCTTCATTTAATGGTAAATGGGAAGGTTTATAGTCCTGCTCATCTTTCCGGCCTACTTAGCCCTATTATCTCCAAAGGGGTATTTGAGCTTGAAAGCTATCAAGAGACTCCGCCACGGATGGAAAGCGGTAAATTCACCTTAACAAATTCATACCTCGAAGCCATTGATGAGCAAGCATATTTAGTTGTAAGTGGAGTGCTTTCATTTTCAAAAGATTTAAACATGGAAAAATTCGATGATAAAATTAGCAGGTTGGAAGTCAGTGGAAAAATATCCCTTTACGAAGAGCAGGAAGCCTTTTTATATAAAAAAACAGCTTCTTTAGCGGGTTGTAAGATAGA
Source organism: Neobacillus novalis NBRC 102450 (assembly GCF_001591805.1). Classification (GTDB taxonomy): domain Bacteria; phylum Bacillota; class Bacilli; order Bacillales; family Cytobacillaceae; genus Neobacillus; species Neobacillus novalis. The sequence continues at coordinate 2,035 of NZ_BCVP01000023.1, read as the reverse complement.
GGTGATTCCAGCAGGATATGAGGTGTTAAATAGGACTCTGCGGTTAAATAACCGTTCGATTCGCCGCTTCAAACAAAAGAATTTATATACAAAAAAGCCGATTTTGTTTGATGCAGATGTAACAAGAGAAATAATCACCGAGTCCATCGGCAAAATTCACTCCACATCTGTTATCGTTTGCCATGAGCAGGTAGAAGACCTAATGTATGAACTCACAAGCCTGCTGCTGGATACAGAAATTTTATCCTACGAAAATAGCTTTTTTATCATTGAGGGGGAAGAAGTCTGGTCGAACGAACAATTCCTCGCCTTAGATGAACCGACTAATTTTATCGTTAATGGCAAGCTTATTCTTGATAAAGATGTAAGCGAAGAGGTGCTGCGAAATAAGGTTGTAGAAATAGATATCCTTGGGGAGATAACGGTCCGCGATAAGAAATTAAAAGGCGTTCTTCAGAACATCGTCCGAGTGAACGCAGGAAGTGTTGAAGAAGAAAAGTTAAAGGAACAAGGGGCGGCTCTTCATAATGTTGGTGAACTATCTCTTTAAGAAAGGGAGGAAGAGAAATGTTTCATATGAATGAATATACTCTCAAGCAACGAATGAAAGATGTCCAAGAGGGATATAAACAATGCCAGTCGGAGCGGTTTAGTTGGTTTGCAAAAAAGAGAAAAGGAAGTTCATTTTGGAAAAAGCTCTTAAGTCGTTTGATAGGTCGTGGTGAAAAGGTTGTGGTGAGCAAGGGAAGTAAACCGGCAACTTTAATGAGAGAATAGCTGTAGGTGGAAAATACTTTAATAAGGGATAAAAACAACGATGCTCTCGAAAGAGCATCGTATTTTTTCTATTGGAATTGTCATTCTTATTGCTCTCTATCTGTTTTTTTCGTACCTTTGCTAACATATGGTTTGGCGCTTTTTGCTTTGTTGGCGCCGGCTTGCCAGCGATTCCAGCCCTTCTTGCCAGTTCCTCTGCCAGTTCCGCTTTTTCCCTTAGCTTTACTCATATAACCACTCCATTATTCTTGTTCGTTCAGCTAACCGTCGTTTGGTTAGTTTAACACAAACCACTGTAATTAGCCCGGAAAAATGTTAGATCAATAATTGCAGAAAAGCCCCATGGAAATTTAATACCCTCCTAATTTCCCATAAAAGGGTTTTCCCTAGCAATTGCCGAATAAAAGGTAAGAATCATTTCTCCAATTGGGGGTAGTTAAAATGTCTTTGGATATGCAAACATTATTTTTGATCGATCAAAAAGATGGCTTAGGTCTAGAGTTCAGCAAATTGGTTTCAATGATGAATTACACGAGAGCAACGACAATGGAAGTGGTAAAAGATTTATCGGTTGAGGAGCTGGACTTTCTTTATGATGACGAGGCGAATTCAATCGGAATGCTGTTAGCCCATATGGCTGCCGTTGAAAAAGCGTACCAAATTGAAAGCTTTGAAAACCGGGATCTAACGGATGAAGAAGTTTGTCAACTGAATCCTGGACTAGACTTAGGAAGCAGCGCAAGAGAGCAAATCAAGGGGAACACAATTGATTATTATCTGGAACAATTAGCTGATGTTAGAAACACGACAATTGAAACGTTTAAAACCCTGCCTGATGAATGGTTATTCGAGCAAACTCCGTTTTGGTGGAACCGCCCTGCAAACAATTACTTTAAGTGGTTTCATGTGTTTGAAGACGAGTTGAGCCATCGCGGGCAGATTCGCATTATCAAAAAAATGATGCGCAAACTTAAAGAGTCTTAAATGGAGTCAAAGAGGTTGGGTCACTTATAATATGCCAGTTATCTAAGGGATCGGCCCTGAACAAAGCAGCTTAACCTACACTGCTGCTTTGTTTACATATTATTGCTTCTTATTTTAAAAAAACTTTAGAAAAGGTATTGACCAATCTATTAATCTCCTGTAATATATGAAAAGTCGTCAGCAAGACGAAAGAAAACAAAAAAAGTTGTTGACATTAACAACTTGAAATGTTATTCTAATATAGTTGCTTTAAATGAAGTGGCTAGAAATTGTT
>NZ_BCVP01000022.1 GCF_001591805.1 Neobacillus novalis NBRC 102450 | reverse complement strand
ATTATTGCTTTTATATTGTATTAGACTCTTCATATATTAATTATATCAAAAATTTCAAACTAATTCCACAATTAAAGGAACATTTGTTCTAAAATATTTATAAAAAACCCCCTCCCCCCATACATGAATGCAGGGGCTTGCGGTTGTTTATTTTGGTCACTACTTTCCCGTCACGATGCAGCGCATCAGACAATTTTTTAATCATTAAACTAAATGAATCGCGGTCAGTCAAATTCAAATTTTCTATGTCTATATTTACACCATCAAAACTGAACTGATTAATTTCATTTCGTAAATTCTGAATGAAAACATTGCGGTTATTTTCGTTATTGATGACATTACTTGCCACTTGTTTGCCCTTCTCCAAGGTTTCATAAAAGAGGTTGTGAACAACTAGATAAACCTTCACCTGTTTTTCATGTGCTCTTTGAATAACCATTCTCTTATGATCTGCTGTAACGGAATCAATAAGACTGCCTGGACGCTTATCATCAAGCTTGTACCAAAAGGGCGCAATGCTGCTTAAATTCGTGAATTGCGAGTTACTGTAGGTTGAGACCCTGGAAAATTTCCTTCCTGCTCTGTATAAAAACCTAAAACTTCTCGAGGAGTTTTATTTTCTGGGCTAACTTCTTTTCTTTGTGATTGATTGCAGGATGACAATAGTAAAAAGACCATGTTTAAAGAAATTTATTGTAAATACCGATAACCGTTTCGCGACATCTATTACACCCACCCACTTTACTAATTTGTTTATTTCTTAAAACCGCCATATCTGAATAAAAATTGGTGTAAAGGGTAGATTACCTCTATAAACATTAATGAGGTGATGGAAATGTCTAACATGATGAAACAAGAAGAAATGGAAACATTAAGAGAGTTAATCAAAGACGTAGACACGGCCATGCTGAATACGGTAACTGAAGAAGGGCTTGTTTCTCGTCCTATGAAAACACAAGAAGTAGAGTTTGATGGTGACTTATGGTTTTTCACTAAAAACTTTCATGAGCTTACGCTCCCAACCCATGCATGAAAATTAATCTCCTCCGACCATAATGGTAGTGACACAAACAGTATGTAAGACGTGGTCTTTTTTGGTGGCTCGACCCTGTACAAAAAACTGTTTGAGTGAGCTTGGTGTTCAACCCTTTGTTAGCTCTCTCCGTTGGAGGGATGACTCGTACAGAAAAATGCTCATTTTTCAATCTCACTCACTGTTTGTGATCCTATTTATGGAGGAGATTTTTATGGATGTATTTATTGAACTATGCGCTGGTTTAGATGTCCATTCTGAGACGATTGTTGCTTGTGTCATAACTGGAAATCACAATGAAGAATTATTCAAGGAAACAGAGACATTTCCTACTTTAACAAAGGATTTATATCGTCTCTTAAAATGGCTTGAAAACCATGGTGTTTCCCATATTGCAATGGACAGCACTGGAGTATATTGGAAGCCTGTATTCAATATTTTAGAAGGCTTCTTTGATATAACATTGGCAAACGCACAACGTATCAAGAATGTTCCAGGAAGGAAAACGGATGTATCGGATGCAGAATGGATTGCTAAATTATTACGACATGGATTAATCGAAAAGAGCTTTGTTCCACCGGTCGATCTTCGAGAACTTCGGGATTTAACCAGACTTAGAAAAAAATGGATTGGTCACTTAACTTCTGAAAAGAATCGGATTCAAAAGGTATTGGAGTGTTCGAATGTAAAATTGAGTACAGTCATTTCTGATGTTTTTGGCGTTTCGGGGAGAAAACTGCTTGAAAGACTTGTAGAACAGGGTTATGTAGACGCCTCTGATGTAGAAGAAAGAATACACGGTAGAATGGCGGCAAAAAAGCAGATGATTACGGATTCTTTGTTTGGCACATTAAATGACCATCAACGTTTTCTCATCCGTCAATCTTGGTCGCACATTGAATACTTAGAAAAGCTTATTAAAGAAATTGAAGAGCGAGTGGATACCTTATTACAAAACTACCAAGAGGAACTCCAATTACTTACAACGATACCCGGTATAAAGAAAGATACTGCAGCGATTATCATTGCCGAGATTGGTGTAGATATGAGTCAATTTCCAACATCCCAACACCTAGCTTCTTGGGCTGGTGTTTCACCAGGGAACAAAGAAAGTGCAGGTAAACGGTATAGTACTAAGACTGTAAAGGGAAATCCTCATATTAAATCGGCAATGTGCGAAGCTGCATGGGCTGTTTCTAGGTGTAGGAATCGCTGGTTAGCAACAAAATACTGGTCAATAGCTGCAAGAAGAGGAAAGAAAAAAGCACTCGTAGCTTTATCGCATCGAATGCTTCGGATTATTTACTCCATGCTTATCAACAAGGAGCCATTTAAAGAAATGCAAATTAGTTAGTATAACCAAAACCAAATAGATTTATACAAAGATACCCTGCAACCGGTAGCTCTGCTTTCTTATTGGCTTTTTAGATTATTTATAGGGTTACCCACCTCGATCAATAATATACAGGAGTCCCGAGGGACTTTTATTTTCACAGAAAATAAACAACTTACTAAGTAGAAACGAGAATAATAATGTTAAATAAACTTACTTAAATCTGGATAACCGCTAACTTCCCAAGCACCATCGACAACTAATCCTGTACCATTTACATAGGAGGCATCATCGCTTACTAAAAACAGTGCTGGTCCAGCCATTTCATCGGGATCAGCTGGTCTTCTCATCGGAATGCGCTCTTTGTAAGCGTTAACTACTTCCTTATTATCAGTTAAACCTTTTGTTAAAGGTGTAGAAACTAACCCTGGTAAAATAGCATTTACCCTAATATTGTACTGTGCTAATTCCAGCGCTGCGTTTTTAGTAAGCATTTCAACACCTGCTTTTGCAGAAGAATAAGCAGCACCATAAAACATTGGAACATGAGCGTTTAGCGAAGCAACGTTAACAATTGCTCCTCCACCATGATCTTTCATGTATCTTGCTTGATGTTTTACAGATAGGAATACGCCTTTAAGAATAAGGTCAACAGTAAAGTCCCAATCTTCTTCACTTTGCTCGATAATCAAACCAGAGCGAGATGCACCTGCAACATTAAACGCATAATCTAATCCACCAAATGTATCAACCGTTTTTTGTACTAATTGTTCAATATCTTTTTCTACGGTAACGTTTGTTACACAACCAATTAAATTACCTTTATGTTGCTCTTCTAATTCTTTTAACTTTTGTTCGTTTAAATCAGCAACTGCAACTTTTATCCCTGCATTTATTAGGCGTGTTACAATCGTATTTCCTATTCCTGATGCTCCACCTGTTACAATTGCTACTTTTCCGGATAATTTACTCATTATCTTTACCTCCAATATTGTAGTTAAAATAATTATATTTAATTCGAGAATAATTAATTATATACATCTTACCAAAATTTTTGCTTGCTTTTTATCATGAATTAATTGTTCAAACCCTTCTGCTACTATATCTTCTAGATTAATCTTCTTTGTTATAACAGGGTTCACAACCAATTTACCTGTTGAAATCATATCGATTACCTCTGGAAAAACATGTCGATAAGCAAGTCTGGAGGTAATATCTGAAGCTTTGAACATCAATTGTCCTAGCTCAATAGAAACTGGTTTTGCAAAAGTGGCCAGTACCATTACTTGCCCACCTTGCTTTACAGAAGCAACAGCATTCGTTATGGTCGCCTGTGCCCCAGCACATTCATAAGCAACATCTACACCACCATTTGTTAATTCCATAATTTCTTCCACAAGATTCTCATTTGCCCCATTGAGAATAGTAGTTGCACCAAGGTCCCTTGCCTTCTCAAGTCGCTCTTCTGACAGGTCCACGGCGATAATCTTTGATGCGCCTGCAGCTTTTGCAGATAATAATGTGAGCAATCCAATCGGACCAGCACCAAATATTGCAACCGAATTACCAGCTTTTAATTTGCTTTCTTTTACCGCGTAAAAAGAGACTGCAGTAGGTTCTATTAACGCACCCTCTTCAAAAGAGACATTTTCAGGCAGTACATGAACCATATGTTCATCAACTAGTACAAATTCAGCAAACCCTCCATCACGATGTAATCCTACAAAACCAACTTGGCTACATTGATTGTAGTACCCTCTTGTACATGCATCACATTCACGACAGTAAATTAAAGGTTCGATTGCTACTCTTTGCCCGACTTGAAGACTGGTGACGTTATCTGCAACTTCGACAATTGTACCTGAGAATTCGTGGCCAAGTGTATGTGGCGGCTTTTGTCCAGTAATTGGATGCGCTTCTAAAGATAAACCGTATGAGTAAGCTCCAAGGTCACTCCCACATATTCCTGCCCACTCAACTTTTACCTTTACTTGACCAGATGAAATTTCTGGAATCGATACTTCTTCTATACGTAAATCTTTTATCCCATGCCATACCGCAGCTTTCAACAATTATCCCTCCCTATCTACTTATATAAACATTCGGTTTTAACCGAGTCATACGGTCAATGATTTAACTCCCCCTTACTTTTGTCTACCAGTGAAAAGACTATTTGGCGCTCTCCTTATTTAACATTGCTTTCTACTCTACCTATTTCCACATTTTGTGCTAAACCTTTTGCTCTTTTAAATCCTGCCACTCTTTTCGGAATTGCTGGTATAAAGATTAGCCCTATGGCAGTAAAAATCATAAGGTAAAGTGCAGTCCTTGGTACAGCTCCATCCCCTAGGGTTACAGCAAGTAAGGAGTAGGTTATTAAAACGAACGTACCCCCTATATTTTTTACAATATTCTCAACTGTATTAAAGGTAAACGTTATGACTCCTAGTCTAGCTGGGTTCGCTTCTGCCAACACAACAGGCTTCAGTCCAGTATTTAAAATACCTGCACCTGTTGATGCTATTATTACTAATATAGTAATATAGAACATAGAAGTGTTTGTATTTAAGAATGCAAGCATAGCAAACCCCGTAGAAACAAAAATCACACCTAACATATTAATCATTCGAGCTGAAATTTTAATCAGTACCCTTCCACATATATAGGCACTTATCCCAAGTCCTAATGAAAATACAAACTGTAATGTCCCGGCGATGATTGATGGTTTGCCTAGAACATTCTGTATATAGAATGTTAATAGATATAGAAGTGAAACAGTAACTAAGCCATAAAATAAAGTTATTGCAGCTGGCCCCCAAAAGTGCCGATTTCTTATATAATCAATATCCAGCAGTGGATCCTTTTTCTTCTTTTGAACAAAATATAACACGATTAAAGAAATAAAAAATATACCCAATGAAGGCATCCATGCAATAGAATCTGTTCCCGTAGCGTTCAGAATTAATGCTATTGACCCGAGTGCTACCAACATGACAAACATGAGAATGGAACCCGAAATATCGAATTTGTATTTAATGTCTCGTACATCATTAGGTAATGAAAGTGCAATCATAAAAATGGCTACAATGGCCAATAATGCGGAAGCCCAATAGTTATAGGACCAATGCATAAGATCAGTAAATACCCCACCTTTTAAGGGAGCAATTGCATTAAATAAAAAGATTATCGCAAACATGGTACCAATTTTTTTCCCTCGTTCTTCTTCACCATAATATTTTCCGATAAAATTATAGGCCAATGGAAAGGTAGCAGCAAAGGATATTCCTGTAAAAGCATAGCCCACAATAGCTAGCCAAAAACCGATAACGGGAGACACAGCTAAAATAACTGATCCAATTAGCATCAGTGAAGCACCTAGAATGCCAACTCGTCTTTGTCCGTAATTATCCGCTATCCACCCAAATAAAGGTTGAAATACAACCATTGCAACAGCAAAAAAACCCTGTGGCCATGCCGCATACCCTGGACTCAAGTCGAAGGTTTCCATCATTTTAGGTATTACTGGCACACCTGAGGTTGGAGTAAAAATAACTAATGCCACTCCAATACATAACAGATAAAATTTTTTATTTAGATTATCCAATGTTGCTTGATTATTCAAAGTAATCTCCTCCATGATTTGTTATACTTAGTAAATTTCTAAACAAATCTAATTCTTCTCTCTTATATCAATGTGAAACAATACTATAGTGGGGTATTCCCCCCACTAGTAGAAAGTACATATAATTTTTATCCATCTTGAGTTCAACTACTGAAGCGAGTACACACGTTCTATTTCTTACAATTCGTCCACTATCTCTAGATTTTTAACAGTCATTACCACTGTACTTTAAAGGAACTACAAATAAAGTGAAACTTCAATCAGTGGGTCCCACTGATTGTTAGTTGAACGAATCGGGCTTTAACTGACTGTTAATCCCCCACTTTAAATTCCCAGTTTTTGCTCGAATTTTTTCAAGTGGGGGTCTCAGCCAGGAACCTACGATAAAGTTCCGGCTATCTTTTCAATTTTGTTTCAAATGATCGAGTCATTAAAAAACCCTCGTATTCTTTAGAAGCAACCTCATCATATTTTGCCTTATACGTTGGCCAATCTCCAAAATACATCAGATTCGCAGGAGGCTTGCCTTCAATATTTGCCCCATGATACCAACTAGGCACCCTGTTTGATAAGCTTTGGGAAGCGATAGCATCATTAAAATTGGTCCATTCATCTTCCGCTTCGGCAGTAGCCTCAATGGTTTCTACTGCATGCTTTTGAAGATAATCAATGCATTGAAAAGTCCATTCTACATGTAACTCAAGACCCCTAAGTGCATTAGTAAATGCAGTACTATGTGGTCCCCAAATGGTAAACATATTAGGAAAACCGGAGTGCGTAAGACCCAAATTTGTCTTAAAGTCTTTAAATCCATCCCATTTACCCCATAGGGTCAGGTCATTTCTCCCAAGGATATCTATTTTCAATAATCCTCCTGTTAAACCATCAAAGCCAGTAGCAAATACAATGTAGTCGAGTTCATGTTCCGTATCTCCAGTCCGAATCCCTTGCTTTGTGATTTCAATCGAAGTGTCTCGAATATCTACCAAAGAAACGTTATCTCGGTTATAAGTTTCATAATAGTCTTTTCCAAAAATAGGACGCTTGGCACCCACTAATAAGTTCGGAAGTAATTTCTCAGCAGTTGTAGAATCTTTTACAATTTCTTTGATTTTTGAACGAATAAAGTTCGCTACATCTTCATTTGCTGCATCGTTTGTTCTGGTATCTGTATAAGCACTTAATAGCGCCGTGGCGGATCGACTTTGCCAAAGTTTCTCGTAAAGTTTTTGACGTTCCTCTCGTGTATCATCAAATGTTGGGTATGGTTTCCCAAAATTTTCTTGAAGGAAGCCACCTGGAGATTCATCCATCCTGCGCCGCCAATTATGAAAATTGTCTTTCATCGCCTGAACTTCTTTAGGTTTAGGAGGTTCGTCCTTGCAAGGAAAAACCCATTGCGGTGAGCGTTGGAAGACTTTTAAATGTTCTGCCCCCTTGGCAATTTCTGGTATTGCTTGAACACCACTTGACCCTGTACCAATCACACCTACACGCTTCCCTTTAAAGTCAACTTTTTCATGTGGCCACTTACCAGTATGATAAATTTCACCTTCAAAATCTTTTAAGCCTTTTATATTAGGCATATGGGTTGCGGATGACAGAGATCCAAGTGCAGTTACAAAATATTTTGCTATTACAACTTCATTATCATCCGTTTGAATTTGCCATTTGTTTATCTTCTCATCAAAATGCGCGGAAACGATTCTTGTATTAAATTGAATATCTCGACGCAGATCTAACTTATCTGCAACAAAATTTGCGTACTTCAGAAGTTCTGGTTGTCTTGGAAAGCTCGTAGACCATGTCCATTCTTTAAAAATTTCCTCAGAAAAAGTGTAACAATAATACATCGTTTCTATGTCACAACCTGCGCCAGGGTAGCGATTCCAATACCAAGTTCCACCAACATTATCCCCTTTTTCAAAAACACGGGTAGAATACCCTTCCTTACGTAAAAGATGGAGTAAATACATGCCAGAAAACCCAGCCCCTACTACAACAACATCAAGTTCTTTTTGATTTAAATTCATTTATTATTTACCTCCTCTTATTTACACTACCTCTTGTTTTTTTGTCAGACAACAGACATGAAAACGCTTCCATTCCTTTGCTAAGGTTCGTTATATTTTTCAATTTCAAATCAAATTTTAAACTTTGCAATTATAGTGTAAAAAATTAAATCCTACGCCAATGTAATTATTAAGACTCGGAGATAGCATTATCTCTTCTAGTAATAAGAATGACTTCCCTCCCGCGGGAACCAATATTACAAAAGCTTTATTGATTTTTCTTTTTGTCGGACAAAGAGGTTGTTTAATTTCCTTAGTTCCGAACGAATCGGGATTTCACCGGCTGTTGATCCCCACTTAAAATTTTCAGTTTCCTTTCGAATTTTTGAAGTGAAGGTCTAACAACCAGTTAACCTGCATAAATGAGTTTAGGAGTTTTTAATTCTATTTGAAAATGCTTCTTTTAGAGAATTTGCTGTTTCCTCTATTGCTTCCATACCTTGTTTATAAAGTTTGGGCATCCAATAAAAACCGTGAAGCATTTCATCATAACGGCTAATTTTTACTGGTACTCCAGCTTCTTTTAACCGCTCTCCATACCCTTCTCCTTCTACACGGAGTTGATCATACTCGGCGGTAATTACCAATGCTGGAGGAAGTCCACTGAGATCCTCAGCTATAAGTGGTGATACGTAAGGATTCTTACCATCTTCTGCGTTATTTAAATAATGATCCCAGAACCATTTCAATTCTTTATTTGTAAGTAGATATCCTTCCCCAAATTCCTCATGTGTTGCTGTATCAAAGGCATAATTTGTGTTCGGATAAACTAATACTTGGTATGAAAGCTTTGGATTTCCTATGTCTTTTGCCATTAAAGTCACAGCAGCAGCTAAGTTTCCTCCTGCACTATCCCCTCCAACAGCGATTCGAGTTGTATCTACTCCTATCGATTTCCCATGCTCTGCTACCCACTTCGCTGTTGCATACGCATCATTTAAAGGTGCGGGAAATTTATGTTCCGGGGCTAAACGATATTCAACAGCAATCACGATGGAGTCCGATCTGTTTGTAATCAGGCGGCAAGGGACGTCAACGCTATCTATACTGCCAATCGTCCAGCCCCCACCATGATAATAAATGAATGCCGGGAAGTCACCCTCACCTTTAGGGGTATACACCCGTATAGGAATGTCACCTAGCGGACCAGGTATTAAGACGTCTTCTACCTTACCTACTTCTTCTGGTTCTCCAGCAGTTTCTGTGAGATCCATTGGTTGTCTTGCTTGCTCGGGGGTTAATTCAAATACCTTTGGCGCATTCATCGCTTTCTTTTGTTCCAACATATGTTGTGCAACAGGATCGAGGGTCATTATTCATTTCCTCCTCTAATTTTTTATCAATTATAAATTCGTTCCTAATTAATTTTCACCATAAACGTTTTACGAATGCACAAAGGAAACTCGGATTGAACTAAGACTAACTACAACACAGATCACCTCCCCGTTATAATAAACCACCCTACTGAAGGCACTTACATAATATTATTCTATTAAACTTAAAAAATTAATGAGTGCACACTTGCTATTCATTTAACTAGTTTCAAACATTTTCATTAGAACCTTTTTTCAGATTATAGACTTGATTTTGAATATTGCGATAAGTTACAATGTTATTATACTCACAAAAGATAGGCTCTGAATAAAAACTAATTTAATTGTACTTAAAATTTACTTAAGGGAGGTTCACTATGAATATTGAACAATTGTCCTATGTAGTAGAAGTAGCTAATTCAAAGTCTTTATTGAAAGCAGCAAATAATTTACATGTTACGGAATCTGCAATAAGCCAAGCGATAAAACGACTTGAAGACGAATTGAATGTAAAGATTTTCAACCGTACACAAGCCGGGTTTGTACCGACGGAAAGAGGAAGGGAGGTAGTTAACAAGGCGATTCATGCACTTCAAGCAATTGATCATATAAGGTTAGAAGCAAGTAAACAAATGATTACACCACGCAACTGCCTTCGAATATCGACGATTACAGAATTAACAAACCACATCAATGATATTATGTATCACCATTACAAAAAAAATCCCTCCTTAAATATAGAAGTGACCGAGCAGTCAAGCCAAGACACGGTTAGAGATTTGCGAAACGATTTATTTGATATAGGGTTTATTGTATTTAATAGAAAAAAGCTAGATTTATTAAATGAATTTGACTTTACCCCTATCCATCAGGGCAAGTTTAATCTGCTCACTTCCAACACATTTCAATTTGGTCATAATATTAAAGTTAATTTAGTACAGTTTAAGAATGAAAAATTTGTTCTTTACAAAGACCCTGATATACAAGAACTTATGAATGAGTTTCAAACTGTTTTTGGACCTATAAATATTATATTTAAAACAAAGAACATAAAGCTAATTGAGCGTTCCATTTTAGACTATGGTGCCTTTACAATTGGTCACAGTCTTTTTCCTTTCTATAGTCAATCTCCGATACTGAAAAAATCACATCACTTAGATTTAGGGAATTTTCTTGACACGTCTTTTCAATTTGGCTGGATTAAAAAAAAGGAACACACACTATCGAGGGAAGCTAATTTATTTATCAAGAAAATTAATGTCGTACTGTCAGAATTTACTCCGGTTCAATAAGAGGAATGAGGAGTTGCGCTTTGTAAGTCCTCATTCCTTTTTTAACATATTTAATTCACATGCATGCAAGGGAATTAGGATTTACTTCCTCGCTCTAATCTAACAAACGATTATTCTCATCCACGGACATAATTTTTGTTTCGCGTTTGCCGTCCGACCCATCAAGCTTACCGAAACCGTGACAAACACTGCATTCATATTGCCAGCCTTCATCATCTCTCAGCAAACCGACACCTTGGCACACTTTACATACCATATCATCCTTCATAAATGTCTTTCCTCTAAGAGAACCTTATTCCTATTTTCACCCAATTAATAATCCCGCCTTGCAGCATTATTTCCTTTTGGCGTTCCGATAAAACTTGACGTACTTTGATTTCTTGATTACTCCCTTTTACACGGATAAAGAAGTCCTCGCCCGCTTTAACTTTGTCTTTTAAACCTTCAAGCAGCAGGACATCTCCAGCTTAAATGAGGTTATAATCTTCCGAATTAGCAAACGTTAACGGTAGTATCCCAAAATTCACTAAATTCTGCCAATGAATCCGTGAGAAATCTTTTACTAATGCTACTTGCATCCTGACGCTACCCCTATTACAAGTATGGCCAACAATATATTTTTTAAAAAGGTAAAAGTGCCTGATGTCCGGTGATTTAACCTATCAACTGTCAGGATTTGTTGTGTCCTTTCAGGGTACCTTTATTTCATCATCTTAGTTACCAAACCTTCGCCCAAAAATCCTTTGTTGATGGGTAGAATTAATAAAACCCAATTGTGGTGACGGGGGAAATTGGCAGTGGCACCTATTATGGAGGAAGCCACTGGGGTTGAAGAAACGCAATGAATGTTACAAAACTATTATATTTTGGTTGAATCAAAAAAACAGCCTAGAGGCAGCTACCTCTAGGCTGTTTTTAGGTTCTAATCACCGCTAGCTTTACAATCCATTAACAAAGCTATCTTAATTTCATAAGCGTATTTCTGTGGTTGTTTATTGTTCGAATCTACGGTTCTTTAATCAAAATCCAAATGGACAAAATCCAACATCAGGTAATCGAAATCCAAACTGACAAGATTCATCAGGTAATCAGAATCCTGGTGGCTAAAGTACTGGTAATGTGAAAGATAATACCAACCAAGGAAACAACAATAGAAATAAAATACCAAATACAGCAACACCATATTTTAATTGGATATTCATCGGTTTCCTATTAATTATCATTGCCCTAGTCCGGCAGCAAATTAAAGTTAGTTAGTAATCCGCCATATCTGAATAAAAGTTGGTGTAAAGGGTAGATTACCTTTATAAACATTAATGAGGTGATGGAAATGTCTAACATGATGAAAAAAGAAGAAATGGAAACATTAAGAGAGTTAATTAAAGACGTAGACACGGCCATGCTGACTACGGTAACTGAAGAAGGGCTTGTTTCTCGACCTATGAAAACACAAGAAGTAGAGTTTGATGGTGACTTATGGTTTTTCACTAAAAAAGAGACTAATAAATATGAAGAAATTTTACATGATCAAGATGTTAATGTGGCTTATGCAGGTAAATCCTATGTTTCCGTCCGTGGAAGAGCAGAAATTGTTGATGATTTAGACAAGAAAAAGGAATTGTGGAGCAAAGTATATGAGAAAATTATGCAAACTTCTTATGATGATCCTACCGTTATCTTGATAAAGGTAAAAGCGGAAGCAGCCGAATATTGGGAAACCGGTAATTTTACGAAGAAAATCGCCTTTCTCTATAAACGCATGACAGGGCAAAGTTCTAAATCGACAGATGTTAATGAAACGGTTGAATTGAATAAATAACAGCAAAAATGGGTTGTCTGGTTATAGGACAATCCTTTTTCCTATGGTAAGTTATGTTGATCCATTTGTAGCTATATTAATCTCCCGGGGCGGTGCCAGGCACCCAGAACTACGACCATTTGAGTCAGTTTCCTTTGTTAATACCTTGTTAATTTTTTCATGACTTCCGTTTTTCTTTGCTTGTCTTTTATTCTCGTCAAATCAAGGGCCACTTCATGGCCTTTATGTTTCGACCGTAAAATTTCTCTAATCGCATTTTTCACACTTTCTTCATCATCGGTTACAACGATTACATTTCGCAGCATTGTTCCCCTTCCCTTCGATCATTAATTTCTTCCGTTTTATCCTTGCTTATTACAAGAATAAAATGATTTTCAATATTCAAAGTTGATACCACCTCTTATTTAAATATTCTATTATTTTTAGGATGTTATATTAAAAATAAACCTATTACCAAATAATACCATAATTATCTTTTACCATGGTGTACCCTTTTTCTAAATAAGGTTATTGTGGATTACAAAAAGGAGTGCCGAGTATTTTCCAAAGGGAAAATGCTCGACACTCCTTTTAACTTTGACAGGGAACGACAAACCTTGAGTTGTGCAATGAAATTAATCCCAGTAATTCACTTCAAATCTTCAATGGAATCAATATCCATATACTTTGGTACAACAAATCCATTCTTGGTTCCATGGAGGTTGGTTCCTAAATCAACAAAATCGTTTTTATATTGCTTATAAAATTCGTTATGGGTACTTGGCAGCCAGCCGGCCACCATACCGTCCACACTTCCGTTGGCCACACCGGCAAACATAGGACCGACCTCCACTTGGCTTAATTTCACATCATAGCCATTCTGCTCCAGAACCTTAGCGATGACATTTGTACTCGCGATTTCGGTATCCCAAGCGACATAGACAAGATTGATTTTTTCCCCATTGCCCGCCACAGCACCCTTGGTCCAATGCGCCACTTTGTCCCCGTTAGCCTTAATCCACTTATCAGCTGCTTCAGCTGGGTCCATCCTATCTTTAATATCCATCATTACTTTTTCAATATCAGCTGGTTTCCAGGTAAATTGGTCAAGGATGGTAAATGCACCTGGCGCATCCTGTTCCAGGCCTTTTCTTACAATCGTATGAATATCTTCAACCTCACCAAAGGACTTCTTTGGGTCTTTCAGAAATTTAAGATCGTAAGTCGAGAACATCCAATGCGGTGCCCAACCGGTAATAATGATGGGTTTTTTATGGTCATAAGCCTTCTTCAATTCAGCTGTCATGGCCGCAGATGAACCTTCAGCCAGTTGCCAATCATCCAGCTGATAATCTTTGATAGCTTTATTCGCTTGTGTCATAATTCCCGCACCAGGTTCAATCCCGATTAATTTATAATCCGTTTGGGCACCAATGCTGTTGCCATCCTTATTTTTAGCCGTTTCTTTTGTAATTCCTGTCACAATCGCTGTCACGATGACCAGGACAGCTAAAATGGAAAAGACAATTTTTTTCTTAAGCAAATTCTCATAAGCTGGATTCCGTAAGTTTTGCGAAATCCGGTCGAGTATAACGGCGATAAACACAATGGATAATCCCGCTTCGAAACCTCTTCCTACGTCAATTTGACTGACTGCCCGGTAAACATCTGCCCCAAGCCCCGGTGCACCGACTAATGATGCTGTCACCACCATCGAAAGGGCCAGCATAATACTTTGGTTGACACCGGCCATAATCGTTGGTGTGGCGATTGGTAATTGAACCTTTAACAATTTTTGGGCGTTGCTTGAACCAAAGGCATCAGCTGCTTCAATTAAATCCTTCGGAACTTCCTTAATGCCCAGATTCGTCATTCGGATTGTTGGCGCAATCGCAAAAATAAACGAGGCAATAATTCCCGGTACCACTCCGATTCCAAAAAATAATATAGAAGGAATTAAATAGACAAATGCCGGCATGGTCTGCATAAAGTCCAAAATCGGCGTTACGATTCGATGCACCGTTTTTCGTTGCGCACACCAGATTCCAACTGGGATTCCGATAATGATGGTAAGTAATCCTGATAATAAAACAATCGCAATGGTTTGAATACTGGAATCCCAATAGCCGAGATTATCAATCAAGAGCAAACTGATGAGCGTAAAAATTCCCAATGGCCATCTGTTGGTATAGATGACTAATAGCGTTAAGACGATGATTAAGATGATGGGCGGACCCGCACTTAATACATTCACTATGATATCTAATAAGGACTCGATGGCAGTGGTTACCAAGGAAAAAAATCCTACAAATGCAACGGTGACCCACCTGACCAGAGCGTCTACCCAATCTCCTAAAGGGATTTTCGGTATATTCATCTCATTCACTCTCCAAATCGTTCAAGGAATCTTTATTTCCTGCCAAAGCACCGATAACGGCGCCGCGAATGACAATTCCTTGTAAGCGGTTTTCTTCATCGATAACGGAGATGGGCAGAATCGATGTGGCCATTACATCCATTAGATCTGTCAGTAATGTATCACCAGAGACAGTTGGAATATCGGTTGTCATGACATCCCCAATGGTTTGATTCTGTTCAATGGCCTGCCGTGCCTGCTCAGCGGTAATGGCGCCCAGAAGTTTCCTATTGCGATCAACGACAAAAATGCTGGAGTATCCCTGCTTCCGCATAATTTCCAACGCTACCCGCGGCCCTCGGTCGAAAGCGATTTTTTCTGCTCGTTTCATCACATGGGAGGCGGTTAATATTTTGGATAAATTAACGTCTTCTACAAACTTCTCGACAAATTCATTGGCGGGACTCATCAAAATTTGTTCAGGCGTTCCCAGCTGAATGATACTGCCATCTTTCATCAACGCAATCCGGTCGCCGATGCGCAGTGCTTCATCTAAATCATGGGTGATAAAGATAATCGTTTTCTTGTATTTTTCTTGGATTTCCAGCAATTCATCCTGCATATCTTTCCGAATTAGCGGATCAAGTGCACTGAAGGCCTCATCCATCAAGATGACAGTAGTGTTACTTGCAAGAGCCCTGGCCAGTCCCACCCGTTGCTGCATGCCGCCGCTCAATTGTTTAGGCAGCTGGTTTTCGTAGCCTTTCAAACCGACGACCTCGAGCGCACTTATCGCTGTTTTGCGGCGCTGTTCAGCCGGGACTTTTTGAATTTCCAGCCCATATTCCGTATTTTCCACAATCGTTTTATGAGGAAACAAAGCAAAGTTTTGAAACACCATACTAATCTTTTTCTGTCTGACTTCCCTCAGTCTTGCCTCACTCATCTTCACGATATCTTCATTCTCTATCCGTATTTCTCCGATTGTTGGTTCAATCAGCCTGTTAAACATGCGGATTAAGGTGGATTTCCCACTTCCGGATAAACCCATGATGACAAAAATTTCACCGGGATAAATTTCGAAGGAAACATTTTTTACCCCAACTGTCTGTCCTGTTGCTTTTAAAATTTCCTTTTTGGTCTTACCCTGTTTCAATAGATCAATCGCTGCTTTCGAATTATTACCAAATATCTTAGAGACACTTCTGACCTCGATGTAGGGATTCATGCTGTCACCTCATTCTTTTAATGACCGTATCATATACATTTTTTCCAGATGTTGTTGTTTTATGTTACTTTAGAAGATTAAGTTATGTATCCTGTTATTGTGGCATCAAAATTACCATTTAAACAAAAGGAGTAGTCAAACTGATTACTCCTTTTGTTCATGATTCATTGTTGCCATCAATGATATGATAAAATAAACATATTCCAATCAGTAAAAATATGTTTTATAAGGATGATCAATCATGAAAAAACGAATTGCTTTATCCTGGAGTGGCGGAAAAGATTGTTGCATCGCATTAGACACTCTTATTCAACAAGGATATGATGTCGTATGCCTGGTTACCACAGTACCAAAAGAAATCGGTCGAACATATGGTCATGGAGAACGTACGGAAATGATTACAATACAAGGAGAATCACTATCCATCCCCGTTCATTTTATAGAATGTACATACGAAAATTACACAGATCAATTTATCAAAACAGTACACTCCTTGAGAAATCACCTTAAAATTACAGGAATTGCTTTTGGAGATCTCTATTTGGATGGACACGGGGAGTGGGGAGAAAAAGTTGCCGCCACTGCGGGAGTCGATGCCTTGTACCCTCTTTGGATGAAAAAGGAAGTTGCTTTACAAGCACTGAAACACTTTGTCCATTCCGGCTATGAAGCAGTAGTTGTTCGTGTGCGAGAAGATGTATTAGATGAAACGTGGCTTGGGAGATTAATCGATGATTCATTTTTGCAAGATGTACAAAAGAAACCTATTTGTCCAATGGGTGAATCAGGCGAATATCATACCTTTGTATATGATGGACCTTTATTTTCAAAAAGGATTGATTTGAAACATGGAGAATTGATTCAGCATGAAACGACAAAGAAACTAGAATTTAAGAGTTATTGCCTCATAGATAAGGTTTGAGGAAATCATTTGAAGCAATCACAGGCACCATCCAGTAAATGTACAAAACTCGGGTAGGGACACGGATATAAGAGAAAAATTCCTGGCACTTATTTGAACGTTTGTAAGTTTTCTTTAACTATAAGATAATAATAGACAGAAAGTTAATGTACGAAGGGGGAAAAATAGTGAAGGACGATTTAGAATTTGATATGGAAATGGCTAGAGAATACGATAAAGGGATTCGACGTGCTTTACCCACATATGATGCGTTATTCCGTATGGTGCAGTCCTTTCTTCGGGCCCATGTTAAAGACTCAGCAAACGTATTAATCGTGGGTGCGGGAGGAGGAAATGAATTTGTGAAATTTGGAACAGCAAATCCCACATGGACCTTTGCAGGTGTCGACCCCTCTGAAGCTATGCTAGAAGTTGCATTGCAAAAAGCAAAGAATGAGGGTGTCCATGAACGAGTGTCCATTCATACCGGCAAAATTGAACAAATGCAATTTAATGAGAAATTCGATGGTGCAACATGCTTACTTGTTCTCCATTTTATTGAGACGATGGAAGAAAAACGCAGTTTATTAAGAACAGTGAAAGAACAATTACAACCAGGTTCACCTTTTGTCCTTGTCACGATGTATGGTGATCAATCAAAACCAGAATTCGATGAACGGATGAATTTATGGAAATCAATATGGCTCGATTTAACGAATTTAACTAATGAAGATGTAGAGGAAATGGAAAGATCAGTTCGGGGACTATCATTTATATCGGCCATCGAAATCGAAGAACTTCTAGAGCAAACTGGATTTGAGCATATTGCACAATTTTTTTCAACAACACTTTTCGGTGGTTGGATTGCACACACTTCAAAATAAAAAAGGTGTAAAGCTCCCTTCCAATTTTATGTACCTAACTGGCGCATAGTTATTAATGACTTCTTGATCCCAGAAGACAAAAAAATTCGAAGTCAGCATGGACCGACTTCGAATTTGATTAGAATGGGTTGGTTGCTAAAAGGCTTGCAGTTTTGATATAAACTCGTGGATGTAATTTTAATTGGGAAACGATAAATTCAGCAATATCTTCAGGTTGCATATATTTTTCATCATCGTTTTCTGCGATTAAATTGGTTTTGACAGCCAGGTCTGTAGCTACCGTACTAGGAGTTAAGGCCGTCACCCGGATATTGTTTCTACGGACTTCTTGTGCTAATGATTCAGTTAGACCAATTACTCCAAATTTAGATGCGCTATATGCACTAGATGTAGCAGCTCCGTTCAACCCATTGGTCGATGAAATATTAATAATATCACCGCCATTTTTTTCGATTAACTGTGGAAGTACAGCACGTGTTACATAATATGTACCCATTATATTGACATCAATGATTTTCTTCCATTCCTCTGGGTCCATTTCTAAAAGAGTCGCAAATTTTCCAATTCCGGCATTATTTATTAGAATATCCGCCGTGCCCAACTGGTTTGTCAGTTTTTCAATGGCTTGATCTACCTTCTCTAAGGATGAAACATCAACTGCAGCATATGCTACTTTAACTCCCAAACCTTCAGCTTCACTTGCCACTTCCTTTAAAGCAGCTTCTGTTCTTGCAAGCAAGCCAACATTTATCCCTTCATTTGCTAATGCAATCGCAATCGCCTTGCCAATTCCTCTTCCAGCACCAGTTACAAACGCAACTTTTCCTTTTAATGATTGTGCCACTACAAACAACTCCTTCGAAAAACTATCATTCCCTACTTTTCCATTATATATTGAAGAAAGCAACCATTCTAAAATTATGCCTGCAAGGTTTTGTAAAGGAGTGGGTTACGAAAAAAATGTATCATTTTGGGTTGTGACTAGGCACTCACTTCTACTTATCAAGGTTCACGCTTGACTCCAGTTTCCCGGTTAATATCGCCATAAATTCCTCACCGCTGATGGTTTCTTTTTCTAACAAGTACTTGGTTAGTTCGTGTAACTTATCTTTGTTTTCCTCCAATATCTGAATCGCCCTCCGGTGGCAAGATTTGATAATCTTGAGAATCTCCGCATCTACTCTAGCGGCTGTTTCTGCCGACACCATCAGCGATGTATCTCCGCCTAGATACGGATTGTTCACCGTTTCCAGCGCCATCATATCAAATTCTTCACTCATCCCAAACCGTGTGACCATCGCTCTGGCAATCTTTGTCGCTTGTTCAATATCATTAGAGGCACCTGAAGTGACTGTTTTAAAAATAACCTCTTCGGCGGCACGTCCTCCCATGTAGGTGGTGATTTTATCTAATGCCTGTTCTTTCGTCATGAGAATCGTTTCATGTTCATCGACCTGCATCGTATAACCTAAAGCCCCAGATGTCCTTGGGATAATCGTAATTTTATGAACCGGCGCCGAGTGACTTTGTTTCGCTGCTACCAGTGCATGTCCAATTTCATGATACGAGATTGTTAATTTATCCTTCATGGAAATAACCGCATTTTTTCGTTGATAACCGGCAATGACGACCTCAACGGACTCTTCCAAATCATTTTGCATTACTTTGTTACGGCCCATCCTTACCGCCCTAAGTGCCGCTTCGTTAATAATATTCGCCAAATCAGCCCCTGATGCTCCTGAAGTGGCTCGCGCAATCATATTAAAATTCACATCATCTGCTAGCTTTACTTTTTCTGCATGAACGCGCAAGATGGATTCACGTCCTGCTAAGTCAGGTAATTCAACCGGAACTCGCCGGTCGAAACGGCCAGGTCTTAATAGTGCTTTATCAAGTGTTTCAGGCCGGTTCGTCGCTGCCAGAATAACGACACCTTTATCGGCATCAAATCCATCCATTTCTGTTAAAAGCTGATTTAACGTTTGTTCCCGCTCATCATTTCCGCCAGGCATACCCGAATTACGGCTTTTACCAATAGCATCAATCTCATCAATAAAAACAATACAAGGTGCCTTTTCTTGCGCTTGTTTAAATAGATCCCTTACCCTTGCGGCACCCATCCCGACAAACATCTCAACAAATTCAGAACCTGACATGGAAAAGAACGGAACCTTTGATTCCCCCGCAACTGCCTTTGCGAGAAGAGTTTTCCCTGTTCCTGGAGGGCCGACTAACAAGGCACCTTTTGGGATAGTTGCGCCGATTTCTTTATATTTTTTCGGGTTATGAAGGAAGTCGACAATTTCCTGCAGTGCTTCTTTTGCTTCATCTTGACCGGCAACATCTTTAAAGGTAATCCCTGTTTGGGTTTCCACATAAACCTTGGCATTACTTTTGCCCAACGACATCATACCGCCGCCGCCCATCATCTTATTTTGCATCTTCTTCATCAACCATTGGCCAATTGCAATAAAGATTAGCAACGGAAGTATCCACGATAGAATAAAGTTTAACAGCGGCGATGTTTCTTTCGGTATTACCTTTGCAAATTTAACATTCGCCTCATGCAAACGATCTACTAATTTCGGATCATCGATGGTACCGGTCTTATAAAGCTTCGCTTCCCTTGTATCAGTTGGCTTGAACATGATGGTATTATTTTCAATGTCAACCTGTTTTACTTTCCCTTTTTCCACCATGTTTAAAAATGTTCCATAATCCACTTCTTTGACGGAGTGATTAAAGATGGCGGGAAAAATAAACGAATTTAACAGTAAAATAATAACCAAAATTACTCCATAATAGAATATCAGTGGTTTTTTCGGCGGTTTCATTTGTTTCATATGGATTCCTCCTTGTTACGAGTCATTAAAACTTCAACTTTTTCATACAAGCCCATGTATCAAAAGACTCATCTCCATTATATCATTCCCCGTTGCTTCCTCTTTAGAAAAGGTCTTAAGTGAATTTTTCAACAACACGACAACCTGGTGACCGTCATATTTCTTTTAAAGTCCATCCAATTCAGGTAAGATTTGCTAGAGGACTCGTAACAATAAGAGGAGATTTTTTCGTATGGATGTGACAAATGTAACGACACTGCTTGTAACCATTGTTCTCATCGGGAATATTGTGCTTGCAGGTGTGGTTGTGTTTATAGAACGAAGAGACATTGGTTCTACTTGGGCCTGGCTGATGGTCCTATTCTTTATTCCAATCGTGGGATTTTTGGTTTATCTGTTCCTGGGAAGGCAATTAAAACAGAGGAATTTTTATCGTCTATCATCTGAAGAAAGAAACTATCTTCAATCAACTGTAGAAGAACAAATTCATCAGCTGCAAAACAGGAGGTTTTTCGACCATAAGCTGCTAACAAAACATTCGGATTTGCTCATGATGAACTTGAATTCCTCCAATGCATTACTATCGATGTACAATGAAATTGAGATTTTCAGTGATGGTCATGAAAAATTTCATGCTTTGTTTGAAGATATAAAAAATGCGCAAGAAGAGATTCATTTGCAATATTATATCATTCAGCGCGATTCTCTTGGAAAAAGGCTGCGCGATGAACTGACAAAAAAAGCGAAAGAAGGTATAAAAGTACGGGTTCTCTATGACGAAATTGGTTCTAAAAGGATTTCTCCTGATTTTTTTAAAGAACTCATTCGTTATGGCGGTGAAGTGGAAGCCTTTTTCCCATCTTTTCTAAAATTAATCAATTTCCGCATTAATAACCGCAATCACCGAAAAGTTTGTATCATCGACCGAAAGATTGCCTATATCGGCGGCTTTAATATCGGAAATGAGTACTTGGGCTTGGATAAAAAATTCGGCTACTGGCGCGACACCCATCTAAGAATTAAAGGTGAATCGGTGAATCAATTACAAGGAAGGTTTCTTTTAGACTGGAATTATGCTGCCAAGAATAAATTGAACCTTGAGCCCTATGCTGTACCAATGGAAAAACCAGAAGGGAATAGTCCTGTTCAAATCATTGCAAGCGGACCAAACTCTGAAACGGAACATATCAAAAATATGTATATTAAACTGATCATGACGGCTAAAAGAACCGTATACATCCAATCCCCTTATTTTGTTCCTGATGCCAGTTTTATGGATGCTTGCAAAATTGCCTTACTTTCAGGTGTTGATGTACGAATTATGATACCTAGTAAAGGGGATTTTCCCATAGTTTATTGGGCAACCTTGGCATACACTGGTGAACTGGTCGATTACGGCGCAAAAATTTATTTGTATGAGAAGGGATTCATCCATGCAAAAACGATTGTAGTGGATCAGGAAGTGGCTTCTGTTGGAACTGCCAACATCGACACACGCAGCTTTCATTTAAATTTTGAGGTCAATGCCGTAATATACGATGAAAAAGTCGCTAAACAGCTTAGTGAATTGTTCCAGCAGGATTGTCATGATAGCTCTCAACTGACTATGGGAAAATATAAAGAGCGCTCCATGTTTATCAAGTTTAAAGAGGCCATCTCACGTCTATTATCGCCTATATTGTAAAAAACTCGGCACCCCAATTGAGTGCCGAGTTTTTTAAAAAAAGATGGTTTAGTGGATGTAAAAAGCAGGTCAGGCACCTATGTTAGTCAGCCAAATGTAAAAGATATCGAGGAAATATATGAGGTTAGAAAAGCTCTGGAAGGGCGAGCAATAAAATTATCAATGACAAATATGCCACGCCAAATTTTAGAAAAGATTTATCAAAATGTCTTAGAAGTTGATCACGATATCGATACAGGAAACCTCAATACCTTCTTTCAGTCCGATCGAAATCTACACAAAACCTTAATAACCTATTCAAAAAATAGCCGCTTGATA
This sequence comes from Neobacillus novalis NBRC 102450, assembly GCF_001591805.1. Taxonomy (GTDB): domain Bacteria; phylum Bacillota; class Bacilli; order Bacillales; family Cytobacillaceae; genus Neobacillus; species Neobacillus novalis. The sequence goes on along the minus strand of NZ_BCVP01000022.1, from coordinate 124,467 downwards.
AAAATGATGGAGTCACTTGAAACTCAAATCAACTGGATTGGTGTCATGATTGCTCATTCCCAGGAAAGACCTCGCCAGGCAAAAAACGAGCACAAAGAAATTTTAAATGTACTTTTACGATCAGATGTACTATTAGCACAAAATCTTATGGAGGGCCACATTAAAACTATTAAGCAAATGACATTGAAGGATTTTAGATAAATAGATTTAGGTTATTCTCCAGTAGTAATTGATTTATTATCCCTTAATTATCTAGAGGGCATAAAAAAATTAGTGCCGGTAACTCCTTTTTTGTTGGAGTAACCGGCACCGTGTTTTTATTATCCCTTCCATATTCCTAATTTAACATTTGATGCTTTACATTGAATTGTAAGAGGTAAAAGTTTAAAATAGAAAAAGTGTCCTTAATATTTTATTATGTTAGTGAAATAGACTATTTATCTAATTTATTTTAGACTTTTTAGAACAACAAAGAATATCCAGAGGTGTAATAATTTGATTAAAGAATGGAACTTATTACGAACAATAGCTTGTCTGTGTATTGTATTTCTTCATAGCACTACCCGGATAGGATATATTGTTGGAAATCCTCAAAATACTGTATATAATTTTGGAAGAGTTCTTTTATGTTATGCTACTCCAACATTTATCGTCCTATCTATAATAATATTGGCTAATCGCTATCCCAATAGTCTTCCTACTAACTTTTGGTTGAAGCGCATTAAATGGCTGGTTCTTCCATATCTATCCTTTGGCATCATTGATGCTCTCGTCGGTAAACATATCGATCCTAGTTCCGTATTAACCCAGAGAATCATTGTCAACATTTTTAGAGGTTCATTTGAAGGTTGGTTCATTTTGGTGATCCTTCAGTTTTATATAATCCATCACATAGTTACACGTTTCAAATTGTCAATGAAATGGCTGTTTCCTCTAAGTTTGGTGATTATGATTGTTTATTTGAAAAAAGGACTTATGTTCTTTGTAGGGTACGAGGATCTTTTTAAACTCCCTTTCCTAGCCTGGTTTGGCTACTTCACAATTGCATTTATAATTGGAAAGCATTATGGAGTTATTGCTGAAAAATTAGTAAAATACCGCTGGCTTACACTTTGCTTACCAGTTATCTCGGTAGGAATAATTTATTTATCATATAAAACTGGAAATACGATCATTCATTCTAGGCGATTGGATTTATATCCGTTGGTCCTTTCAGTTACCGCTGTTGTACTTGCTTGGGGACAAGTCATTCCAAATACAAAATTTATTGATCTAATTAGTAGATATTCTTTTGGCATCTATTTGTTACATTGGCAGCTTCAAAGACTTCTTGATTCTTATGTTGTAAATTTCTTTACTCATTTTCGTACGCAGGCGTTGGCTTTATTCATTTTATCCTTGTTGGGTTCAATATTGATCATTAGGGTGCTTACCTTCGTTCCATTTGGTTCATTTATAGTGGGTAATGTGAGAAAGAAAAAAACTACATCATTTAGAACGGAACATGGAAAAGCTACGGCCGCATAGGAAGTGCTTGCGCATTGCGATCGATTTAAAAAGGTGCCTGGCCCTCAATGCATTAAAGCATTACCGCACCGGGTGTCAGGCACCTTTTTCCCACCACAAGGATTGTCGTTAGTGGTAGAAGGATGATATTCTCTTTTGAAATCCGTCTAATGTTGACACGTCTGTGATTCTCGCATTTTGTTTTCAATTAGCTTTTGGAGTGCATCCGAACTATCCTTTTGCTCTATTGAGCCATGTCTCGTCTGTCTTGGTGTAATTTCCTCGTATGAAACCTGATTGGTATTGCCCCATTTCATCCAGGGGACTTTATCATATTGATGATGCTGGTAATATTTCCATGGAATTATGCTGCCAGGCGCATAATTATAGGTGCCCATGTTTACCGGATCGTTTACCATCTGACCCGTCTCAGCATGATAGACAACTTCAAAGCGACCATTCGAGGATATAAACTTTACATTATAAGCAGCGTCATATTCGCTTACTTCATACCGGTGATATCTAGCGCTGAATAGCTGCCATTTGCCGCATGCCACTAGTTCAATCATTTCTTCTAATTGTTCAGGCGCATCTCCATATCGATTCAGTTCATTACGAAAATAATGAATCTCTTCCGTGATATAAGGGAGTTGTTTAACATATTGATCAAATGTCTCAAAAAACAGATCAAATTGCTTATGCCCATTTAGAAGCTCTTGATTTTCCACCAAATCATGCATCATATGCGTTAGGATTGCGTGTGATGCAATTGCTTTGGATGTGTCTACTATATACCATTTTCTATGCTCAGAGCGAATTTGATCATACTGGTCTGAGAGTTCAGAAAAGTATCCCTCCGATAAAAAATCGGCCTTGATCGCTACAGGCACAATCGGATATACAAAGTCTTTCTCTAGTCGATGGTACCCGTATATCGACACTAAAAACAGGAAAAAAAGAATGATAAGAACCGTTTTTGGCGACCGACTTTTGATTACTATCCTAATTTTTTGCCCCTCCTCTTCTCTACCTAATGTTTGTCTGCAACTGATCCATCATAGGTCTGAATGATTTGCCTTATAATCTTCATCAGGGTACTTTTGCCAGCGCCGTTTCTTCCAATCAGACCAACGATTTCTCCTTGGTTGAATTCTAAAGAGAGATCTTTTAAAACTATTGAATTTCCATATCGCTTAGTTAGCATATTTACCAGCATTGTCTAATCCTACATTCATGGCTGAGCCTCGCTCCTCAACCTTTCCTTATAAAAAATCCTTTTTATATTGGACAGCCAGGTAAATTCCACCAGCTAAAAATGCCAGCGCATATTTGAACAAGAAAAAGATGGTCCACATATCGTCTTTGGGAAAAATCATGTCACATAGAAGAATTGCCCACAACACACAGTAAGCACTTTTCAAAGAGATATTATTTGTCCGTTCATCTGCTGGCCCCATCTTCTTATGAAATACATAGGCAAAAATCGCACTACCCATAAGCAGTAAAAAACCAACTCCAATGAGAATATTCCAATTTCCCGTAGATTGTTCAGCCCAGGACTTTAAAGGGTGAAAAATTGCGTTATGGATATCTGAGAAAAACTTAGTTATCATTTTGATCATTTCCTTTCACATAAGTAAAAATATCGTTTACATCAACATTAAAAAAATCGGCAATTCGAAAAGCCAACAGCAGAGTCGGAACATAATTTCCTTTTTCCATTACGAAGATGGTTTGTTTGGAAACCCCGACTTTCTCTGCTAAATCTTGCTGAGACATTCTGGCAAGTACACGATATTCATAAACCTTATTTGATATCGAATCACCAAAATCTTTCTTCATGACAACCACCTCTTGAATCAAATTATAAACTCAATTTTTACAAAAGTAAAGTAAACTTATACAAAAACACTAAATACCTTTATATTTGCTCAGATTACTTTTATTTAACAAGAGCCAGAATGCAGAAAGAACCTGACGAAATTCATGATTCCGTCAGGTTCACATATCGATCTGGTGTAATATATGGTTTTTGGTGGTGCATTTTATGATATTCAGTGGTGCAAAAAACGGTTAAAAGTTTGAAACCTATGTCAGAATATAATTTTATTGCTCTAAAACTTTCCGGAAGAGTATGCAAAAACACTGGATACTCTTCTTGTGTATGTCCCCTTGCACTCTAATTCAACTATTATTTTTCCATCATTAATTTTAAAATGAGTTCATCGGTTTGCTTTGTACCTTCATTTCCAAGTTTGCAGAAGCTTTCAATACTTTTTTCCACATCATCGTGGATAAAGCCGTCAGTCGATTTTATTTCTTGATGGTTTAGTGCCAACAGAGCTGATTGTACTGCGACATTTGAACAGGTCGAAACCTTCATAGCACAGCCTGCCTTAGCCCCGTCGCAGATCATTCCTGATACGTTGCCAATCGTATTTTGAACGGCTGCTTTAATTTGCTGCAGGCCTCCATCTAATAAATAAACAATCGCTCCACTCGCCCCCATTCCGGCGGCGGTAACGCCACATAATGCAGAAAGGCGGCCAAATCTAGATTTAATATGGATGGTGATAAGATGGCTCAGTGCAACGGCACGAATCATCTTTTCCTCTGATACTTTCAGTTTTTGTGCCGCGGCGACAACAGGAAGTGTAACGGCAATCCCTTGATTTCCACTCCCAGTATTCGCCATCACCGGAAGTGTGGAACCTGCCATCCTGGCATCTGAACCAGCGGCGGCAAGAGACATGGCCGCTGTAGCTATATCATCGGATAGAATTCCTTTTTTTACATTATCTTTAATCGTTCTCCCTACATTTAGACCATAATCCCCGGAAAGTCCTTCTAATCCAATGATTCGATTCAATTCGATGCTCTTTTTTACAAGGGTTAAGTCTTTAATGTCCGCCGTTAATACCCATTTATATAATTCATCAATCGTAAGAGCATCGAATTTCTCTTCATTCGATTGAATTCCGATATTCTCACATCCGCCAAGGTACACAGCTTTCCCATCTACTTCGATTAAGGTGATATTGCTATGATTATCAGAAATGACTACTTTAGAAGTCTGTATATCGGTTTCTACAATGACTTCAATATAAAGTCTTTTCGGTGTATCCGCTTGGCCGGCAGTTACTTTACCTCCTTCAATGAGTTTTAATGCCAACCGCTCATCTTCCTTTGTCAGTCCATCTAAAATTTCCAATTTCTTATTTGGGTCACCAGCTACCGCTCCAAGCGCGGCTGCGAATTCTAGACCTTTAGCCGACATCCCCGGAATCCCAACAGATTTTGCATTTTTAATAATATTTCCACTCGCTTTTAAACGGATTACCTGTATTTGTCCATTTGCATGGCTTTTTGCCGTTGCGGCAGCCAGTGCAATCGCTACTGGTTCTGTACAACCAAGGGCAACTACTAATTCTTTTTCTAAGATAGCTAATATTTTGTGCTTCCTCATTTTGCTCCCCCTGATTGAAGATAACTTTCCTAACATTTTATCATAATTGAACCCTAGGTTTTAGTAATTTTCTTTCCAAATATGGTGCCTGCCCCCCACTGGCCTAGCACGCACTGAAAAATAATAAAAAATGTAATTAAAGGGGTCTTCAATACATAAAAAAACTCCTATAGTAGAAGTTGTTGACCTTGTTTTGTTCCCTAAACAAACAAGTCTTCTACAAAGGAGTTTTTTATTGAGTAATAAAATCAAAATTTAATGACCTTTTTGAACAGTACTCATTTTTTATTCTCCTTTTTTATTCAATCAAAAAATTGAAGGAAAAATCGGTGGTGGTCATATTTCCCAATTCCTACTTCGAGTTTTAATCATTTAATTGTGAATTACATTTTCATTTGAATTAAATATAGTATCAATCATGGTTTCAATTTCCTCATTAGCTAATTTATTACCATTCACTGTTGATGAATGAATTTCAAAAGAATTGTCTGTAATAACAAAATCTATGATTACTTTTACCTCTTCCCCATCACTCATAACAATACCCGAAAAACGAACGACATCATATGGGCTACCAGAAGATACATATTCCCAGTGAGTATCATTAAAGAAATTATCAAAACCTTTACCAATGGTAGTGGTAGGATAATTGTAAAAAGAACCATCTTTTACAGTATGGATTTGGTCTACATTGGTGGGAATTAAAAAAGCGGATACAATTCCATAAAATAAAACAAATAATATCGTAAATAATACACCCAACCAACTGGTACCACCTTTACTTTTTAACCAGGTTTTCTTTTGTTCATTATCAAAAGGTTTTAGATTTACCTGATTAATATAACGATTTGCATGTTTTAAATAAATATAATTTCCAAATAAACCCAAAATAATAAATAAAGGAAACAATACAAGGTTTTGTATCGGATCAACGAAATAATTATCCTCTGAAAATTGATAATGGATTAGAAAAAAGAATAAATCCACCAGAAAGTAGATAACTCCAATTAAGAGGACAGGAATATACATTTTTCGGTAACCAAACCAAAATGGTCCCAGAAAGAATGTCGCCCAATTCCAACTAATCTTCGAATCTTTATTCTCTAGCTTATTCCACTTGTTAATATAAAAATCATAGTTTTTACGGACAAATGATTCTTCCAACTGTGCCTCCAAAGAGTCCTCACTTTCAACAGGTGCCATGTATTCGACAGAAGCTGCAGCCTCTGAACTCACTTTTTCATCAGTGGCTGCTTTTCCACAACTTGAACAGAAATAATCTTGCACGCCTAATTGATTTCCACAGTACCGACAATACATTCTTCTCGCCTACTTTCATAATTCATTTCATATCATTTGCTGAAAAAGAAACAAAATCACAGTACAATCTCATCTCCTTTTTGCATTCAGTCAATTGCAATTATTTCCTTGTTAAATTCAATTCTAATCTGCACTTTAATTCCCCAAATCCAAATAAAATTTCTACTAGATAAGTTCTACAAAAGCTTTTTTTTCCCTCCCATTGGAGACAAATTTACTAAAATATTGCTAATTTAAAAGCGGACACAAAGGAGGTGTTTATGAATAGATGAATAGGATTATCTTTAAATTTAATTGGGATAGATCAATTAAAAAAAGTATCAGTAACCCCCAATTAAGTTACTGATACTTGTAAATTAATTAACAATTTCCTCTCGAACATCATCTCTTTTTAACAATTCTTTCACTTTCTGATCAATTCTCTCAATCTCTGCCGATGAGTTCTTCCACCAGTTCCTGCTCCAGATTCGTTCGATTGTCCAGCCTCTGCTTTCTAAGAACCGCTGACGATAGACGTCTCTCTCCTTGGCATTGGCCGAGCTGTGATACATGGCTCCATCGCACTCGATTCCCACTATATATCGGGATGAATCATGCGGGTGAACAATGGCCATGTCGATTCGGTATCCAGACATACCAACCTGTGTTGTAACCTCATACCCAAGATTTCTCAGTTGATGATACACTTGTTCTTCAAACGGAGAATCAAAGTGCAATTCCTTTTCTTGCACATGTGTATTCACATTTTCATTTACCTCTTGGACAACAGCGTTTATCTGATCAACTTGCGAATTTGAAACAGCTCTTACGTACTTTAAATAGGATTTCAACAATTTAGGACCCATATGAGAGGTGCTAGCCACATTCAGTTCTTCCGGTTCAATACTAGAAACAACAGTAATTCCTTCTTTTGCCCGTGAAACCGCAACGTTCAGACGGTTTTCCCCTCCTTTTTTATTAAGATCCCCAAAGCGGTTATAAACCTTGCCCTCTTCGTTTTTCGCATAGGTAATCGAGAATAGGATAAAATCCCTTTCATCCCCTTGAACATTTTCAATATTTTTAACAAAAACACGTTCATCGAGATCCTTGGTTAACATTTGATTATAAACCGCGCTAAATTCCTCATCCTCACTTACTAATTTATCAATCTGATCCTGGATTTTCGTTTGCTGCTTTGAGTTAAAAGTGATAATCCCCACCGTTTTTCCCGGCTGATTGATTAAAATTTCCTTAAGAATATTGACGGCCTCAATTGCCTCAACTTCATTTGACTGATTAATCCATCTTCCATCAACTTTTTTCCACTTGATTGCGGGTGGATTTTTAAATGGAACAACATTTGGAGCTATTTGTACATGACCATTATAGAAGGCATGGTTGGAGTAATTGATTAACTCTTCATATTTAGAACGATAGTGCCACTGGAGAAGCTTTTCAGAAAATCTTCTCTTCGCTAAATTTAACAGACTGATGGAATCGTCTGTATCGTATTCTTCTTCCTCATCATCGTCGTTAACAAAAGAGGATTGAAACAAATTATAGGGCGGAAGCTGTTTTTCATCGCCCGCAATTATTACCTGTTTTGCCCGGTATACAGCAGGAATCCCACTTTCCACCGTACATTGTGACGCTTCATCAAAAATCACTAAATCAAATAATCCTTCTCGTAAAGGAAAAATAGATGAAACAATTTCGGGCGAAGCCAGCCATACTGGCATTATGTCTACGAGCCCATTTCCTGCAAATTCATTTACCAATCTTCGTAGCGGCCAAACCTGTCTCTTCTTTCCAACCTGATGCTTCAACTCTTTAATATTCCTTGAATGGTTGGTTTGAACGGAATCCACCTTTTTGGTAAGGTTATGAAGCAGAAACTGAGTCCCAACTTTTCTTCTTTCCTCGATCAGCCCTGCGAATGATTGTCTAATTCTCGAAAACTCATTGGTTGAAATCTTTTGCACCTGCGGATTTCTTTTTTCTGTTTGGTCAATCCATTGGACATAAGCGGAGTTTTTAAATAAATCTACCCAGTAATCAGACAGAGTTAATTCATTCTTCGCTGTTTTCTTTTGAAGAAGAAGAATCACTTTCTTCTCTATCTCGGAACAATGATTCCAATAAACATCCATTTGCTGCAGCTCTTCAAAATCACGATGGATGAATTCCAACATTTTATCTAATTCATTTAACGGAATATCACCTTCCGATATTCTTGTTTTCAGAATATTCACTTTTGAATCATTCAAATATTTTTTAAGCTTGTCTACTTCCTCAGACATTGTTTTTGTCACTTTACCCAGCTCATGCATAATCACTAGAGATTTCTTAATATTTAGCCATTCAGATGAACTTGTCCCTTTAAATTTCCCGCCCTCAAGTAATTCTTCGATAATGTTTTTTCCAGAAACCGAGGTCCACCACCAAAGTCTTAAACCCTGTAAAGTTCTTTTCGTCCCATCCTCTAAATCAGGATAAATTTTATCTAATTTACTTTCAATTAACCACGTGTACCCTGGAGTAATTTTTTCATGGTCTAATGACTCAATGTATTCAACCGATTGCTTCGCTTTAGCAATCACGTCATTAAGTAGCTCGATGGCTTCTAGCTTTTCTTTCATATTAAAATGGGCGAAGGTTTTACGCTCTTTTAATGGAAAATCTTCATCACCAAAGCGATCAAACCATTCCGCATAGGTGTACACTTTTTCAGATATATCCACTAAAACGTCTTTATTTAATGCCGGGAGCACCTCTTGTAGATCAATGATTTGAGTGGTTTCCCCTATCGGTTTTGCTAATCCGTATAAATCATATAATCTCAAGCCAAAGTCTTGGTAACTGTACAAAGCAGCAGCAATACTGTTCAATATTTCTTCTTGAGAAGATAATTTCTTTGAAGTAGAAGATAACTGATTCTTCGCATTCTCAAAAGACACCTGATTTTGTTCTAGAACGGCCCCAACTTTTGCATAGAGCTTTTTCCGGTCATTCTTTTCATCATGTACCAGTGCGACGTGATTACTTAACCCCAAGCCATCAAGGCGTTGGTAGACGACATCTAATGCAGCACGCTTTTGGCAAACCACAAGTATTTTCTTCTCTTGTTGAAGAGCGTCCGTAATAAGATTAACAATCACTTGGGATTTACCCGTTCCTGGTGGCCCATGAACAACGATTCCTTTTTTATAACGAGCCTCTTTTAAAATTTCTTCTTGTGATCCGTCTGCTTGTAATAGGTTTAAAATGTCTGGTTTATTAAGGTTATCCTCTTTAATGTTTTCGGGCAGGTCACCAACAGTATCAATTTCCACGTCTTGGGGCTCTATTAACTCGCCGGCTAAGGATAAATCACTTTCCTCCGATAGGAGAATAAGTTCCTCATAATCTTTAACTAACGAGGACCCACCCTGTGGGAAATTTCCTATGACCGCATTTTCTATCAATGTAAAGCCGGCAACTTCGGGAACTTCTTCTTTACTATATTCTTTCAGTTTGGAAATACCTTTTGGTGAAAATGATACATTCATTTCATATTTTTTTAAAAACAAAAGCCAATCATCATAGTTGTATTTGCTAGATACTTCTGCAGCCTGTTCAAAGAAATCCTCTGTAAAGCTTAGGTTGTTTAGCTTTTTAAATGCTAAAAACAAAGTCCGGTTAATCTGAGAACCTTCTTCATCTTTTTTGATTACCCATTTTTGTGCGTTAACATTGTTTTTTTCAAGCCTTACCGGGTATAAAAATAATGGAGCTTGAAAAAATGTTCCATCCGATAATGTTCCAGACAAAAACGGAAAACCGAGATAAAAATCATGAATTCCTGTTTCATCTTCAATTCCTTTAATATTTCTAAATAAATCAGTAAGTTTTCTAGAAAGTTTCATTGATACTTCATTATTAATAGTGGGCTTTAAAAGGGTGATTTCATTCTTGGATTGATTCATGATTTGTTCTACTACAGACACACTTGCCTTTTCTTTCGATAACTTTGATAAAGAATCTAGCTCTGTTAAATCAAAGCTCCATTTATTATAAAGCTTCAGCAATCTGATTGAGCGGTTTCGCCGACTGATATCATTGATCTTATCCCTCATATGTATTAACTTATCTTTCATTAACAGGACCTCTTTCCGCAGTACAAATATCCAATAATAACCATTATATAATTAATCTTTACTAGTTATTCTTATTTCAAAAATAAGATTATAAAGCACTCTTATCTTACTATTCTACTGGTTTTGACAGAATGTGCCAATAGGAAGAACCAGGATACTAAAGAACTGGTCGTTTATTGTTTTATATTTAAGCCTTTTTTAGTGATAATGTTGAAAAAAGTCGCATTATTCATTGATCTCCGTATTTACTATAATCCAACACTAAAATCAAATAAAAAAGCACAGCAGCCAGCTATTCAACTACCCAAATTTATCTCTGCCATAGGCACATTTGCACCACAGACTTCCACCAATCAAAACAAAGCAGCCTATGAATTGAATGTAGAATTAGATGATAGCAAGACCTTTCAGGTAAAATCAGCAATCACGGTGAACAACCTATCGAGTGACATATGGAACGAACTCGTATTTTATTTTATTCCAAATGCGTTTACGAAGGAAAATAAACCCGAACGGATGACTAGTGCCTCAACTGTATCAATCAAACGAGTAGCAATAAATGGGGAATCTACGCCGTTTGATCTCAAAAATGACATTTTGCTACTAAAACCAGTGAATGGGATGGAAGCTGGTGCTGAAGCAAAAGTGGAAATTGAATACTCCATGACCATTCCAGAAAATGGAGCCAGGCTATCCGAATCGAACGAAAAAATTATTTTTAGCCCAGTGGTATCCAATGTTAGCAGAATATAAGAATGGTTGGGAAAAGGAAGATTTTAGCTTAACCGGGGAATCGTATCATACAGATTATAGTGATTTCACGGTTCATTACAAGGTACCACAGGGGTATTCCGTTTTTAGTTCTGTGGAACAAGATGCTAAGGAAGGCACGAATAATGGAACGGTTTCCATGAAGCATATTAAAGAATTTTATATAGCCATCGTATTTTATGAATGTGGAAAAGACTCCAGTTGACACAATCATGGAACAAACAAGAAATGCTTTAGAACAAGCAATCGACAAACAAGCATTAGTCCCTGCAGGGTCACCTCTCTCTCAATACGGAAAAAACTATTACGCTAGTGTTTACTGCCTAATTCCAATAAAAGTCTGGGAGCTGTCAAACAGTGATGCTAAGCAGGCTGAAGCCTTCCTTCATTCCTTCTACCAGACGTATCAAGGAAAAGAAGTCGACACCAATGAGGCCATTCGCTTTATGGCTTCCTACTTCAAACAGAAGGATGCTGTGTTTTTTAAGGATTGGGTGGCGGCGGAATAACTAAGTTTAATTTCTTAAATACAAAAAATAGAACAGTTCCTTGTCTTAACGGGTTCCGTTACCTATTGCAAAACGTTAATTTACAACTGAAGATGTAAAGTAAAATGCATACCAAATTGCACCACAATCTGCGGTGCAATTTGGTATACAAAAGTAAAATAGCCAAGTCCAATATGAATTGACCGATTCTCTTTATTTATTTTGCTGCCTATTAAATCAAGCCCCTTATAGTTCAATAAAATGTTTCTACAGTGGGATACATATTAGCCCCAACCAAACCCTAACCTACCTTCTTTTATTTTGCTTTCATTCCATTCCAGAATTCCTTCTCCTTCGCATATCCCTTGTTCTTCAATTTCTATTTTATAAAACTCAATAATCCTATTTCGCTTTTCGTGGTCTTGCGGTAAATCTACAATCAGAGCTGTAGCATATGGTCCCCCTTCATCTTCTATTCTTTCTTGTTCATCAAGAATACCTATAACATTTACCTTTAGTGCACCAAGTTCATAGATTTTTTCAACAAATTTTATTGCATTAGCTGTTTCACCAAACCTATCAGTTGCTAACGCTGATGGATTGTTGTTACTTTTAAGCCATTCTAATGCTTCAAATGTTTTCATTAAAATCACTCCTAAATTTAATTGCTGCTTTACTGATACAAATTCCCATCACCTACAATCGCTCAATCTCCTCTATTTGCAAACCTGTCATTTCAGCAATTTCTTGAATTGGTCTACCCTTTTCTTTCATCCTTTTTGCAACCATCCTAATGGCTTCCAGTTTTCCTTCTATTTTTCCTTCTTCTTTTCCAAGTTCTCTTCCACGTCGTTCATACGAATTAATAATTTCCATTACTTTATCGGTTTCTTTTGCTCTCATTTCCCTCACCTCTTCTATGACTTTTTGTTCCTCTTCTTCTGTTAACTGTAAATAGGTATCGAAAAAAACCATGATTAAGGTTTGCTTTGCTGGATCCAGTTTCAAGCGGAGCATCATGAATAAAAACTCCACTTTTAACAAGAAGTTAAGAAAGATTTTTCCTTATCAACATCATCATTTTCTAGTTTGGTTTGTTGGTTGTTGTTGGGAGCATTAAAAATCGGTATTTTAAATCAGTTTGGAAAGTTTCTTCAAACGATTTAAAAGAATTGGGTTATGACCTTGTTTCAAGAACAACTATGCCCCATCCTGAATTACAGGAAAGTTACATATCAGATGGCACCGCTAGTCACCAATTATATACTTTAAAACAGATAGTATTAAGGAGGTTGCCCTAATTGCAATTACAATTTAAGTTATCATTCGATAAATTTGAAGAGGAAATAGGTTTTGGTGAATCACGTTTTGTCCGTTTATTAAGCTTTAATGACATTCTAGCTATTGAGATTTGGGGTTTAGACTTTAACATGAGGACATTTTTATCAGAAGAGCAATTACCCTTTGACATTAAGTTTGATGAAGAAGAAGTCTATGTAGCTGGTATATCGAGATTTATTATTAAACCTACACAAGTATGCTATAAAGGGCCAAATAATGAATTAAAAAGTCATTTTGCTTTAGCTAACTTTATGCAAAATGAGGAACCTAAAAATGCTGATTATTGCTACATTTTCGGTGGAGCCTATGGAAATAAGTATGAAGAAATTGAAATTAATTCGAATGAGCCGATTCATTTATTTCTTGATCCCAAAGACATAATCAATGGTAAAGATTATGTTAAATCCCCTGATAGATATTCATATCAAGCTGAACCGAAGTTTCAAAAAATCACATTGGAAAATTTCCTTTAAAAAGATTTGCTTCTGTGACCTTAAAAGAACCAAATAGCTTTAACAAAGACCGACCATTCTAAAGATGGTGCCTGCACTTAGGGGGTTAACATGTTTAGGGAAAATGGCACCTTGATTCTACTGCCAAACCTGTAGTGGACTTTCACCACTATGAACCATGCCGGAACAAAAAGCTTGCTTCAAAGCATTAACTGCCTAGTTAATCCCGTAAAGCGCCTGAGCTAGCACCCCGTGGCATCTATTAGAATCAGTGGATCAATCCCAACATTGCGCGTTGCTTCAACAGGAACACCTGTTGCTTTTAGTCCTTCTGGGTAGGCTTCCCCTTTATAACGCATGAGACGCTAACTCAAGGGTGGATTATTTTAATAATTAGGGGAGAGGTCTACTCATCCTCGTCTTCATCATGAACCCATTCTATTCTGTAATACGAATCCATCAAAGCTTCGTAGAACCCCCAGCCAGATCCGTTTGCCCTAGATAGAACAACATGCAACCTTGTAGAAAAATGTTTATATAGTTCTTCATTCCCATCACATTCCATAGCTACCTGATCAAACATTTTCTCCATACTCATGTAAAAGTTTTCTGAAATGTCCCCATATGCACATGTGAATTCAATACCCTGTTCCACATAAAAAAGCATAAGTTCAACTGTCCGTATCTCATCATTTGTCGCCTTCTTAAACGCATTAATCTCCTTTTTTGCTTCCACCAAACGAAGCTTCGCATTTCCTCGATTTGGAAAAAATTCATTCTCTATTTTTCCTCGAGCCTTTAAGAAAAGAGTTTCAATTACTTCTTCCCCCAGGAATTTACTGGATAGGTAGTTTTGAATCTCTTTATTTGTTTTGTACATCTCAACAATTAATTCAATTAGTTCTTTTTGGTCATATTCTTTTAACTGCTTTTTTAAGTCTGTTACTTTGATTTTCACAAATATCCCCTCCAATGTTACACTTTTTGAATTTGGCTTTCCTATTATTGTATAATGGAATTATACAAAACTAAACTATTTTGAGGGAATAAAATGAAATATGATCTTGTAATAAAAGAGTTAAATCAGCTAAAAACGGAAAATGAACATCTAAAACGGCTGCTATCAAATATGATGCATCGACGGGAAGAAAAGGCAGAAATTACAAACAATGCAAACATTATTAGTAATCGAGCACTACCTATATATAAAATCAATCTTTTTAAAAGTTTATTTAAGGGTAGAACAGATGTATTTGCATACCGATATGAATCTAACAATGGAAAGAAGTGTTACACCCCGGCAATATACCCCCTTCTTCAAGATGATATGTGTGTTTTTCTTGCATTCGATTTTGATAAACAAAACTGGCAACAGGACCTTTTGGCATTTGTAAAGGAATGCAAAAATAGTCATATTCCCGTTAACATAGAACGATCTCGATCAGGAAAAGGTGCACATGTATGGATCTTCTTTTTTGTAAAAATTAACCAATGATATAATAAAAATAAGGAAATGTTGGAGGTGGGGATATGAACTTGTTAAATTTCTCTCTAGTATCATTAGTTGTTATAGCACTCATTTTGCTTATTTTTGGAGTAAAGAGAAAATCTCGATTGTCTATATTTTTTGGTGTTATTGCTTTTATCACGCCATTGCTTTACATTAGTTTTAACAATTGGATTGTTCTACTGCTGTTGGTACCTGCAATTTCATTTGTAATTTCAGATATCGTAAGGAAAAAAGTAATTACACCTTGAAAAGACTCCTTGTATGGGGTCTTTTATTATGCACTTCTCAACATTTCTACGGTTTAATAATTAGATTTTTGACAGGCAGAAATAAGCATTTGTTCAACTCGATTTTCAAATGCTAAGTTTATACCTAGTTCAAGCCATCGGAACCAGTAGAGGTAGTTGTCAAGATATTTCGTTGCTACTCCTTGAAAACGCTCCATCCAAGTTTTTAAGCGATAATGAAAGTTATTAACGTGTTGAACGTGGTAAATTCCTTTCTTTACACGCTGTTTTTGTCGCCATTACGGTCTTGTGCAACTGTAACGGCAATTTTAAGGTAAGAAATCCCTCTCTTTTTGTCTTTTTCTCCACGCTTCTTGGATTTTCTATGGGTGATTTCACTTCCTTTCATTGACTCACGAAAGAAGGTTTCATCACTCTCAACTATTCCTTGAAGTTGATTAAAACCAAGACTTCCTATTGCGTTCAAGATTTTATGCCTCCAATAAAAGGCAGTAGAAATGTGTATTTGATGTGCCAATTGTATTCAGAATATTCAATTAATTAGCCCTATGAAAAAATTGTTACAGGGACTGCTGGTAGTACTTTGGTTATACTTATTTGATGAAAACATAGGAAATCCGCAACAACTTAAAATTCTTGAACCTATTACAGCACCAGGGTGAACTTCCACAACCTTTGATAAAACGAACTGAATCTTTAAGTTGCATTTTCAAAAAATTGGGTTATTATAAATTTAAGAAATTCATAAATTAAAAAAGACCGAACATTTTCGGACACATGTTCAGTCTAGCAATAGACGGTTCCCTCAAGGGGATCTGCTACGAAAGGAAGAAAATAATCCACCTGAGCCACTATGCTATTCCCCTCACTTCATTCATTCCTACTTATTTTATCGCTTAAATACACTAAATGCTATTTGCAGCAAATAACCGCAATAATAATCTTACGAATAAAAAAAATCGGCCTTGCTCTTCGCGGCAAAGCCGATTATCTCCATAAATTTTAATCTTCATCCACGAATCCGGATCTAATTTGCTCGATGACGGGCGTGCTTTTTCTTGATGAAATATTGAACATGACAAAGATTTTCGTGGATTCAGTAATAAGCTCATCACGTTGATTATAGATTTCCTGCCTCATGACAAAACTTTTCGTGCCAACTTTACTCGGGGTTGTTACCACTCTGAGTAAATCTCCTAATCTGGCTTCCTTTAAGTAGGATACCTCCAATTTAACTAAAACGGTGCCGATTTTATTTTCCGCAAGATAGGCATGTGATACCCCCACACCGTCGTACCAATCCCCCACACCTTGTTCTAAGTAGGCAATATATTTGTTATAGTTCACATGGCCCAGATAATCCAGGTCTACTTCCTGCACAATTATTTCTGTTGTTGTTTGCATTTGATCATCACCTTTTACTGCCCTTTCATAGAATAATTAATTAACTTTCTTCGGTCCTGACCAGTACATTTCCCTTAAACGATATTTTTGTAGTTTTCCTGTTGCGGTTTTTGGCAAGGAATCCACAAACTCCACTGCCTTAGGAGCTTTAAAATGAGCCATCATCAAACGGCAGAATTCAATTATCTCAGCTTCCGTTACCTTACCCTCAGGCTTCAACACGATGATCGCTTTTGGCACCTCACCCCATTTTTCATCAGGGATGGCGATGACCGCTGTCTCCAAAACATCAGGATGCTTGTAGAGTATTCCCTCAACCTCGGTGGAAGAAATATTTTCTCCGCCGGAAATAATCAAGTCCTTGGCACGATCCCGGATTTCGATATAGCCGTCCGGATAGGTAACTGCCAAATCACCGGTATGGAACCAACCATCCCTGATTGCCGCGGCAGTTGTAACCGGATCCTTGTAATATCCCGCCATGACGACATTCCCGCGGGTTACGATTTCTCCCAATTCCTGCCCGTTCCAGGCTACTTCTTCACCGTCTTGGCGAACAACCTTCGTTTCCCCGTTAAATACGAGCTCAATTCCTTGTCTTGCCTTAATTGTCGCTTGTTCATCCGCAGATATTCCCGCAAATTCCTTTTTCCATTCACAGTAGAGAATGAAAGGCGATGTTTCCGTCAGACCATAGACATGAATCATATTTAAGCCAAGAATCTCTTGAGCTTTATGTATGAGGGCAGCTGCCGGTGGAGCCCCTGCCGTCGCCATTCTTGGACTCGTCTTAATCTCGACTTCCTTGGCCCGAGGGTCATTGACAAGCATATTGACCACTGTCGGTGCACCGCATAATAACGAAATTTGTTTGCTTTCAAACAATTCAAGAATAAGCGGTGGGTCTACTTTACGTAAGCAGACATGGGTGCCTCCTGCTGCTGTGATTGCCCAGACACCGCCCCACCCATTGGCATGGAACATGGGCAATGTATGGAGGTAGACATCATCATGCTGAACGTTCAGATGGTATAGAAAATTGGCCGCATTCAGGTAATTGCCGCGATGTGTCAGCATGACCCCTTTTGGCTTGGAGGTCGTGCCGCTCGTATAATTTAGAGTGAGGAGCTGATTTTCATCAATTTCCACCTCGGGAAATGATTCACCAGCATGTTCAAGAAAATCCTCATAAGAGACACCATTTAATGAAGTTTCATGTCCCTCTACTGGTACGATTACGATTTGTTCGATAGGCAGAAGATCGACGATTTTTTCAATTGGTGCGCTAAATTCCGAATCAACAATTAACATTTTCGCATCGCTGTGACGGATGATATATTCTAAATCCTCCGCTGACAGCCGGTAATTTAATGGGACCATGACCGCACCAAGCTGGCAGATGCCATAAAAGCATTCCAGCATATAATGCGTGTTCGGCAGCATTACGGCAACATGGTCGCCCTGATCAATACCTGCTTGATTTAATGCGGAAGACAACTGGTCAACACGCCGGCCAAATTCACGATATGTAAATTCCTTTTCGCCATCAATGACCGCGACCTTTTGCGGATAATATTTAACCGCCCTGCGCTTCCAGTCCAATGGTGTTAACGGAGAAATCATCAAAACCAGCTCCTTTATTTGAATATTCATATAATTATTTCACCAATGGGTTGTCATTTCCCTTTAATTTATATGCTTTTATTCAAAAAAAATAGGACGGCCAAAGCCGCCTATTCAAATTCAAAGATTATCTCGCACCAACCCATTTTCAAAATGTCCTTCACACTAAACAATATATTCTTATATTTGCAGGAAATACATTCGCAGTTACGAATTAATAACTAAAAGGGGTAACCCGAAAAATGGGATCAGTCCCCCCGCCGAAATAAAGCGTTAATGCGACGGGGGACTGACTCCAAAATCAAAATAAAAGCCATTTTGGGTAAGGCTGGGGATCCAAAATGTGTTAATCGAATAAACAAAGGATAATTTTCTAAAAATTGTAACTACCAGGAATCCTTTCACGTCTAACCAAGGTATAGATTATTTTAGGGGGAACAATATGAAAAGAAAACTATTAACAATGGCAATCGGCATCACTTTCTTGTTAGGAACAGGCTGTCAGCAACAAGCTGCTTCGGATAAGGAAAAGAGTAAGCCCAAGCCTGCAGCCAAAACGGAACAGCCAACATAACCTGCAACACAGGAATCCCCAAAAGAAAAGCCACTTACATATAAAAAAGCACAGCAGCCAACTATTCAACTACCCAGTTTAATCTCTGCCATAGACACATTTGCACCACAGACTTCCGCCAATCAGAACAAAGCAGCCTATGAATTGAATGTAGAGTTAGATGATAATAAGACCTTTCAGGTAAAATCAGCCATCACGGTGAACAACCTATCGAGTGACATATGGAACGAACTCGTATTTTATTTTATTCCAAATGCGTTTACGAAGGAAAATAAACCCGAACGGATGACTAGTGCCTCAACCTTTTCTATCACACGAGTAGCAATAAATGGGGAATATACGCCGTTTGATCTCAAAAATGACATTTTGCTGCTAAAACCAGTGAATGGGATGAATGCTGGCGCTGAAGCAAAAGTGGAAATTGAATACTCCATGACCATACCGGAAAAGGGAGCCAGGCTATCCGAATCGAACGGAAACTTTTATTTAGCCCAGTGGTATCCAATGTTAGCAGAATATAAGAATGGTTGGGAAAAGGAAGATTTTAGTTTAACAGGAGAATCGTATCATACAGATTATAGTGATTTCACGGTTCATTACCAGGTACCACAGGGGTATTCCGTTTTTAGTTCTGCGGAACAAGATGCTAAGGAAGGCACGAATAATGGAACGGTTTCCATGAAGCATATTAAAGAATTTTATATGGCAATCGTTCAAAATATGATGGTAAAGTCCACAGGGCTGATGGTGTCTCCATCCGAGTGATTGGAAGTCAAGGTGATGCCAAAAAGATTGAAGAAACGCTCGAGGTTAAAAAAGTTTTAAGCTATTTTAAACAAAAGTTTGGACCGTATCCGTTTAAACAGTTGGATATTGTAATAAACGGCGGTGGAATGGAATATCCAGGGATTGTAGAAGTTAATACCACACCTGAGGAACCTGCAATTAATGAAACAGTTGTCCATGAAACAGCACACCAATGGTTCTATCATGGGGTGAGCAACGATCCATATTATCATGCTTGGATTGACGAAGGACTAACTTCCCTTGCCACCATGCTCTATTTTATTAATGTGGAAAAGACTCAGTTGACACACTCATGGAACAACCAAGAAATGCTTTAGAACAAGCAATCGACAAACAAGCATTAGTCCCTGCAGGGTCACCTCTCGCTGAATACGGAAAAAACTATTACGCTAGTGTATACTGCCTAATCCCAATAAAAGTCTGGGAGCTATCAAACAGTGATGCTAAGCAGGCTGAAGCCTTCCTTCATTCCTTCTACCAGACGTATCAAGGAAAAGAAGTCGACACCAATGAGGCCATTCGCTTTATGGCTTCCTACTTCAAACAGAAGGATGCTGCGTTTTTTAAGGATTGGGTAGCGGCGGAATAACGAGTTTAATTTCTGAAATTCAAAAAGTAGAACAGAGCCTTGTCTGTTCTATTTTTTCGAAATCAGGTGAAATTGGACTTGAATTGCACGGTAGATTTTATGACAAACCAAACAACTTTTGTTTCAAATTCCTCCAACAGCATCAAAAGCCATTCTTGCCTTTTTGGAAAAGTCTTCATCAAATTGATTCCTTTTATCAAGGTTGATTGCACTCTCACTATCCCACGTGTACTTTATAAGGAATCCAGGACAGGTTGAACACTCTTTTTTACAAGTGTCTTACCTACAGGTACCATTCTACCTGTTGCTCTTTTTTTCATTTTACACAAATGTATGGATGTGGATATTTTACATAAATTCAAAATATACACTTTTGCGCAAAGCCAGTGGTCAGGCACCCTGATTATAGCTATATTCATTTGGTCAATTATTTTACAAAATTCCCATTTATCATTTCTTTAATGTGAGAGTGAATCAGTGAAATGGGATCGTCCATTTTTTGATAAATTTGTTCAATGATTTTTTGTTTTTGCCCAGAGTGACTTATATAATTTAATACATTTGTCTCAATCCAACTGGTGATATGTTCCTCTATTTCTTGTTCGATTCGATCTTTACTCTTTTTCTCCATCAAATTTGATTCCTTTAAATAGTTATAGTGGTTTTCCAGTTCATTAACAAATATTTCTATTCCTTCTTGTTTTTTAGCGATTACTGGTATTACTGGTGGAGTCCATTCATTGACCGCAAAATTGAACTCAACGGTGCCAACAATGTCTTTCACCGCGTGTGCTGCTCCATTCATATCTGCCTTATTGACGATAAAAATATCGCCCGTTTCAAGAATACCCGCTTTGATGGCTTGGATTCCATCGCCATAACCGGGAGATAGAACGATTACCGTTGTATGGGCCATTTTGGCAATTTCGTATTCCGATTGCCCTGTACCTACGGTTTCAATGATAATGACATCCATCCCAAAGGCATCCAATAATTTCACTACATCATTGGTTACTTTTGACAATCCACCGAGCTTGCCACGGCTTGCTAAGCTTCTGATAAAAAGGTTTTCATTCTCATCATTTCCTTGCATCCGTATTCTGTCTCCAAGCACGGCACCTTGTGAAAATGGGCTACTAGGATCAACAGCAATTACCCCTACCCTTTTACCCCTTCCTCTTAATTCGGTTACCACAGCATCGACCGTAGTGCTCTTACCAACCCCTGGAGGGCCTGTTATGCCAACGATATGTGCATTTCCGATGGAATGAAAAATCCTTTTTATAATTTCTTGACGAGCCTCTTCGTCATTTTCTGATAAGGTTATTAATCTTGATAAAGCACGTTGGCTTCCATTAAGCATATCATCGATTAATCCCACAAAATCACCTCACTCCTAATCGGGTAACAGATTATAAAACAGCATATTTTATTATAAAGAATACTCTTGATTCCGATCCTTCGTTTTCTCTTTTACAAAATTGACAATATCACCAAGCTCGGATCCTGGTGTAAATACACCGGCATAACCGATACTCTTCAAGTATTCAATATCCCTATTTGGTATAATTCCACCGACTAAACAAACGATATCGTCTGCCTGTTGTTCTTTTAATAGTTCCATAAGTTTTCCACAAAGCTTGTTATGGGCACCCGACAGAATACTGACGGCAATAACATCAGCGTCTTCTTGATTGGCAATGGCTGCCACTTTTTTGGGGGTTTGTCTGATTCCTGTATAGATGACTTCAAATCCGGCATCACGAAAACCGGCTGCTATTACCTTAGCACCGCGGTCATGTCCATCAAGGCCAATTTTTGCTACAACAACCCGCAACGGTCTCTTCATTCTTATCCACATGCCTTTCGTCTCGCCAAAGGTACAAAAAGCTATGAAACATTTTTTGTATCTTTTGCGTTATTTTTTTATAATTGAGGAATGTTTTTTTAGCCAATCCAGAGCACTCTATTCGAGGAGTAAATTAGTTAATTCACTCGTTCTAAAATCGAAACTCCTGCTACCGAACCCGGTCCGCCAAGAGCATGCGTCAGCCCAATCCTTGAATTGTTTACCTGTCTTGGACCTGATTTCTCAAGCAATTGTTCTGCTATATCAACAACCATACGGACCCCGGAGGCTCCAATCGGATGTCCGCAAGATTGCAAGCCTCCACTTACATTTACCGGAAGGCAACCACCCAAAGTTGTTACACCCTCATGCAATAAAGTACCGCCTTTTCCCGGCCCACAAAATCCTAAATCTTCATAATTAATCATTTCGGTGATGGTAAAACAATCATGAACCTCCGCCACATCAATTTGCCTCAAAGGGTCGGTGATTCCCGCTTGTTTATAAGCAGCTTGTGCTGCCAATTTCGTTGACTGAAAACTGAGAAAATCCCAATTCGGATCAAATTGAGCCGTAAAATATCCGCTTGTGACAGCTACCCCAATCCCTGATATCACAACATATTCGGCACCCAATGCTTTTGCTTCAGATTCTGTCGTAATCACCACTGCCGCTGCACCATCGGAAGTTGGTGTACAATCTAAAAGTCCAATTGGGTCCGCTACCATTGGTGCATTTATCACCTGCTCTAGTGATACTTTTCCTCTAAAATGAGCGCGGGGATTTAACGATCCATGGTAATGATTTTTAACTGAAACCATTGCCATCTCATTCTTCGAATTCCCATAAGTCTCAAAGTATCGATTTGCCATAATACCAAACATTCCCGGAGCCGTTCTTCCTTTCGCATATATTGGGTGTCCATTTTCAGCATGTGTTGCTACTAAACTATCTCTTGGTGGAACATCTCTCATTTTTTCCGCCCCGACAACAAGAACTCGTTTAAATGCACCGGCTTGGACCGAATAGACTGCATTACGGATGGCATCTAGACCTGTTATACAATAATTTGCCACTCTAGAGATGGGAATTCCATATATGCCAAGTGCTTCCGCAAGGGATGTACCAGCATTACCTTCCGTACCATATTCGTATGCGTAGCATGTTCCGAGCCACGCTGCTTCGATATCGTTCAATTCCAGATTTGCCATCTTTAGGGCTTTGAATGCGGCATCTTCCACTAATTCACCATAGCTTTTATCGAAATGCTCTGTGAATCTTGTTGCTCCCAATCCGATAATCGCAACTCTTTCCGACATCTTAAACACCACCTTGAATAATAGGTAAAGCTTTCCAAAAGTAATTTGGAAAATCTCCACCCTCATGTAATTTTCGGAATGATAACCGGACACGATTGCCTATTTTCACTTGATTATGGCTATGGTTTGTCATTTGTGTAAAAATACGGCAGCCGCCATCAAGGTCGACAACTGCCATTGTCTTTGGTTCGATGTCCCCCGGGAAAACATGGTCATGGGTAAAGGTGACAATGGTTCCTGTCCTTTCCAGCCAAATCCATTCCATCTTTTCTCGTGATCCGCAAAGATGGCAATTTGGTCTCTTCGGAAAATGGATAAATTCACATTCCCCACATTTTTGACCTCGAAAACGAAGATTGTTCTCCCGTTCTCTACGCATATAGGTTTTCGTTGCATACGGTTTTAATTCACTTATTTTTTGCAAGCCCCTTCTAACTAAACCTTCATTATAATTTTCAATGACCGTTTTCGAACTGAGTTGTAACAGAAGTCCATTTTCTTTTTTAAAGTCTTCTATATTAGAGGTCACCTGGAAAATATATCCATCTGCACCTGATCCCGATTGCAAAAGCATGATTCGATCGCCAGAATTAGCTTTAAGAAATAGTTCATTTAAATATAAAAAACCTGATGAAACCCCCAGATAACCTATTTCATTGTTTAATGAACTAATAAAATGCTGCTCCGCCGTAAAGCCAAGCTTAGAATTAATTGTATTCGCTAGCTTTGTTTGGGAATCTGCAACTATTACCCATTTAATATCAGATGCTTGAAGATTGGAAGTTTCTAAAAGGTCCTTTCCAACCGCAACCAGATTTTCTATTTTAACTTCGTTAGCAAATTTATCATCACTTTTTTTCACGGATGCCTCATTTTTTAATTGCCATGTATCATATCCAAAGTCTGTTCTCGAAGAAAATGCCTCTACCTTTGCCATTACATGATCCACACCAATCTCAATCGCACATGCACCATCGCCAAGTACTTTTTCAAGATCCTCCCCACTTTGGATATCACGGCGGTCAGCAGCGATAATCATCCCTTTTTTCTTTTCTTTAAGCAATTGAAGGCCTAAATGTAATGCTTTTGTACCGCTTGTTAAGGATTGATTTACATTTAGGTTTAAACAGTCAGCACCTGTTCCAAGGACATAAGATATGATTGCTGCACTGCTTTCCTCCACGAAAGGACTACTAGTTGTAGCATGAATTAGGAAATCAAGATCATCCCAGCTTTTCTTTTTAGAGGATAACGTATTCACCGACATCGTAATGACATCCTCATCATAATTCGAAATCGAACGGGTTCCCTTTCCCGCCGGTCGGTTCCAAGCTCTGTTTATTGACTCTAGTGATATTCGGTAGTAAGGAAGATACGGATAAATATTTGTAATACCAATCAAGTATGGACCCTCCTATTATCATCATATTAAAATTTAGCAGAATCCTGATAAATTCCGTAAATATCCCGTAACACATCGCTTATTTCACCTACGGATGCATAGACTTTCACTGCTTCAATCATCGCCGGAATCACATTTTCTCTTCTTTCTTCCGCTTCTTTTATACGTTGTAACGCTTCTTTGACTTTTTCTTCATTTCTGCTAGCCTTTAATTCTTTTAGTCTTTCAATTTGTCTTTTTTCCATTTCCTCATTGACCTCAAAAACTGGTGTGTCGAGGTCTTCTTCTACTTTGTATTTATTCACTCCAACCAATGTCTCTTTCCCAGATTCAATATTCTTTTGATACCGGTAAGCAGATTCAGCAAGCTCCTTTTGAAAAATACCATTTTCAATACAGGCGACGGCGCCGCCGAGTTGATCTATTCTCTCAAGTTCTTTCATGACTTCCTCTTCGATTTTATCTGTCAAACATTCAATCGCATAAGAGCCGCCCAGTGCATCGATGGTGTTTGTTACTCCACTTTCCTCGGCAACAATTTGTTGAGTTCTTAGGGCAACTGTTACGGCTTGTTCCGTAGGTAAACCCAATGCCTCATCAAAGGAAGAGGTTGCAACGGTCTGTACCCCGCCTAAGGCAGCAGCCATCGTTTCGATAGTTACACGGACGATATTATTTAAAGGTTGTTGAGCGGTTAAAGCCCCTCCTAATGTGTAGGCAAAAATTCGATATCTCATCGAGTCAGGATTTTTTGCACCATATTTTTCTTTCATAAGTTTTGCCCAAATTCTCCGTGCAGCTCGAAACTTCGCTACTTCTTCTAAAAAATCTACACTGGAGGCTAAAAAAGTAAATACTTTTGGAGCAAAATCATCAATTTCCACCCCTCGTGACAATGTCTCATCTATATAAGCAATGGCATTCGACAAAGAATACGCCAGTTCTTGAATGGCCGTACTACCGCTGTCACGAATGTGATAGCCGCTAAAAGCTATAGGCACCCAGTTTGGTAAATGCTTTGAGCAGTATTCAATCACGTCTGCAGACAATTTAACGGAAGGTTCGGGTGGATAAATATATGTTCCACGCCCTATATATTCCTTTAGTACATCGTTTTGCAGAAAAATTTTAATGTTGTTCGGATCGATTCCTTGTTTCTCAGCATATGCGACTAATAGGGCCACCATCAAGGGACCAATTCCATTAGCTGTTGTTCGAATCTGGCGTACCTTTTCAAAATTTACCCCTTCAAATAGCCTTTCCATATCTTCTAGGGAATCAATCGCAACCCCTACTTTTCCGACTTCCCCTTCAGAAAGTTCATAATCGGAGTCATAACCAACTTGTGTAGGTAAATCTAAGGCAATCGAAAACCCTGTTTGCCCTTGCTCTAACAGGAAACGGTACCGCTTGTTCGCTTCTTCAGCCGAGCCAAATCCTGAATACATACCCATTACCCAAATATTACTGCGATACATCGATGGGTCTACCCCGCGGACAAAAGGAAATTGACCAGGAAAATTAATCTCATTTAGATATTGTTCTGGATCCCTTCCCAGATCCTCAGGAGTATATAAGGCTTTTACAGGAAGTCCGGATTTTGTTAAAAATTCACTATTTCGTTCAGGATTATCTAACAGCCAAGGTTCCAAACGTTCTTCCATCCACATTTTATTTGCTATTGCGATATCCTTTGTTTTCTGTGTCATCTAAACCCCTCCCGATAGTTCCGAACGTTAAACTTGCCGATCACATGATTGCCAATATTGACTCCTTAATTCACGCTTAAGAATTTTACCATTTGAGCTTTTTGGAAGTTCATCAAGGAAATCGATTGACTTTGGCTTTTTATAGCTGGCAAGAAATTTTCGGCAATATTCTATTAATTCTACAGCTGTTACTGTTTCTCCTTGTCGAAGGGCTACACAAGCTTTGACAGACTCTCCCCATTTATTGTCCGGAATACCAAAAACGGTTGCTTCTAAAACACTTTGATGTTGGTATAGTACTTCTTCGATTTCTCTTGGATAAATATTATATCCTCCGCTAATGATCATGTCTTTACGGCGATCAACAATATAAATATATCCATCTTCATCCTTCTTTGCTAAATCGCCAGTATATAGCCAGCCGTCACGAATCGTTTCTTTGGTAGCTTCCCGTAAGCCCCAATATTCTTTCATAATATTGTCACCGGAAATAATAACCTCGCCGATTTCCCCGGTAGGGACTTCATTCCCATCCTTATCTATTAGTAACACTCGAGCATTCATGATTTCCCGACCGGCCGAAGCTAGAATTCTCGGTTTTTCATATAACCCAGTGATATGATCGTTCTTTGTTAAAACTAAATCGGGATTAGGCGCTTCGCTGAGACCGTAAACTTGAACAAAAATATTACCAAATACATCAATCGCCCTTTTCAAGGTCGCTACCGGCATTGGCGCCCCTGCATAAATAATCGTGTTTAAACTGCTATAATCATACTCGTGAAGATTTTCGAACTGGACTAGCATCGAAATCATGGTGGGAACCATCCAGGTCGTTGTAGCACCATATTTTTCCACAAGATTAAAAAACTCATCAACTTGGAACTTTGGCATTAAGATGTTGGCAGCCCCTTTTACAAAGTGAGGCAACACCTTTGTACCCCCACCATGTGCTAAAGAAGCAACATGAATCATTGCATCGGTTGGCTTAATCATTAACTCATCAATAAAAACGTTGTTCAGTGAAGAAATTCTCGAACGAACATCTGTGACAGCCCCTTTTGGCTTGCCTGTTGTTCCAGATGTATATAAAATTTGGAAAAGGTCCTCTTCATTCGTATCGACATAATCATTTTCAGGACTGTTCTGGGTCAACAGTTTTTCATATGATAAGTCACTTGTATTCTCATTCCCTACACATATAAAATGTTTTACAAAAGGAATGTTATCCCTGATTTCACTTACTTTCATTGCGTAATCATTGCCATATATAAGTATTGATGCATTTGAATCATTAAGAATG
Source organism: Neobacillus novalis NBRC 102450 (assembly GCF_001591805.1). Classification (GTDB taxonomy): domain Bacteria; phylum Bacillota; class Bacilli; order Bacillales; family Cytobacillaceae; genus Neobacillus; species Neobacillus novalis. Next base: position 96,668 of record NZ_BCVP01000022.1, on the reverse strand, counting down.
TATTCAATCTCATTTGTTGTTAATCTTGTATTTAATGGCACCCGAACTAAACCACTTTTTATTAAGGCAAAATCTGCAATACAATATGGAGAGCTATTGGGAAGTAAAATACCCACTCTCTCGCCTTTCGTTACACCAAGCTTTTGAAACGTATTACTTAAGGTGTTTGATATTTTATGAACTTGTTCAAATGTCATTAATTCCCCCTCAGAAATTAGGGCAGTATTATTTTTATAATATCTTGCACTTCTTTCGATCATATAAGCTAGTAGATTCATAATAAAATCCCTCCATGATTTTAAATAAGTTTAATTTCTAAGCTTAATGACCATCTACTAAAAAAAACCCAGTAACAAATAAACTACCTTTGTTACTGGGTCTTACCTAGTGATAAGATTGATTTTTGTCAATCCCCATAGATAACCAGAAAAGCTATATAAAATTGTCAATAGTCCACTAATTGGATCATTGCATGTTTATTAAATTATAAGGCTTTTGATTCATTATACCGATCCCATGCTGAACGTACAGCTTGGATAATAGCACCTTGTGAAGGCAGTAAACAATGTTTTTTTATGGTCTCTGTAAGCGGTTGTAAGCCCTTCTTTAAATCATACCCTTTTACAACTTCACTTAAGTAGAAATTTGTTAAATCAGCAACAAATGTAAATTCTGCATCTTCAATGATTTCTGTCTTTGTATTAACAACCAGGACAACACCAATGATCTTATTTCTTTCATATAATGTAGTACCACGAGGCAACTGGGCAAATCCGGTGATTAAAACATTTTCGCGATTTTTCATTATTTCATCCCTCTCTTAATATTTCAAATTTTATAATAGTATTACATAAAAGAGAGATTACTTCCATCTGAAAAATCTTATATTCTTAATTTTTTAAACATTTTTTATCCCATAAAACGCCCACCATTGACATCCAATATAGCCCCGGTCATATAGTGAGAATCATTAGACGCCAAAAAGGTCACTACACTTGCTTGTTCTTCAATTGACCCTAATCGGCGAAGTGGAATTTCTTCAAGAACCGAATTCTGTTCTATTTCATTCATGTTTTCCCAAGTATCTTGCATTCGTTCACCACTGATCACCAGTCCAGGTGCAATCGCATTCACTCTAATTCCATAACGGCCTATTTCTTTTGCCAACCGCCTTGTAAATGAGATGATTCCGCCTTTAGCCGCAGCGTACGCAACACCGGTTACAATACTTGCCGTTCTCCCACCGATTGAGGCAACATTAATAATACTTCCGCCTGTTTTTGCTTTCATATATGGAACAACTGCTTGAGAGCATAAAAATGTCCCTTTTAAATTTACATCCAATACTAAATCCCAATGTTCTTCCATAATTTCTTCTAACTTTTTTGGTGTATGCAAACTTCCTCCAGCGTTATTAACCAGAATATCAATTCTTCCAAAAGAATCATAAATGAACTTCATCATTGCCGTGACTTGATCCTTGTTGGCTATATTTGCAGCATATTCATTCACTTTAAATCCTTCATTTTTTAATAAATCAACCGCTTTTTGTAGACCCGTTTCATCAAGGTCATTCATCACTACAATAGCACCCTCTATTGCCATCTGTTTAGCCATTGCATAACCTAATCCACCTGCGGATCCAGTAATGCAGGCAACTTTACCTTCCAATTTCATTTCAAGCCCCCCAAAATATCAAGAAAAAAGATTCAATTGAACCCTGAAAGTATTAAAGCTTGATTTATTTTGTTGCTTCCTTCGCCATATATTGATAAAAACCTTCACCAGTTTTCCTTCCTAACTTTCCTTTTTCTACCATTCCATATAAAAGTTTGGAAGGCTGATACTTTCGATTATTCGTTTCCACGTAAAGGGTTTCCATTACATTTAATACTGTATCCAGCCCCACGGTATCAGCTAACGTAATTGGACCAATCGGGTGATGTGCTCCTAATTTCATTGCTTCATCTATTTCTTCTTTACTGCTAATCCCTTCTTCCAGGACACAAATTGCTTCATTAATCATAGGGATTAGGATGCGATTGACGACAAATAACGGAGATTCCTTAACCTCAATCCACTTTTTATTTAAACTCTCCATAAGTTTTTTGACTATTTCAAACGTCTCGTTACTTGTTTGATGGCCTCTCACCACTTCTACAAGCGACATTACTGGAGGAGGATAAAAATAATGAGTGCCAATTAAACGTTCAGGGAATTTAAGAACTGATGACAGTTCCGTAATATTTAATCCGGAAGTGTTGGTTGAAAATATCGCTTTTTCACAACAAATACTCTCTAATAATAAAAGCAACGATTGCTTTAACGCCATTTTTTCTGGGATTGCTTCGGTAACATAATCGACTTCTTTTAGATCTATTATGTTTATTGTGGTTTTTATTCGTTGTAAAACTGATTCAACATCTTCATTTAAAGTATTTTTTTTGTATGCTCTTTGTAGATGGCTTTTTATTTTTTCAACACTTTTATTTAAAGAGGTCTCATTAACATCAAAGAGTGTGACACTATATCCCGATTGAGCAAATAGTTGCGCGATTCCTGTACCCATAGTTCCAGCACCAATAACTGCAGTGATCATAAACCTTTACCACCCGTTCTTTTAGAATTTATAAAGAGAATCCGCCATCAACAGCAAGGACTTGACCAGTCACAAAATCACTGGCGTCAGAGGCCAAAAATATTGCTGCACCTTTTAAACTATTATCATCACCTATTCTTTTTAAAGGTGATCTTTCCATCACCATTTCTCCTTTTTCTTCTAAAAACGCCATTGTCATCTTCGTTGGAAAATAGCCTGGAGCAAGCGCATTCACATTGATGCCATGTTTGCCCCATTTCATTGCTAAATCCTTTGTAAGATGAACAACAGCAGCCTTACTCGTGGAATAACCAACTGCATCTAAAATTTCCGGTGGATCCACTCTTAATCCCGCGCAGGATGAAATATTGATAATTTTGCCAAATCCTTGTTCAATCATCTTTTTGCCAATTATTTTCGCCGTTAAAAAGGTGCCTGTCAAATTAACTTTGATTACTTTTTCCCAGCCCACAAGTGGCATCTCTTCTACAGGTGCTGCCCAATTCGTACCACTATTGTTAACCAAAATATCAATCTTCCCAAATTCCTTGATTACATTATCAATTAAACTCTGAATCTCTTCTTCTTTTGTTATGTCACATTTATAGGCCTTTGCCTTTACATCATAGTTCATCAAGCGGTAAGCAGTATCCGCGCATGTCTCGATTTTCCTGGAACAGAGTACAATATTACAGCCTGCCTCTGCCAAAGCTGTTGCAATTTGCTTTCCTAGTCCTTGACCTCCACCGGTAATAATGGCAACCTTACCTTCTAGCTTAAATAACTCCAATACATTCATTTTCTAAACCCCTTTACCTTTATTTTCTGAATCTGCTAAAATCAACAGGGCGTTTTTCTACGAATGCATTTTTTCCTTCCAATGCCTCTTCCGATTTATAAAACATGGATAAGCTTCCAAAAGCCAATTGTGAAATCCCTTCGATATTGGCTGAATCGGCATTAAAAGAGGCTTTTAACATTTTTAAAGCGGTTGGGCTCTTTTGTAGAATAAGTTCACACCATTTGTCTACTTCTTCTTGTAACTGTTCATGCGGTACCACTTTATTGATCAAACCCATTTGTAATGCTTCTTCGGCGCTGTATTGGAGACAAAGATACCAAATTTCTCTTGCTTTTTTCTCTCCCACTATCCTTGCCAAATAAGCAGAACCAAAACCTGCATCATAGCTTCCTACTGAAGGGCCTTTTTGGCCCAGGATTGCTCGATCAGAGGCAATAGTTAGATCGCAAAGTACTTGTAGCACATGTCCTCCGCCAACTGCATAACCGTTCACGGCGGCAATAACTGGTTTAGGAATGTTACGAATGACGTAGTGCAGCGTCTCCATCTCTAATCCCATTCCGCCGGTTAATCCACCATTCCCACCGTATCCGCCGGATTCTCGTTGTTTAATATCTCCACCTACACAAAAAGCCCTATCTCCAGCACCAGTTAACACCACTACGCCAATTTCATTATCATCCCATGCATCGCGAAAACACCTGATTAGTTCCTGAACAGTTTCACCACGGAAGGCATTTAGCGATTTAGGACGATTCATCGTAATTTTTGCCGTTCCATTAGTTTTTTCATATAATATATCTGTAAGATTCAAAGAAAATCACTCCCATTTTAATAAATTTATTTATTTTGCTAGCTTTAGTGACAAATTAAAGCTAAATTCCCTTAATTATTCCTGTTTCTAAAAGATGGGTTACTTTTGACTCACTATATCCTAGTGACAATAATAGTTCCCGAGAATTTTCGCCGAGAATTGGTGCACTTCTTTGGTTATTTGTCGAAGTATAGATTGGTGTTGTAATATATTTAAATTCCTGATTTCCACTTGTTCGATAACTTTGGATGATATTTTTCTTTTTGATATGAGGATCATCCTCTAATTCTTCAATCCCTTTTACCGGTGTAAAAGGAATATTTGCATTGAAAAATAGTTTTTCCCACTCAGACCTTGTTTTTTGGATAAAAATTGATTGAATGATTGAAATGATTTCATCTCTTTGCTCAATATTATGGAAATCAAATGGGATTAAATCTTCTCGATTCACCAAATCACAAAATCCTTTCCAAAAATATTTATCATAAGCGGCAAGTGAAACATATTGGTCATCTTTGGTCTTATAAACATTCCAAGCGGCGGATTTACCTGTAAAATCTGAGGATGTTTTCCCATCTGCAAAGTATCGGCCTGCAATAATAGTTAATAATGATAATAATCCATCTTGCATCGCTAAATCGATATAGGTTGCCTCACCGGTGTTTTCAACTTCTTTTAATCCGGCAAAGATGGAAATAACTGTCCATAAGCTAGCCGATGTGTCCCCCAATAATAACCCTTGGATGGAAGGATTACCGTGTTTATTTTGTTGAGACATTCCAAGAATTCCACTTAGTGATGTAAAATTTAGATCAAAAGCGGGGAGATCTTTGTATGGACTATCTTGACCAAATCCAGATAATGAACAATAAACGATTTTGTTATTCAGCTTTTTAATTGTTTCAAAACTAATCCCTAGTTTATTTGCTACCCCTGGGCGAAAATTTTCTAAAATACAGTGCGAACTTGCCGCTAATTCATAGAAAATTTGTCTGCCTTCATCTGTTTTTAAATTTAGGGCAACGCTTTTTTTATTTCGATTGATCGTCAAATGATGATGGCTTTCGGTGCCAACGAAGGGAGGTATATCCCTGCTAGGATCTCCATCAATACTTTCAATTTTAATCACTTCTGCACCCAAATCCGATAAAATCAATGTTGCATAACCACCTGGAAGTAATCGTGATAAATCTAATATCCGAACACCATTTAATGGTTTCGTCATACAACCTCTTCCTTTGTAAGCATATTTTGTAGTTTAAATTTTTGGATTTTTCCACTATGAGATACTGGAAACTCTTTCACCATCACTACCTTGTCTGGAATTTTATATTTTGCGATTTTTTCATTTAAAAATTTCACCAAATCATCCCTTGTAATGATGGTGTCAGGTGATTTTGCTCTTATAAATGCACAGGTTCTTTCACCAAGATACGCATCCGGGTAACCGACTACATGAACCTCCTGAATATCTGGGTATTGGTAAATGGCTTCCTCCATTTCGGAAATATAAATGTTTTCTCCTCCTCGGATAATCATATCCTTTATACGGCCAATAATCTTTATATAGCCAAGTTCATTCATAACACCTAAATCACCACTATGGAACCAGCCAGCTCGATCAATTGCAGTTTCATTTGCTCCGGGATTGTTATAGTAACCAAGCATTCTCGTAACTCCGCGAGCACAAACTTCACCCGGTTGGCCAATTGGTACAATGTTTCCATCAGGATCAATCACTTTTGCTTCGGTACCTCTGACTGGAGGTCCACCACTTCCACATGACAATTCAATTGGGTCCTCAGGTTTCGTGCAGTGATTTCCTCCACATTCCGTTGTTCCATAACATTGAATGAATATTGAATTGAATGTAGATGAAATTTTTTTAGCAACCGAAATTGCTACCGGCGATCCTGCACACCAAGTTCCCCTAACGGACTTTACATTATAGTGAAGAAAATTCGGATGATTCATGATGGAAATGAACATTGCCGGTACACCAATTAATATTGTGGCACCAAATCGCTCAATTTGCTCAAGCGTTTTTTCCGGTTTCCATGAACCTAAATAGACAACCGAAAAATTCCCCAATAACGCTCCATTTTGAGAATGATTGCTGCCAGTTGAATGGGCTAAGGGAGCCATTGCGATCATAATATCACTTGGTCTGGCACCCCAAGATTCATTATTTAGTGTCCCTGCAGCAATACGATTATTATGGGTAGCCATAACTCCCTTAGGTGCCCCGGTTGTACCAGATGTATAGCAGATTTCAAGCAAACTATCTGCATCAACAGAATTTTCTTTCAAATATTCCGCTAATTGCTCATTCACTTCTTCATTACTTAAATCTGTCTTTATTAAATGGTCAAACGAAAAAATATAAGGTGACTCTTTTATGGATTCATTCTTCCCTACAACAATGATATTCTCTAATTCTTTGAGGTCGTTTTGTTTAAGTTCTTCTACCATCCCAACAAAATCAAAATCACTGTTAGCAGGCAAAATGATATGTTTTGCACCGGAATGCCCCAATATCATTAAGAATTCCTTTTCCCGATACCGAGGACTAACCGGCATTGTAATAATTCCAGTTTTTGCACATGCATAGTAAATTAATGAATATTCCGGCCAGTCAGGAAGGCATATTCCAAGTCGATCTCCCTTTTTAAAGCCATTTTTTATTAAGTTTAAGGCAATTACATTCGTATATTTATGAAGTTGACCATATGTAATTGTCCTATCTTCATAGTAAATAAAAACCTTGTTTGGGAACTCTTCTGCTGCCTTTTCAATTACATCCCCAAATGTACGTCCTAGAGGAAAGATTTCACCCGGACTATGGTAATAGCTTACCTTTCTTTTTGACAAATTTTATCCCTCCCAAAATACAGATTAGCGCAGGCCGCAACTCGTAAAGCCTCATTGACTTTACTTAGGACTGCTTGCGCTAACCGTTATTAAAGAATTTATTAGAATTCCGGCTTTCTTTTCTCTAAAAAAGCAGATATACCCTTCTGAAAATCTTCACTTCCAAAGCAATGGCTTCCTAACTCTAACTCTATTTCCAATCCAGTAGGTAAATCTGTGTTCATTCCACTCATGATTGCTTGTTTTATCGTTCTTATTGCATTCGGGCTTTTTTCACTAATCGTTTTAGCTAATCGTTCCGAAAAATCAGATAATTCATGATATGGGACGACATATTCTACTAAACCTATTTCCAATGCTTCCTGTGCTGATACTCTTCTTCCGGTAAATAATAAATCTTTTGCCCTGCCAATCGAAACGATGCGAGGCATCCGCTGAGTTCCTCCACCGCCTGGAATTAATCCAAGATTGGTTTCAGGAAGTCCAAGTTGAGCATTTTCAGACGCAATCCGAATATCACATGCAAGTGCTAATTCGGTTCCTCCCCCTAACGCAAGACCGTTAACGGCACAAATAGTCGGAATCGGAAGTTTAGCAAGTTGATCAAATGTATGGAGAAATTGCTGATTTATTACCTTACCTTCTTCTACACTTACATTCTTTAAACCTTTAATATCAGCACCTGCTGCAAAAAACTTTTCACCACAGGAAGTGATGATTAACACTCTATTTTCCTTATGGTTATTGACTTTTTCTAAATGCATCCGTAATTCTTCTAAAACTTCTAAGCTTAGAGCATTTACAGGAGGTCTATTGAGAATTAGTTTTACGATCCGTTCTTGCTGAATCACTTCAAAGTAACTCATTTTTACCCTCCACACTATTGATAATTATAGAAGCCTTTTCCTGATTTTCTGCCAAGTAACCCGCCTGCAACCATATTCTTTAGGACTGGACTTGGTCTGAAGACCTCACCCAGTTCTTCAAATAAGGATTGCTGGATTTTAAGTTCCGTATCCAAGCCGATTAAATCTATTAATTCTAATGGGCCCATTGGATAATTGTAGCCGAGCCTCATACCCTTATCAATATCCTCAACAGTTGCCACTCCTTGTTCAAGACAACGCAATGCTTCGCACATCATGGCCTGACCAACTCTTGTGACAATAAACCCCGGAAAATCATTTGAAACCACAACTTCTTTGCCGATTTTTTCACAAAACATCTTAATTTCTTCAATTGTTTCTTGAGAAGTATGGATACCCGTAATCAGTTCAACCAATTTCATAGCAGGTACTGGATTAAAGAAGTGGGTTCCAATAAGCCTTTCCGGATGGGTTAATACCGATCCGATTTCAGATATACTAATCCCGGACGTATTTGTAGCTAATATTGTTTTTTCGTTTACAACCGTTTCTAGCTTTCTGAAAATCTCTTGTTTCACTTGTAGGTTTTCATAAACTGCCTCAATTACTAAAACGCAGTCAGTTAAATCCTCTACATTGGTGGTATAGTCAATTTTATTCACCCATGAACCTACCGTACTTTCGTCTGCACCGCGTTTCATCGCATTTTTACCAAATCGGTCAAATCTTTGTCTAGTTCCGGTAAATGCCTCCTCGGAAACCTCATGGACAATAATGCTGTCTTCCAGCTTACTGCTTAAATGGAAGGCAATTCCTGAACCCATTAATCCTCCGCCAATTACACCAATTTTTCTCATTTCTACTCTCCTCCGTTATTGAACAGGTACCCATTCACCGTCTTTATGTTCTACCATGATCACAGCCTCATTGCTCGATCCTTCATGTTTATCAGGTCCAAATGAAATCGAGTACCCTTTAGGACCGGTTAGGGTGTCAAACTTGTCAATCGATTCAATTGCATCCCTTATCCTTTGACGATTAATTTCTCCCTTTGCATCCGCCTTTCTTATCGCTTCAATTAGAACTTTTGCTGCATCATAACCAAGTGCTGCAAAATCAATCGTACCTTCATTACCGTAGTCTTTATGGTATTGATCTACCCAAGTTTTTACTTCATCTTGACCAAGGTCTAAAGATGCAGTCGCAATTGTTCCATTGGCTGCTTTACCGCCAATATTTGTGAAGATTTTAAAAATGGAACCACGGCCGCCAATATTCGGAATGTTCCAGCCGATTTTTTCAAGATTACTAACAAACCTTCCGTGGTCCGCACCTAATCCCCAAACGATTACGACATCAACATTGGCTTTCTTTAAATTTAACGCTTGTGTTGTTAAATCCGGGGCTCCAACTGTATACCCTTCAGAGGCAACAATTTTAAGCCCTTCTTCAGGGATCACCTTATCAAAAATTTGTTTTCCTGACATTCCATAGGCGGAAGTATCATAAAGTAAACCGATATTTTTCCAACCTTTCTCCTTTATAAACGCAACAATACTGTCAATATCCATGGTGGATACAGCCGATACCCTGAATATCCATGGACTTGCCGGTTGCAACACTTCAGGCGATTGGGCGATTGGAACAATTTGGGGCACCTTACTTGAACGCGAAACATTTGCTGTTGCAATGGAAGTGGCTGTATTTGGATTTCCTAGAATTGCTACTACTTTTTCAGATGAAATTAATTTTTGTGCACCCGAAGTAGCTTTTGTCGGATTCCCTTCATCATCGTAATTTATGATTTCGATTTTTCTCCCATCAATTCCTCCATCGTCATTAAATTTCTTGATGGCCATCTCTACTCCATTACGCATGGTAATTCCCATATCTGCACCGGCGCCGCTAAAAGATCCAATAACACCAACCTTGATTGATCCTTTAGCCGAAGTATCACCTGATGCGGTTTTTTGACTAGTCTCCTTTCCGGCACATCCTGAAATTAAAGCAATACCTAGAAGGGTAACTGCTGTTGTAGTAACTATTTTCTTAAATCCATTGAACATATAAATCCCCCTTATTTTTTTAATTTATATTTTGCAATGATCATCCTTTGAATCTGATTCGTCCCTTCAAAAATTTGTGTTACTTTTGCATCTCTCATCATTCTTTCAACAGGATAGTCTCGAATGTACCCCGCCCCCCCTAGAACTTGAACCGCATCGGTTGTAATTTCCATCGCAGCATCAGAAGCTACTGTTTTCGCGATAGAAGAATAATAGCTGGCAATCTTATTTTTATTGATTACTTGTTCCGCAGCATAATAGACCATTCTCCGAGCCGTCTCTTCTTTGATAGACATGTCGGCAATCATAAACTGTAGTCCTTGGAATTCTCCAATTGTTCTACCAAATTGTTTACGCTCAGAAGCATATATCACGGCAAATTCTAGTGCTCCTGAAGCAATTCCCAGTGCATGTGCGGCTACAACAACCCGTGTTCGATCCATTGTCTTTTCGATAATCGAAAAGCCATCCCCTTCCATTCCAATAAGCTGTTCCTCAGGAATCCAGGCATTTTCAAGATATAAATCTGTTGTATAGCTGCCCCGCAACCCCATTTTCTTTTCCTTTTTCCCTACATGTAACCCCTCTGTTTCCTTTGGTACGATAAAAGCACTTAATCCCCCTTTCCTATCCGTTTGATCGGTTCTAGCAAATATGACATATACATCTGCTAATCCGCCATTCGTAACAAAACACTTACTACCATTAAGTACATATCCTCCGTCTTTCTTATGGGCAGTTGTTCTTATCGATGTAACGTCTGACCCAGCCCCTGGCTCTGATATGGAAACTGCAAATAGGTTGTTTTTTCGTCCATTTGGATACACAAATCTTTCTTTTTGCTCATGATTTCCTCCAACTAAACATGCCACTGATCCCGTTAAATGACCAACCAAAGTAATAGCTGTTGATGCACAATATTTAGCTATCTCTTCAACAACAGCGCAAACTGTATCAAGGTCAACCTCTGCTCCACCATTTTCAGCAGGGTACATCATACTGGTATATCCTTGCTCCTTAAGTTTTTCAATGATCGAAGGATCAATTGCCTCATTCTCATCAAATTCCTTAGCAATTTCACTCAGTTGTTCTTTGGCAAATCTTTTTGTAGCAAGTTTAAAATCGTCAAAAATACTATTCACCTAAACCACCATCCTACTATCTATTAATTTACTTTACTTAAAATCTTTTCTGTATCTTCACCGAATAATGGTGCACTTCTTTTTTCAAATTCTGCTAGATTAGCATAACGTATAGGATGACTTAATTGTTTGATTGACCCCTCTGTAGGATGTTCAATCTCATATAATAGATCCCTTTTTTGAGAATGTTCATCATCAAATACTTCATTTAGTTCTCTAACCGGAGATAAACAAATATCGTCATCTTTAAAGAATTCAATCCACTCATTCCGAGTTTTTGTTCTAAAAATTGAATTTAATTCATTTTTGATTTGTGCTCCTACATCGTTTGTTAATTTTCCAAATGGAATTAAATCTTCCCTGTCGATTTTTTCACAAAAGATTTTCCAAAATTTCGTTTCAAATGCACCAAGTGCAACAAACTTGGCATCACTCGTTTTATATACGTTGTAACTTGGACTGGTCCCTGCAAATTCGCGTAGGTTTTCAGTTTGATCTACAAAAAATTTACCTGCAATCATGCTAAGCGACCATACATTTACGTCATACATACTTACATCAATGAGTTCTCCTTCACCTGTTTTCTCCCTTTTATAAAGGGCAGTTGATATAGCAAAGGAAGCACTTAATCCTGTCATAATATCAACGATTGGCACACCCGGTATTGCCGGATCCTTTATTCCGTCGGTCATTAAGGATAAAAACCCTGACATTGCTAAAAAGTTCAAGTCATGTGCAGAATTGTTTTGATAGGGTGATTCCTGGCCGTACCCTGATATGGAACATAAAATGATTTTACTGTTATATTTTTTTAATACCTCATAATTAATCCCTAGTCTTTCCATTACTCCAGGCCGAAAATTTTCAAATACAATATCGGATTCTTTCACTAATTTTAAAAATAGATCCATGCCTTCTTGTGATTTTAAATCCAATTTCACACTTTTCTTATTTCCATTTAGGATTAGATGGTAATAACTCTCATTTTTAATCAATGGTTTTTCCCATCTGCAATAGTCTCCTTGTTTTGGCTCCTCAATTTTGATCACTTCTGCCCCTAAATCTCCAAATAATTTAGTCGTTAACCCCCCCGGAAGTAATCTCGATAGGTCTAAAATACGTATTCCTTTATAAAAAGTCATGAGATCGCCTCATTCCCCAAATAGACCTCTGTCACCTTTGGATTATTTAACAGTTGTTTGGAGTCTCCATTAAGAACCATATTTCCATTTTCAATTAAATAACCGCGATCCGAAATAGATAAGGTTTCAAAAGCATTTTGCTCAACAAGCAGTATACTTAATCCATTTTTGTTTAACTCCACTAACACCTCAAATATTTGTTCCGTAATTAATGGAGACAATCCTAAAGAAGGTTCATCAAGGAGAAGCAAGGAAGGATCACTCATTAATGCTCTGGCAATAACGAGCATTTGTTGTTCTCCTCCACTTAAACTACCGGCCTTTTGCCCTTTCCTTTCTGCCAGCTTTGGAAACAGATGATAAGCATATTCCAAGCGTTTTTGTAATTGCGTCTTCCCTTGTTTTCTTTTCGAGAAAAAGCCTAGTGTCAAATTTTCCACCACGCTAAGAGGTCCAAAGACTTGCCGTCCTTCTGGGACTTGAACTAAACCTTGGTCCACTCTTGTATGGGCAGATACTTTTGAAATATCTTTACCGTTAAACTTGATTGATCCGGATTTTAGGGGAAGTAACCCGGAAATGGCTCTCATTAAGGTGCTTTTCCCCGCACCATTTGCACCAACTACGGCAATTATTTCACCTTTGTTTAATTCCATATCAAATCCGTGTAAAACGTCCGCCATTCCATAACCTGTCGTCATATTGTTAATTCGCAGCATGGACAAAACCCTTTCCGAGGTAAGCTGAAATCACTTCTTCATTTTCCTTAATTTCTTTTGGTAAACCAACTGCTAAAAGCTCCCCATTTTTGAGTACGACAAGCCTTTGGGAAACACTCATCACCAATCTCATATCATGTTCAACAAGTAAAATCGTTTTCCCATCCGCTTGGATTTTTCTTAATATTTCGATGAATTGAAGGACCTCTGAAGAATTCAAACCGCATGCCGGTTCATCTAAAAGTAATAATTCGGGATTTCCTGCTAATGCTCTTGCTACTTCCACTAATCGAATTTTTCCATATGGGAGATTTCCTGATATCACATCTGCCTCTTTTTCTAAACCAACAAATTTCAATAGTTCATATGAAGTTTCACGAATATGGTTCAATTCTTTTCTTGCATGTTTTGTTTGTAAAATGCCCTGAAAAATATCCGATTTAAACCTTGGAAAGTAGCCAACCATGACGTTTTCTAGCACGGACATTTGTTTGAATATTTTTGCTATTTGGAAAGTCCTGCCGATTCCTGTTTTGCTTAGACGGTGTGGTTCACTACCTGTAATATCCTTTTCTTTATACTGGACGGTTCCATAGGTAGGCTTTATAAAACCTGTAATGACATTTAGTAATGTACTTTTACCAGCACCATTTGGACCAATCAATGATACAATTTCACCTTGATCTACACTGAAAGTGACATTGTTTAATGCTACGAGGCCGCCAAATTGTTTCCCTACTTCATTAAGGTTTAACATCTTGAGTACGCTCCTTATGATTTTTTCTTTTTAATTTAAATCACTAGCGTTGCTTTTCGTTTTTGACAAATTTTTATGTGGTATTTCTTTTTCAACTTTCCTTACTTTGACTGGTTTAAAGGAATGGAATATTTTTACCAAACCATTCGGAAAGAAAAGTAATACAATTAACAACGCCACTCCGTAGATCATTGTTTTCATATCATCTAAGCCCTCAATAAATTCCGGTAATAATGTTATAAAAATGGCACCGATTACCGCTCCACTATTACTTCCAAGGCCTCCAATAACGACCATCGTTAAAATCATGATTGAAGTATGAATGGAAAAAGCTTCAGGTGAAATGAACAAATATAAATGGGCATATAAAATACCTGCAAACGCAGCCATTGCACCTGATAATGAGAAGATTAACGTTTTATACCGAACTACATCAACACCTGCTGCTTTTGCTGCATTTTCATCTGCTGCCACTGCCTTAAGAGCTATACCCAATTTAGAATGGTAAATGGAAGTGCAAAAAATAAATACTACTATAGTTGCAACTAGAATAACCTCATTAAATACGGTTGAAATATCCATTCCAAAAATTGTGGGGGTTAGAACTGGCATACCGCTTGGTCCCCCAGTAACCTCTACCCATTGCATGGAAATCGTAAAAATTAACAAACCAAATGCTAAAGTTGCCATACCTAAATAATGGTCTTTAAGTTTTAGAATTGGGAAAGCGATAATCCAAGATAATAAGAAACAGAGAACTAATGTAATGATTAGGCTCCATTCAAAGGAAATACCAAATTTTGATTCAATAATTGTAGATATATAGGCTCCCAATGCATAAAACCCGGCGTGACCAAATGATATTTGTCCTGCCAATCCAAATAGCATATTTAAACTTAATGTTAAAATAATGGAAATCGCACATAGTCCTACAATCCCTAGGTAGTAGCTATTCGTGCTAAAAAACGTAATAAGTAATGCTGCGATGATAAAAACGATTATTCCACTAGACTCTCTTAAGACACTTGCTTTTCTCATCTCAACCCTCCTATCGGGAACTTCCCAATAATCCATTTGGACGTGCAATTAAAATAATTGGTAATAGTAGAAAAACAATGATCTCGACTAATGAGGAAGAAACGTATCCTGCAATAAAAACTTCAAATAAACCTATCAATATTCCTCCCACAATACCTGCAAATGGATTGGTAACCCCACCAATTACGGCAGCAATAAAACCTTTTACTGCTAACGGGAGTCCCATTTGTGCCGTCCCTGAAATAATTGGTGCAATTAATATTCCCCCTATAGCAGATAAACCTGCACTTAAGACAAAACTTAGTAGAATAACAGAATGGATATTAATCCCCATCATTCGTGCTGCATTTTTATCAATACCTGTTGCTTTCATTGCAACTCCATACATCGTTTTATTCAGAAATAACCACAATCCTGTTACGGTCAATCCAAGGAAACCAAGTATGATTAATTCCTGAGCTGTAATAAAATTGCCACCTATTGAAAGCTTTGCATCAATCACATTCGGTGTATACATGGATGAAGTCCCAACTAATAGCTGTGTGACATTACTGATTATGATAGCTAAAGCAAGCGTGGCCATGATCATAATAATATGATTAACGTTCTTCCTTTGAAGATAGCGGATACTTAAACGTTCAACACCAAACCCTACTGCTACTGCAATGCTTATTGCCAACAGCACCCCGACATAATAGGGCATGTGGTATTTTGTAATAAAAACGGAGCTAAAAACGGCCCCAATCATCACAAACTCACCCTGCGCAAAGTTTAAAACGGATGTGGAATTATAAACCATTGTAAAACCTAAGGCGATAAGTCCATAAACAGCTCCTGTTATAATACCTGAAAGTATTAATTGAGTAACATAAGTCGACATAAAAACAACTCCTCATGGAAACTAGTTCTTCAATCTAATCCATTTTTGAATACAGTCTTATGATAAAACAACTCAGTGCAACCCCCCTGTAACGATAATTTAGTTATTCAATTTCAAAATTACCATTCTAAATTAATTGATAAAAACAGAAATGTTTGCGCTTCCATATTTTATTGATTATGCCTTTGAAAATGGGACTTTTAGACAAGAAAACTTACGTATCCTCCTCCCCCCTCAATTACTATTTCAACAAAAAAACCCAGCAACAAACACCCCTACGATAAGAGAATGTTGTTGCTGAGTTATACCTACGATAAGAGAAATCATTTTGGTAATTTCCCAATAAGTATTCAGCTCTATTTAATTTTCCTAATAATCAAAATTTTAACATTACTTCAAATACAAATCAATAATTTTTTTTTGCTATTTTTTAATTTCTATTTGATGTTACGCTAGCATTATCTTTGATCCTTTCTATAAAAGGTTCCAGAAGTTATACATAGTTTTTCATTATTCCCATTAAAAATTTCACATTCGGAAAATAGTACTTTCCTTCCTTCTTTGACAAAGCGGGATATTGCTGTAATTTCCCCAGTTTTGATCCCTTTTAGAAAGGATGTTTTCATTTCTAATGTGACGAATGTACCCTCATAAAAATGTAAATTCAAATGGCCCAGTGCTGTATCGGCAATATATGAAAGGAATCCCCCATGTACCATTTGAAAAGAATTCCACATTGGCTCTTTAACTGAACATGTAACTTTACAAGTTCTTAGGATATCATCATAATCAAACTGAAAATCAAAAAAGTGGTAAAAAAATAGTCCTTCTGGTTCATATACCGTTTTGTCAAATGAATCTTCTGCTTTCTTAAGGAATATTTCCTTATTCATCAAACCATCATCCTTTTTTATTAATATTCAATTCTATTACCATTATTATCCAATATTATTTATAATACCTAATGAACTATATTACATGTAAAGAGTAATTTTTACTTTTATAGAATAGTTAAAGAATAGTTTTGAATTTACTAAGTAGTGTGAGTATTTAGAGGAATCATAATATACAACGTGACCATAGTCAACCACCTTTGGCAATTCTTATGTATCGTCTTTGCAATTAATCTTTGTTTATTTTCCTATTATTTTATATTGATAACAAAAAAACCGACATTTGATGTGAAATGTCGGCATTTTTGTGTATATAAAATTTCAAAGAACCTGTTGGTTCTTCAAAATCTGATTTTTTCCTAAATATATCTTTCAACTTTTCCCTTAACCGTTTGTCTTCCCTACTTTCAGTCGTTTTCATTTTGATGTTAAGAATCCCTTACTTCCGAAATATTTCATCCTTCATTTTGTCTCACCATTACCGAACCATATCCTTTTTGAAGTTAATCTGTACTAATTCCCCTCACCTATAATCGCTCAATTTCCTTTATTTCCAGCCCTGTCATTTCAGCAATTTCTTTAGTTGGTCTACCCTTTTCATTAATCCTTTTTGCAACCATCCTAATGGCTTCCAGTTTTCCTTCTATTTTTCCTTCTTCTTTTCCAAGTTCTCTTCCACGTCGTTCATAGGAATTAATAATTTCCATTACTTTATCGGCCTCTTTTGCACTCATTTCCCTCACCTCTTCTAAGACTTTTTGTTCTTCTTCTTCTGATAACTGTAAATAAGTATCAAAAAAAAACATGATTAAGGTTTGCTTTGCTGGATCCAATTACAAGCGAAGCAGCATAAATAAAAACTCAACTTTTAACGCTGTTTTCTCCCTTTCCGCCTTTTTTAAGTCTGTTACTTTGATTTTCACAAATAGCCCCACCATTGTTACACTTTTTGTATTTGACTTTCCTATTATTGTATAATTGAATTATACAAAACTAAACTATTTTGAGGGAATAAAATGAAATATGATCTTGTAATAAAAGAGTTAAATCAGCTAAAAAAAGAAAATGAACATCTAAAACGTCTGCTATCAAATATGATGCATCGACGGGAAGAAAAAGCAGAAATTACAAACGATGCAAACATTATTAGTAATCGGGCGCTACCAATAAATAAAATCAATCTTTTTAAAAGTTTATTTAAGGGGAGAACAGATGTATTTGCATACCGATATGAATCTAACAATGGAAAGAAGGGTTACACCCCGGTATGCGATTTGGAATGGCAAAAACCAATTTGCCAAAAACCTCAAATTAAATGTTCCGCTTGTCAGCATCGGAGGTTAACTCCGCTTAACGATCAAGTACTATATAACCATCTAAGTGGAAAAAAAACAGTCGGAATATACCCCCTTCTTCAAGATGATACGTGTTTCTTTCTTGCATTTGATTTTGATAAACAAAACTGGCAACAGGACGTTTTGGCATTTGTAAAGGAATGCAAAATTAGTCATATTCCCGTTTATATAGAACGATCTCGATCAGGAAAAGGTGCTCATGTATGGATCTTCTTTTCAGAAAAAATTTCGGCAGCAATTGCAAGAAAACTTGGGATGCGTCTGTTAACGAAAACTCATGAAAGAAGACATCAAATTGGGTTTGACTCATTTGATCGAATGCTGCCAAATCAAGATACACTTCCGAGCGGAGGATTTGGCAATCTTATCGCTTTACCGCTTCAGCTCCATTCAAAAAAAGAAGGGAATAGTGTATTTGTTGACGAAAATTTTATACCCTTTGAAGATCAATGGCTGTATTTATCTTCTATTGAAAAAATGAATAAACAGGATGTTTTAGGAGCTTTAAATAAACTTGGACATTTACAAGTTAATGAACCTGCTTTGAATTTAGCTACCCCTAAGAAAATCAAGGTCTTTATAAAAAATGGGCTGTATATCCGAAAGGAAGGAATTCCTTCTGTGATTTTTTCAAAAATGATGACATTAGCTACTTTCAATAATCCTGAGTTTTATAAAGCACAGTCCAAGCGAATGTCAACCTATGGGATTCAAAAGGTGATTAGCTGCTATGAGGAGAATTCTGAATATCTAATACTTCCCCGCGGCTGTTATGAAGAGTTAGAAAAACTGTTAAAAGGATATTCGATAGAACTCGAAATAGAAAATGAATCTTTTGAAGGAGACGATCTTCAAGTTAACTTTAATGGGCAACTTACATCGCAGCAAGAAGATGCCGTCCAAAAATTATTGGATCATGAAAATGGGACACTTGCAGCATCTACAGGTTTTGGAAAAACAGTTACTGCTGCGGCACTTATTGCAAACAGGAAAATAAATACCTTAATTATTGTGGATAGGACCCAACTCCTCCAACAATGGGTGGAAAGTTTATCTACTTTCCTCGATATATCAGCTAAAGACATAGGACAAATTGGCGGCGGCAAAAAGAATATAACCGGACAAATTGATGTAGCTACCATTCAAAGTCTAAATTCTAAAGGTGAGTTAAAATCATTTATTACTCAATATGGTCAGATTATTGTTGACGAATGCCATCATATCTCTGCATACAGCTTTGAAAAAGTGATAAAACGAGTCCGCGCTAAGTATGTATATGGTCTGACAGCTACACCTATTCGAAAGGACGGACTGCACCCCATTATCTTTATGCAGTGCGGCCCAGTACGCTACAAAACGGATGCAAAAACGCAAGCGAAAATTCGCCCATTTAAACATACATTAATACCGAGATATACTAATTTCAGGTTAAGTTCAACTAATCTTCAAGAAATCTACCAGTCCATATCAAAGGATGAACAGCGAAATCAATTACTATTTGATGATGTTTTAAATGAATTAGATAAAGGAAGTTCCCCTATTGTTTTGACAGAGAGAATTGAACATCTTGAATTCCTTCGTGATAAATTTAAAGGTTTTGCCAAAAACATTATTATCCTTACTGGGAAAATGAATAAAAAAGAACGAAGGACGGAATTGGAACGCCTGGCTAAAATCCCGGATAACGAAGAGCGACTAATAATCGCAACCGGTAAATACATTGGTGAAGGTTTTGATGATCCGCGTTTGGATACTTTGTTTTTAGCCATGCCCATATCTTGGAAAGGTACACTCCAGCAATATGTTGGGCGATTGCACCGAATTCACTCTAATAAGCAAGAGGTTAAAGTTTTCGATTATGTTGATGCGCATGTCCCAATATTAAAAATAATGTTTGAAAAACGGCAAAGTGGGTACAAGTCTTTAGGATATGTTTCATTGAATAATAAAGAAAACAGTTCAACCGAGCAAATGCAATTGTTTTAGTCGAGAGAAAATTGGATTTCTAAGATCAACCCTATAACCGTTAGGTAAAATAGGTTTTGTATTGAAACAATGCTACAGCTTATAATTGGCTGCAGCATTGTTTACCTTTTGTACTACATTTGTTAATTTCTTGCATAGTGCAGGGTTTTATCCAACCCTCAACGCCTTATTAAGATCAGTCTATATGCCGGATATCTATTTATGAATAATTGTTTCCTTCCTTGCTATAAATTTCATAAGCAAAAAATCCAAATAAATAGCCTATTCCAGCTCCTAGACTAACTGTAAATACTAGAGAGATTGGGAAAAACATGCCAAAAATTAAACCGATAGCACAACCAAAAAGCATTCCCATTGGTATTAAACTATCTAATAAATCTTGAGCGCCTTTGGATTTTTTCATACCTTGGTTACCTTGGTTATATTTATATTTAAGTCTTTCAACTACATATACTACAATCCCTCCCACTATTACAACAGGCGCAATTGCCATGACTAACCCCATGTTAGAACCTCCTTTCACTTTTTAATCAGATCATACCTGCTACTCTTAAACTAAATGGCCCTATAATGGAAACAGGCAAAAACCTTATTCCATTATTGCGTCCTATAGCGGAAAACTAATTTTAAAACGGAAGGTTTTGAAAAAGTGAAATAGTAATAATTAAAGTTGATAAAGAGCCTAAAGATACCAAAGAAACAATTTTTCGGTTGTTTTGCTTTTTTGAAGGCTTACTTAGTTCATGGATTACTGCACCCCATAAAAGCACGGATGCTAAAATAATAATACTCATAGTCATATTTGATATCTCCTTTCTAAATATTTTAACTTTGTTTATATTCTAACACATATGGCTTTTAACTTTAATCAGCCGGAAGATGTGGTGGTAATCATCTGTCATTTACTGGTACCTTCCTTTTCATTCAGTGGTAAAAAGTATATCAACGTTGGTACATTTTCTTGGCCGTAATCATTATGCATTAGTTTGGAATTTAAATTAAAAATAATAAATAAAGTAAACGCGATGCGTAAAACCTGGTTAAGGTCTTATGCATCGCGTATTTTTGATCATACCTTTTTTAACAATAGAATCCAAGGATGGTAATTTCAGAAAAAGTTTAACGATTAACTTCGACAGAAATCAACAAAACCGGGGTGGTGCACTTATTGGCTTTATAAAAAAGTTGATTAAAAAAATAATGACAAGGCTTATTTGGCACAAGCAGAAAGAATCCATATTGAAAATAATTCGATTAAAATGGATTCTTTACTTTAAGGTGATAATTTAACTTTTAAAAAAAGATTGATTATTTTTTTGATATTGATTGTTTCTTATAAATGATTATTCATTTTTATCTAGTCGCAAAAGTGCATCTCTTGCTTGTTCATAATTTAATTCAAGGTGACCCTTATTATAATAATGGCCTTCATTAGGTATTTTAATAGTAGGTCCTTTATCACCATAGGCTTCATATTCAATTGTTACTAAATTATAATACCTAAATTTCTTTAATATTAATTTATAAAAACTCTGATCGTGAGTTGAAATAATTATTTGCTTTCTATGTTTGTCCACAAATAAACGCATTAAATCTATAAAAGAAATTACATTAACTTCATCCATGCTCTGAATTGGGTCGTCCATTCCAATTAATTGTAACGGTGACCATTTTTGCTTCAATGACATCGCCAAGAATAAAGAAAGAGCAATACTGTTCACTTGCGCTGAGCTAAACACATAAGGTGCATTTGCTTTTATTTCTTTTGTTCCATTCATTTTAGATACATTAATGGTTAAACAATTATTATTACGATATTTATCCATTGCTAAATCTAACTTTGTAAAAATTGGATGTGAATTAATCTGTTCGAAAATGGTTTGAATAGTTTCCTTCAACTTAGAAAATACTTTCTCATTAAGGTTTGAAACCGCTTCACTGGATTTATTAACTAATTCCAAAAGATATGCAGAGTCTTTATTCATTTCTATTTCCTTATTTTTTAAATCAACCACTTGATTTTTCATTGAAGCTAAGTCTTTTTGTAAATGTATTAATCTCATTTTCTCTGTATTCATTTCAATCATACTTTGAAGGTTAATGTTTGTCACTTCTATTTCATATATCTTTTTTAATCTCTGTTCTAAAACTTGCACTTCCTCAGCCACATCAATCTTTACTTTATTCAAATCAGCAGTTTTAATATCTATATTCATTCTTTCTGATAATTTAGTCAGACGATTGACTCGATTTATCTCTGTCTCCTGTATGAAAATCATTTGTTGTAATGTTCGCTCATATTCATCAATTTGAGAAATATCGTAATTTTTCACTCTTAATTCTTCAGGTAAATAATTTAACGGCTCCTGCTCTGAAAATCTCTTTGAATTTAGTTCATTTAATTCTTTTAGCACTCCCTGATTTATTAGTTCCAGTTTTTCTCCGATATTATCTTCAATTTTCAAACCTAAAAGGCTACAGTCTTTCTCAAATTGATTTAATTTTAATTTTAATGAATCCACCTTCAGTTGTAGAGTCATTTGATTTTGTCTCTCAGTAGATGTAGTAATGTCTATTGTTTTTAAATTATTTTTAAACTTAGATAATACTTCTTGAACATTTTTTTTAGATTTTTCAATACTAGTGTTTGCGGAATTAATCTCCTCAACGATTTTCTTTAAATTGGATTGTGCTTGAAGCTTCAATTCCTCTAATCTAGGTAAACCTTCATTTACTTTTAACTGTTGCCTCTGGACATTATTTAAAATATCGTCTTTTTTTATTCCCACTGTTCCACATGCAGGACAGCTCTTTAACTCCTCAGAAACTACTAAAATATATTGATTTAATGAAGATAAGAAAGCACTATAGATTTCGTCAGTACTCTCGATTTGTTTAATAGATTCTTCTAAAGCTCTCAATTGAATCAACTGGTTTTGCTGGATAGATTTCTTTTGTTCAATAAACTGATATTCCTCAAACATGGCATTAAATGAAGTTTTTAAGATTCTATAATCTTCTTCAGTCATCTTTGGTTTAATTTCTGATAAAAAGCCAATTCCATTTTGCCACGAGAGGGTATCGAGCTGTATATTTATAGATTCAATAATCATTAATAAACTATCTCTTTTATTTAATAACGAACCTACCATTAAATTAGATTCTCTTTGTAAAGAAGTTAAAGATTCAAGGGTTACTCTGTCATCTTTAACGACTTTTTCCATAGAAAGTAATTGTTCAATTTTCAAATTTGATAATGATAACTCCTTAAATTGTTGCAGTAATTGTCTTTCGTGTAAAACAACTTTATTTGCTTCACGTAAATACGTAAAATTTGGCAATTCCTCTTTGATTTCCATCAAAAGATGATATTCCCTTTGTAACCCTTTTTGCTCAATCTCAATATCATTTTGGTTGGAAATTATAGATTTCAGCAGTTTTCCTAAGTCATCTTTATTTACATTAATTTTAGGATACATATTAATATAGTTCTCTAATTCAGCATTAAAGTCTGTATCCTCATTTTTCACAATTTTTAATTCTAGTTCCTTTACTTCATTCTGTAACTTATCAATGAGCAATTGTTTCTCTCTAGCTTGTACTTTTAGTTTCTCTAATTCGCCATTCAAGGTATTTCTTACTATCCTGAATCCTTCACGATACTTATCAAAATGATCTGTACCAAAAATTGTAGAAATAGCATCGTATCGATCTCTTTCTTGCATCCCCCTTAGAAATTCAGCAATTTTTTCTTGTGATAGAATGTGCGTTAAGCTTAACATTGTTGTCGGAGAACCTATTTTAGGTAACCAATCTTCATGAATAAGCCAACTTTTTAAAGTCTCCTCTGCTCCTTCGTTCTCCTTATATAATTGATTATTTTCATCAAAGATTCTCAATCTATACTTTCCATAATCGGTACGATCTGAAATAGATGCTGTACATTCTCGTTCGATAAAAAAACGTCGCTCATTTGATAAAATTATCCCTAATTTCACGAATGATTTATCTGAACTGTCTGCATGTAAATTTCGTATGAATCGTGTTCTTTTTCGCTCGGGCGATGCTTCATCAAAGCGATAAATTCCACCTGTTAATCCCCACTCAATTGCATCATAAATAGACGATTTCCCATGACCATTTGGTCCATATAAAACTATAATGTCAACACTCTCTAAATTAAATTCCTCTATTTTATTAAACCCTCTAAAGGCTTGTAAAGTTAACGAAGAGATTTTCATTCTTGTACTCCTTTACTTTTATAAGGTTCTAGGAAGATCAAGTTATTTGCTTCTTCTATAGACTGCTTCTCATAGATACCGAAATCTAGTCGATTTGCCATTTCTGAGGGTACAACCTTTTTTAGCTCATCCAAAAATTGTTTATCTGAAAAAACCTCTAATTGGTCTGAATTATCCAATTCTAGCTCAATTGGAAGTTTTCGTTGAAATTCTTCTAGGTTTCTTGCTATTACGATCTTTTTAAAGTACATACGGTCATTTTCAATATGTTTACAAAGCTCTATATCTTCAATATTTGTTTGAATAACTAATATCAAATACATATCCCATTTTAAATTATATAAGGAAGCCACTAATTGACTTTGAATTCTAGCAGCAAATTCTTGACTAACTTTCTCCCAATCTCTTTGTAAGATATCCTCATCTTCAAATACAGCAATTCCAAAAATTTGTTGTGGTGAACTAAATACAAATTTCAATAAATTAAGTTCTATATTTTGGAATTCAATGAATATATCTTTTTTACGGAAATATTCAATAACCTTATCAACCATAAACTTTTTCAACCACCATTCTTTTTAATTCTTCACTGTTCTCTACTTGATCTCGGACTTTACGGACACATTCTCCACAAACAATTTCTGCTTTATTTAATAATGCAAAATTGTTATTTTCTATACCTTTAATAAGACCATCATCTTCGGTCTCTATATATGTCTGAAGGATTCCTTCAAATTTAAAAGGTTGTCCACAAGATTTACACAGATTATGACGAAAACTACTACTACAATTATCAAAAATTATAGGGTTCGGAGGTATAGGTTTTCCACATTCAATCATTACTTGCGCTGCAGATTTATTTATCATTTGATTATGCATTTTCAATAGTATCTCTGGCATAATTTGATTTCTTTCTTGCGCATAAACAAAACTCATATTAAAATCTTTATCTGACCTTACTCTAAGATTGGCAAAATCGTCTTCTATTAATATACGAACATTTCCGTACATACTTCTAACCATAAGTATTATTTCTAGTGTAGCTTCTATTCCGTTGACCATTGTTTCTTCGTTTGCTATAGGATACTTTGAGTTTTCTAAAAAATATTTAACATTATCCAAATTACCAAAAAATTCTCGTTGTAATTCATATAGCTCCCTTCTAAGAAAGACATTTAGCGTATCTGGAAATCCCTCAATAAACCTTTCTGTATTGGATACAGCTTCTTTTAGTGATTTTTGGAGTGGTGATTCTTCTGTAATTTCTATTTCCAAAGTAGCAATGTTTGTTTCTAATAAATTTCTTGAGCGTCTAAGACTAGAAGCACCAATAATGGCACCTGTACTTTCATTTGAAAATATCGCTACTACTTTGCCATTGCGTATTATAGGAGACCCTGAAGCACCTTTTATTCCATATCGAGCATCAATAATCATAGGTACTTCACAATTTAGATTTATATCAAATTTTTCATCTGGATTTGCAGATAAAATATCATGAAACGTTCCTTTAAATCGCTCACCATAAGATCTTTTTGATCCTGGAAATCCATAAGATATCCATTCTTCATCAACTTTTATATCAGAAAAATCTAAAACTAACGGATCAATTTCAACAATAGGTTCATTCAATTTTATAATTGCAATATCATTAGCTAGATTATCTATATCTACATCATCTTCAAAATAAATTTTATCAATATCATATTGTTTTTCACCAACATGATTAGGAAAAAAAATTTTGTAAGTAGCTTTATCTGGATTTGATATAAAGGTATGTCTGGAAGTCAACATATATTCTTTAGAGACTAAGAATGCCGTTGCTATCTCACCTTCATTTCCATCTAGACGTGCCACTGCTCTTTTTATATTCTCCATTTACAATAGACACCTTTCTAATTACAAATAAATTTGTAAGCTATCTTCGGACATGCTTCTATAATGTATTTTATATTGGTATTTTTGTTGCCACTCTTTGTTCTCAAAAAAATCTAATTTAGATAATTTATTAGTGAAATATAAATTTCTAGTAAAATCCCTCTTTTCTCTGACTATTATCTTGGCTATCGTCTCAATATCTGGATGCCCATGGATACTTCCATTGGTAGAAATAAAATAATGTTCAGAGTCTATAATATCTAACAACTCATTTCTAGTATTTTTTGCACTACCGTGATGTGCTACTTTAATTGCATCAAAAATTATAGGAAAGTCTGCTTCTTTATATATTTTTTTTATTTGTGCTTCTACAATAGACGGTATAGAATCACCTAATAGTAATATTTTCTTTTCCATAAACTCAATTATACAAGTTATAGAACTTGCATTTATTTCGTCGATATCTTCCTGAAATATGATGTTCGCCAGATTTTCAAGATTAGTTGTTGTAGATGTATCTCTTGAATAATTTGGAACATTATTAGGACGTCTCATTAATGAAACGCACTCCACAGCATCATCAAAGATGGTGTCATTATTTAATACAATTGTGGGGAACTTTATTTTAAGTTCCTTTTTCCATGTTATTTTTAATTTTTCCAATTCTTTTATTGTTGGTGATAGTACTGTAATTTTGACCTCATCATTTAAATAAACCGGTACTTGCTCTTTATACGAAACGGCTTGACCATCAAAACTAGAATTCCAATTATATCCATTGTATTTCAAATTAGCTGCTAGACGAGAACCTTGTTTTCCACTTGTATCGGTTACATTTCCTTCACGATTTTGTTCTACTACAATTGAATTTTGAGCAATATGCTTTCTTTCTTTCTCCGATAATATCTTATCCGTTTCTGCCATTGCTAGATGCCTATAACTATTGTGCCAAACTTCCTCAACACTAATAATCTTTGGAGCAGCTGCAAGTCCATTTTCCTCAAAAAAACGTATTCCTCCACTAATATGATCTTGATCGATATGTGTTACAATTATTAAATCAATCTTTTCATTATTAGCTGCCATATTTGTTAAATGGATTTCAACATGATTTTTATAAGTATTGCTATAACCAAAATCAACTAAAATATTTGTGATATTTTCTCCTTTACATCTAATTAAAAAACTATCACCATTTCCTGCTTCAAACATAGTGACTCGAAATTTATTCATAAAAGGTACCTCTATCATTAATTATTTTTGTATTATATAACATCATTTAATCAACTAGTTTTTTCTAGTTAAATTCTCCAAGTATGTAATATAATTTGTGAAAACGAGCAAAAAGAAAAGTAAACCTTTTATTATATTTAATTTACGCATGAGAAAGGATATAACTTTCCAACCTTTTATCACAGTAGTAAACATACCCCCCCATTCATTTCCCTTGTCATTAAAGTTTAATATGTATTTCCAACAAGTTCTAATAGTGCATTGTCCTGTCCTTACTTAGGCTTAGCAGGTTTTGCCCCATATCTTTGAACACATCTCTCCTTACAGTAATCTTTTTATTTTCCTCATCATAGCACAAGTCCTTACCAATAATTTCACCGACGCAATCCATTTCCAGAACTTAATATGAAGTATAGGGATTTTGTATTTTGGGGTAAGCTCTCCGGTGCATTAAAGCTTTACTTCACCGGGGGACTGGCCCTATTTCCGTTACCCCACAGGGAGTCAGGTACCAGAATTTGTGTTTACTTCCTGATTTTGCATTGGAATAAATTGATTAAAGAACAATAAGATTATTCTTTCTATTGGTCATAATACCCTAACTACATATGATCACGGATATATCTTTCCAGTCCTTTATCACAACAGTAAATATAGCAACCTTTCATCCCTCTAGTCATTAATGTTTTATAGGTATTCCGAACAAGTTCTACTAGTGGATCATCCTGTCCTTTTTTAGGCTTAGCTGGTTTTGCACCTTTGTCTTTGAACTCATCTCTTCTTACAATAAGCGTTTTATTTTCCTCATCATATCCCAAGTCTTTACCAATAATCACACCCACATAATCCATCTCTAGGCCTTGCACTGTGTGAATACATCCGATTTGTTCAGCACATTCAGGATGAATTGCCCAGTCAATTCTATTTGGGTCATTCCAGGGCAATGCAAAGTTATGCTCCTCGATGACTACATCATCGGCAAGCTTTCCATCTACAATATTTTTCGTCCAGTCCCACGCGTAACCGGCTAATAGTCTGCCTCCGCGTTTATCAACAATTTCCTCCTTCAATTGTTGGGGGCTACAAAGAATTTTAAAGTCAAAATCCCCTTCAAGAGCAAATGTTTCTTCATCATTATTTAATATACTTTCCAGCCATGAGATGTAATTTCCTGACCCTGAGCAGCGATATTGTGATTCTAGTTCAACGGTATGTATATCTGCCCCAAATCTAGCAGCTTCTTTTTCAACCTCTTTAACACTTCCGATATCTTTTTTAGAGATTTTCTGAAAGTCATCAACAAAAAACACGCTTATTCGTGATGATCTAATGATTTGGGTTACCTGGTTTTCCCCTTCAATCTTCTTTTTCATATGTCCTTGTTCTTTTAATCGATGTGCTTCGTCACATATAAGGACATCAAAGTAATTTTCAGGTGCATGTACATAAGAAGCAGACCCTTTAAATAAATCTCTTACCTCCACATGACCTGAAGAACCAATTAATTTTTTACGAAGGACTTCCCTAAATGCCTGATTCGGTGTTATGTACTCCACGTATGCCTTCGATTTTAGCATGTGGCTCATTAAATTTAATCCGATGACCGATTTTCCTGTACCAGGTCCACCCTTTATAATAATGACATGTTTTTGGTCAGTCTGTGCCTTGAATTGTTTATATTTACTTACTACTTTTTCATATGCTACCTTCTGTTCATCCAGTAGCACAAACTCTTCATTGCCCTCAATCAGAGATCCGACAGTTTCGACCAATTTTTTTGAGGGTCGAATTTTTCCATTTTCAATCGTATCTGCGATTTTCTTCCCATTTCCTTTTGAAACCAACTGACGGATATTCTTTGCTAAATCCCGATCATTGAATTGGAAATACACGGGAGATTCTTGTAAATAACTGCTGTAGCGCTTATCAAGTAGCGGCTCGGCATAACTAGCCATAATATAATTATGTAAATAAGCACAAGAGTGAAGCTGAATAGATGTTGAATCACTGTATAGAGACTCATTGAAATTCTGCAAATATCTTTTATAAGAAAATGCTTGATAGGCAGGGTGAACTGTTTCACGTTCTCTTCCTCCTAAAAAAGTCCGGACAATACCATCTCCTTCAGACACTTTTGCTTTTTGCCACTGTTTCAGCTCAATGATTACAGCATTTTGTTTACCCTTTTCATCCTGGCCTGCCACGAGGAAGTCAATTCTTTTTTCAGACGAGGGCAGCTTATATTCTAATAAAACATGTGTATCCTCTTTTAAATCTGCATCCCTTAAAACCTTTGCCATTTGAGGAAGCGAGTTTTCCCAAGACCTTAATTCACTGCCAGAAACTACTTTGTTCATTTTTGTTAGGACGTTCTTCTTAAGGACGTACCCTATTTTATTTTCATAAATATGATTTAAAAAATTTGATGAGGTCTCATTATATATAATCATTCTGCCTTTTCCTCACTTCTGTTCACTGGATATGCTTCAGCATTTTTAACCAGCTTCTTTGAGACTTCCTCTTCAAGATTGACCTGCATCTTATCTGCAAGTTGTACAAGATATATTAATATATCAGCCATTTCTTCCTTTATATTTTGTTTGGATTCTGCGATTGCTGTTTCACTAGTTCGCCACTGAAAATTCTCAAGTAATTCATTTGCCTCGAGGGAAATTGAAATGGCCAAATCCTTTTCATTATGATATTTTTTCCAGCCTCGTTCATCACGGAATGCTAAAACTTTTTGTTGAATCTTTTTCATACTTCTCTCACCCTTCGTAAGAAAAATAAATAATGAAATATTACCTAATTTTAACACTAGTTATTCATATTAAACATATGGAAAAGGATATTTCAAATATGTTTTTGTCATTAATGTAGGTCTTTCATGATATTCTTCAATTTCCTAATCAGCCTTTCCCCCCAATTGCCATTGACCCCTCCTTTAGAGTTGTTTTTCTATTTACAATTATGTTTTGCGAATAACACCTGAATTCTTGATTTCCAATATGTTTAAATCCTACTTGTGTTATCGAAATCATATTTAATTCGGATTGTTCATTTTTGTTTTTTACAACAAAGATAAAAGCTCATTACATCAAACAAGTCTTCCGTTAAATCGAAATTCTCAATCACTCGCTGAATCGGCATAATCCAACCAGGAATGGCGCCTACTTAATGTCCTATAACCGATTCTATTAGTTCAGAAATCAATAGGACACCGACAACTATTATAGAAGCATCAAAAAACCACTACATTAAATTTAAATGTAGTGGCCAAAAACATCTTTTTATAAATTATAAGAACTAACCCAAAATTCGATGGATTTAATATATCCAAGAAAAAACCTAATTATTTTTATGAATATATTTTATTTGCATTAATGTCCTTAAATTTCTTAACTTGCCCTGAAATAGCTAATTCCGTTGGTAATCGTTCAATGCTTGATGCTCCAAAAAATCCTGAGACCCCGTTTGTTCTATTTAAAACATACTCCGCATCTTCAGGTTCGGAAATTGGCCCTCCATGACATAATACGATAATGTCGGGATTAATGCTCTTACCCGCATCGTGTATTCGTTGGACTAAATCGACAGCCCCATCAATATCTATTGCGGTTTTCGCACCAATAGCTCCTTTAGTTGTTAAGCCAACATGAGCAACTAGTATATCAGCCCCAGCCTTTGCCATTTTTATTGCATCCCCTTCATTGAAGACATACGGGGAAGTAACTAAGCCAATATCGTGTGCTTTTTTAATCATTTCCACTTCAAGATCATAGCCCATTCCAGTTTCCTCTAAGTTTTGACGGAATTGACCATCACATAATCCGACCGTTGGAAAGTTTTGTACTCCGGAAAAACCTAATTCCTTTAGTTGTTTTAAGAAGTAATCCATGTCTCTAAATGGATCCGTTCCGCAAACACCAGCTAATACGGGAGTATCTTTAACGACAGGTAAGACCTCGTTACCCATTTCTACGACAATTTGATTTGCATCACCATACGGCATTAGCCCGGCCAATGAACCTCGTCCAGCCATTCGGTATCGACCTGAATTATATATAATAATAAGATCAATTCCACCCATTTCAGCGCTTTTAGCTGATAACCCGGTGCCAGCACCTCCGCCAATAATCACCTTTTTGTTCTCAATTTGTTTATTTAATCGTGATAATACTTCCTCTCTAGAAAGTCGCATTCTCTACACCACCTATTTTAGTACTTAGTAATTCTAATAATTGATAAGCTATTAGACTTGCAACACTAGGATTATTAATATCTTCTTCAACTTCTAATAATGTAATATGAGGTTTCAAATTCTCTTTAATACCATTATATAAGGCTTGCCGTTCTTCAATCCCTTCAAATGGCTGACCAGATTTATCTAATAATGACACCCCGCCTTTCGGGAAAACAAGGACAGTTGGTGAAGCACTTTTATTTAACTTTCGTGCTAACGTTCCACCTAATATAAAGTTCTCCTCTACCGTTGTCCTCATCAAGGTGGTTGTAGGATTATGTTGATAAAATTTCCGGTCTTTAAATTTTTCCGGTACTGTTTCAGGAGGGCCGAAATTCACCATATCCAACGCACCAACAGAAACAACTTGAGGAATTCCCTTCGCCCCTGCAACTTCTAAACGATTTTTTCCAGATGAAAAAATACCACCGACAAGTCCATCTGCCAGCTCAGTTGTGGTAATATCAACAACCCCTTGAATAAAGCCATCATTAATTAAATTTTCCATCGCATCCCCGCCTGCGCCTGTGGCATGGAAGACTAGAACATCAAATCCGTTCTTTTCCAATATTTCTCTAGTTCGATTTACACATGGTGTCGTTACTCCAAACATCGTTGCCCCAATCATCGGCTTTCCATCATCAACTATTGCGA
Organism: Neobacillus novalis NBRC 102450; assembly: GCF_001591805.1. GTDB lineage: Bacteria > Bacillota > Bacilli > Bacillales > Cytobacillaceae > Neobacillus > Neobacillus novalis. The sequence goes on along the minus strand of NZ_BCVP01000022.1, from coordinate 64,489 downwards.
CGGAATTCCCTTTCACCATCCCACTAAGGGCGTTTGCTGCATTCCGAAGAATTCGAGCAGATAAACTGTTAATCCCCGCAATATCAACAATTGAATACATCATCATAATATCTTTTTCGCCAACATAGGGACGAGTATTGCCTGAAGCAACAGTGGAAACAATCAGTTTGGGAATACCAACCGGAACGCTTCTCATGGCTGCCGCTCCAACCGTTGTACCAGCAGTTCCTCCCATTCCAAACACACCTGCTACTTGAACATCATCTACCAATTTCTTTACTATTGAGGCTACACCATTTGTCATAACTGCAACAGCATAACCACGGTCATTTTTTTGCCTTAATTCATCGACCGTTGATCCGCCTGCTTTTGCAACTTCTTCATTAAAAATGTCACCAAAGGAGGATGATTCATAAACACCAGTATTGATTAAAAGTGTTTCAACTCCTGATTCTTCGATTATCTCTTTCACATACAAGAACTCTTTTTCCTTGGTGTCCAGCGAACCAACTAAGACAATTTTTTTACTCATGAGCTCCCTCCTTTTTCACAATACTTTCGAAAAACTCCTTTGTTTGACGAACAACTTCCACTTCACCAAGTTTATCTTGTTGGTAAAAGGACGGATAATGAGTATCAATCGTTAAAATTGCTTGTGGGTCGTGATCAGCAAGCGCCTTCATTAATGGTTCGTGATCAAAGTCATCTTTTCCGGCAATAGCAAAGTTCCCAAACATTCCATATGGATTAACCTTTGTGATGGAGTTCGATAAACGGGAAGCTCCTTTAAGATGCGTTTGGTATACAGAGCCTTTAATGTTTTCATACTTTTCCAAAGTGGGATATTCTCCCGCTCGCCAACCATTAACTATATCCCAATTGATTTTTAAATTAGGATGATTCGTATATTTTACGAGAATCCCCAATTCTTCACAATTGCTCGTTAAAGTAGGTGGTTCGTTTTCAACCAATAAAATTTTCCCTCTTTCTCGCGCATGTTCTGCATGCCTTAACATAATTTCAGCATTATTTTTATATTGTTTTTCCTTTTCATCATCTGGTAATAAATTGAAATCCTCTTGTCGATATAATGAATAGATTCTAATATAGGGAGTGGAGAATATATCCGCTAAATCAAATAAACGATCCAAGACGGTACTCATGTTTCTATGATGGCTCTCATCGTCATTTCTATAGGATGGTTCTCCGGAGAATGTACATGAATTTACTGCCCAAGAACTTAAACTGCTCACTTTCAGGTTGTTCTCTTGGACTAGTAAACTTAAGTATCTAGCTTGCTCTGATGTAATATTATCAATTGTAGACCCGTTTAATTTCCCTCTTAAATCAATGCTTTCAAATCCAAGTGCTTTAGTATGATGAAGCGCCTCTTCGAATGATTCACAACCTAACATATCTGTGAAAATGCTCATTTTCATTTATTCATTCCTCCCCAAGGATTATTCAATTGTGATCCATTTACCAGAACGATTATTTTTGTAAGCCTCAAAGATTTTTGTTAAATGTAAGGAATCTTTTAAAGTAGCACGTTCAATTTTTCTGCCATTTAAGACAGCATTAGAGAAGTGATTTACACTCTGAACCATACCTTGAAGAAAAAGATTTTTATTATAAATTTGCCCTAATGAGAATTCTGGCTCCCAATGCACAGGCCCATCAGTAGGGTCATCACCAATATACGATGGGGCCTTCCCATATTCCCCGCTCCCCTTTGATCCCTTATAATAAGACAATCTCATGCCGTTATCAATCAACACATTCTGTTTATTGCCAATAATCTCGTATCTTTCAAATGGACTTGTATCCGCTTGGGTAGAAGGTAATTCCAGATTCCCGACTGCACCTGATTTAAATGAGAGAAGAGTTTGCACATTACCACTTGGTTGGTGTTCAATAAAGCACATCTCCTTTACCTCACCCATAAGGTAATGAATACCAGACATAGGATGACAAATATCTAAAAACCAGTGTAAATTAGTTCTTTTTCCCAATTCTTCCTGGAATGGTGACAATGTAAGTGGGTACCTTCCTGAAACGGATACAGGTTTCCCAAAAGGGTCACTTTCAAGAATCAATTTAGCCTTTTCAAACGATGGGTAAAAATAGCGCTTATTGGAAACAAGTACGAATTGCCCCGTCTTTTCTTCCAATTCTACTAAGTCTTCCGCTTCCTTTGCTGTGTAGGCTACTGGCTTTTCAATCCAGGCAGGTATCCCAGCCTTTAGGATATCTGGAACGATCTTCGGGTATAATGGATGGCCGTTTCTATCAAAATTTAAAACCACAAATACAGCATCCAAATCCTCCCTTTTTAGCATCTCCTTATAATCTGTATATGCTTTTTCTGCACCAAATCTTTTTTTATAAATATCAGCACGTTCCTGGTTTAAGTCACAAACAGCGACTAAATCTACTGGAGCATAATCAAAAGTAGGATAAACGTTCCTAAATGCGTGTGCGCCACAGCCAATAAACCCTACTCTTATTTTCCTTGAATATTCATAATTGAATTTTACAGGTTCCATAGTTTCTCCCCTTTTCATTGTTATATTTTTAAAAAAATCGATTATTCCCCAATTGTCTTCCTGTCTGGCGCTGAATAGGCAATGATCATTCTACAAGGTTCCCAGCTAGTAACCGTTGCATTATGTGGAACATTACGCGGAATTCGCAACATCATTCCCGGCTTAAGTTGGTACGTTTCATCACCAAGTGTGTGATCACACTCACCCGATAAGACAAAGATCAATTCTTCGCAATTTGGATGAACATGTCGAGAATTGGATTCACCTGCTTTAATATAAACCATGCCGAATGTCATTTCGCACTCGGGATCGATTTCTTCCCCACAGAGCCACTGAATTGCCCCCCAATCCATTGGTAATACATGCTTTCCCGTATTTAAATCTGTAATTGTTGCCATTCAAATCTCTCCAATCGTTTGTTATTTTAAGAAAAGCCTTTTTGCTTTTATTCCAAGTAAGAATGAACTTACTTATTAGCCCCTCCTGTCATCCCTTCTACGAATGACCTTTGAAAAATGATATAAATGATAATACTCGGAATCATACTGATAACGGTACCGCCAAAAATTAAACCAAAATTTGTCGTCTGTTCCCCCTGAAAGGAATATAAACCTAGTGAAATAGTAAACTTTTCTTGGTTGATTAATAAAACTAATGGAAGTAAAAAGTCATTCCAGATGTTCATAAATGTGAAGATCAGTAGGGCTACTACACCTGGTTTCGCCAGTGGAAGAATTACAGACCAAAACGTTCTCCATTCCCCAGCACCATCGATAGCAGCTGATTCCCGCAGCTCTTTTGGAATATCTTTAAATGTATTTCTCATAAGGAATATTGAAAATGGCAGCGCCAAACCCGATGAAACTAAAGTTACACCAGTGAGTGTATTAACTAAGCCCATTGTTTTTAATTGAAAGAAGATTGGGATGATAATCGCCTGGACTGGTAATGACATCCCTAACAATATCAAGTAAAATAAGAGATTGCTTCCTTTAAATGACAATTGCGCAAACGCATATCCTGCAGGACAGGCCACAAGGGCAACAATGATCATTCCACCAACCGTGATAAAAGCACTATTTAAGAAGTACTGCTTAAAGTTTCCTAGATTCCATGCGTTTATATAGTTATCAAAATTCCATGACTTTGGTAGCGAAAAAGGCGAGTTAAAAATCTCCATATTTGTTTTAAAACTTGCTAACATCGCATAAAAGATCGGTGCTGTTATAAGGAGGAGAAGGAGTAGTAAGACCACCCAGAGTGTAAATTGTGATGATTTCCACCTCTTTACGAGAGATTCCACTAATTTTCACTCCTTTCACGGTAATAATTAAAGCCAATCGTAAAAACGATGACGATTATTCCAAGGACGACGCTTCCAGCCGTTGCATAGCTTACCTTATTCATACTAAAGGCGGCCTTGTAGACATATGTGGAAACAAGCTCACTCATATAGAATGGCCCACCTTGTGTCATGATCCAAATCAATGCAAATCCCTTCAGAGCATTAATAATAACCATACTAATAACCACATTTAATGTATTTCGTAAACTAGGGATGGTTATACTCCAGAATTTCCTGATGGGACCTGCTCCATCCAAATCGGCTGCCTCATATAGCTCAGAATTAACATTTTGCAGACCCGCTAAGAATAAAATCATATAGAGACCATAAAAGGCCCATGTACTCGCGATTACTAATGCTGGGATAACAAAGTAAGGTTCTCCCAACCAATTTTTTGCTAGATTTTCTAATCCGATTGATTTTAAAAATACATTGATTGGTCCCATCATCGGGTCATAAATTTTAGACCACAACACACCAACAACGGCTAATGAAAGAACACTTGGGAGGTAGAAACCTGCTCGAAAAAAAGTTTTGCCTTTTTTCACACGACTAATTAATACTGCTAATATTAGAGTCGGTATGACCATTAAAATTAAACTTAAAACCACCCATAACAAATTGTGTCCAAGCGCTTTTAAAAAAATCTTATCATCCGTCAACTTGACATAATTATCAATCCCTACAAAATTCATTGAAGTGGCTGCACCGTCCCAATCAAAAAAGCTAAAACGAACCGCATCTATCATAGGATAGAGCATAAAGATTGAATACAAAATTAGCGCTGGTAACAAAAAGGAAATAATTGTAATCATTTTTTTAAACTTTATTTTGTTTCTTCCCTTTATTATTGAAAGGCTTTTCTTTTGTTCAATCTCTAAAGAGGATGTAGAATCGTATACGTTCAATGCAATACCCCTCCTTTACAATGAGAGGCTTAAATCATTTTCATACTTCAAATAATTTAAGCCTCATCTTTTCTTATTTCTTGTTTAATTTAAATCCTGCAGCACGGTCTTTCTCAGCGGCGGCTTCAATATTATTCATCGCATCCATAGGTGTTGCTAAACCACCCACTAAACCTTGTAAGTTTTGATAGTAGGCTTCCTTCGCTTCTACCCCAATAAAAACACTAGGATTGTAACCAGATCCATTCTCAATATTTTTCATAGACGATTTTAATACTTCACCTACTGGCACCATACCAACCGATGCTTTTGAGGCAGGCACAAAATTGTAATCTGGTAAATTTAAAACAATATCGCTATAATCTTTTGAAATGATAAAGTTAAACCATTTCGCAGCTAAATCCACATCTTTTGCTTTGGTTGGAATTACCCATGTCAAACCAATACCTCCAACTGGTTTGGCTGTCTTACCTTCAATAAAGGAAGGCATCATAAAAGAATTTACGCTAGTTTGTAATTTCTGATCTACAATGTCGGTAATTAAATAGGTTCCCTCCGCCTCCATTGCAGCTTTTTTACTTAAAAACCTAAACTTCGAATCGGCTTGCGTTTGGGTTACAGACTCTTTGGTAATATATCCCTTTTTTACCCAATCCGCCATCATTTCAGCTACTTTTACCACCTCAGGATCATTCCATTTACCGTTTCCATAGATAAGTTCCTCAACCTTTTCAGTACCTGCAATAGACTCTAACATGACACCAAATAACCATCCGATAGCATATCCATTTCGAGCACCTACGGTAATTGGTGAGACACCAGCATCCTTTAACTTCTGAAGCGCTTTCAAAAATTCATCTTTTGTAGTTGGAACCTCAATTCCATTTTGTTCATAAATATCTTTATTATAGAAAAGTCCAATCGCATCAAGCATATGTGGTAATTCATAGATGTTTTCCTCGCCGGAGATTAGGTCATAGGCAAATGGACGCAATTGATCTTTCCAATTATTTTCCTCGTACAATTTATTTAATGGTTGTATTAATTTAACATCAGATAATACAGAAACTCTTCCGGGACCCGCATTCATTAGAATTGCATCAGGGGGCTCGACGCCTGATTGTAAAAGAGTTGGTAACTTTCCTGATTCTACTTGGACATCACCATTTGCTGCATTTACATTGACACCAGGATTTAGTTCTTTAAATTTTTCGACAACCTTTGCCCATTGTTGTTTTTCTACATCGTTAAAATAATTCGGAATGTAAAGATCAAGTGTTTTATCTTTCTCACTTTTTGCACTCTCACTTTTGCTTCCATCCTTTTTACTTGCTTCCTTTTCGTTGGAACTAGCTGTTGGGGACTGACAACCGACAATCATTGCTAACACCATTACTAATGTTAGTGCTAATGCAAAATAACGACGATAATTTCTCACCTCATGACCCTCCTTGTTCATTTTCCTCAAAAAAACTTTAAGTAGGAAACCACTAGTTCTAATAAAAAGTAATTTACTTTTTATCCTCCCTTCGATATTCTTAAAATAATAATTCATTGCTTACTGATAATTATAAATATTATAAATTATATAACAACGGGATAAATGGTAGGAAAAAGGTGACAATTCGTGGATTACAAGAAAAGCTTGTATCAAAATTTTTAAAAAAAGGGGGAAAAGCAAATTAATGAGATTCGCAAACTCAATCTTCTTTAAACTCCTGCTTTCATTTGTACTCATTTCAGTTATTCCACTGACATTCGTCGGATGGATTACATATGCTAAATATTCCCAAAATCTTTTTGATAAATTAGAATATCACGCAAATTACATTTTAAGTCAGAAAATGAAAGCACTTAATACTTTTTTGTTTGATCTAGAAAGAATGCAATCTGGGATGAAGAGCAGCAGTGTTTTTTCTCAATTTCTAGCCAATCAAGATCCCACTTTACACCCCCAGTTTTATTTAAAACTTGATGTGCTAATGGAAAGCATCCAGACTATCCGCCCAGAAACAGTTGGAATTACCATTATTAGCAATAATGGATTCGTTTACAATTACGGTTATTCTCTTAATATGAATTTTACAAAAGATAACTTTAATAAGCTTTCATGGTTAAAAGAGATTAAGAAAAATAACCTGAATCCGCTCATTACAAATCTCCATACAAGGGAGTATTCAAACATGGATAAAGGTCAAAAGGTCTATTCCTATGTTCAAAAGGTTTGGGATAAAAAACTTAGGAGCTACGGATATATTGTTATCGATTTTAAACCCGAATTACTCCAAAACATATTAAATAATGAACTTGATTCCGCCCACTCTTCTGGAACATTTATTTATAACGCTCATAGTTTTGTATTATCACCAGACAGGTCATCGCATATTTCGTTTGATTCTGTTCAAAATCAAAAGACCGGCACGACAATTTATACAAATGCTAATATGAAATACCTGCTATTTAAACAATATAATGCAAAGACCAAGTGGTATGTAGCAGAATATTTTGAAGTGGATGAGTTTTATAAGCCCGTTAATGAGATAAAATTAATTGCATGGTTAATTACCATTACTAGTGTAATAGTTTGTATATTAGCAGCAATGGTTATTTCACACAGAATATCCCGTCCGATAAAGAAATTGCAGCAAGTAATGATAAATGTAAAGAATGGTAACCTCGACCAAAAATTCAATTTTAAATCCAAGGATGAAATTGGCGAACTTGGACGAGGTTTTAATGAAATGATAGTGCAGATAAATAAATTAATTAAATCTGTATCCAAAGAGGAGAAGTTAAAAAAAGCGGCGGAAATTACGGCACTACAGCTCCAAATTAATCCACATTTCCTATACAATACACTTGAATCAATTAACTCATTGGCACGTATAAAAAAGGAATATGAAATCAGCAATTTAATCGTATTATTAGGCCGATTATTACGATTAAGCATCAGCTCTTTTGAGGAAAAAATCCCAATTAATCAAGAGGTTATGTACATAGAAAGTTATTTAGAAATCCAAAAAGTCAGAATGAGAGATCCACTTGAATATTCAATTTTACTTGATGATGGAGTTAAGGATTGCCTAACAGTAAAGTTAATCCTCCAACCAATTGTCGAGAATGCTATAATACATGGAATTGACCCTCTAAGGACTGCTGGACAGGTAAATATTGAAGGGAAACTTGTAGATGAATTCATAGTCTTTACCGTTGAGGATAATGGGAAAGGAATAAATCCGGAGGAACTCGAACAAATTCGGGATCGTTTGAAAAATAAATCGGAGGATTTATCTAAGTATAGGAAAAAAGTTGGGTTATACAATGTTCAAACTAGGATTCTATCACATTACGGAGAAACATTTGGTATTAGTATAGACAGCAAAATAAACAAAGGCACAACTGTCACCATTAAAATCCCAAAAGAGGTGTGTGATGACAATGAAAAAAATGCTAATTGTTGATGATGATTGGTTAATTTCCAGTAGTTTAATGTCAATGGATGAATGGAATGAACGAAATATTGATGTTATCGGAACTGCGGAGAACGGTAATGAAGCATTGTATTGGATGGAAAACGAAAAAATAGACATTATCCTTACTGATATTCGAATGCCGCATATGGACGGAATAGAATTAACTAAACATATCTACGAACAATCACCCCAGATTCAGGTAATAATTATGAGTGGGTATGAAGAATTCGCTTATGCCCATAATGCTCTAAAATATAATGCAAAAGGTTACATCTTAAAACCTTTAGATACAAATGAGCTTTTTGGCGTTATCGATAAAATTCTGAAAGAATCAGAAATGTCGCTACCTGTTTTATCGCAAACTGATGAAAAGTCGGCTACCTACCATGAAAGATTAGTGCTAAGTGGCAAATCCTTCATAAATGCCAATTATATGAACCCAATAACATTAAAAGATGTATCTAAGCGTGTCCATCTTACTGAGCATTACTTTGGGCAGATCTTTAAATCGACCACTGGTGAATCATTTTTAAATTTTCTTACTCGTATAAGAATGGAAAAAGCATGTCAATTACTAAAAAAACCTAACTTAAAATTCTACGAAATTAGTCAGAAAGTTGGCTATAATGACCCCAAATACTTCACTAAAATGTTTCAGAAAAATTATGGATTAACCCCAAAGGAATTTAGAAAGCAATTTTTTAATTAATAACTTAAACCGACATAGTTACAAGGTTATCCCTAAGGCTATTCCAAACTAACCTTAAGGTCTTGTTTAGTTAATAGTTTGTTACACGAGCTTTGATGATCCTAATTAAACAGAGTGATCCCCTTGAGGTTTTTTTAAAAAAATAAGACTTTCTACCAACTGATAGAAAGCCAATATTACTATCCATTATTATTTGTAAACCAACCTGTTTTATATTTTGTTGCACGACTCCCTTTCGCTGTAAATTGAAAAGTAATCCCCTTTTGTCTAAGTTCATTAATTAGTGGTCTTAGTTCTGCCCCGCCTACTAACCAAAGACTCCCGCCCTTAGGTCGATTGTCAATAACTTCATAGTTATTTGAGGTTAGATAACTATATAGACTGTCAGGGGTTTCTTCAATCAAGTCAATTAAATCCATTTGTTCATGAAACCCTTTTATTTCTTGAGAGATAAGCGCAATTTGTTCTGAACTAGTTTTTTTCCTATTAGTATCAAAGTTGATCACACTATTTCCCTTTGAAGTTGGGTTGATTGCTGACGATTTCTCTTGTAATGGCACTCTTTTTGCCTTCTTCAGATTGATTTCCTTTTTTCCAACTCGTGATGGAATTTCTTCGGGTGCTGCCTTTTGTTGATTAATTGGGCTGATTCCCATTGCTTCTAGCTTAATCCAGAGCTGTTCCATTGTTTTTTCAGGGTTGGAATAATATACACTGCCACGGATACGAAAGAATGTCCAGCCAACCCTTTCAAGTACACGCTGCCGCTCAATTTCCTCTCGCCAATTTTCATGGCCTTGCCATTCGACGTCACCTTCACATTCGATGGCTAATCGTGTCCGCTCTCCTTCCACCACTAAATCAATGGCTTTACCTAAAGAGCCAACCTTTACTTGCGGAACAACACGATATCCCTTTGCAGTAATATGATAGTAAATGTCCCTTTCTAGATCAGACACAAATTTTTTTTCATTCTCAATTATTTCTTCATGTGCCTTACCAAGGGAAAGACAATGCTGTAATAGCTGATATCGAACATCATTTGGATTTAAATCGCTTGCCTCAACGGAGTGGAACAAGATCATTTGATCTCTGGCACGGCTTGCTGCAACATTAAATCTTTGCAGTGCATCCCTCTTCCCAAGTGATGTGAATCCCCTATTATTCGCAATAACTAAGGAGAGGAAAAGCACATCGCGCTCGTCGCCTTGAAATGCGTACGCATCGCCAACAACTAACCTTCTGTTTATGATTTCTTCCTCATCGAGTTTTCCGTGGATTAGGCCCTCGATTACCTTTTGTTGATCACTCCCTAGTAATGAAATCACGCCAAATGACTTGTCATGATATTTAGGATCCTTAGTACATTGCAAAATATAATCCACAAGGGCTTCCGCCTCCGGTATGTTAATTACTTTCGTGGTATTTTCCAATCGATAACCATTCTCCACTTTTATTGCCTTCACAGGTGGAGAAAACAAATCCTTTGCCAACGGTAGACGTAACGGGTCAATCATTCCTCCATACATGAGCTCATTGCTAAATTTAATAATCTCCGGAACGCATCGAAAATGCTCTTTTAAGACAATTTTAGAATCAAATACCCGATTGGCAGTGTCGTATAAACTGGTTCTGATATCAAATTGCATTTTATTCGGGATATCATAAAGATATCGATTAATTAATTCATGGATATTGCTTATTTCTGTAAAAGCATTCTCAGGACTAATTTGATTTTCATCTCCGACAATAACTGCTTTTTTTCCGCGTAACAAAGCACTTAGCGCAAACAAATTGCTTTGGCTGCTTTCATCAATAATAACCACATCAAACAAATCTTCCGTTAAATCGAAATTCTCAATCACTCGCTGAATCGGCATAATCCAAACAGGAATAGCGCCTCTTGCCACCTTCATTTCTTTACTGGCCTCTTTACGGAAGGTGCTAGTATATTTTCCAGTAGCTTTCCCAATTCGCTGAACAGCCTTCATCCATGCGAATAGACTCATTTTTTGTGAACGTGTTGTCCGAGTTAATTGTTCTTTCCAGGTAGATTCTGCAATTAATTCCTTAATGACTTGCTGTTCTTTAAGTTTGGCCATTTTTCTTTGTTCTTCCAAGGTTTCAATTTGTGGTTTCAACTGTAATTCCTTGATCCACGCATCGACTTGACGCCATAACCAGGCATTATTTAGGTCTGTGGGTGGAATCAATGGCTTCCCATCCCCACCGGTTTCTTGTAACTCTAACGTCCAGTTTGGAGCAGCATCATTTAGAAGGGCTTTTAATTCTAAAAATTGTTGATAATCACCTTCCAAATCTTCCAATCTGGCGACTTCAGCTAAGCAGCTATCCCAGGATGTCTTCTGGCGTTTCCGTAGTGAGGCTAATAGTTTATTCCATAATAGATGTGAAAGTTGTTGATTCGTTCCTGCAATCAAAGCGGCTTGCATTTTTTCAAAAAATTCATGGGCTTCCTGCCAAACTTTTTTATACTGTAAGGTTTGCAGACCATCATTAAGTTCCTTCAGCCACTGCTCATCATGAAATCGGGGTTCTCCAGGCATTCCAATAACAGCCAATAAGTCTTTAAACTTCTTTTCAGAATGGTTCATCCAGTTCACTGCATTAAGGATTTGCTTGCAATTTTCCGTTAAGATGAAAACAAATCTTTTTTGAGTTTCTTCCATTTTGACGCCGTTAATTTCATCCAAGACACGGTTCCATTTAATTGAAAGTTTTTGCTTCATGGTCAGTAATTCCATGTGTTTTAAAACAAGAATGACATCCTCCAATTTTCGAATCGGATAGTTATCTACCTTTATTTCTTCAAGCAGATATTTCAGCTTTCTTCCTGTAATGTTTTTATACATCCAACCTATCTTGGGATTAGCAGCTAACTTTTCTTTCAAAACAAGTAGATCATCCTTTATCTCAGGAAGAATCTTATTCGTTGTCAGGACAATCTTATGTTCAATGATTTCCTTCTCCAGAGTTTGAATCTCATGTAATCGATCCTCAATTTCTTTAATAAATTGATTCCAAAAAGATACTTGGCTTGGATCTCTTACGCAATCATTGATAATGGTAAAGAGCCACTTGGGATTGTGCATTTGCTTCAGCTTCTCAATGGCTGCCGCCGTTCGGGAGTTCCACTTTTCAAAATCAAGGCTGATAAAACTTGTTATTTCCCACAATATATTCCAGATGGGCCTCAGAGAGGGAATATTTCACATTTCCTCAGGAAATAGTTTCCAACATCCTTTCTTCAAGTGCCTTAAGACGACAATTTCCCATTCCAATCCTACTAAATCCAATATTAAAGGCATCATCCATGCAGGCTAGATGGTGCCCCACTAATTACATTAAATATTCTTATTCACTTCTTCAACAACTGGAGTATTTTTATTTTGAACTAAAGTACCAATTCCCATCACTATAGCGCAGGCAACTACGCCCCAGATAATGGCGTTTAGGGATGAGACTCCTTCTATTATTAAATCGGCAATGACTACGATTGCACTAATAACCATTGATGAAAGGGCAACCTTAGCTGAAACCCTTTTCCAAAACAAGGCAGCAATTACCGGGATAAATATACTGCCAGAAAGGATGGCATAAGCAACATCTAGTGCCACAATAATATCTTGAAGAACAAGGGAAATTAAAATGGCAATACATCCAACAATCAATGTAACAATCCGGGTTAATTTTATTTTCTCTTTTTCTGTTCGATTTTTTGTACTTTTAAATAGGATAAAGTCATTTACGATAATAGTTGACGAAGCCATGATGGTACCAGATGCTGTGGACATAACAGCAGAAGATACAGCGGCAACTAAAATTCCAATTAAGCCTGTTGGAAGGATTTTTATGACCAGTTGTGGAAGGGCTTGTTGCGGATCAGCAAGACCAGGAACGACTACACTCGCTACCATTCCAATTACTGCGCCAGCAATTCCATAAATAATACAAAGAACTCCTGCATAAATGGTTCCTTTTCTAAGAATTTTTTCATCTTTGGCAGTAAACGCCCGCTGCCATATATCTTGGCCAATCATCATACCAAAGAAAAATAAGAGGAAATATGCAAAAATAGCTTTGCCACCGATATTCGTCAGACTTAGAAATTCTGGGCTAACTTGATTCACAAGTCCTGATGTCCCGCCAGCATGATAGATTCCCACTGGAATTAAGATACCTATTAAACCAATAAACATAATCCAAAACTGAATCACGTCAGTTAACGTTACAGCCCACATTCCTCCTAACATAGTATAAAAAACTACGATAAGACCGCCCACTAAGATTGCTGTTGCACTACTCCAGCCAAATAAGGCAGAAAACATAACACCTATTGCGACAACAGCGGTAACAGCTACCATGATGTCATAAACAGCCATGACCAATCCACTTATATAACGGCTGCTATTTCCAAATCTGTTTCCAAGTAGTTCGCTCACGCTGAAGATGGAAAGTTTACTAAGCTTTTTAGTGAAAAATATCCCCATGCCTAAAATACCTAAGCCAATCATTCCAACTAGCCATAAGCCGGATATACCATATTGATATCCTAATTTGGTGCTTCCAAACGTTGATGCCCCTCCTAAAACAACAGCGGTCATTGCAGGCACATACAAACCATACCCAAGCCTTCTCCCCGCCACTAAATAATCGCTTTCATTTCCGATCTTTTTTGAACTATAAACCCCGACCCCTATTAGCATAGCAAAATAGAAAAGGACAATAATTAAATCGAGAGATGTCAATCTACATTCCCCTTCCTTTTATTCAAAATTCCCCAATACTTTTAAAAAAGAAATTGTAAGCGATTTCATTCATTACCGCGGTTCTCCATTTTTAGCAGTTTCCGAATAAACTGATTTTAGGTCCTCTCTTTTATTCCAAGCGACAATGGAAATAAATTCATAACAAATATTGGCGGCAGCCAGGCTGGTGACTCTTGCTGGATCGCGATCTGGAAGAACCTCGACAACATCAAATCCTTTGATATTTACTCCCTTTAACTGCCTGACAAATTGCTGGGCCTCAAATGTACTAAAACCGCCAATCTCAGGTGTCCCTGTTCCTGGGGCAAATACAGGATCAAGGAAATCTACATCAAATGTAACAAAAGTTGGATTGTTCCCAACTCGCCGCCTAACAATTTCACCTAATTCACTAGCTGTCATCGTTTTCAAGGTTTGAGTGGTTATGACCTGATATCCAAGTTCTTCAGCATCCTTGATATCATCTGGGGCGTATAAGCTTCCTCTCATTCCAATTTGAATGGATTGAGATGGATCAACGATATTCTCTTCAACCGCCCGGCGGAACATAGTGCCATGAGAATATTTTTTCCCGAAGTAAGAATCCCATGTATCCCCATGGGAATCAAAATGGACAAGACTCACTTTTCCATAGCGGTTGGCCATCGCCCGTAAATGAGGAAGTGACACAGAATGATCACCGCCAATTAAGATTGGCACCACATCTTTACTGAGCAATGGTTCTAATTGGGACTCAATCATTTGGTAAGAATCTTCAATGTAACCGGGGTTAACAGCAAGGTCACCATAATCAACCCCTGAACAAAATTTGAAAATATCAATCTCTAAATCAGGATTATAGGGTCTAAGAAGTGAGGACATGGAGCGAACTGATTCCGGACCAAATCTGGTTCCGACTGCAAAACTGCCACCCGTATCAAAAGGCACACCAAGGATGGCAAAATCAATATCATCTTCTGTTACAACATGCGGTAACCTCATAAATGTTTTCACACCACAAAATCGGGGTGAATCTTGTGAATTAATCGGTTCATATTTCTTAGCCATAAATACCTCCTAAAAGTTTGTCTACACTTTTCTGATGCAAGTACTATGCCAAACTGAAAAAAGGATTAGAATCAGTCTTTATAAAGATAAATTTAGTCAAAAGTGACTAACAAGGTTTTTAATATATTTTTGAATTTTTCTGTTTGCTGATGATTGACTAATTTGTAATGCTTTTGCTAGAGCAATGCTGTTTGGATACTTTTTATACTTGCGCTTGATGTATTCCTTTTCGATTGATTCCATATAAGCCGTTAAGGAAGGTTCTTCATTCATTCCTCGAGGAACTTGATGGGGAGGAGTGAAGTGTATGATATCCTCATTTGAGGTTACCATGGTTTTCTCGATGTAATTTTGCAATTCCCTTACGTTCCCGGGCCATTCCTTATGACAGAGCCAATCAATCATTTCTGGGGAAAATTCCTTGGTTAAATGATATTTTTTATTAAATACTTCCACGAAATCGTGAATCAGAGTAGGAATCTCATCTATTCTTTCCCTAAGTGTTGGAATCACCAGTTTAACCACATCAATTCTGTAATAAAGATCCTCCCGAAACTTTCTATCCTCAACGAGCCTTCTAAGACTTTGATTGGTAGCACAAACAATCCGGCAATTGATATCAATCACATTGCTCCCGCCGATTCTGGTTATCCTTCGGTTTTGAAGAACGGATAAAAGCTTTACTTGTAAGTTAAGAGGAATTTCACCAATTTCATCTAGAAAAATTGTTCCCGAGCCGGCTAATTCAAAATACCCCTTTTTCCCTCCTCGTTTTGCACCCGTAAATGCGCCCTCTTCATATCCAAAAAGTTCAGACTCAAATAATGTTTCAGGAATTGCACCACAATTCACCTCAATAAAAGGTTCAATAGCTCTTACAGATTGCTTATGAAGTAAATGGGCAATTCTGCTTTTACCCACCCCGGATTTACCTTCGATTAGAACTGTCACATTGAGATTGGCAACCTTTGACACTACACTTATGATTTCTGTCATTTTAGGATTTTCGTAGAGGAAGGATTCTAACCTTTTAATGTTTTCTATTTCCTTTTTATAGATTGCAAGTGTATCAGCAACTTGTTCATTTCTTTCCTTTAGTTTTTCAAATTCTGTAATATCCCTAGAAAAACTTAATGTTCGAACCAATTTTCCATTTTCAAAAATGGGATAGGCAGAAACCAAAACCTTCTTTCTAGCCTTCGTCTCTTGGATTATGGTAATAGGCTGCTGTGATTTAAGAACAAGGGCTGTCACAGATGGATTCAAAAAGCCTTTCTTTTCAAGAACCACCACATTTCCCCCAATTAATTGATCGGGGTCCACTCCATATAATTCATAGCAGGAGGGGCTTACCTCTAACACATTTCCCTCACAATCTGTAATAAAAATCTCATCAAAGGAGTGCGTGATAATTTCTTTTAATAAAATATCATCGATACGTTCCGTTGCCAAATTTGTCACTCCAGTCCGCTAGTTATTATTGGGTACCTATTTAGTCACAAATGACTATCAAAGGGAAAAAAATAGTCATTAATAACATTAGATGATAGTACAGATACAAATTTCTCTACACAGTGCTCAATTTCCTTTTTTGTTATTGGTAATCGGCAAAGGATATTAAATTCAGAGGAATTTGGATAATTTTCTCTTGTCTGTACGTTAAAGATTAATCAGAACTCATTTAATTTTCATTCCCGACAATAACTGCTTTTTTTCCTCGAAGTAAAGCACTTACAGCGAACAAATTGCTTTGGCTGACCAGACCACATCAAACAATTCCTCAAAAAATGAGGTCATTCCCCCTGCACGTTTAAGCTTTAGTTCATCGGTTGAATGACTCCAAAGCTTGAAAATGACAAAGATCCCAATCAATGGAATCTATGTTCATTCCAGTTCCATATTTTTTCTTACTTATTTTTCACGAGTACATCACATCACGATAAAGTACATGTTTAACGGCACCAACATATTCGGCTAGTGCACGCTGACTAATGGCTGCGGTTGGCACTTCGCCTTCAAATACATGATAACAGCACGGAAGCTTGGTGCCTGACCCCCTGTACATTAAGGCATTACCGCATCGGGGGGTCAGGCACAGCATAAAGTTGCAAAAAACGCATGACATTTTTTCGTGTCAAGCGTTTTTTGATCAGGCGTAATGTTTTATTTCCTCCAAAAATTGGTATATTCTGCGTTATCATGAATATTAAATTCAATCTTTTTCTCAAGCAATTCGTAATTTACCGGCTTATTCCACGGAATTCGAAACAAGCCTTTGGTAGCCAGCTTGTGCAATTTTATCGACAAAGTGCGCAATGCCTACTTCTTAGGGTGACGCTCAAATGATGCTTCGTAGTGGAAAAGCCGATGATATATGTGCCTTGATTGGAAAATTTTGTCATATTCCGTTTAATTTGCGGTTCCAAGTTTGGGAATTTATTAGCAACCCAAGCCAAAATTTCCTCTGTTCGGTCGCGGTGGTCGGGGTTATCGATATCTGCTAAGGATAAAAACTGCGGAAGATGAGGACTTCCGATTTCTTCTTCTCCTTCGATGCAAAATTTTACGTTAACCGGCAACTTTCCATCGGATGCCAACAAGGTTTCCACTGCCTTGATATGTAAGAACGTCTGCCCTTTGTCATCTGTTGCCCCTCTGGCAAAAATCTTTTCATCTCGGATGTCTGGTTCAAACGGAGGGGTTTCCCATAAATCAATCGGGTCAACGGGCTGTACGTCATAATGACCGTATACTAAGACAGTCGGCGCGTTTTCCTGATGAAGCCAGTCCGCATAAATGATGACCTATTGTCTGTACGATTTCAACATGTTCCATTCCGATGGTTTTTAACTTATTGGCGATCCAGGAAGCTGCTTTTTGAATGTCCTATTTATGCTCAGATAAGGAGCTTATGCTGGGAATGCGGAGTAATTCTTTTAATTCCTCAATATTTTGATGATGATGCTTGGATACAAATTCGGATATTTGACTCATGTTCTCACCTATTCTGTTTAATTTTCTATTCTTTTTTATACATAAAATAAGGAGAAAATATACCACCAGCTCTGAAAAAGGTCAGTTTTCAGCATTGGTGATTCAAATTTTATCTTTTTCTTGGTTTCCCTATCCAAAACCTTCTTCTATCCTTTCCCACATGCGTTCACGATGATAAAGCATGCTTGGCTTGTAATTGGTGTTCATTTTTTCATTGTTGCAGTGAATGACCTCGGGTCCGCTAAGTTCTCCACTTTTTTAAAATCAATTGTATACCACTTGGTGTGGTTCCTTTTAAACGTATATGATTCGCCGAGATTTCTTCCTGTGATTTTTGATGGAACTGTTTTGGGGTTTATTGGGGAAATAAAACCAAAACTTGATTTTGATCTCATCCAAGAAGTAGCACAAAAAAACAGGAGTGGCTGTTTCTATTTGTCGGACCAGATGGGACAAATGATCATCCTAAATTTAAAAGTTTATTAAATGAATGGAATGTCCTATGGACTGGAAGTGTTGCTCCTTCCGAGGTCCCGAAATAGGTGTAGATTCTGATTGACTGAAGAAAAAAATGGATAAAATCGGAGAAGAAACAGATGAATAATGCGTGTTTAGTGATAATTATGTCTTCTCGCTTTTGATCTGAAGAATGAGCAAAAAAAATTCTGATAATGGAAGCCGTGATTAATGCTAAAAACATAAAATTCAAAAAATTGTTCATAGAATTACCCCCAAATCGACAAATTGTAAATGAAAAGAATTGCTACAGTTTTATTTTATGCTAAAAACACTAAAAAAACGCCCTTGCCTACAGTAGTAGATAAGGGCGTTCTATTAATACTATTGATCTTGAAGCCATTTCCAGGAATCAGCTAAATTCCGTTCTGCTTTCCAGCCCAATTAGGAAAAATAGTGCCTGGCACCTTGTACTCCGTATATTTTCCAACTCAATAGAAGGTAAATGTTTGATTATAGGACTTTACTTAAGAACTCCTTGGTTCGTTTATGCTGAGGGTTACTGAACATCTCATTTGGTTCATTTTCTTCCACAATATAGCCGCCGTCCATGAATATGACCCGGTCCCCCACTTCACGTGCAAAGCCCATTTCATGGGTAACCACCACCATTGTCATCCCTTCTTTAGCAAGCTGTTTCATTACTTCTAATACATCTCCGACCATTTCAGGGTCAAGTGCAGATGTCGGCTCGTCAAAAAGCATGATTTTAGGATTCATTGCCAGCGCCCTTGCGATGGCAACACGTTGTTTTTGCCCTCCGGAAAGTTCGCCCGGAAAACTATTAGCTTTTTCTCTTAACCCTACTTTATCAAGCAGCTCAAATGCTAATTTATCCGCAGCTGATTTGTCGGTAGTGCGAATTTTAATGGGTCCCATCGTGATGTTTTCTAAGACGGTTTTATGAGGGAATAGATTGAATTGCTGAAAAACCATTCCCACTTCTTGTCTAACTTTGTTGATATTGATCTTATTGTCTGTGATATCTTGTCCGTTAATGACTACTTCGCCACCTGAAATTTCCTCTAGGCGATTTAAGCAGCGAAGGAACGTACTCTTTCCTGAACCAGATGGACCAATTACACAAACTACCTCTTGTTCTTGTACCTCTGCATTGATATCCTTTAAAACCTCTATCTTACCAAACGATTTTCTTAGATTTTTAACTTTGATCATGCTCATCGAAGCTGAATCCTCCTTTCGATGAAATTCGCTAAGATGGTTAATAAATAAATAATGATAAAGTAAATAACACCTACAGCCAGCCAAATTTTGAAAGCCTCGAAGGTTGCCGAAGCTTGGATTTGCCCTTGCTGTGTTAAGTCGGCTATCCCAATAACGGATAATAGAGAAGTATCTTTTAAACTAATAATGGACTGGTTGGTAATGGTAGGAAGCATTCTTCTAAATGCCTGTGGGAGCACCACATATCGCATCGTTTGTGCACCCGTAAAACCAATCGATCTTGCCGCTTCTGTTTGTCCCTTATCAATCGATTGAATTCCCGCTCTGATAATCTCAGCAAAATATGCCCCCGCATTAATAGCAACAGTGACAATCCCAGCTGTTGTGTTGTTTAAGGACACCAAGTGTAAAGAATTCACGCCGAAATAGATAAAAAACAATTGTACAATAAATGGCGTACCTCGAATCGCATCCACATAAACCTTTGCAATCCAGTTTAAAATCTTACTCGGAGCCAATCTTAATAATGCGATTACTAAACCAATTAAAAAACCAAGAATAATAGCTATTACAAAAATATATAGAGTAACTTGAAGTCCTTTTAATAACATTGGAATAGCTGCAGAAATAATATCCATCTTATCATCCCCTTTCAAAAAGAAAGCGCGCTATAAGCGCGCCTATTGCTCACAAATCTATTATTCACCTAGATAAGTTTTTATAATTTGATCATAAGTTCCGCCTTTTTTAAGCTCTTCAAGTCCTTTGTTAATTTTTTTCAAAAGATCTTGGTTTTGTCCTTTTAATACTGCAATTCCATATTGATCTCCGTTCAATCGATCACCCACGATTGTTAAGCCAAGGTCTTTTTGAGCAATTGCATAGGAGATAACCGGATAATCTTCAATAAGTGCTTCTGCATTTCCGTTCGACACTTCCTGGAACATGGCAGGACTGTCATTAAATTGAACAACAGTAATTCCTAGTTTGGCAGCATTGTCTTGTGCATATTTCGCACCTGTAGTTCCTTTTTTAACTGCTACCTTTTTTCCTTTAAGATCATTTACAGATTTAATGCTTGAATCATCTTTTTTAACAACTACTGTTAATCCTGCATCAAAATATGGTGTTGAGAAATCTACTATTTTTTTTCTATCTTCTGTAATACTCATTCCTGCAATCGCCACATCCAGCTGATTAGCTTGCATTGCTGGGATGATTCCACCAAAATCCATTGGAGAAAGTTCAATTTTGAATCCTTGATTCTTTGCTATTGCATTGATTAAATCAATATCGATACCCTTATAGTCGTTACCTTCTTTAAATTCAAATGGAGGATAAGTAGTATCCACACCAACTTTATACACCTTACTCTTTTGTTCTTTCCCGCTTGTTGCGTCACTACTACCACAAGCTGCGATAAAAATTGTTAGAATTAAAAATAAACTAAATAAACCAAACTTCTTCATTTCAATCTCCCCTTAGTTATCAGATTATTCCTATTTACAGAATAGAATGAATTTACTTTTTATAATATAGCATAATTGATAAGCAGAAAAAAAGCAAAGTTATTGGAATATAAATTATTTCTATAAAATTAATATAATAAGATAATTTAAACAGTGGAGTATAACGAGATAATTAGCAATAAAATGCAAATAAAAAGAGCACATTTTTGTGCTCTTTTTAGCATTTCAATTAGAAACTAATAGTAGATCCTGAAGAAGTTAAAGAAAAAAACGCTATGTACCCCAGTACCGCAAAAAGTTGCAAAATGATCCCGACAATACTACAAATTAAACCTGCGGTTGCTAAGCCCCTGCCATTTTCATTTGTTTTATTAATTTCTTTTACGGCTTTTCTTGAAAATACTATTCCGATAATGCCTAATATTAAACCAATAATAGGTATTAACAATGACAGAATTCCAACGGTTAAAGAAATTACTGAACTATTGTTTGTTTGACTATTTTCAGACATTCGATATCCTCTCCCTTTTGATAATTTTACCATTATTTATTTATCTTAGATATAAAATATCCCCTATTTTAAACCTTTTGTCTGTAATCGCCATTCGTTATCTTCAAAGGGCTTTATATAAATAAAAAATCGACCCCTCCGATTATGCGGATAGGTCTGCGATTTTATCTGTTATTTTACTACTTTGTCCCCCTAAAGAGAACCCGTTAATAGAATAGAATTAAACTTTCCATTATACTGATGATTAGGATACAAATGATCCAGTATGAAAGTAGGACTATATATGCTATTTTATGTGTTTGCAATTCTTGTTATGGTGATGGACCAGCTTTCTAAATATCTAATTCGGACCTATATTGACATCAATGAAACATTTACATTGTGGGGAATTCAACTCACGCATATCGAAAATAGCGGGATGGCAGGAGGTTTATTTCAAGGCAATGCTCGGCTCTTCGGAGTTGTGGCTGTGCTGTTCGTGATAGGTGTTTATTATTTTCGCAGAACCGGAGAAATGAAGGGTGCTCTCATTAATAGTAGTTTAGGATTCCTTGTCGGAGGAGCAATTGGAAATGGCATTGATCGACTTTTGTTTGGGCAGGTGACAGATTTTATCATTCGCTCTGGCGGAATACTTAACTTGGCCGATCATGCTATTGAGATGGGGGTGTTACTGCTTCTTATTTACGGATTCGTTAGCTGGTTGAAAAGTAAGAGCTAGATTCTCTAGAAATGCATATGGGAAAATGCTCGTTACCGCATGCGCCAGATAACTTTACGGAATACTTCAAGCTGGTTTATGTTTATCGTTAGTTTCTTGCTGACCGTGTGATCATCTTAGTGATTTCTTTTATGTGATGTTTGGTCAATTCATCTGATACCTTTTGAATCCCTTCATAAATCCCGAAAACATATATGGAGTATGATTACCATTTTTCCTAAATTTTTCTATTTATTTTCTTGTGCTGAGCACTAACGGACAGTCTTCAATGTTGATGGTCCACACTGTATATAAAGGCAAAAACTCCGCTACTGAACTGTTCAGCTGTTTAGGAATTATCTCATTGATTTCACATCGGGAGTCAGTCTCTCAATGAATTAACGCTAAACCCATTGCGAGACTGAACCCACTTCCGCTTTTACAAATTTACGTCTATCTGCTTTGCTATATAGATTTCCCCTCTTTGTTTGTACTTTAGAATAAATCCTCCTGGTACGCAGTTGGAAGTTATGGTCAGGCCCACATCCGCTACCAAATTATTGCCCTCCACCTTCCAATTCACGGATTGAGAAAGAGGGAATCGGTTACGAAAATACGTGCTGCCGCAAGGATTGGCGGCTTTCCATAAATGTTTCCGCCCCTTTACCTGTATCGTTTTGGCAGTAGCGCTAATTTTGAAATCTCGCTCAATTGTGTGAACTGGATTGTCGATGTCCATTTCCTCGTAGGCTTTCCCATCGGATGTTTCTACTTGCTGGAGGATATGTGCTTCTTTCTGTACTACCCATGTACCAGTACCTAGTGTTAAGATGACCACAATTTCCTTCTTACCATCATTATTGAGATCTATCACGTGTAATTCGGGTTGCCGCTCTTCTCTCATTTGAACTTCCCAGCCATACGTATCCACTACTTTTTTCCCAATCTTGACACGAAAATTAGTATACAAATCAGCTTTTGGATTCGGAGTCGCGTAAAGGTAGACCCCTTCTTTCTCATTCCCTACCACAAGTGTTTGTTTCGGCAGGTTTGGTATCTCAGCAGATACAACAATGGATGTACAGAAAAAGATCAAACAAAAGATAGCCAGTATATCCTTCATCCCTTTCCCTTCTTTCAATTCGTGTTATTTTAGTATGTGGCATACTCAAATAATTGATGCTGACCCTTCGTAGGAAGCATTAAAGCCACAAGAGGCACAACGAAAAAAGGGGAAGTAGTTTGACGGGCGTTCGCATACGGCTTCTATTGAGCTGTTGACGCCTTAATTGAGTTTCAAAAACGCATGACACTTTTTCGTGTCATGCGCTTTTTGATAAGGAGTGATGTATTATTTCCGCCAAAAATTCATATATTCTGCTTTATCCTGAATATTAAATTCAATCATTTTCTCAAGCAATTCGTAATTTACCGGCATATTCCAGGGAATTCGAATCAAGCCTTTGGTAGCGCTGTAGCCAGCTTGTGCAATGTCATCGGCAAAGTGCGCAATGCCTACTTCTTCGGGTGAAACGCTCAAATGATGCTTCGCTGTGGAAAAGCCGATGATAAATGTGCCGTGATCGGAAAACATTGGCGTATTCCACTTGAATTGCGGCTCCAAATTTGGGAATTTATTAGCAATCCAATCCAAAATTTCCTCTGTTCGGTCGCGGTGGTCAGGATTATCGATACCAACTAAATATTTCGCAAAAACTTCCATGTCTTCCTCCTTCGATATTATGCTAATGCCGCCAAAAATTCGTCGGCCTTATCCTTGATATTAATTCAATTATCTTCTCTTGCAATTCGTAATTAACTGGTTCCGTCCATTAGAACATAGGTCTGTGCTTATGCATCATGATTGATTCTCATTTGTTAGTGGTACTATATTGCCATTAGAAAATTCTTTAACCAATTTGCCGTTCTTTTCGTACTCGATATATGTATTATTAACTTTTACATTAATTCTTGCAAATTCACCAGTCATCTTCATCCATCTATCGGCCCAAGCAAATTTTCTTTTTTATCCATTGCATTGTTCCTCTAACATAGGATAAACACTACCTTTTTAGAAATAATAGCAGATAATAGCTGCAACTTACCTCAGGGGAAAAAATATTCCTGTAACAAGTTAATATAGCATATGTTATAAGGTTGATTTCACCAAAATGTATTCATTCAAACAACTCCTTTGTTGGATCATAAAAAAATCACCTCGATATTTTTAAATCGAAGTGACCAATACGGAAAATTTTTTTAGATTTTGTTATAGAATTCCTTTAATTTTAACTAAAAAAAATATCTCACCACTCCCTCTCAAAACGCCCCGCTATAGCTGGAAAACTCATGAATTCCTTCCTCATGTCCCGAAACGAAATCCCACCATTTCCTCTACAAAGCTCGAAATCTAACGGATATTCGTGACAGTTTAATGGGGTTTGATGAAATGTGCTGCGATAAAATTTAATTGCCTCTTGCTCGCTGGCTGCAAAGATAAAGATAAAATCCTTTTGGTTCATTTTCAACGAGTAGATGCAAATCTTATGAAACCCTAATACATTGTTATGAATCATTTCCGCTACTTTCTGGTGATCTGCTTGATCAAAGTCCAATTTGGAAATGTCGTCATCTAATGAAATTTTCTGCTCCGCCAGTAAATGGTGGATGCAATGAGCCAATGAGGACTCTTCAAAACGGATAGAATCCATGTAAAGATCTTTCACAAACATGTGATAACACCTCTATATATAAGATTTTTAAATCATCCGTAGGCTTCGTTCACAATGTGCGAATCGAAGTTATCCAACGGTAAGACTCTGTTCCCTTTGGTCCTCTAGTCTTCCTGTATGCTCGTTGTAATTCACAGCGATGGTTCCAACTGGACCATTTCGGTTTTTCGAGACAATGATTTCAAGAGAATGATCCTCGGAGTCCTTGTCATAATATGCTTCACGATACAAGAATAATATGACATCGGCATCCTGTTCCACACTGCCCGATTCCCGAATATCAGACATCATTGGTCGTTTATTGGCACGTGATTCCACTGAACGATTGAGCTGCGCCAAACAAATGACGGGACAATTAAAATCCTTCGCCATCGTTTTAAGTGATTGGGATATTTCCGTCACTTGTAAATGGGAATTCCCCCCGTAAAATTGACCTGAACGGATTAGTGTTAAGTAATCGATAAAAAGGATCGGCTTCTTGCATGGAAATTGATTCATCAGCTTTCTCGTTTTCGCTCTTATTTCGGCAATCGTTTGTCCAGCACCATCAAAAATTTGCATATGGGTTTCAGAGAGGTCACCAATTACACCCGGCCATCTATTCTTTTGACTTTGATTGAGCATTCTTTTTGGATCCCGCATTTTTGCACGGTTAAAGCCTCCTGTCGATGCCATTAATCGGGAAGTTATCAGCTTTTCAGGCATTTCTAAAGAAAATACAAGTGGCAGAAACCCAGCCCAACCCGTCGTTTTAGCAAAATGAAGCATCACGTCTGTTTTTCCCATCGATGGTCTTGCCGCTAGAATTGTCACTTCCCCGCTCTGAAAGCCTCCCGTCATGTCGTCGAGCTTTTTGATACCGGTTGTTGCACTTTTCAGGCGTATTTGATCTTCCCAGGGCGCCTCATAGATATCTACCAAGGCATTTTGTAAGGAGGTGTGATCATCCATCTTCATTTGATTAATTTTATCCAATTCGGCAATTACTTTCGCAATCTCCCAATCATTCATGGCTGCAACCGTTAAGACGTTTCTCTTTTCCCGTTCCTTCCACAAATCAAGAATGAGCTTTTCCATTCCATCAAATTTCTCAACATCCGCAAACGATAACAATTCAGAAAGGTATGACATTCCACCTAATGATTCGAGGTTTTGTAAGGTTGACATTGTAATCAAATCGATATTCTTACCAGCTTGTTTTAACTCCACCATTCTTCTTAAAATAGTGCCTGGCACTCCGATTTTTAGGATCCGGCATTTAATCGGATCCATTTTATTTATAAGAAAGGCTGAATCAAAAGTTGTTAAGATAAACAACTTTAAATTCAGCCTTTTGTGTTAGGTAATAATGGAGATTAGGGTCAGTCCCCCGGTGCGTTAAAGCTTTAGCTTGCCGGGGGACTGAGCCCGAATTTGGACCTAAAATTTATAACACCTTAATTCTGTTGAAATAGTTAGGAGATTTTTCTTTATACGTTTATATAGGACAAAAAGAGGATAGTTATATAGAAAAATATTAGCAGCAACTTAACTTCCTGTATTTTCATAAATATTTTCTTATAGGGTGGATGATATGTGGATCAAGAGACCTTTTTTTAAATATGCAACAGCTATCCTGTTAATTTTATTAATCATTTTCTTTTTGGGGAAAATAGATTACTTTGTTTGGCCCTTTAAAAAATTCATTGCTACTATATTTTTTCCGATTCTCATATCCGGAGTCATTTATTATTTAATGAGACCATTTGTAACCTTTTTCTCCAAATATATCAGTACAAATTGGAGTATATTGATTGTTTATTTACTATTCATCGGTGCTGGATATCTTTTTGTTCTTTTTACTGGTACACCCATTGCACAACAAGTCCAGCAGCTTTCAGACCAATTTCCAAATAAGGTTGAAAAAATAACAAATGTGTCCCATAACATGGTTAAGCATAATAGCTTTGGAAACAGTTCATTAAGAATGATTGAAGAAAAAGCAAGTTCCCTCTCAAACTCCTTTTTTCATCATGTTGAACAAAATATAACGAATATCCTATCAACTATCACTAGTATTGCAACGGTGCTTGCAGTTGTCCCGTTTATTGTTTTTTATTTTTTACGAGATGGCGAGAAACTGAAGCCCGCTCTCTTAAAAATTCTCCCCGTTGAACACGCGGAAGCAGGAAATTTGATTCTTGTTGATATAGATAAGACTTTATCCGCCTATATAATCGGACAATGTATCATCGCATTATCCGATGGAATCTTGCTGTATATCGGTTTTTGCATTATTGGCCTGAATAATAGTCTATTGCTTGCCATTTTCGCCATGTGTATGACGATTGTACCCTTTATTGGCCCTGTGATTGGAATGGTCCCGGCCGTCCTTGTCGCACTTTTACAAAGTCCATTTATGGTTTTGAAAGTCGTTTTAGTTGTTATCGTTGCACAGCAAATAGATGGTAATCTTGTAACACCAAGAGTTATGGGGAAAAAACTGGATATTCATCCTTTAACAGTCATTTTCATTTTGTTAATTTCAGGGGCTATTTATGGATTTGTAGGAATCATTATCGCCATTCCACTCTACTCGGTTGTTAAAGTAACCCTTAAAAATGTGATTCGTTTTTATAAGTTGAGGAGAATTGAAAATATGTAGACAAAAAACAGAGTTATAGAAGTACATAAATTTAACGTTATCTTAATATTGTCTCTATTTAAAAACACTGCTTAAACGTGATACAATACTATCAATTTTCGAAATTGGAAACAGATAATGAAGGAGGGACTAAATGGATAAGGGATTACATAATAATCTTAAAAAGAAAAAAGGTAAACTTTCATTATTACTTGAAGTGTTACTGATTTCTATGAAGTTAGGGCTGACTTCTTTTGGAGGGCCAATTGCTCATTTAGGATATTTCCGAGAGGAATATGTAAACCGACGCAAGTGGTTAGATGAGAAAACATATGCAGATTTGGTGGCATTATGTCAATTTTTACCCGGTCCAGCAAGCAGTCAGGTTGGTATGGGGATTGGGTTTATACGAGCTGGTTTTTTGGGTGCTATTTCCTCTTGGCTAGGATTTACACTTCCTTCCGTCATTGCCCTTGTCTTGTTTGCCTATTTTTTAAAAGGAACCTCTCTTAGCGAGACAGGTTGGATCCATGGATTACTGGTTGTGGCGGTAGCTGTAGTAGTCCAGGCGGTGTGGGGCATGGCAAAAAACTTAGCATCTGATCGCCCTCGTGCCACTATCGTAATAGTTGCCGCTATTCTAACTTTGATTATTCCTAGTGTTTTTAGTCAGGTTGGTATTATCATTGTAGCTGGAATAATAGGATGTTTTTTGTTTCGAAGTACCACAGATTCTAATTCAGTTCTAATCCCTATATCTTTTAACAAAAAGATAGCTAGTATCTTATTGGTTTTGTTTTTTGTTTTGTTAGGGTTCCTTCCTCTAGTTAGACAGTTCACTCATTCCAATCTGATTGCCTTATTTGATGGTTTCTACCGATCAGGTGCCTTAGTATTTGGGGGAGGACATGTTGTACTTCCATTATTACAAGCAGAAGTTGTTCCTCAGGGCTGGTTAACAGCAGATCAATTCTTAGCTGGATACGGAGCAGCACAAGCAGTTCCAGGACCGCTATTTACCTTTGCATCGTATTTAGGAATGGCTAGCTTTGGATGGAAAGGGGCTATTGTAGCGACTTTTGCTATCTTTCTTCCTTCTTTTCTATTAATTATAGGAGCTCTTCCTTTTTGGAATTGGCTTCGTCACAGCCCCCGTTTTCAAGCAGCACTTCATGGTATTAATGCAGCAGTTGTCGGGATCTTACTAGCGGCTTTATACAACCCTGTATGGACAAAAGCAATTAAGAGTCCATTCGATTTTTGTCTAGCTTTAGCTGCTTTCGGTTTACTAACGGTCTGGAAATGTCCGCCTTGGATTGTAGTTGTATTTTCCGCCGTCACAGGGGCTCTTCTTTCCTTTATTTCGTAAGATATCCACCAACAAAGTCGAGTTCTCTTTTAGTGGAACTCGGCTTTTATTTATTACTTATCGACTAAACTTACACTGGCAGGTTTTTTGGGGTGATTGTGGTATGAAGATATAATCAATCGCCGCCACCTGAAAAGCAGGTTGGTTTTTATGGGATTGACCTCTATAGTCTTTGGGAGTCGATGGACGAAATCCTCATGTTTTTGAAAAATAACAAAGTCACCCGAACTTGAGGCAGCCCGAGATGCGTTTGCCTGTTTCGAGCAGTTTAACCAGCAGCCTGAGAAATCTGGAGTCTCCGCTGCTTTTACAATGAGGATTGTCGAAATGACGTGATAAAGCTTTTAACCGATATATCTGCTTAAAGAGAAATATCTAAATTTTTGTCATATTTATTTTTCTTCTCTCTTAACAAATCACTAATAGCCTCTTTATCCTGTCTCAGGCTTTCCTCTGTATATTCTGACCAGGGAATATTTTTATCGAGTGTGTTTAGTTAACCATTCAACAGAACGAAAAGTACCCTCTTTTATTAACGGGTTCCGTTTCCTATCGCAAACAAAGAAAATGTAATATAAAATGTCTATCGAATTGAGAGCTAATTTGATAGGCATTTTTTGTTGGTATAAAGGGATTTATCCCCGATTTATTTGTTTATTTGTATAGCAATTTGTAGTTGAAAATGTTGATATATACTGGCTAGTATATAACAGCATTATTATTTACATATTGCTATACAAATTAGGTATTATAAATTCGCTAACATATTCTTGTTATTTAATTAGGGTTAGTGTAAAATTACACTAAATATAACAATTGGTTAACTTAAAAGGGCGGGGTTTTTATGAAGAAAAAATATACGATTTTAGCTGTGGTTGTCCTAATACCAATAATTTTAGTGGCAAGTTTTATGTTCTATATCAAAGAAAATGCGAAAAAGTCTATATATGAGTATATCGCTAAACAAGGGATAAAAGAAAATCAATTAAAATATACGGCATTTCATAGAGATTACACGATGGGTGGCTATTTTCTTGCCACTTATGTAGAAGGGGAAAAGCACGATATTTACTATTTATATTCTTATAGAGAAAATAAGGTCTTTTTCGAAGCGTACTACGAAGGAGCCGAACATATAAAAGCACAACAATGGGGTGGAAGTGGACTTAGTGAAGAAGAAAGGAAAAAATTAAAATATCCACCTCTTGATTGAGCTATTTTTATGGTCAAAATACAAAAGGCGATGCAATTGCTAACGGGTTCCGTTCCCTGTCACAAAACGTTAATTTACAGTTAAAAATGTTAAGTAAAATGTGTATCAAATTGCACCGCAATTTGCAGTGTTTTTTGTTTGTTTTCAACAAAAAAATAGCCCATTCCGATATGATACGAACTGAGGTATTATCTGTATTTATTTTTACATAGTTTTTCTACTAAAGCCCCCGTTAGTTTAAGTGTAATTTTTCACAAACTTTATTTGTATTGTTGAAACTATGAATACATATGTCACGATATTGAGAAACAATGAGAAATTTTCCAACAAAACTTTCTGAGGTGTTTTTTACTCAATAATTTCTAAATCTTTAATTTTAATTTTATTGCATTCCCAAACGTCATTATTATTTTTGGGTACAGAAAACCATACCTTTACCTTCTGTCCTAGTTTATAAACACTAATGTCATCGACTTTTTTCTGTACACATTCTACCGTTATCATTGCTTCTTTTTTATCAATTTTTTCAATTTCACTCTCTCTTACAACGGTTCTTGGGCTATAAGCGTCTTTAAAAAATAACAACCAAGCTAGAAAAACTGCCACTATTACAATTAATAAATAGATGGACATAAATAACAATTCTTGCTTTAGATGATTATTCATCTTCTCCTCCATTGATAAAAATTCTAAATTTCCCTTTCACTAATAGTTATTCTATTTTCTAATTAAACTATCCTGCCACGTTAGAATTCCTGTAGATAGCTAATTATCAACTTTGAAAAAAATTAGGTCCCTCAGTAAGATATGAGTATAGACACCACTCTAACTCAAAACCTTAAGGAGGAACCCTAATATGAAGTTTAAGATGCAAGACAAACAAAATCAACTAATTGAGAGAATTTCAGATAAACACCTTGTTGTTGGTGTGGATATCGCCCAAGAATTACACGTAGCTAGAGCTGTAAATTTCCGTGGAATAATCGTCGGTGATCCTCTTACATTTGAAAATAATGAAGAGGGCTTTGCTAGATTACTACAATGGATTAACCAGTTAAAAACCTTAAAGGGATTTGCTTCTACAATAATCGGTATGGAACCTACAGGACATTACTGGATTAATCTATCAAAATGGCTATATGACCAAGATATTGAGGCTGTAACTGTTAACCCACACCTCGTAAAAAAGAATAAGGAAAACCGTGATAATAGCCGTTCGAAAAGTGATAAAAAAGATGCTCTTGTTATCGCTGATATGGTCAAGAATGGTTACTATTCCTTTATTCGTCCCACTTCAGAGGCCTTTGAAAAACTAAGAGTTTTAATGTCTAACCGTGACATGACGGTTAAACGACTTGTCAGTGCGGTCAATCAAATCAACCGTTGGGTCGATATTGTATTCCCAGAACTTCTGCAGGTATTCAAAGATGTTAAAGGCAAAGGGGCAATGGCAACTGTACGATTATTCCCTACACCACTTGAACTACGTTCTATGAAAAGCAGCAGATATCGTTGTAGGTTGGAAAAAACAAATGAAGAGACAACCTGGGTTAAGAAAAGCACAATTATTAATTGACTTAGCTATGCATTCAATCGGAACTCGACAAGCACTTGATGCCTATAAACTACACCTGGAACAATTGATTGAAGAGTTTGATTTAGCAACCACTCAACTCGAGCGAGTTGAAATGGAAGTCACGGAAGCCCTTAAACGAATACCTTTCGCAAGAAAGTTACTTGCAATTAAAGGGATTAGCGAAATTGCCCTTGCAGGCATTCTAGGAGAATCAGGAGATCTAAGTGGATTTGCACACGGCAATTCATTATTGCGTCATGCTGGGCTGCACCTTGCAGAGGCTAGTTCAGGTAAATGGAAAGGTCAAATTGTCCTCTCCAAACGTGGAAGATCACGTTTACGGCGCTTCTTGTATCTAGCGACAATGAGTCTTGTCATGAACAACGCTGATTTTAAAGGGCTACACGCTAATAATGTTAAAGTTAAAAAGATGAAGAAAATGAAATCAATTATGAAACTAATTCATAAACTCGCAAGAGTTCTAGTAGGAATGGCCAGAAAGAATGATTCCTATCGTCCTGAGATGGTACAGCCTATAATGTCAATAGCTGCCTAATATTATATTGATAATAAAATAATTACTTTAAGTTTAATACCTTTCGAATATTGGCTTATTCTTAGGATTTCAAAGAAAGTACGAGTACCGGATTTATTGTGCAAAAGGGCTCAGACCCGTTCCGTTAGAAAGACCGGCCTCTACCACTTGGATAGGTGTAACGAAGGAATGAGAGGGCATTGACCCGTTGAGACATGGGAGTGAAAACCTCCAGGGGTAGCGTGGAGAATACGTACATTATATGGAAATTATTGGAGTTAATACTGCCTCCTTAATTTAAGTACGCCTTCATGTGCCAAAATGATTTAAACTCATTCAATCAATCCCCTACTATTCTTTCAAGTGATTTGAAATCCTGCGAATAAGTGAGTATTCGAGAGATAATCGTATCTAACTGAGGGAGCTCAATAACTTTACACAAGCCCTTACTTGATAAATTCAGACTTAAGCAGATAAACAACATCGAATTTTTTTATGTACTCTTATGACCATCCACATCTTTAAAAAAATCGGAGGAAAGTGAACTCATACTACTTTTATCATTTGAATAACAAATATATGCTAATACTGTTTCTCCTTCAATCGAGGTATTTCCTTCTGGAATGTTTCCCCACACACTTGACATTTTATCTAACCCATTAGAATTTGAATCAAATCCACTTATTGAACCACCCGCGCTACCGTTACTGTTAATACCAATATTAAAAGTAAGTTGCTTTGTACTTTCATTTGGTTTTGCGATTGCAAAGATAATGGAGCCATTTTGCTCTATCTGTGACGTTATATTACTTATTTTACCATCAACCAATTTACCTGATTCATATTTTTCAATCCATAGGGATACCTCTTTATAGTCACTATCTACGTTGAAATCAAATACAAATGATTTATCTGAGGTGGTTGAAAGTATCGAAATTTCTCTCTTTGTTAATTCAGCAATGGAAACAGTGTTTGATTTGGAATTGTTATTATTACAAGCACTTAAGGTAAATGCTAGTAGTGCAGATATTATTATTATGGATAACTTCTTCATTTTATTTTCCCCTTTTATGGCTGTTTTCCAATTCTAACCTTTCAAAGAAAACTGATTCTTTACATCAAGAAAATTGGGCGATTTCCTTTTTGTAGTATTGCACCGTTAGCGAAAGAAGACGGAATATATTATAACCCCTAATATTATTACAAGAATAAGAATTCCAGTACCTTTCCATCCCAAACTACCTACCAAATCGACAAGACTACCATTGTTTGCTCTGTTAAAAGCATCGTTCAAATTGCCCGTTGGATTTTTCTTTAATTCTTCTTGCCTCAACCTCTCTCTTTGTCGCTCTGGAGTTTCTTTCTCGCTCATCAAATCCCCCCTTTAAAACATACCTGCTACTTTACTTCTATAAGGAAAAGAGCAATCCCTTTTCTTGAAGAAAAGCACCCGTTAATTTAAATACAACCATTCACAATGTCGTGGCAAAAATTATGTTTCCAAAATCTTTAGGTTTTTTTGATGTAATTCTTATTTCTATAGCCGCTCCTGCTTGTATAGAAATGAATGATTCTTCGAGTTCTAAAATAATCGATGTTAAGAATCGACTGCCATCATTATTAAATCCATATCCACTAACTTTTTTAATAACATTATGTTGAACAAAAAAACTTGAACCCGTTATGATATGTTTTTGATAAGGGGCATCTATCGATTCATATTGAAGTGGTTCAGGAGTATCCTGCTCCTTAACTATTAGTAAATCGTCTCCTGCCGTGGTTTCGGTCCAACTTAACTTCCAATACTTTATTTCAAATGATTTTGGATTTCTAATCTCTAAAATTGTCTCGACTGGGTGAAGAATAAGCTCATTCTTGAATTGGTGCATACTAAGTGCTTTTGCATAAATTCCCATTAACATACAACCTTTAATGGATTTAAAACTTTCCCATTCTTTTTCCAAATAACTCCACCCTCATTCTATTAATTGAACAACCCTGCTTCTTGTGTTCAATAAGCAAATTATCAAAAAAGTGCCTTAATCCTTCTTAGATTAAAGCACCCGTTAGGCTCCAGGGGTAGTCAAATAATAAATTCCAATAAGGATAATCCATATCACCAAAATACCTAAGACAAGACGTTTCAATATAACCCCCCCAATATTTATTGCTGATTTATCACTTAATGGTGTATATTCTTCATCCGAACTTTATATTCCTTCTTCTACTAACCTGCCCCGTTAGCGGAACAAGAAATAGGATCGCCGCAGCGATCCTATTTCTTCAGCTCTAGCCCCCGTTTGGTGAATAAGAACTCAGGCTAAATTAAAAAGCAAAAGTTCTGTTCAGGAATAATTTCCATTTGTAAACAAAGAATATAATTAATTTTTCTATAAACAGGGGGAAATTATTATGATTACCGATGAGCAAATACTTAAAAAAGCCCAACAATTATATGATTTAGTTGAAAAGAAATGGATTAATGAAATTTTTCTATCTCCAAGTTGGATTTTCATCGTAATTTTAATAATTTGTACTTATGCTTTATTTCTTTATCTTGTAGACAAAAAACGAATTACAGTAATCCTTCTTTACGGTTCTTTACTTGCTGTAGCATTTCAAGTTTACGACTCAATTGGCGAACAATTAGGTTACTGGGCAACCCTAAAAGATACATTACCAATCAAGACAAACTACTTTTTAGGCAACTTTACTCTAATTCCTTTATCAGGCATGTTAGTTTACCAATACACTTCTTCTTGGAAAAGTTATTTATTTTGGATTACAGTTTGGGGTGGACTATTAGCTTTTGTTTTTTACAAGTTGGTATTACAGTATATAAAATTTTTTGTCTACATAAAGCCATTTTCTACTACAATTGATTTCCTTCTTTTTCTAACCGTAGGTATTATTGTTCGGTGGATTGTAGTTTCCCTTTTAAAATTGGAGGAAAAGAGGAAACTTAGATAATACGACACCATTAAAGCGATTTTTTATAACTATACGAAAAGTATTGACCATTTTCCTTAGCCATCCATTTTCTTGGATGGTTTTGTTATGAACTCAATTTTTCAAGGTTCAAGAAAATATTATTGAACACTAATTAACAAATGTAGGATTTATAAATAAAGGTTTTTTCATTCATCTTCTTTCACTAAACTGCCCCGTTAGTGGAACAAGACTACCTATATTGGAATGGGTCCTTTTCCCTTTTAATAGGTCCTTTATAAGCAAAACTGCATTCAATAATTCGATCTGTTATCCTATCATATAAATCATCTTCAAGATAAGGTTCTTCAAAATTATACAATGTACTTATCTAATTTAATTTCCTCTAAAGCAATGATGTCGAAGACAGTTTCATCATTTAAAATACCCCAAATATACTGACAAAATCTTCCGAATCCTCCATCCCAATTACCATTTCCATTGTATTGTGCTTCATAACGAAGTTTTTCAACTGCCCTAATTAATTCACCTTCAACTGTATCTGATTGTCCATTCTTTGGCACTTGACTTTTCCAAATTTGATTAGCTTCTTTAAAGTATTTCAAAATTTCATAATACCTCCAGCGATAGTTTTATAAAATTGTTTTTCTATTGCATCGTTAGTTAATAAAAAAAGCAGCCAAAAAAGCAGGATCTTCAATTCTTACACCAGTTAGTGAAAAAATTATTTCTCCAACATATTAATCAATTTTTCATATCCCCTCCTTTTAGCCAATTCTATTGGAGTCAGACCGGTATTGGTTTCTAGTGTTGTATCGGGATTATACTGCATAAAAAGTTCTACCAAATCATAATATCTTCCTTTACATTCATCAATAGCTGTTATTAACGCACTATTT
Organism: Neobacillus novalis NBRC 102450; assembly: GCF_001591805.1. Lineage (GTDB taxonomy): Bacteria > Bacillota > Bacilli > Bacillales > Cytobacillaceae > Neobacillus > Neobacillus novalis. The sequence goes on along the minus strand of NZ_BCVP01000022.1, from coordinate 28,400 downwards.
CCATATTTGTTCCTAATATTAATATCTCCGCCTCTATTAAGAATCTCTTTAGCTACAGTCAGATTAGGATATATTGCAATGTAGTGTAACGGAGTAAAACCATCTTTATCCGTCATATTTATATCGATGCCATTTTCTATTAAGAACAACGATATCTCGAATTGCCGACCTGCTATTGATTTGTGTAATAAGCTGTAACCATATTCTTTTTTATGGACATCTTCTAAATTGAAATGGCTTTTAAATGTTTCAAAATCTCCAAACATTGCTAATACAAAAATATCTGCTTTTTCAGTTGGCACTGGTACATTCTTCCTTCCAAAATTAGATAAATAATAATTTCTACATACTCATCCTCTTTTCCTTCATCCACTAACCAGCCCTTAAAGTTGAACAACAAAAAAGCCACCATTTATGGTAGCTGGATCTTCAGCACCCGTTACTTGAATAATCTATGCAACTTTTTTCGTAGAGGAACGTTCTTTTAGAAGTGTTGAGATAATGCTTAGTTCTTGATATATTAAAAATAATAGTCCGAAACCAACAGCTACTAAAAATCCCCAATTGCCGACCAACATTCGTCCAATAAAACCAAAGACAAAGGATACAATAGTGACTGGTAAATACTTTTTCATCATTTTCCCCCTTAAAAACGAATATATATTTTCTCAAATTATACCATAAATCACCCTATGATATTGGAATTTTTTCCATAATTTTTCTTCAACTAACCTGCTCCGTACAATAAGAAAAGGTGCTGCAACAACTTTTTTCTTAACCATTAATTGAATTATTCATCTTTATTTGGGGCTGACAATAACTCGAAATCTCCATTAAAATCTCCTGTACATTGGCTAAGTATATATTTTTTAACATCTTCTTCAGTTTTAACTATAAAGTCATTGCAGTTAAATTCCTCAATAAAATCACCATCGACACTATGAGAAACATTGATTTTTTCTCCATTAAACGTTAATGTCCTTACTCCCCGTTGTCCTTCAATCCCATATTGTACATAGTTAATTTCAGCTTGATTTTGATTATTTACATTTTCAACAAATTTTTTTAAACCTTCCAAATTTTGAATGTCATTGTGGTTGTTTATCACTTCTTCAATATTATTATTTGATTGACATCCTGTGATTACAAAAACAAGAAGTGTTATGCCGATAAAAACGTTTCTCATTTTATCGTCCTCCCTCTCTATTTTTAGACGATTATAATTTTAAAAAGTTTCGAATGCATTGTTCGGCTAACCTGCCCAATAGTTCAATAAGAAAAGGCTGACGTATTGACAGCCCGATCTTTTATTCTTGCACCCTTTAGTTTAAGAAGAAAAAAATAAACACTCCACTCGACATTATGTCTGCCTAATTAACGACCTTCACTCCGACAACATTGTCGAACGCCACTTTCTCGAATTTGCTAGACTCTACTTCAATCCGCAGTTCATTTGTAATAGGATCGACGTAATGAACACGACCAGTTATATCCGAAGTAAATCCTTCATCCCATATCTTCAGCGTTACAGCATGACCGTATTCCATTGAGTAAATTATGCGAAGGTCAAACTCTTCTGCCTCATTTTCATCAATTATCGGTTTACTTATCCGCTCAGTACCCCATCAAAAGTTACGTTGTGTTTTTGCCAATTCAGGCAATTGAAATGCAGCCTGCCATTTAACCATCCCACGATCACGTATTGCCATATAATCGCCTCCTTTGGGTATATCATATACGAACTAACGTTCTGTATGCGAATAAAAATTAAAGACCACTTTTACAGTAGTCCTTGGCTTCTTATTCGATTAAAGCACCCGTTAGCCATCCATGTAGCGCAAAAACGGCGCTGCACCACAGAGAATGAAAATGGAACAGGCAGTCTATACTGTTTTAATGCTGGCGAAGAAGGTCTTTGAACTATGGTGCCTTTGAGCCCATCCGTTAGTCTGACTCCAACGACCACGGTGTACCACCGACTGTCGCACCCTTTAAGGGTAGCACTTATGGGAGATTAATCCTTTTTCTGGTTGTTGCGCCAGCTTTACCTATTTCATTTTAGGTAGAAGGGGATGACAATTCGATACATCTGCTAACTCTATATTCGATCCTTCAAGAGGCTCAGCCTTTTTTAAAAACTGGTTTTTCTGGGTCTATTTTCGTATGCACTTTTTCAGTTTTTATTTTCATGGGAGTTGAAGAAGGTTCGTTTATTTTACAAAGAAATTAATATCATCTAATGCCAAATTCGAATGACCTTGGACATAACTACTTTTGTCCTCAAGTCCTTTATTTACGATTGGTAAAACGAGAGTCTTGTCAATTTCCCATATCTCCTTGCAAGATGTCCGAAGCAAAGAATGGCTATGCCACGAATATTTTCATTTTCACTGTTACTAAATTTCACTAATATATCCTGAATTAATCGAAATCCCTCACCGTAATGTGCTTGACCAAGCAATCCTCGAATCACGTTTTCTATTACTCCAGTATCAATTAATTGAAAATATTCCTCATTCTTTTTAATTTCAATTTCTTCGTAATTCATTTTTCTTCTCCTAAGATACGTTTATTTAACACAGTCAAATTCAATCCCAACGTAAGTCTATGTTCAACTATTGCACCCTATAGTTTAAGTACAAATGTTCACAAACTTACATTTACTTCTTAGTTAGTATGGTTCTGGAAACTCTGTTGACACCAACGAAGCATTATAAACGACTATTTATGCGCAACCGGAATTTCCTAAATCTAAAAGATTATTAATCAACTTCATAATCACGCAGAAACGCCGCTGAAAAGCGGCGTTAATTGCTTCAGTGGAAGCGAAACAGTTTGATAAGAAAGTAATTACATATTAAGTTTACTAACTGCTTATTACTCGCTCGTGTAGCTTGTTCACTGGCTCAAACAAGACCTTGTGTTTGGAGGAGCTTAGATTTACATAGACTTTCAGGACCAGGAACTTTCTATTTAGTCGAATTCATCGAGTTTATCTCTTCTAAAATATGATTAGAATAAGTTTGGCAAAAGTGCATTACGGCATCAACAACTACTTTTGAGGAATATTCCAAGTAACTCTCCATATGCTCCCTATTATTCGTTTCCAGGAATATCCCGATAAATCCAATCAATAAATCGTTTACTAGCTTGGTATGGAAATAAACACTTTCTGCATTGGCTACTTGCTCTTCAATGGTTGAGCCTTTATATACTAGCTCCTTTAACCTAGGCATGTTTTCGGCTATGAAATTAGAATCTTTCACTTGTTGAGGAACATTTGCCATGATTGATTGGAAGCTTTCATACAAGAGAAACTTCTCTTCTTCAATACACTGCATTAAGAAAGATATGGCAGTATTGGTATAGGCATATTGAAGGGTAACATTTACCAAAAGTGACTCTAAGTACGCTTCAGGAGAATCCACACTGTCTCTTGCTTGTAATAAAATCTTTTTAATCCCTTCTAACAGCTCCATTTTATCCCAATTGGGCTCCCTAATAATAGCACTAAAAACTTCCACTGTGTTTTTCGATAACGTTTCTATTGACAATAATTTCATCTCCTCTAATTGGTGTATTTTCGTTAATATGTATAATCCCAAGGTTAGGCAAATCTTTTACAACTATGTTTTTAGCTTAAAGAACATTTCTGACAATCTTACAAAAATTATGACAACATACTTTAATTATAACGCAGACATTAAACAACATAAACTTAATATTTCTGGAACCATATAACCGATAACAATAAAAAAACATTGCCACCACTAGCAGCCATGAAAGTGTAAGAATTAAGGTCAGATCAACAGCCTGTTAAGAATATAATTATTCTATAACCCGGTCCAATCTGTCCATTAACAAATTTCATTAAATCGGCATAGACTTTCCAATAGGAATAAAGCATAAGCATCCTTTTGAGGGTGCTTTTTAATTTTACACACTATCTTATAAGTAATTGTCTATAGATGCTCGTTGTGTATCAGTTATATTAAGGACTTTACTATCTAATTTCTGCATCATGTAAGATTCATCCTAAAAGTAATCCAAAATACCCCAAATACCTAGCACCTCATAGTAAGTGTAACTGGAATTAATTTCGGAATAATGGAGTTATATTCATTAGATTGGGGGTGATGTAAATGAGCAAAGATTTATTGTTAACCAGGGTTGGGAGTGAATCTAGGTCCGCTAGTCCCTTGTAATTTGATATTGAGTAAGTTTCCACCTGAAACGCACCTTTCTCTAAACCATTTTGTAAAAAAACATTGCACCTTTATCCCTTTGTTGTTCAACTAACCTGCCCCATTAGCGTGAGTACATTTTTTCACAAACTTTATTTAATCTTAACATATATATATCCAATTATAACGTGCCTTCTAAGCATTTTCTGTAAGACTATTTGTATATCAAATTGAAGGTAAAATTGTAGGGGTACAATGGCTGTTGTACCCCTACAATTTAGGGTGCATTTTCCCATAAAAATTTTAATGTGAATTCCGTACTGATGGCTCTACACCAGTAAAAAATTAGTGACAATTTCATATGCAAATTGGCACTCAATTTAACTTACATTTTTAATGTTTGTGATAGGAAACGGAACCCGTTATGCAATTGCGGTGCTTTTTGATGTGCACTTTACCTTACATTTTGGGTTGCAAATTTACATTTTGCGATAGGGAACGGGACCTGTTACTCTTTTATTGGGTACTTTTTAATTGTCTCTATGTTTATTAATCCTTTGAGATTGATATTACTGCAGGCTTTAAGAGCTTGCAGTGAAAAAGAAACTTATTACTGATGGATATCATCAATCTCAAGTCTTTGAATATTTCGTTGCTCCATAACAGCATTACGAATAATGTCTTTCACTTCAACTGATTTTTTAATATTTTTAAGCAGAATAACGCTATTCATATGATCAGTGGACAAAACCGTAATATCCCCGAATCCAAAGATTCTCTCTACCAAATTTCGTTTCACTTGAATATCACGAACCCGGAATAATTCAATTTCATTGGTAATTTTGGTGAAAACTCCTTTTTCAATAATAAGCCTTTGATTTGTTATCCGATATTTCGTAAAAGACGGAAAACCAAAGAAAAATGGCTTCCCCATCCAAAGATCTTTTTCTTCCAAAGAAACCGCCTCCCAGTTTACATATTTTTTAATAATTCTAGTTCAGAATTAATATGACCTCTCTACCAAGAAATTTATTCCCTTAACTTATTCTACATCCACCCTCCACTCCCCTTTTTAATACTCTTCTTTTGTGGTCCGATTTATATCCCTAGAAAGTTGGTGCCTGACCCCCGGTGCAATCCCTTTTTCTTACTCTTTGCCCAACGAACAGGGTGCCTCCAAGGATTAAGACGATTATTCCATAATCTCTGATAATGCAATACTCAAAAGTTTGGTGCCTGACCCCTGATGCTAGGCAATGGCCATTTTCTGTCCCCGCGTTTTAAATTTCGAAAGTTTTGTTACACTTTTTCAATTTAACCGCCAAATGAATGCAATTATAATTTACATCACACCTTAGCCTGTCTATTGGAGGTACAATTTTAAAGAATTCAGTCTATATAAGTGGCGGAGGTGATTGTCCTAGTTTAGTAGAAGTTATCGAATTTGCTGTCATACATAATTATCTGTTTGAATTTTAACTAATAAAGGAGGTCGTGTTTTTTATGTTCCAATTGTTAATTTTTGTTTTAATCGCGATTACTTTGGTCTTGTTGAGCATGTTTATTACCGGGCTCATGGATCAATATAAAACGGAGAAGGAAGAGAAAAAATCAATTGTCAGAGATGGAATACTGGGATATTTGGATCGAACGTTTGGTTTTGGAACGGTCAAAATATTTAAGTCATTCCTTGACGCTGAGGGCAATGATGGATACTTGGTCTATTTGTCAATGCACGAGTGGTTTAAATCGCCTACATATCAATGGTATGAAGTCTATGCCGTCGGGAACGACTTTCGTCATGCTGAAACGGAAAGATAAATAGCAAGTTTGGTGCTGATCCCCGGTGCATTAAAGCATTACCGCACCGGGGGTCAGGCACCAATATTCTGTCTCAGATAAACTTCATTATATACTCTGTCCTGAATGCTTCTTTTGGTTCAATCTTATTGATTCCAAATTTCTCTTTCAAGTTTCCATTTGTATTGTATGTATCAGCAATACCGTACCACGGTTCGATGCAAACAAACGGAGCCATTTTACCATCTGTGTATTTCGACCAAATTCCAACAAACGGAAATCCATCGAACCTTACTTCTACACCGTGATTCGACTTATTCGATGACAGTGTAACTTGATCAATATTGCTATAAATAAGTGCATCATGCGCAAATAGGGAGTCATTGAGTGGAATCGATGATAAGTCATTGACTACTCCTTTCTCGCGAATCAGAGAATTCTCTATCTCATATTCCCTCACATTCTTGTTTGCAGCCGGAATAAAGTGCAAATTATAGTTCTCCTCAGTTTCATTTTCTAATAGTGGAATTCTAAATGCGGGATGGGCACCAATGGAAAAAAACATCTCTTCCTTGGTTTCATTTTCGATTTCCCAACCAACAATAAGATTGTCCTCCATTAGGGTATAACGAATAATCGCTTTAAACTCGTAAGGATAAACATGAAGGTAACTGCTGCCAGACCTGAAACGAAAGGAAACCTCGGTTGAATTCTGCGCAGCCACCTCAAATTCCACATCACGTAAAAATCCATGTTGTGACATTTCGTAGGTCTTACCCTCTAGTTGATAGCCGTCTTCCTTTAAACGTCCTACAATCGGAAATAACACTGGTGAGACACGTCCCCAATAGGCAGTATCTCCCGTCCACATATAGTCCAATCCATTTTTCTTATGCTGCACTTTGCGAACTTCCGCCCCATTGGGACTAATTTCCACCTTCAACCAATCATTTTCAATAACAATCATCATCTGATTACCCTCATCTCTGGTCTTGTTTCCTTTTATTATACCGAAAGTGCTATTTTTTCAAAAACAAAGGCAAACTTTATCATCAATGACATTGGAGTCAGTCCACCGGTGCCTTAAAGCTTTAGTTTACCGGGGGACTGACCCAAAAGGTTTGATAAAAAGGTTGAACATACCATTACAAGATTGACTTCAAAAAGCCTTGATTTTTATGGTTAATTGGCAGGATGGCTTCGATCTGGCTTGCAAATGCAATCGTAATCATGAGTGTTTCAAAAACTGTCATTCAGCATCACCCCCTTTCTGCTGGGAATGTGCCGACCACCCTTGAGAAATCCTATTCTATTGCTCATATATAAAACATTAAAAGGAATACCTAAGAGTATCACCTTAAATAAAATGAAGAACCATCAATGATTTCAACATCTTCCCTTGATCGAATCTGTTCCATCAATTTAAAAAGTGCTTCATCTTTTCTTTTCGCCTCAATCATACAATCAATTTGCGGGATGCTGCCATTAATCACTTGTAGAAATTTGAAAAACATATCACTGTCCACATAGTCTGAATGATGGCGAAAAGCCTTTTCACTTTTAGGGCTTGAAATATGCATTTTTATAGGGAGTTGGGAGTGCCTCCACGTTTCAAGCACTCGATTCCAGTTACTTTCCCAATCGATATTTTGATGATGGGCAAGGTGATGATGGTAATCAAATACGAGCGGAATATCTAATTTTTCACATAAATAGAGTGTTTCCTCCATGGTAAACGAAGTATCATCATTTTCAAGCATAATCATGTTTTGGAGCGACCTCGGAACGACCATCCAGTTATCAACAAAACGCTCCAGTGATTTCTCCGTCTCCTTATAATTGCCGCCTACATGCATAACACATCGATGAGCTGGGTCAATCCCCATCCCCTTCAGTAATAAATAATGAAGTTTTAACGTTTGGATGGAATTTTTTAAAATATCTTTCTTTGGGGAATTAATCAGGACAAAATGATCTGGGTGAAAATCAACTCTCATCTTGTTTTTATGGACAAAATCGCCAATCTCACATAGGTGGGAGTGGAGCGGCTCGATATACTTCCAATCAAGAAGTTCTTCATGATTCGCTAACGGGATAAGACGGGAAGTTAATCGATAAAAATGGATGTCGGATGCAGCATTGTGCTTTAAAATCCTTAGTGTATTATGGAGATTTGATTGCGCTATACGTTCAAGTTTGCGAATGGCGGCTTCCCGGTCATCAATTTTTTGAAATTGAGCAAAAGTCATGGTTTGTGAGGGAGACGCATTCTTTAATTCCATGCTCATCGCCACATAACCGAGACGTACAATCGTCATCTGTTACACCCCATCCATTAAATACGTTCTATTTAGTTTTCCAATTCGCTGGCAAAATAAACGAGAAAAAGTGCCAGGTACCATCCGGTATATGGATGGTGCCTGGCACTCCGATTCTTGTGAAGGAAATCCCCCGCTGCATTAGAGTATTACCTCACCAGTGGGCAGGCAAGATTCAAGAGCCAGCCTTTTTTATCGGTCTTGATCCTTCCTAAACTTCCAAGCCAGCTATTCCGAAGCCGCCAGGTCCAGCGTGTGTAGATATCATAGCCCCAGCCTGCATCCATTTTACATTTTTGAAACCAGCTTCTTTTGCCATTTCATCCATCCGTTGCTTAATCCTTTCATCAAGTCCGATTGAGTATAGGAGGTATAGTTGTTCTCTATCAATATTGTATTGATTTAAATAATCTCGCATTAGTTTTTCTGAAATTCCATCCATTTTTCCACGATATTTTTTGGTTGAAACAAGATTTCCTTCGATTAATTCAATGCGCGGCTTTATTTTTAACAATGCCCCTCCGAGATAAGCTAGATTACTTACTCGGCCCCCTGCTCTTAAAAATTCTAAGCTTCCGGGAACAAAAGCCAGTCTTGATTTAGGAACGATAGATTCAATCTTCTCTACTAAACTTGCAGGTGCAATCGTTGGCTCTTTCTCTAACAAGGTAACTGCATACATCACAATAGCAGTTAAACCCCCTGTCACGTTTAAAGCGTCAATTAAAAAAATATCGTCCATTTCTTCCGATGCGATGATCGCATTTTGGAAGGAAGAAGATGCCTTTGACGTATAACCAATATGTATAATGATACAATCAGGGTAATCCTTTTTTATTTTCGTGAAAAATTCATGATATTCATGGGAATTTGTGGACGTTGTAGACGGTATTTTTTTAGTCCGCTCATAATAGTCATAAATATCCGTTACGGGTAACGAACCATCTAAAAAATCCTGGCCATCCATGATGACGTGCATCGGGACCACTTGAACATTATGTTTGTCCGCTAAATCTTTTGGTAAATCTGCACCACTCTCTGTCGACAAAATCATTCTTCTCATCGATATCCTCCACTCCCATAATAAAAGCCGTTACTATTCGATCTGCCTTTTTCTTTTCTACCTTAACTATACATGAAAAGAACAGAAATGTTAGCGCAGAATCCTACAATGAGACTTTATTTATGGAAATGATTTCAAATGGGAAGTTCGGTGCCTGACCCCCGGTACATTAAAGCATTACCGTACCGGGTGTCAGGCACCAGCATTTCATTTTGCAGTTTTAACGGACTCCATTAACAAGCTGCTTCATCGCGTTTAACTCCGAAGAAAGCGCCAAAAACCATTCCTTATCCCCTGTTGCTAATGCCAAGTCCAGGAGAAATTCAATTTGTGTCTTGTTGGTTACATTGGAAACAGGCAGCTTTTTCACCCGTTTACTTAAAATAGGTATGGTTTTGCCAATCGTTTGATTATTGTCACTTGTAACAACAGTAACCTTCACTACTCCTTCAATACTAGAAAGTGATTCAATATAACCGATTATTAATTCGCCATTCCGTGATTCTGCCTTAATCCAATCACCTGTTTTTAAAATCGTATGTTCGTTGGAGAACATCGTTTTTTCACCTTCTTCATTTTTTTGTTTCATCTTAGAATATGCCAGCTCTCATTAATCTGTAATTTTTTTTATTACATTTTATTTAAAGAAGTCTGCAGTCCTATATCCGGTCACTGCCGCTTATTAACAAGATCAACAACTTCTTTGATGGTATAATCCTTTAAATATTCTCCCATATGTTCTTCCACACCTAAAAAAATGCTGCATAGGACTCTTTGCATATTTGCCCCGACAATACACTTTTCATTGGATTCAGGACACTTGGGCTGCAGTGCACCTTCTGAGGTTATCTTATATATATCCCAAAGATTCACTTCACATAGATCTAGCGCAAAAATAAATCCGCCGCCAGTTCCCTCTTTTGATTTAATAAATCCATGTTTTTTTAACAAACTTAGCACTTTTCGAATGCGTACCGGATGGACGCCAGCACTTTCCGAAATTGCATCGCTAGTTGACATGCGGTCCGGCTGTAGCGCAAGAAAAGTTAAACTATGAATGGCAAGGGTAAAATCACTATTCATGCGATTGCCTCCTAAGCAATAAACTTCTCATTTTTTTTACTATTACGTTTATTGTCTGCTTCTTTTTTAAAATTAATAACGTACTGTAATACTAATCATTACAGATTAGCTAGTCAAGCACTTAGCTTTTCTAAGTCCGTAGCAAAGCCGCTTTATTTAAATTTCCCATTGTTTTTTGACTTGCTTTTCTGCTATCCGTTTAATTTTTTCCCATGTCATCTCTTTTTTCACGATCACATTGGTATGGTAATTTCGATCTTTATAATTCACTGTCACAAATACTTCAATCATCAGGTTTCCCTCCTTTTAAATATCATAAATAAATTAAATATATTAAGGTTTTAGTTTTAACTGTATAGACTAATTATTTTGCCCTTATTTTTTCATTTTAATTGGCCGCTTTTTGCAATTCGGTGTACAAATAGTTTCGAATTTTACGGGGCAGAAAACTACGAATTTCGTCCTCGTTATATCCAACTTGTAATCTTTTTTCGTCCAGGATAATTGGCCGGCGCATCATTTTGGGATGCTCCATTATTAATTTATACAATTCATTAAGCGGTAGAGATTCAATATTTACGTTTAATTCTTGGAACGCCTTTGAATTTGATGAAATAATTTCGCTGGTCCCCTCTTCTGTCAAGCGAAGAATCGATTTAATCTCATCGACTGTAAGGGGATGAGATACTATGTTTCTTTCCATAAAGTCAATTTGATGCTCTTCAAGCCAAGCTTTTGCTTTTCGGCATGAAGCACAACTCGATGTCGTATACACAGTCACCATACTTTTACACACTCCTTAGTGTATTTTTGCCAAGTATATTTAAATGTAATAAAAAATATTACAGTTGCCATACTGTAATATTAATCGTTACAGTTAATTTTGTCAATTGCAAAGTTTTGGTTTGATTATCATATGTATATAGGAGAAAACGCGCCAGGAAAGAATGGGTTCCGTTACTCCGGCAAACAAGGTAACGGTCGTTCCAATTCGTAAACTAATATACTGTCCAAATTTCTGTTCACTGAGTGATTATAAAAAAGACGATTCGGAGTCCGAATCGTCTTTTTTTACTACAATTTAAGCCACTACTTTATTTTCCCTATTATTGGTCTTAGCCGTTTTGCGGATGAAAGGAACCACCCAGCGGTCTAGGCCGATTCTGCCTGCGTTATATCCAGCAGTGAGGATGATGAAGCCTAAGAAAATATCTGTTGGGTTGTGAGAGACGGTACCGGCCATGAAGAATGAAAAGTTCATTACTAAGCCAAAGAACATCGCTGCTGTAGTTAGGCATCCTAGTAGAAGTCCTAGGCCAATTAACGTTTCGCCCCAAGGGACGATAAAGTTGAACACATCCACGTTTGGTAAAGCAAAGCTATTTAAGAATTCAACATACCAGCCATAAACTAAAGCACCATCTGGTCCTTTAACGGGATTTGCGGTTACTCCTTTTAGAAACCCTGCAGCATCAAAACCGCCAGTTAATTTATGAAGACCTGCAGTAAACCAAGAATAGCCAAGATATAAACGAATGATTGTTAAGATAGCAGCAGAGCTTTTCTTTTCTCTTAAAAATTTGTTAAACATATTGTTTTCCGCCCTTCAAATTTATTTGTTCTTTATAGTTACACTATATTCCATTCTTCACTTTACTAACATGGCTATAGTGATAAGTTCACAGTTTGTTTGAAATGTTTTGACGGAAAATTGAACAAGACTAATTTGACCAATTCACGGCAAAGAAAATTGCCCATTTTGAACTTTTTACTTTCCACTTCGCAAAATTCACCCATCGGGGAAAGCCATGGGACAGGCCACTTGTCCCGTAATCATTTGATAGTAATTGGGACAAGTGTTCAGTCCCTGCATCCCTCCTTTTAAAGCTTCGCAGATATAATGCTATGAATCACAGATATATAACTCAGTATCGCAGATAAACGTTAATTTTCCGCAGATAAATCGTATGAAATTGCTACCAATGTGTAATTTTACCCATAAGTACCTCTTTTTTTGTGAGAAACAACAAAAGTTACGAAAACAGCCATTAAAAAAGACCGCTGATGCTAGTAACACCACACGGTCCATGCAATAGCAGGTTCTATTCAAGGGAATCTGTATGAAGAAGAAATGCCGGGCACTTTATTTTCTATTTCCCGCAGCATTTCTTATATTTCTTACCGCTTCCGCACGGGCAGGGGTCATTTCGGCCCACTTTATTCTCGTTTCGAACGGGGAGGCTTTGGAGAAGGCTTCCTTGCTCACTTGCCTTGCGAGAGTGCATCTTCCGCTGAAATGCTTCTCTCTTCCAGCTCTCCATGTCCAGGTGGTGCTCACCTAGAATGGAATAGCATCCATAAGCAGTCTGTTCTAGATCAACAATTTGTGACACATGACCCTTTTTCATATGGTCGGATATTTCCGGCAATGCTTCGCTTGAAAGCTGATAACAGAGTGCTTCGACAATAATGTCCTGATCGTCTATATCTTCTGTAGCATGGTAGGCCTCTCGTAAATACTTAACAGCTAGGTCAGATTTAATGTTTTCGGCAACAGAAGTAGCAAAAATCACAGAATCTCGTTTCTTTAAATAAGGTGCTACCGCCTCAACAACATCATCATTTTGAAAAGCAATTAGCGCCGCGGCTGCCTCTTCCAATAAAATATCCTCATCTCGTACCAACAAGCTAGCCAAAGTAGGGATATAGTTATCCATTTTTAATAAACCAATCATGTAAATCGCCAGAATACCCCGATAGGAAAACCATTGATCTTTTAATTCGTCTTGAATGATTTTGTCAATTTCATTAGCAGAAATCCATCCATTTTTGACGATACTCTTGGCTAGTTTCTTCGCTTTTGAGTATGGAGCATACTCGTAATATTGAAGGCTTTCAAGTTGGTTTAGGTATTTTTCATATTCCCCTTTTACGGCTTCTTCCGTTCCGTTTACGATCAGCTCATATAACTCCCAGGTTTCCTCGCGAATAAAACCTTCAAGGGATTCTTTAAATTGCCACGCAAGTTCCGGATCTACATTGTTAACTAGTCTAAATAGGAGATGTACCTTTGTTGGATCCAGCTTTGGAGTATTTTCGATTAGCATTTCTAGTGCTTCTTGATTCATGGTTTCGTTGTCTATGTAAATGAATATGGATGATGATTGCTCTTCTTTGTCGTCAAACGCTTTCTTCAACAATTGGATAGTCCATTCTTCCGGAAGGTTTGGATAATCGTGGATTGCACGAAGAACAGTTTCTTGGATAAAAATATCATCGCTAAGTAAGTGTGGCTTAATTTTTTCTAAAAATGACATGCGTATTGTCCTTTCTTGTTTGGTTTCTATTAATTTTACCAGAATTAATAGGAAAACCTCGCATTAAAATGGCAGCGAGCAATATTTCGGTTTATTTCGAATTTTGTCATGCTTTGATATATGATGTACTTGAAAAAAATAAAAACAAATTAAAGGCAGTCTGGTTTCATTCTTTGCTCTGTTCCTTCTGATAAGCCTTTAATTGTTCAATCATGACGAGAATTTCTGGTTCTGTAAGAGATGGATAATCATCAATCTTATCCCTTACGTATTTCAATTGATCAGGCAGGTCCCCTTTTTTATTAGAAAAAATCGAAGCTACCGTTCCGGTTACAACCCCGATTAACCCAATCCCAACGAACATAAGTACACTCGCAATTATTCGCCCGACAGCTGTTTCAGGAAATAAATCTCCATAGCCAACGGTAGTTGTCGTTACCACTGTCCACCATAAAGCATCTCCATAGCTATGAAAATTGGGTTCAATCCAAGTCATAGGAATCGCAGTTATAAATAATAAAGCAATAACTGTAACAAATAATTTATCTAAGCGATATTTTTCAATTAATAGATCTAAAATTGAATTATTTCTTTTTACCACAAGGATAAGCCTAACTAAGCGAATTAATCGGATTAAACGGATGGTTCTAAATAGATGATCGAAAGGGATAAGTGCAAGGAGCTCGATTGGATGACTTTTGACAAATTCCCATTTTTGCTTGCTTAAGAAAAGCCGAATCACATAATCAGCGGCAAAAAGCCCCCACACAATCCAGCCTAAAACAAAATCTTCTCGTTTGGGTAAATCAATCATTAAAGAAAAAATAATTATTCCTGCTAAAATTAATTCATATATAAAACCAATCTTTCTTTGCAATTCTTTCACCTTCTTACTCTTGTTTCCCTGACTTCCTCATCTATTTTAAGGGAAAAAGTTTGCAGATAACAAGGATTTTAACCTGACATCTATCTCCTTGCCAAAAAGGAAATAGGGACCAATGGCTTTTACTTGTAAGGAAGGTCACTTCTATGAATATTAATCTAAAGTATATAATTGTTCCCATGAAAACAGAATTCATTGTACAATAACATTAATGAAGTGGAGGTAATTAAATGAAAAAAGTGATTATTTATTCTCAAGAGACGTGTCCGCCTTGTCATGCGGAAAAACTTTGGTTAAAAGAAAATGGGATTGAGTTTGAAGAAAGAGACATACGTAAAGACGATCAATATTTGCAAGAACTTATTGAACTAGGGGCGGCTGCTACGCCGGCAACCATTATCAAAGACGAAGATAGTGAAGAAATTATCCTAGGATTTGATCAAGCGAAATTAGCCCAGATCTTAGAGGTATAAAAAGTGGGAGAAAATATGGACCTAGGTGCTTTTTCTGTAAGTTTAAACGTAAAAGACATTCAACTATCCAAGTCATTCTACGAAAAACTAGGATTTAAGGCTTTTGGTGGTGACATTAGTCAAAATTGGCTTATTATGAAGAATGAAAGTTCCATCATTGGGCTATTCCAAGGAATGTTTGAAAAGAACATTCTGACCTTTAATCCAGGATGGAATGAAAATGCCGAGAATCTTGAATCGTTTACGGACATTCGAGACATTCAAAAACAACTTATGGCTGAAGGAATAAACATGCTGACTGCAGCAGCTGAAACAAATGAGGGACCAGCACATTTTGTCATTGAAGATCCAGACGGGAATCAAATTCTTGTCGATCAGCATCGATGAAAAAAAGGAAATAACGGCTAAGCTGAACACGGTTATATAAAAAGGTGCAATTATCCGTTTCTGGATGAATGCACTTTTTTTGTTCAACTATATAATATTGAAAGTCTATTGTTTCAAAAACAAAGGTACACTTTGTTACATTTTCTATCGACCTTTTTTTCCTAAAATATTATCCTTTGTTTCAAAACAACACGAACTGTTTTATAATACAAAATAATAATTTTTATAAGGGTGATAAACATGAGACACGTAACATTGATTCAAATTTTCAATCATCGTATAGCGGAAAAATATCTGAGTCGTTCTGGAATTGCTCATGCCATCGCATGTGCCTACCACGCTTTCAAATTAGCAAAAAAAGACAACGTATCTGTTGACTTGGCAACAAAAGCCGCCCTGCTGCACGATATGGGTCATTATACTTGGTATCGAAATGGAAAATGGGATTATGATTTATATAAAAAGAATGATATTCATGCGATAAAAGGTGCTGAAAGAGCTCATAAATTGTTGATTAGACTAGGAGAAAATCCAATAATCGCTAAAGAAATTGCGCTAGCCATTTTATTTCATACCGATTCTTATATGCCAAAAGGGTATATCAAAAGAACACCGTTACAAGAAATTGTCAAATTAGCAGATGAGTTTGACGAGGAACAAGGGGGCAAACATCATTATCGTAAAATAGAGAAAGAGAAGGCTATAAAAATGATTGAACGACTAGACCAAATGGTTGAAGAGGAATTTGAGAAAAACTTGTAAAATGTGGCCGGAATGCTGACAAAAAAAACCACATTCATGTGGTTTTTTCCCGATTTGGATTTTTTTACCTTCTAATCAATAAATCGCAAATCCATAAAAAAGTGGCAGATACCAATGAATTTATCCATTTACGATGGTTCCGCCATTAACATGCAGAATTTGTCCAGTTACATAGGAGGAATCTATATTGGATGCGAGATACACATAAGCAGGCGCGAGTTCTTCCGGCTGTCCTGGCCGCTTCATTGGGGAATTTTGCCCAAATTCACTTACTTCTTCTTCCGAAAAAGTAGAGGGAATAAGTGGTGTCCAAATAGGTCCAGGAGCGACTCCATTAACCCTGATTCCCTTCTCTACCAATTGAATTGCAAGCGAGCGGGTAAAGGACGTGATGGCACCTTTTGTGGAAGAATAGTCGATTAACTTTGGATTACCTTTATAGGCTGTAATCGATGATGTATTAATGATGGACTGCCTTCCTTAAGATGCGGTAAAGCGGCTTTTGTTAGATGGAACATCGAGAAAATATTAGTTCGGAAGGTTTGCTCCAGCTGCTCCGTGGAAATGTCAAGGATGCTTTCTTGAGGGTGTTGTTCACCAGCATTATTCACCAGTATATCAAGCCCGCCAAATTCATCGACAGTTTGTTGAATAGCTTCCTGACAAAACGTTTCATCACCAATATCACCAGTCAATAACAGGCATTTCACACATTCTTCCTCGACCAAGTGTTTCGTTTCTTCCGCATCACCACTTTCATTTAAGTAAACAATCGCTATATTGGCTCCTTCTTTGGCAAATGCAATTGATACAGCTCGTCCTATTCCACTATCACCGCCGGTTATAATCACGTTCTTGCCCTTTAGTTTGCCGCTCCCTTTGTATTCTGCATTTATTGTCTCAGGTGCTGGCGTCATTTCCTTCTCGGTTCTAGGTTGTTGCTTTTGTCTTTGTGCAGGTAGTTTAGTAGGGTATTTTTCACTGTCCATGCTTGGGGAACCTCCTATCGATGTGTGATAGCAATGGTAATACCCTTTGTGTAGGTAAATAAACCAATTGCAATTTCTCATCTCAAGGTGCCGCAAGTTTAAAATCTGTCCTCTCGATTGTTTACATTATCTTCATTTAAGATTCCCATTTCTCTAATATGTGCACGGGTTTTTTCATCACCTAGGTAAAATAGCATGGTATAGATCAGCTGCATTTGCCGGTCATATTCCATATTTTGAGGCTGATGATGGTATTCAAGAAAAGGAAATTGTGCACGAAAAAAGCTTTCCCAGTCCGTTTCGTCGTTTTGATCAAAAAGTCGTTCAAGAACAGCTAGTTGGGATTCTGTTGCTTCAATTTTAACATCCCATTCTCCTTCGAAAGGGTCTCTGAGAATAGCGTGAGATTGAATATTAACATAATAACTTTGTTTTTGTTCACCCATTCGATTCATCTCCTATCTTTTTGGATGTTTACCACAACTTTGATGGTTTTAACCATTTTCATGATTATAACTACACATACCTATTTCATAATAAAATGGAAATGAAAAATATGTAGAATAATAAAGGAAAAAAGAGAAGAATAATAGGTTTATGAATTTGAAATAATTGGGTAAACGAATAGTAGGAAAATAAAAATTTAATGGCTCTCTTTAAACGCTTAAAAAGTTAATGGAGGGATGGATTATGAAAATTAATAAACCTGAATGGCTGTCTTTAAGTAAAGAAATAAAAGTTAAGCTAATTCGATTAGCGATATTGGAAAACCGAAACAAATATTCAGGAATCTCATAAATTCTTTTCTACTAAGTAAGGCCAGTCCCCCACCACTTTGCAAAGTAAAAGCACTGGGGGACTGGGACCTTATTTCCGTTTTCTGCCATGCCTATTCGTTTATGAAATAGTTAAAAGGATGTCTGACACTTTACCAAAATGTTAGATGGAGCACTTACACCTTTTTTGTCTCCCACAAAAACATGTCCAACCCTTTTCATTTCCTCAGCTCACTATACTCATATCTCGATTATTTAACATAGATAATTAAATACGATAAAATAGAGTCGAAATAGAAATTGAAAGAAGGTTGAATCAATTATGGAAAAATTAATGTTTATTGAAACCGGGATGGGGATAGATGTGCATGGTCAAGATATTACGTCTGCTGCAATTCGTGCTGTAAAAAATGCGATTCACTATAATTCGATGCCAGGTATTCGTTCGGTGCTCCCTGAAAACAGTTTAGATAATATGAGGGTGAACGTGAAGCTTGCTGTTCCTTGTGATAAAGAAAAACTTGATATTAACGCTGTAAAAGAAGCTTTGCCATATGGGAAAGTTACAGTGGAAGTAATGGATGGTGGAATGATGACAACCAGCGGGATTGTCCTCGAGGATAAGGGTGACAAAAATGATCTGATGTACATAGTTGTTGCATCGGTCGAAGTTGGTTATTAATTTTGAGAAATATTTAAGCATTAAAGGTTTCGTCACCGGGGGTCAGGCACCAGCATACACTGATTGACTATAAAAAAGACGATTCGGAGTCCGAATCGTCTTTTTTTAACTACAAGTCAAGCCACTAGTTTATTTTCCCTATTATGGGTCTTAGCTGTTTTGCGGATGAAAGGAACCACCCAGCGGTCTAAGCCGATTCTGCCTGCGTTATATCCAGCTGTGAGGATGATGAAGCCTAAGAAAATATCTGTCGGGTTGTGAGATACGGTACCAGCCATGAAGAATGAAAAGTTCATTACTAACCCAAAGAACATCGCAGCTGTGGTTAGGCATCCTAGTAGAAGTCCAAGGCCAATTAACGTTTCGCCCCAAGGGACGATAAAGTTGAACACATCCACATTTGGTAAAGCAAAGCTATTTAAGAATTCAACATACCAGCCATAAACTAGTGCACCATCTGGTCCTTTAACGGGATTTGCGGTTACTCCTTTTAGAAATCCTGCAGCATCGAAGCCGCCAGTTAATTTATGAAGACCTGCAGTAAACCAAGAGTAGCCAAGATATAAACGAATGATTGTTAAGATAGCAGCAGAACTTTTCTTTTCTCTTAAAAATTTGTTAAACATATTGTTTTCCGCCCTTCAAATTTATTTGTTCTTTATAGTTACACTATATTCCATTCTTCACTTTACTAACATGGCTATAGTGATAAGTTCACAGTTTGTTTGAAATGTTTTGACGGAAAATTGAACAGGTAGGTTGTGGTGATAATTCCTCCAAACAAAGAAAAAGGACCAACCCCGGCAGGTTAGTCCTTGACTTAGTAACTCAAATTCCATTGCGAATTGTCTCACTTTATACTTGCGATTACCGTTGCTTCATTTACTCAGTCGTTTTTACAATTCCACTTCGCTATCCCCTTCCCATCTGGATATTTCTTCTCTAACGATTGGAGCAACCTCTTTTCCTAACAATTCAATCGCTCTCATTACATCATCATGAGGCATGGTACCCACCGGTACATGGAGCATAAAGCGTGTAATCCCCACATGTTTGCGCAAATGAATGATTTTCTCAGCAACCGTTTTCGGGTCACCTACATACAATGCACCTTCAAAGCCGCGCGCAGCATCGAAGCTTGAGCGGTCATACTTTCCCCATCCACGCTCGCGTCCTAATTTATTCATGGCCTGCTGGGTTGATGGAAAAAACATTTCAGCTGCTGCTTCGGTACTCTCTGCGATGAATCCATGTGAATGCGAAGCAACCGGCAACTTCGATAGATCATGACCCGCGTGAGCGGCTGCCTTCTTATAAAGTTGGACAAGCGGCTCAAAATACAATGGACTGCCTCCAATAATCGCCAAAACGAGCGGTAGTCCAAGGAGACCTGCGCGGATAACGGAATCCTGGTTCCCACCGCTGCCAATCCAGACAGGTAAAGGATTCTGAACCGGTCTTGGGTACACACCGAGATTGTCAATGGCTGGCCGATGCCCGCCTTTCCAGGTTACTTTCTCGGACTCCCGTATTTTTAACAGCAGCTCAAGCTTCTCGTCGAATAACTGATCATAGTCCTTTAAATCATAGCCAAACAGCGGAAAGGATTCAATAAACGAACCCCGGCCAGCCATGATTTCTGCACGTCCATTTGAGATGGCATCAAGTGTAGCAAAATCCTGAAACACCCGTACCGGATCGGCAGAAGAAAGCACCGTAACGGCACTTGTTAGCCGAATCCTGTTTGTCTGTGATGCCGCGGCAGCAAGCACAATGGCAGGAGAAGATGCCGCATAATCTGCGCGATGGTGCTCACCCACACCAAAAATATCCAGACCTACTTGATCTGCTAATACAATTTCCTTGACAACCTCCCGTATTCGTTGGGCATGGCTGATTACCTCACCGGTTTTAACATCCGGTGTTGTCTCTACAAATGTGCTAATACCTATTTCCACTAAGAGTCCCTCCACTTATGTATCTTCTGGTTTGCTGCCCGAGGCAAAATTAATTCAACATGATTAACTATTGCTCCGTTCAACCCTCACCTAAAATCCTATCATTATCTTAACTAACTATCTTTAATTGTACAAACAAACGAATTGCTTACGGCATCATGAAAAAAAAGGAGGCTATTGCCTCCCCCTCTTCAAAACTGATTTATTCTGATGAATAATAAATCTGATTTCATTTTACCAAACAAGCTATTTACTCTTATTACGATTGGGCTGTTGAATAGTTACATGTTTAGGGCGTTCTGGAAATGACGCCTTACCTGAATCGTCAGGTCCCGTAAGGTTATTTCTTTGATCAAGAACTTTCCCTGTAAACTCAATTGGATTTCTGTCTGACATTGATTTCACCTCAAATTAATAGAATGGATGGCCTGAGCCTAGCTTTTCTTTCCTTGAAATTTCATCTTCATTTCTGCTTCACTCATGTTTGGGTTGCTTTTAGGATGACTTTTTCTAAGTGCCTTCTTCAATTCCACTGTGGCATCATCGCCAGTACTATACTTTTGATCCATACGCCAGCCTCCTTTTCGTTATTTATTATGGGCTGAATCAAATGGTTCATTCTTTTATGTCAGACATTTGTTTTTTTCAAGACGGGTTGTTGTTTGTTTTACCATGCTCGCAATATTAAGAATAAATAAACGATGTTTTGAGGGGAAAAAGTGGAGAAAGATAGAGGAATAAATTGGGGATGTGGTTTGATGTATTTAAGAATAAGTAATTCACAAGGAAAATCGGTGCTTGGCTCCCACCAATTGGTCAGTCCCCTGGTGCGTCAGAGCTTTGGTTCACCCGGGGCTGACCCCCTAGCCCTCTTCATTACCTTTTTATTCAAGAGGTTATGCGATTATTATAATGAACAAGTAGGTTTAGGTCAGCAACCATTCTGCGACACATATTATAATCCTTTTCACGGCTCTTTTCGACTCTCATTCTTACTGAATGATGTCTCATATACTCTTCATAACCTACACCATGAGCACTATGCATAGCTTTTTCCATTTCGCTAGTATAACTTAATTGTAAATGATCGATAACAAATCATTCCTTTCAGTTCTTTTCATATGGCGAATTGTTCTTTTACGTAGGTTTCATCTTACCATTGATTTATAGGTCCCACAAAGCCGAAAAAACAGTGTATTTTGCTATATAAAGGAATGTCATCCCAACTCGAGAACATATCACTGATATGCGTACCTTTTCCGCCATATCCTTCCATATACTGCAAAACCTAAACCCCACGATCATAACCAGAAGCAATGAACATTATAGGAAAAGGGCTCAGTCCCCATGCAAAACCGAGAGACTGACCCCTTTTAAGTTTTGAAAAAATAAAACCATCTTTCTATGTAGCTTGCCAAAAAAGATAGTTTCACATGTTGACGATATTTTCTGTTATTGTTTTTTGACAGGAGTAACTACCGCAAACAAACTTTCGGTTGGATCGGATACATTAAATTCAATGATTTTAAATCCACTTTCTCCCTCTTTGTACTCATTTTTCCCAGTGATATTGATTTGAATGTTATTCATATTCATCCTTCTTTCCTAAGATTTCTCACACAGAAGTTAATATATGATGGACGTTAAAATATGTGAATGGATTATAATAAATTTTTTCAAACTTCTCAACAAATTGCTTGTCAATCAGCGCCGTATAAAACCGTTACACGCTCACTGAAAAAATATTGAAATAAATGTTGATATTTATATCAGCAGCCGATATAATATACCTGTAAACGATATATCGTTAGACGTAATAGTTTAGGGGTGATGAAATGGCTGAAAATATGGAACACAGTGCACTGACAGAAGCAGTTTATTATATTCTTTTGTCCCTTTATAGGCCGATGCATGGGTATGGTATCATGCAGAACATTAAAGAAATAAGCAATGGACGTGTCACACTGGGAGCTGGCACTATGTATGGGGCGATTAATACCTTACTGGAAAAAGACTGGATACAACCAATAGTCACGAATGAAGAAAAATCGCGTAAAAAGGAATATCTAATTACTGAAGTAGGAAAAGAGGCTATTAAGCTCGAGATTTTGCGGCTAAATGAACTTCTGAAAAATGGCAATGACATTACTGGAGGTGGATTGTTATGAAGCGTGTGATGAGAAAAATCTTTGTAGATTTTGAAAGGGAAGAAAAATTTTTAAATGAAATGGCAGCAAACGGACTAGCTTTAACACAATATTCCTTTTGTAAATATGTTTTTGAGGATGCTCCCAAGGGTGAGTACATTTACAGGCTTGAATTGCTTGAACACCCAATCAATCATCAAGAAAGTCAGGATTATATTCAATTTATGGAGGAAACGGGCGCTGAGCTTGTTACCTCTTATCATCGGTGGGTTTATTTCAGAAAAAAAGCGGCTGATGGTGAATTTACTATCTACTCAGACAATGATTCAAAATTAAGGCACTATAAACGAATCATGTTATTGTTCTGGTTTGTAATCGGATTAAACATGTTTGCGGGACTGCTCAATTTGTTTTTGGGCAATTTGGGCTCTTCTATTGGCCGTCCACCAATTAATACCTATCTATCTATTGTGTCATTTTCAATCGCCGTATTGCTTCTCCTATTTTTGGTCATACCTTTACGAAAAAAAATTGCTAGATTGGATAAAGAAAAGAAAATTAGAGAATGAGAAATTAAGTGCCAGGCACCTCACAATTTCTGTTGGTCCCTGGCACGATTTGGCGTTTTTTCTTATTAAATTTTTTTACATCCCAAAATAATGTTTTGCCAGTTCTTTAAATTTCACTTCATCAATTGTCTCCTTTGAGACCATTCCATCAGCCCATTGTGTAAATGTGGAATTTGTTAAGGTGATATTTCCGTTCTCGGTCAGCCGGGTCATTAATGGATTTTTGTTAAATGAAGATTCTGGGTGTTCTTTGATAATCGTTTGGATTTCATTCAAATTCACTTCATCTTTAATAGGATTCTTGGAATCAAAAGCATAGCCGATTTTCCAATCTGTATCTTTGTGCTTCAATTTCATTTCCAAGATATAATCACCATGTTCATTATTTACTTTCCTAATTCTAAATTCTCCATTATTAGATACAATGGTTTCACCGGATAAAGGAACAGGCTTTAACGGCAAATTACTTCCGAAGCCGGTATCAATTAAATACGTTTGATCCTGGTGATTCATAAGAATCGTTACATGCGTTCTTCCAAGTTTAGAATAGTCTTGAGCAGCATGATTGAAAACAACCCCGGTTACTAAGTCAGCGTCAAAACCATTTTCTATTAGGTAGAAATAGAACAGCGGATTTAATTCGTAACAAAGTCCACCCTTCATTTTTTTCCAATATTTTGTTTGTTAAGTTTTCTTTTGTGATATCACGTGTTTTGTTTTCAATAATCGTTAAATTTTCGAATGGAATCGTTTGTGCGGTCTTTTCAAGAATATCAGCTATTTTTTCAAAAGTAATTTTTTCGTTTTCTGGGATGCCAATCCTTTTATGAAAAAGTGAATGCAGCTTTTGCATTGCTATACCTCCAAATCCTTTTCACCTTTCGGACACTTTTATCGCTTTTTTTATCTTCTTATCCAGCAGTTTAAACACTTCGATTAATTGTTCATGCGGAAGATTCGCATACAAATCACCAACGCTAACTTCGAAAAAACTGGTTGAATTGGTTACTTCTCTTACATTGCTGGATAAACCAATGCCCGATTCTTGGCAGATTTCTGCCAAAATCTTTTCCATTTCCTCTTTTGGTGCATCAAAATGGACATGAAACATATTTGAGACTGGTACCTGTGGCTTGGTTGAAACAGCCTGACATTGATTATAAAATTGTGCGAGTTCTTTGGCTCCTTCATAATACTGTTTCATTTTGCCAATCCGTTTTTCAAAGTAATAGTCTGCGCTTAGGAAATAGGGATAAAGACTGATTAAGTCTCCCCCATGACGTCGTTTCCATACTTTCGACTTCTCAGTAAAGGCTTGATCACCCGCAAGAATGGCCCCAGCAATCCCGCCGATTCCTTTGTAAAAAGAAATATAAACACTATCAAACAGGCTGCAAACTTCCGCAGCCGACTTTTCATAATACGGCAGAATTTCAAAGAGCCGTGCACCGTCCAAATGCAATTTGATACCTTTGTCCTTGCAATAAGCGGCAATATCTTCAAGCGTTTTATATTCTGGGAGCTGTCCGCCAATCTCCCGTTGCGGTAATTCCAGCAAAAGG
Organism: Neobacillus novalis NBRC 102450; assembly: GCF_001591805.1. Taxonomy (GTDB): domain Bacteria; phylum Bacillota; class Bacilli; order Bacillales; family Cytobacillaceae; genus Neobacillus; species Neobacillus novalis. The sequence continues at coordinate 3,447 of NZ_BCVP01000022.1, read as the reverse complement.
CAGGCTACTTCTTCCTCCATCCCCGCCACGTCCTCGTATTCAATCACTCTGTTTTTATCTGCCAATAAAATGGATTCAATCTGATGCAATTCTTTTAACCCATCTTCCTCATAGATCTCCAAATGGCTCAACGGGTGATAAGCTACCTTTCTTATCCCTTTTTGGTCACACCAAATGCGCAGGGCGATTTGCTGGGCCATCGTCCCGCTCGGAAAAAACTCTGCCGACTCTTTCCCTAAAAACGCGGCCATTTTTTCCTCAAAGTCTTCGATGATTTTCCCCTTCCCATACATCTCGCTTTCCAAATGTCCATCCAAGTCATTGAATACCTCTTTTAGAACCTGAACATTTCTAGCGCCATGGCCATTCACTTGATATTTTGTTTGTTTATACGCATCTAGTAAGCTAGTTTTACCGCTCATAATTCCCGCTCCCTTCGAATCTGCATCCTTTTGATCATTATTCTAATTCTACTATACCAGCTTGAATATTTTTAAGGTTTTTATTCTAGTGTTCCCATTAGGCCCTTAGTGCTCCAGCCACATCATAGCTGCTTAAATCAATTTCTGTTTCTCTTCCTAACACTAGCTTGGCTAGTTCCGCACCGAGATAAGGTCCACTTGTTAATCCTGATGCTCCTAATCCATTTGCTAAGAAAATCCCTTCATAATGGGGCAAAGCTCCTGCCACTGGAAGAAAGCCCGGGGCAACCGGCCGGAAACCTACCCGTGTTTCAACAAAGGTACTATTGGCTAAACCGGGAGCTGTTTCTAATCCTCTGCTTAAAATGTCATTTACTCCGCCTGCGGTCACGCGGTGATCAAATCCAGCCTCGTTTTCGTGTGTGGAGCCAACGATTACACGGCCATTGTCAAGTGCGAGCAAATACTGGTTATTGGGCGGCATGACAACTGGCCAAGCGCCCGTATCTGTTTCAGGCAAATGAAGATGGACAATTTGTGCTTTTTGCGGTTTTATAAAAAAATCAACACCTAAGGGCTGGAGAAGTTCATGTGCCCATGCCCCTGCGGCAACAATCACCTGATCAGCAAATATCGTTTTATCGTCAAGTTTAATTCCAATCACACGATTTTCTTTAAAAACAAGGGACGCACTCCCCTTCAGAAAAGTAACCCCAAGCTTTATGGAAGACCGAATCAATGCCTTACACAATGCCCTTCCATTTACGCGTGCACCGCCGCTAATGTAAACCGAACCAAATTCCTCAGATAACGGAGGGAATAGTCCTTTTGTTTCCATAGGAGTTAAAATCTTAATCTCACCAATTTCAGGTGCATCCTCCCGACGTTTTCGCGCTCGCTCCGCCATTTGTTCTAGTTTATCAATATCAGTATGAAGGCTTATCGCCCCTACCTGCTTATAACCTGTATCTTGTTCTCCGTTTGCTTCTAATTGAGCGATTAATTCCGGATAGTAACGTGCCCCGCCTTTCGCTAACCTGTACCATGCTTGATTGCGCCGTTGCGAAAGCCAAGGGCAAACAATCCCGGCTGCTGCATCTGTTGCCTGTCCTAGTTCCTCACGATCCACTAAGATAACCTCTGCATTTTGTTTGGCAAGATGGTAGGCCGCAGATGCACCAAGAATTCCTGCTCCAATAATGAGTATTTTTTGCATAGTACACCTAATTCCTTGTATAATAAACTCCTCTTTTCACCTTCATCATATAATAAACCACTTTTCTTCGCGAAAAATATGATTCCATCGGTTCATTTTCAAATCATCATAAGCATATTGCTTATACATTTTTACTTGATTGGTTACAATTCTAATAGAAATGGAGGAAACGGTTATGATGCGTTTTTTTTCAATCCTAGCATTATTATTAATACTATATGTTTCTGGACCTTATATTAAACAAAAGTTAGAAAACTCCGATTATGGATCGGCAATTGGTCAAGTTGAATCTAAAATAAATGATGTCAAAGATAACCCAGAGGTTCTAGCAGCCTTCAATACTTTATCCGAAAAAATTCAACAATTGTGGGGACAGCTTGATCTTCGGTTAAAAGATTTTCCGCAACCACTACAAAAGGAAAAAACGGAAGATAGAGAAAAATTAGCGTTAAAAACCCCAGTCGGGCAAGTCTTTTCTGTTCATAATGTTGAACTTGGTGAGAATAAAGAAAATATTGAACACAATTTAGGACAGGCAAACCGGGCTTCTCTAAATGAATATGGGGCTAAATGGTATGCCTACCACGACAACTACCGAGATTTTTTTATGGTAATGTATGATGAAAAAAATAAAGCAGCAGGCCTTTACACAAACCAGGATTTAATTGCATCTGCCAATAGGATCAAGTTAGGAAGCTCGAAAGAAAGTGTTCGCGCAGCACTGGGGGAACCACTTACTAAAATTCAAAAAGGGTTGATGATCTATCAATTACAGTCAAATAGCGACTATGATGTGTTCTTGCTTGATGGCGTTTATGTAACTATTTTTTACGATAAACACGAGAACAATACGGTTACAGCGATGCAATTAATCAACAAAGACACGGAACAAAAGAAACATGAACTTTACACCGAGTCAAGTCCGGTTTTGAAAGAAGGATTTGAATACCAGTTATTCGATTTAACGAATGCTTCTCGAGTTGAACACCAGCTTCCAATCCTGACATGGGATAACCATGTCAAAGAAACAGCCCGAAAACATAGCACGGATATGGCAGTCAATGATTATTTTGATCACACAAACCGTAAAGGACAATCACCATTTGATCGCATGAAAGAGGATCATATTATCTTTCATTTGGCTGGGGAAAACCTGGCTTATGGACAATTTAGCAGCATCTTTGCCCATGAAGGGTTAATGAACTCACTTGGCCACCGGGAAAATATATTGCGGGATGGCTATAAATATTTAGGAGTAGGGGTTGCCTTTAATGAACAATCACAACCCTATTATACAGAAAACTTTTATGCAAAATAAAAAAGTGCTAGGAACATCCGAAAGCTGGATAGTTCCTGGCACTATTTTTTAACATAATTTCTGCCATATTCTTGTGTGGTCGGGAATTGAACTTAGTTCGACAATGGAATAGGCAGCATTCGTAATCGCTTGTGCCAACGTCTCTCCAGTAGAACATATGTCATTAAAGCAAACCTTGGAAAACCCTTTTATTGTATACGTAAATCCTAATTGTTCCAATCGATCAACAATTAACATTGCATGGTCAAGGTTTTGCTCTGGCTGAAATTCAGACTCATGAATGAAAACCCCCTTTTCATAATCATACCAACGATCCCATCTATTTAACTTCCAACCAAGTATTCTACGTGCAATCGAGTCGATTTTTATCATGCTCTCTTCTCCTTTACCTTTTTATTTTGTATTTATTTTGTTATACAACAGTTTTATTATATTACGGCAATTATATAACAGAATAAAATCAATTTCCATTATTTTTTTGAAATTTTTAT